>NZ_RBWY01000002.1:0-395466 GCF_003634275.1 Orbus hercynius
GTTTTGACCGTCTCACCAATATAACCGCCTTCTCAGAAGGTCTTGCGTTACGTCAGTGGATGCGCATTATAGACATCTTATTTTTTTCTTCAAGCACATTTTGCATTTATTTTTTTAACTGCTCATTTTTTATCATATTTGGCAAGTCTGCTAAGCTGTCAATTATCCAGTCTGCCTGAGCCTGAGCCTCTGGTGTTAAAGCATCTCCGGTCTTTACAAGTACCGTTTTCTTAACACCCGCGTTTTTACCTGATAATAGATCAGAAACTCTATCACCCACCATGTATGAGTTAGCAATATCAATATCGAGCTCTTCTTTAGCCATTAAAATCATGCCTGATTTTGGTTTACGACACGCACAATCACTATGATGCGGATCATGAGGACAATAATAGACGCCATCAAGCTCAACACCACGATCAAGTAAAGACCAATCCATCCATTCAGTTAATGTATCAAACTGTTGTTGTGAAAAGATGCCGCGCGCAATACCCGACTGATTGGTCGTGATAACTAAAAGATAGCCCATTTTTTTTAACTCAAGCATGGCATCGATAACGCCATCAATAAAATGGAAATCATCAATTTTATGCACATAGTTATAATCTATGTTAATTGTGCCATCGCGATCAAGGAAAATAGCCGGTTTCATTTGTTACTCAATTTCAGTATTTATTTGGCACGTAGCATAATATCTATTGACTTAGATGTCTAGACGTCTTAACATTTCTCAATCATTTTTTTGCTTGAATTCCTTTATGATAAGACTTGAAAATATTTCTAAAACATTTATCCACAACAAAAAATCCATTGTCGCGTTAAAAAATATTAATATTAATGTTCCAGCGGGGCAAATATATGGTGTGATTGGTAAATCTGGTGCGGGTAAAAGTACGTTAATTCGCTGTGTTAACTTATTAGAGAAGCCAACTAGCGGCAGCGTGTTCGTTGATAACCAAGATCTCACACAATTATCAAACAGACAATTAATCCATATTCGTCGAAAGATCAGCATGATTTTTCAACACTTTAATTTACTTTCGTCGCGAACAGTATTTGACAATATTGCTTTGCCGTTAGAATTAGACCGAACCCCAAAAGCAGCGATTAAAACTAAAGTGAATCAACTTTTAGAACTTGTTGGTTTAACCGAAAAAGCTAATGTGTACCCCGCTAACTTATCTGGTGGGCAAAAACAACGCGTTGCGATCGCCAGAGCATTAGCAAACGACCCGAAAGTATTATTATGTGACGAAGCAACCAGTGCACTCGATCCTGAAACGACGCGCTCTATTCTTGATTTACTTAAAAGTATTAATCAAAAATTGGGCTTAACGATTTTATTAATCACCCATGAAATGGATGTGGTTAAACAAATCTGTGATCAAGTGGCCGTTATCAGCGATGGTGAATTAATTGAGCAAGCACCGATTGGTGAAATGTTCTCTAACGCGAAAACCGATATTGCAAGGCAGTTTATTCAATCAACACTGCATCTAACGATTCCGCAAGACTATTTACAAAAACTGTCAATAGTGCCCGAAGAAGGATTACATCCATTACTTCGACTCACATTTTCTGGTGTTTCAACCGACTCACCACTCTTATCACAAGCGGCTAAAGAGTTTAATATTGATAATAATATTATCAGCGCACAAATGGATTATGCTGGTGGTGTGAAATTCGGCATTATGTTAACAGAAATGATAGGCAGTCAGCTCAACACCAAAAATGCCATTCAATTTTTACAAAATAATAATACGAAAGTAGAGGTTCTTGGTTATGTTTAATTTTTTACCTAGTTTTAAGCCGTTTGAAACTCTCTTTCGCTTTTTATCACAATTTGATTTTTGGCAAAGCTTTGTCGAGTTTTGCTCGACATTTAATGGTTTTAACCAAAGTATGTTATTTAAATTAGCTCAAGCAACTGACGATACGATTTATATGGTCATTTTATCGGGCTTTTTTGGTTTGGTCATTGGTTTACCATTAGGTATTGCCCTTTATACCACCCGTCAGGGACAGATTTTAGACTGTAAAATCGTCAATGTGATCTTATCAATCATGACGAATATCTTTCGCTCGATTCCGTTTATTATTTTAATTGTCTGGATTATTCCATTTACTTATATCACGATGGATATCTTTACAGGCGTTAAAACATTTTTAGGTAAACAAGCCGCGATTGTACCGTTGAGTATTGCTGTTGCACCATTAATTGCGCGAATGGTTGAAAATGCGTTATTGGATATTCCCAAAGGACTCATTGAAGCGGCTCGTTCTATGGGCGCAACGCCGCTACAAATTATTCGCAAGGTGCTCTTACCTGAATCGCTACCGGTACTTATTAATAGTATGACTATCACATTAATTACGCTAACAGGCTATATTGCTATGGCGGGTGCGGTGGGTGCCGGTGGACTTGGGCAGCTCGCTATTCAATATGGTTATAACGGCTATAAATTAGCGATTATGAATACCGTGCTTGTAATACTCATTGCGATTGTATTTATCATACAGTTTATTGGTAACAAACTGGTAAAACGCGTTACACATCACTAACTCTCACTTAAGGAGAAAGAACAATGAAATTCAAAAATTTGCTTCTCACAACAACCCTCGCGAGCGCTTTCTTCCTAACAGCTTGCGATAATAGTAAATCAACGGATATGGCTGCTGAGCCATCAGCACCATCGATTAAAGTCGGCGTCATCTCAGGTCCTGAGCAAGAGATTGCCGAAGTGGCAAAACAACAAGCAAAAGACTTATATAATTTAGATGTTGAACTAGTAACATTTAATGACTATGTTACGCCAAATCAAGCATTAAATGATGGCCTAATTGATGCCAATGCTTTTCAACATAAACCTTATCTCGATCAGCAAATTACTGAGCGCGGTTATTCGCTCGCTATCGTGGGTAACTCATTTGTCTATCCAATTGCCGCTTATAGTCATAAACTACAACCATTAACCGATGAAGCAACCGATGACAAGGGCGTGGTTGTAACTTCACCACGTGGCGATAAATACCTGATTAAAGAAAATTCAACTATTGCCATTCCTAATGATCCAACAAACTTGGGTCGAGCATTATTACTATTGCAAGCACAAGGATTAATTACGGTTGATCCAGCGAAAGGATTATTACCAACCGTGATTGATGTTACTGATAATCCTTACAACCTTAACCTTATTGAAATTGAAGTACCAATGTTACCTCGTTCATTAGATGACGCTCAAGTTGACCTTGCAATTATCAATAATGCTTTTGCCGGTCAAGTTGGTTTAACACCAAGCGAAGATGGTATTTTTGTTGAAGATAAAGACTCACCATACGTCAACATCATTGTGGCAAGAGAAAATAACAAAACCGATCCTAATGTCATCAATTTTGTTAAAGCTTACCAAACCGACGCCGTTGCTACAAAGGCCAATGAAGTGTTTAATGGCGGTGCTGTCAAAGGGTGGTAATCACCTTTTAGACGTAACCAAATATTGAATGAATAATAATTTAATAATGAAATAGCGTTCTCGCTATTTCATTTTTTTATCCTATGATGAACATACAACCCATTGGTATCATCCGTTCGCCTTATAAAGAGAAATTTGGCGTACCAAGACAACCGAACTTAGTCTCACTGGGCACCGGTGAACTACATCTACTGCCCCCATTCAATCAAGCCGAGTGCGTACGAGGCTTAGAGCAATTTTCGCATTTATGGCTACTCTTTGTGTTCAACCAAACAATGGCTCAAGGCTGGCAACCAACAGTTCGTCCGCCAAGACTTGGTGGTAATGAAAAAATGGGTGTCTTCGCAAGTCGCTCAACTTTTCGGCCTAATCCAATTGGTTTATCTGCTGTTGAATTGCAGGATATCTGCATTGATAAAGACCGCATCATTTTACAATTAGGTAGTGTTGATATCGTCGATAATACACCGATCATTGATATCAAGCCTTATATTCCTTATAGCGATTGTTATCCAGATGCAAAAGCGGGTTATGCCAATAATAAGCCCGGTAAGCAATTAACAGTTCAATTTAATCAACATACTCAGACGCAGCTGCTATCGCAGCCGGCGCTACAGCAACTGATCATCCAAGTCATCAGCCAAGACCCGCGTCCGGCCTATAAACAAAAATCGCTAAAGCGCCAAGAGTTTGGCATCTCATTATACCAATTTAATATTCGCTTTTGCGTGGAAAATAATGTGGCAACGATTGTCAGTATTGAGTAATTTATGCTGCAATCGCGTAATTTTTCGGCGAAAATAATGCGTTCACGTCTTTAACAGCAACATAGTCAACCAATTACTCGGTTACACCATTTTTAAAGATCGCCAGCTCTCGAAAATCATTTTTCTCATTACAACTGAGTTTACCATTAGCGATATCCACAATGAGATCAATAAACTGCTGTAATAACAAATCCATTGTGACGCCTTCCACTAATCGACCAGCATTAAAATCGATCCAAGTTGGTTTCTTGTTAGCTAACCGTGTATTGGTTGCCAGTTTCACCGTCGGCACAAATCCACCGTATGGCGTACCTCGGCCCGTTGAAAACAAGACCATATGACAACCCGCGGCAATTAAAGCGCTCGTTGCAACGGCATCATTACCCGGTGCGGATAATAAATTGAGTCCCGCTCTCGTTAGGCGTTCACCATACTCGAGCACATCGACTACCTGACTACTACCGGCCTTTTGGGTACAGCCTAATGATTTATCTTCTAGCGTGGTAATCCCGCCAGCTTTATTACCTGGCGACGGATTTTCATAAATCGGCTGGTTATGTTCAATAAAATAACGTTTAAAATGATTCACCATGTTAACCGTTTTATCAAACGTCGACTCATCAACGCAGTGAGCCATCAAAATCGTTTCTGCGCCAAACATTTCCGGCACTTCAGTTAATACGCTCGTTCCACCATGACTGATGACATAATCAGAAAATTTACCCAATAGCGGATTGGCCGTAATACCCGATAGTCCATCGGAACCGCCGCACTCCAAACCGAATTTCACTTCGCTTAGTTTGCCATTAACACGCTTATCCGTTTTCATTTTCTGATAAAGGGTATTCAAGTGGTCAAGACCGGTGGTGATTTCGTCGGCTTCCTCTTGTAAAATCATGAAACCCACTCGATCGGCATCATAATCGCCTAATGTCTCGCGAAATACTTTCAGTTGATTGTTTTCACAGCCTAAACCAATGACCAGTGTCGCCCCAGCATTCGGGTGCTTGACCATATCTTGTAAAATAGTTCGAGTATTAAGATGATCTTGCCCTAATTGCGAGCAACCATAAGGATGAGTAAGCACATACACGTCATCAAAATCATCGCCTTGTTTAGCCAATTGCGCAATGAACTTCTTACTAATTAGTTGTGCGATCCCATTGACACAGCCAACAGTTGGAATAATCCAAAGCTGATTTCGAATACCAACCAAGCCATTTTTACGGCGATAAATTTGTACTTCACGATCAGCAAGTGTGGTCTTAGCCTTAGCGACTACTGGCTGATACTGATATTCATTTAACTCCCCCAAATTGGTTGCCACATTATCAGTATGAACATGCTCACCAATCTTGATCGCGGCAGTTGCATGCCCGATAGGGAAACCATATTTAATGATATTTTCGCCTTGATTGATCGCCTGTATTGCCACTTTATGACCAACCGGAATATTTTGCAAAACAGTGATTTGCTCAGTACCAATAGGGAGAACATCGCCCTGACTTAACGCTTCCAATGCAATAATAACATTGTCACTACCATTGATTTTAATGATATTTTTCATTATACGTTCCTAAAATAACATCTTAAATGTATCGGCACCGCTCTGTTCCATCAAAACGATGCCAGATCCATCACAAGATAAATGAGTCATGTTTTGTGAGCAAGATTACTCGCTCACTCCACGCAATCATCCGATCTTGATTACCGATTTCAGCCGGCTGTTTGGATCGTTTGCCATATCAGTAAAGGCTTTTTCAGCCTCATTAAGCTCATAAACATCAGTAATGATACGTGTCACATCACATCCGCCACTTTTCACTAAATCAATCAACTCAATAAAATCTTTTTTCAGTGCATTACGTGAACCAAAGATATCGAGCTCTTTAGTTTGAATTTGCGTGAAAGCAAAATCCAGTTTCTGTTTGCCCACACCAACAAGTCCAATACGACCTCTAAATGCAGCAGCGTCAATACAGTTTTGGAATGTTTGTGGTAAACCGACACACTCAATACATACGTCAAACCCGTCACCGCTGGTAATCGCTTTCACGCGCTCGGCAAAATCTTCTTTATCAGTACGAATAACGCCTGCTGCGCCGATTTCAAGTGCTTTATCAAGGCGATTTTGCATCATATCACTGACATACACCTCAGCACCTTTCAGTTTAGCCGCCATCACAGCAAATAAGCCAATTGGCCCAGCACCAACTACTAACACTTTGTCGCCCGCTTTTACTGATGTGCGCTGTACACTATGATAGCTGATACAAAAAGGTTCAATCATCGCCAGTGTTAAGGCATCTAATCCTTTACCATCATAAATACGCTCTATTGGCATACTATAATATTGGCGGAAAATTCCGTCTCGCTGAGCACCAAGGGTTTGATTGCTAGTACAGCAGTTTACAAAGCCTCGGCGACATGAATAACATTTACCACAGTTAAAATACGGATTAGCGGTAACAATCATTCCTTTTTTAATACCATGTGAATTCTCACCGACTTCAACCACTTCGGCAGAAAATTCATGGCCTGGAATACGAGGATAGCTCGCATATAAAAATGTCCCTTTATATGTCCCCATATCTGAACCACAAATGCCGCCGTAAAGTACTTTTAAAATCGCCTCGCCTTTTTGTAAAACCGGTTTTTCCATCTCTTTAACTTCAACTTTTCCTGGTTCTGGAATGACAATGTATTTCATATTAGACATGAGTTTGCTCCTTGGTCATTAATTCTGTGGAATACTGTTTTTGATATCTGTTGATAAAATCTGCGTTAAGTCAGCGCTCACGCGCTCGGTAAGGCCCGGAATATTATTCAAGTCCTGTTCCCAGTGATCTGACATACCCAGTACATTTGCAACTAATTGTTTTACATCGCTTTGATACAGTGGTTGCCAAGCAGCAAAACGATCTAAAAGTGGTTTATCATCGGTTAATGGAATGGTCACACCTTGATATTCACCACGGTAAAAAGCAATTAAGGCCGCCAATGAGAATGCAATATATTTCGGTGGTTGATTAAATTTTTGACTGTATATCACTAACTGAGGTAACAAACGTGTTTTAAACTTCGTTAATGAGTTAAGTGATATCGCGATAAGTTCGTGTTTGATAAACGGATTTTTAAAACGATTCAACACATCGCTAGCAAATTGATTCAGTTCATCTTTATCCAAAGATAACGTTGGGATGACTTCTTGATTAAGCAGATTTTTGATAAAACGTTCGATCTTATCATCAGCCATCGCCTGACCAACAGTTCGAAGACCAGCAAGATAAGCAACTGGGACCATCGCGGTATGCGCGCCATTTAATATGCCGACTTTACGCGCTTTATAAGGTTTAATATCATCAACAACTAAGATATTGAGATCAACCTCATCAAGTTTTAATTTCTTTTTAATCCAGCTTGGACCTTGAATCACAAATAAGTAGAAATATTCTGCGGTATCAAGGAAACGATCTTGGTATCCCAGCTCGTGTTCCAATTTACTCGCTTCATCTTTTGGATAGCCCGTTACAATACGGTCCACTAGCGTCGAACAGAATGTATTGGCATCATTAAGCCAATACATAAAGCCACTGCCAAAATTCCACAAGTTGGCGTAATGGGTGACATACTCTTTCAGTTTTTCACCGTTATAGTCAATTAGCTCACAAGGTACAATGATAAGACCTTTATCTTTCTGACCTTTAAAATGTTTAAAACGATGGTATAAAAAAACGGTCAATTTAGCAGGGAATGTTGTAGGAGGCGTATCTGAGCATTGATCTTTATCACTAAAGGCAATCCCCGCTTCAGTGGTATTTGAAAATATAAATTCTAATTCCGGATTCTCTGCGCATTTTAAATATTGCTCAAACTCTTGATACACTGATAATTCACGATTAACCGAGTAGATAATACGCGGAACTGCAACGGCCTGTCCTTGCTCGTTAATCCCCCTAATCACTGTCGTATACAAACCATCTTGTTCATTGAGTTTTGGCTGGTGGCTATCAATCGGACGCACCATGGTGATACCACTATTGAAGTCTGTATTTTCATTAAGGTTATCAATAATCCAATCAATAAAGGCTCTTAAAAAATTGCCCTCACCGAATTGAATCACTTTTTCAGGATAAACTGGGCCGGGGAAGTTTTGGCGATTAAGTTGTTTAGTCATAGCACAGGCTCTCTTTTATTGACATATTGTACGGTGAGTACAGAGCACTATATCTTAGCTAATCAGTGTCACTTAAATTTGTTGTGTATTTCGTGCCTCACATTTCACTTTTTTGTTTTTTATCTGTCTTTTATTTTTAAAGAACGATCAATAGATTCACGCATCGATATTTTGGCAGTATTAAGATGCTTGCATAATGCCGCGATAGCCTTGGTTTCGTCTTTTTGCAACATCGCACTTAACACCGCGATATGCTCACTGACCGCAACGCTATTACGTTGTTTAAGATCACTATTTTCCCATTGATAATGAAAATGAAAAATTACCGAAATTAAGTCAAATGACTGCACAAAAAAGGGATTATTGTTGGATGACAAAATCAATTGATGAAAATCGCGATCCAAACCAGAAAACAGTAAAAAATCAGTCTGAATGCTTTGCTGTAAATTCTTATGTTTTTGTAACAGCTCTTTGGCCTTAGTCCAATTAATATGTGTCTCGGTTTGCGCCATAAATGAACGTAATGCAAATATTTCTAAAATACTGCGAAACTCATACAGCTTTTCAGCATAATCTTTGCCAACAATAACCAGTTCCCATTTACCTTTTTCATAATGATTAATAAGACCATAATGCAGAAAGCGTAATAAAAATTCTCGCACCACAATTGGGCTAACTTTGGCATCTTTAGCGATCTGAATTTCATCAAATCGATCGCCTGGCAACAACTTATGACTATTAATGAGATGATAAAAGTAGTGTTCAAATTTTTGATCTTGAACGAAGCGCTCTTCAAAAATACAGTTCACCTTATCTTGCCCAGTTGGCTTACGTTGTAAACAAAATTGTTCACCATTTTGTTGCAAAACGCCCGTACTTAATAGATGCGCTAAAACCGCACGCATTGTTGTCCGGCTAACATTAAACATGTCTGCAAGCGTAATGAGCGCAGGAAGCGGAAATGTTAAAATGTTCTTTTCCAAACAATCAATAAATTGATTGATCGTTTTTTGTCGTAAGGTGGGATTTCGGCTCATTGATGGGTTTCCAATGTAAAATCATCGTTGGATACATTAAATTTATTATTTTAATAGCGTATTTATGTGTGAACCTACACGAACAAATAGGAGGATTAACCCTACTTGTTCGTCATTAATATTACACGTTTTTCGCTTCAATAGGTTTTATATCTTTTAACATAAATAGATAGACTAACGCGCCGATGGCACACGCACCACCCGATACGATAAGCGCATACATAAATGAACCCGTTGATCCAATAATATATCCTGTTACGATTGGCCCTAAAAAACCACCGCAATTTGATACGGTATTTTGGATACCACCTAATACCGATGTCATATTTCTTGGTGCAATATCACCAGGTAAGCACCAAATCGCAGAACCAGCAAACGCCAAACCAACATAAGAAATGCATAGCAATAACATCATAATTGACATCGAATCAACCAAACCTGCAAAGGCAATACTTGTTGCCACCAGCATGCCACCCACCAGATTAATCTTTCGCGCAATATTTAGATTATTGGTTTTAATGAATACAAAATCTAATAACCAACCACCAATCCATTGACCAAAGACACCGCATAACGGCGGTAGCATCGCAAAAAAGCCCATCTCAGTAAAACTTAATCCTCGTTCATTAATCAAATAGGTTGGGAACCAAGTAATAAAAAAATAGACCGCATAATTAAGCATAAAAAATCCAATACACATGGCAATAACATTACGATATTTCAACAACTGATACCATTTCATCGGCTGAATGTTATCAATACCGTCTTTCTTCACTTGCCCATTGCGAATATATTTTAGCTCTGCCTCACTAATACTCGGATGTTTTTCGGGATCTTGGTAAACCCGCAACCACCAAACAACCCAAACAAAGCCAAGTCCACCACAGATGAAGAATGCCGCATGCCATCCCCATTGTGCAATAATCCAAACCACTAATGGCATTGCAAATGCCGTACCAAATCGCGAACCACTATCGAATAATGCCGTCACGCGCCCTCGTTCTCGATCGGGAAACCATTTGGCCGCAACCCCTCCGTTACACGGATAAGCGGCAGCTTCACCCATTCCCATAAAAATACGGGCAAATATAAATCCACCCGGTGATTTTGCCAATGCGGTTGCTGCTGTTGCAAGCGACCACCAAGCAACGGAACCGGCTAGGGTTTTACGTTGTCCAAATCTATCGGCCAAAAATCCTGCTGGTATTTGACAACATGCATAACTTAAGAAAAATGCCGACATAATCCAGCCCATAGCTTGTGGCGAAATATTAAGATCGGATGCAATCATTGGCGCAGCAGCTGACATCACCGTTCGGTCTAAGTAATTGATCACAATGGCAAACAGCATTAATGCTGCAATATGAAAACGTACATGACTTTTTTGTTTGGGCATAACAACCTCATCTAATAAAATTATTATAAAACAAATAATTGAGACATTATTGGAATAATGCTTTAAGCATTCTAATAGATGACTTTGTTACAACTAAAAATAGTTATGTTGATTGTGCAATGCTTAATACTTTTCTGTTTTTAATGTGTTTTTAATAACCATAATCATGTTGATGCTATTATCAATTTCCGTAATAAAAATAAATAATTCGAATAATCAATAAGATATTTACAGCATACGGAGTAAATATAAAGCGTAGGTTTTGATGACAATTTTCACACTCGACAATAGCGTTAAAAAAAGCTATATTTAGATTTCTAGACGTCTAAACGTTTAAATGGATAAATAATAATGCAGAATTTGATAAGGAGTTAACATATGCCGATTTGTATTCCCGATACATTGCCCGCAGTTGATGTTTTACGTCATGAGAATGTATTTATCATGGCGGCTAGTCGCGCAAAAACCCAAGAAATCCGTCCACTAAAAGTGTTATTTTTGAATTTAATGCCAAAAAAAATAGAAACGGAGAATCAATTTCTACGCTTATTATCCAATTCTGCCTTACAAGTTGATATTCAATTACTGCGTATCGATCAGCGCGAGTCAAAAAATACCCCAGTAGAGCACTTAGATAGCTTTTATTGCGATTTTGCTGATATTAAAAATCAAAACTTTGATGGACTAATTATCACCGGTGCACCATTAGGTAAAGTCGAGTTTGACGATGTTGTTTATTGGTCGCAACTCGTCGAAATTATTGATTGGGCAAAAGAGCATGTCACATCGACACTATTTGTTTGCTGGGCTGTTCAAGCCGCATTAAATATTTTATATGGTTTACCTAAGTTAACCCGGGAACAAAAACTATCTGGCGTGTATAGTCACAATATTACTGACCCAAATGCCATCTTAACACGAGGATTTGATGATACATTTTTAGCGCCGCATTCGCGCTATGCACATTTTCCAAGTGATATTATTCGTGAAAAAACCGATCTGGTTATTTTAGCGGAATCAAAAATAACCGGTGCTTATTTAATGGCAACACAAGATAAACGCATGGCATTTGTCACCGGTCACCCAGAATACGATTCATTCACGCTCGCCAATGAATATTTCCGAGATCTCAATGCAGGTATTAACCCGTCCCTGCCCGATAACTATTTCCCGGATAACAATCCTGAATTAACCGCCAAAGCGACTTGGCGCAGCCACGCTTACTTACTGTTTAGCAATTGGCTCAACTATTATGTTTACCAATTAACACCATATGATTTAAAAACACGTAATTTAACCATCGACTAAACTGAGCATACTAAATAAAAGGCTAACGCCGGCAAACCTAACTGCCGGCTCGCGCATAAGTCACCAGTCAACATTTTTTCAGTAGTTAATACGGCAACACACGCTTATTTTTTTCACCGCCGACTTCGCGAGTCAATTTAGGCACTAAATAACCGGAAACCTGAGCGGCAAGTCCACGCATCAACTCCTGTGCGCGTTGGTCATCAACCAGAAAATGAGCGGCCCCTTGTACTTTATCAAGTACGTGTAAATAATAAGGTAATATACCAGCATTAAATAGCTGATTACTGAGCGCAACTAATGTCTCCACATGATCGTTAATATCTTTGAGCAAGACGCTTTGATTAAGTAGTGTTACCTGATGCTGCTTAAGCTTAGACATCGCATCTATCACCGATTGGTCGATCTCATTGGGATGATTAATGTGCGTCACTAAAACCACATCAAGGCGGCTAGTATGTAATAATTGGCATAAATTATCAGTAATACGATTAGGCATAACAATCGCTAAGCGAGTATGAATACGCAAACGCTCAACATGAGCGATCGCCGCTAACTGCTCAATTAGCCACTGCAGTTCATGATCTTTCGCCATTAACGGATCACCACCTGACAAAATGATCTCGTTTAACTCAGTGTGATCGGCAATATACGCCAGCGCCTGAGTTAAATTTGCTTTAGATCCTTGATTATCTTGATAAGGAAAATGCCGCCTAAAGCAGTAACGACAATTAATCGCACAGTTGGTTTTAGTAATGAGTAAAGCACGATTATGGTATTTATGTAGTAAGCCGGGAATCGCATTATGCTGCTCATTGAGCGGATCGCTACTGTAACCCAATACGGTTTGCATCTCTTGCTGATCGCATAATATTTGACGCAACAAAGGATCATCTGGATTACCTTTTTCCATTCTCGCAATAAAACTTAACGGGACACGTAAAGCAAATTGCTTTTTAGCCGCTAACATGGCAGGAGAGAGGGTTAATTCATCTAGTGCTAATAGTGAAAAAAGTTCTTTTAAATCAGTAACAACGTTAGCAAGATCATAAATCCACGCTTCTTTATTTTGCTGCTCGTTATTTTGCTGTATAATGTGGCTCATTTTTGTGTATTCAGAATTTTGGAGCTTGTATGGCATCTTATAGTACTAGTGAGTTTAAAGCGGGTCTTAAAATAATGCAAGATAATGAACCTTGTGTCATTGTTGAAAATGAATTTTACAAACCAGGCAAAGGTCAAGCGATTAACCGTGTAAAAATTAAGAAATTACTATCGGGTAAAACGGTTGATAAAACATTTAAATCAGGTGAAAGCGTTGAGTCTGCTGATGTAATGGATATGAATTTAACCTATCTATATACTGATGGTGAATTCTGGCATTTTATGAATAACGAAACATTTGAGCAATTATCAGCAGACAGCAAAGCAGTTGGTGATAATGCAAAATGGTTAGTTGAACAAGCAGAATGTATTTTAACACTTTGGAATGGTCAACCGATCGCCGTAACACCACCAAACTTCGTTGAATTAGAAGTGATTGAAACCGATCCGGGTTTAAAAGGTGATACCGCGGGAACTGGCGGTAAACCGGCAACATTATCAACGGGTGCTGTCGTGCGTGTGCCATTATTTATCCAAATTGGTGAAGTGTTAAAAATTGATACGCGCTCAGGTGAATACGTTTCACGTGTGAAATAAGCCGAGCTAATATGTAAAAAAACCGCAACTATTGCGGTTTTTTTTATTACTAAAGAATGACTAAATATCTGCACCCTGATAATTTAATTGTCGCCAAGACTCATAAATCGCCACCGCAACTGAATTTGATAAATTCATGCTACGGCTATTGGCCAGCATCGGAATACGAATACGCTGCGATGCTGGCAACTCATCAAGAATTTCAGCAGGAAGCCCGCGAGTTTCCGGCCCAAACAACAAGTAATCGTTAGCCTGATACTGCACATCGCTATGCGGCCGAGAGCCCTTAGTCGTCATCGCATACAAACAATGGCATTGAGACAAGACTAATTGATTAGTTGATAAAAAGTCAGCAAAATTCTTATAACGCTTAGTTTCAACAAACTCGTGATAATCAAGCCCTGCTCGTTTGAGCTTTTTATCATCCCAAAAAAATCCCATCGGCTCAATGATATGCAACCGAAATCCCGCATTAGCACATAAACGAATAATATTTCCGGTATTAGCAGGAATTTCTGGTTCAAAAAGCACAATATTTAACACATTAATATCTCTTATGACTTGTGGTATAAGGGTAATATTATCACAATTCTTAAGCCACCAAGATGGCTTTTTTCAGCGTAAACCTCACCATTATCCTGCGTAATGGCATTCGCTACAATCGCTAGCCCTAAACCACTCCCGCCAGACTCGCGATCGCGAGCTTCACTAGTACGATAAAATGGCCGGAAAATTTGTTGCAGTTCATGATCAGCAACGCCAGGACCATCATCATCAATTGTCGTAATTAACTGCTCATTGCTGAGCTTAAAACTCACGTCAATTTGCTGGTGTGAATAACGAAACGCATTACGAATCACATTTTCAAATGCACTACATAATGCTTGGGGATAACATAAAATCGATTTTTCGGGAAGATTAGTCGATAAATTTAATGACTTACCTAACTGCTCAGCCTCGAACGTAGCATTATCCAGTACGTTTTTTAACAATCTATTGAATTGGTGAGGCGCTTTAATTTCGTTATTAGCGTATTGCTGTCTCGCTAATGAAAGTAGTTCACCGATCATTAAATCAAGTTTTTTACTTTCAATTTCAATACGTTCGTTTTCTTTAGTTTCACCATATTTGCGTCGTGACAACGATGCCGCTAGTTGCAATCGTGTCAATGGTGTGCGCAGTTCATGTGAGATATCCGACAATAAGCGCTGTTGTAACTCTTGCATACGTTTTAATTCGCGCAGCATGTGATTAAAACTCATTCCCGTTGCTTTAAACTCTGATGAACCAAATTTTTCGAGTTCTGGCCACTCTTGAATATTACCTCTGGCGACTTGATCAGCGGCTTTCTTTAAGCGCCTTGCTGGTTTAGCAAGGCTCCAAGACAACCATAACAAAAGAGGTGTACTGGCTATCATAGTTAAAGCTAATAACAAAAATGGGTGATCAAATATGAGATTAACAAATTGTGATTGGGTATCAAATACTTCTTGCACAATATAAAGGTGATAAGACTCATCACTATAGGGAATTAAAAAAGGGCCTATGATTTCTAAATTGTCATAAATTTTCTTTGCTGGCGAACTTGATTTACTCGTCAGTTCGCTAAAATTACGCACAATATCAATATTGCTTGTATCGGGTGCAATAATTTGCTCACTTGGCGTTAAGATATAGAGGAATTGACCTGGTCGCTTCAAGTTATCCATCGCCACAATAAAACGCATCCACCAACGAAAACTATTTTTCGGCACTTTGACAATCACATTTTCAATATTAGCGGCAAGCACCAAGCCGGTATTTTTTTCTTTATCAGAGACATATGTTAAATTTCTTGAATCAAGATTTGGAATCGTAATAATCAAAAACAAAAAAAAGGCAATAGTGAGTGAAAATATTATAAATATTCTTATCGTTAATCGATCAAAAATCCACATCTTATCGCCTATCTAGCCTTAATATTTTTTATCCAAAATCTTTATCAATCACAAATAAATAGCCTTTTGAACGCAGCGTTTTAATCCACGGTAGACCATCTTTACGAGGAGGCAGTTTTTTACGCAAATTAGAGACATGCACATCGATTGAGCGTGCAAAAGGCAAAAACTCTTTACCTAAAACAGACTCGCTGAGCATATCTCGAGAAATAATATTGCCCGGCTGTTCGAGTAGTTTCAATAAAATCTGGAACTCCGTACCAGTAAGTTCAATATATTTGCTATCAAAATAAACCGCCTGTTGACGGACATTCACTTTCAAACCATCAACTTGATATTCTGCTGGCGCTGCATCATCTTGCTGAGAAGAAGATGAATCCCAATGCCTACGCCGCAAAGTTGCTCGAATTCGTGCAACAAGTTCACGATCATTAAATGGTTTAATAATATAGTCATCAGCCCCTAATTCAAGGCCGATTATCTTATCTAAATCGTTGTCTTTTGCCGTTAACAAAATCACAGGAACTGTGTATTTTGCACGCAGCTGCGTTAATACGCTTAAACCGTTAGTATCTGGCATCATAATATCAAGTAGAACCAGATCAATTGAGTGATTAAATTTGGTCAGCGCTTCTGCGCCATTGTACGCAATTTCGACAGTAAAACCTTCTAATTCTAATAATTCTTTCAGTAGTGCGGTTATTTCAAGATCATCATCCACTAGCAGTAATTTTTTATTCATTACCATTCCTTGCATCAAAGTAGTTATAAAAAATCTTCCTTATTCGGTCTTATTTTTTTTGTGTGTAGTGTCGTATTTATTAGCTTTCAAACAGCATTATATAGCAAAGTTATTTTTTTAAAATAAAATTATATTTTTCTCAATCAAATAACATACCAGAGCCAATTGCAGTGCAGCAATGCGATAATTTGACAATTTAGCTAGATAATTTATTACTCATATCCGTAAAGAAGAATTAAGATTGAAGCGGAAATTGTAATAGTCAACGACTTATCGTTACCAGAAATTGCTGAGGCATGCTAATATAGAGCGAAAATTGCCAATAACCAATAATGGATATTTATGCATAGTCAATATAGTAAGTTGGTTAAAAAAGCGACCTATTTTGCGGTTATTTTCTCATTGATTCTTATTATCATTAAATTTTTTACATGGTGGATTACAGGATCAGTCAGCATGCTTGCATCATTATTTGATTCCTCAATTGATCTGCTTGCTTCTGGGCTAAATTTTGTCTTAATTCGCTATTCGCTAAAACCCCCTGATGAGGATCATCGCTTCGGCCATGGTAAGGCAGAATCCTTATCCGCTCTAGCACAAAGTGCTTTTATTATTGGCTCGATTGCTTTTTTACTTCTCAATAGTATTAAGTTGTTACTTCACCCTGAACCCGTTAATTCACCACTTTTAGGTATAGCTATCTCTTTTATTTCGATTGTATTGACATCAGGATTAATTCTTTATCAGCGCTATGTAATTAAACAGACAAATAGTCAAGCCATTAAAGCCGATATGCTTCACTATTCAGCCGATTTTTTTATGAATATTGCCGTTGTTATCGCACTATTCTTAACTTGGTACGGTGTGATTTATGCCGATGCAGTTTTTGCACTGTTGATTGGCGCCTATATTTTATACAGCGCATTAAAAATTATTTTCCTCGCGATACAGGACTTGTTAGATAAAGCCCTACCCGAAGAGGACAATGAACTCATTTTAGATATTGCGTCATCTTTTCCTGAAGTTCATGGCCTGCATGATCTTAAAACCCGCCGCTCAGGACCTATGACTTTTGTACAGTTACATATTGAACTCGATGATAATATGTCTTTAGTCCAATCCCATGCAATTGCCGATAAAATAGAAAAACTTATTTCACAACAATTTGAGCCGGCCGAAGTCATTATTCATCAAGATCCGCTCTCTGTTGTACCTAAAGAAAAACCAAGATTACGGAATAAATTCAAATAATGCGTACTTTCAGACTATTGAGAGTATTGTATTAAGTATCTATAATGGCTAAAAATATAATGATTGAGGTTATTTTATATGATAAAAAAAATAGGTGTACTTACAAGTGGCGGCGATGCCCCTGGCATGAACGCAGCAATTAGAGGTGTTGTTCGTACGGCACTCACAGAAGGGCTTGAAGTTTACGGTATCGAGGATGGTTATTTAGGTTTATATGAAAATCGTATTAATCAACTTTATCGCTATAGCGTATCCGATATTATTACCCGCGGAGGCACCTTTTTAGGTTCCGCACGTTTTCCAGCATTTAAAGAGAAAGCAACCCGTCAAAAAGCCATTGATAATTTAAGACAAAATAATATTGATGCTTTAGTCGTTATTGGCGGAGATGGCTCGTATCTTGGAGCTATGCGTTTAACAGAAGAGGGATTTCCGTGCATCGGTTTACCGGGCACTATCGATAACGATATTCGCGGGACAGATTATACAATTGGTTATTTCACGGCTCTACAAACCGCAGTTGAAGCAATCGACCGTTTACGTGATACCTGTTCTTCACACCACCGTATTTCCATTATAGAAATTATGGGCAGAGGCTGTGGTGATTTAACGTTAAATGCAGCTGTTGCAGGTGGCTGTGAATTCATGATTATTCCTGAAGTTTCTTACACTAAAGAAGATTTGATTGAAGAAATTAAATTTGGTTTCTCGAAAGGTAAAAAACATGCCATCGTTGCCGTTGCTGAGCATATGTTAGATGTTGCTCAATTAGCAAAAGACATTGAAATTGCTGTTAAACATGAAACTAGAGCCACTGTGCTAGGGCACGTTCAACGCGGTGGTTCACCAGTGCCTTACGATCGAATCCTTGGTTCACGTATGGGGGCCTATGCGGTTGAACTGCTAATCCAAGGACAAGGTGGACGTAGTGTCGGTATCCAAAATGGTAAATTAGTTCACCATGATATCATGGATGCGTTAAGTAACATGAAACGACCATTTGATATTGACCTTTATAATACAGCTAAACGTTTATTTTAATAATGGATTGATTTTATCGTAGTTACTATGAGGCACTATCATGCAATATTTAGAAGGTGAAAACCGTTTTTACGTTAAAAATACAGATGAAAGTGAAGATATTGGTGAAATGACTTATACACGAATCGGAACTGACAAAGCCTCTATCGATCACACCTATGTGGACTCACGATACCGAGGTCAAGGTATTGCCGATCGTTTATTTGAACTTGTAATTACTAAAATGAAGCAGGAAAATCGTAAAATTATCCCGGTTTGTACTTACGCCCAGCGGCAATTTGAGCGCCATCCTGAGCTAAAATTAATACAAGCTAATAGTTAATTAACGACCGAGGGAAAGCCGCTTATAGACTTTCCCTTTTTTAATTAATCGACTTTATTGCTCAATCTCTTGGGCATGCTAAAATACGCAATTATTACTCCATTTTGTAGTAGGAATCATTTCATGAAAGTTAAAACTCGTTTTGCCCCTAGCCCAACTGGTTACCTCCACGTTGGCGGTGCCCGTACCGCACTATATTCTTGGTTATATGCTCGCCATGCGAAAGGTACTTTTGTTCTTCGTATTGAAGATACGGATTTAGAGCGTTCAACACCAGAAGCGATTGATGCAATTATCGAAGGTATGAACTGGTTAGATCTCTCTTGGGATGAAGGTCCTTACTATCAAACCAAACGTTTTGATCGCTATAATCAAGTCATTGATCAAATGATCAGTAAAGGTACAGCATATCGCTGTTACTGTTCTAAAGAAAGGCTAGAAAAACTGCGCGAAGAGCAAATGGCTAAAGGTGAGAAAACGCGTTATGATGGACACTGCCGCTGTGATGCTACGCAAAAAGCACATCACGATAATGAACCCCATGTCGTACGCTTTGCCAACCCTACTGATGGGGTTGTGATATTTAAAGATCTCATCCGTGGCCCAATTGAAATTGCCAATAAAGAGTTAGATGACCTAATTATTCGTCGCACAGACGGTTCACCAACATATAATTTCTGTGTTGTAGTTGATGACTGGGATATGGAAATTACTCATGTCATTCGCGGTGAAGATCATATCAATAATACCCCACGTCAAATCAATATTTTAAAAGCATTAGACGCGCCGTTACCACAGTATGGCCATGTCTCAATGATTTTAGGTGATGATGGGCAAAAATTATCCAAACGTCACGGTGCGGTAGGCGTGATGCAATACCGTGATGATGGCTATCTACCAGAAGCCTTATTAAACTATTTAGTCCGCTTAGGTTGGTCTCATGGCGATCAAGAGATTTTCTCTATACCGGAAATGGTTGAATATTTCACTCTAGAGGACGTAAGTCGCTCGGCAAGTGCATTTAATACCGAAAAGTTACTGTGGTTAAACCATCACTATATTAATCAATTAGACGCAGATTATGTTGCGCAGCACTTAATGTGGCATATGAATCAACAAGGCTATAATCTTGCTAATGGGCCAGATTTAATCACTATTGTCAAACTGTATGGTGAACGTAGCAAAACCTTAAAAGAGATGGCTGAGAACTGTGCTTATTGTTATCAAGATTTTAGCGAATTTGATGCAGATGCCGCTAAAAAACACTTAAGATTAGTGGCAAAAGCACCGCTTGAATTGATCAAAGCAAAATTAACCGCGATTGGCGAACTAGACTGGCAAACAACAATTATTCATCATGCCATCCAAAGTACTGCTGATGAACTTGAAGTTGGTATGGGCAAAGTCGGTATGCCACTGCGCGTTGCAGTAACCGGTATGGGACAGTCACCTTCAGTTGATGCAACGATTCAAGCAATCGGTAAAGCAAGGACGCTATCACGAATTGATCAAGCACTTACTTATATTAATGCGAGAGCAGATCAATAATTGGGCTGACAGTATCCTTTATGTGCAAGTTGCATTAATTTGGTGCGCTAATAATATGCGCACCCTATTTATTAACAACAACAGTGCACTATAGTCAGTTATAGGTTCAATCATCAGCTGATTGAACTCTAAGTACGATACCAATAATCACGTTTGTTTTATCTGATGGTTATTGGTAAATACGGATAAAAGCAACTGAGTACAGTTTTAAAATCATCATTTTTAATAAAAACTTTATTTTGGTATGTTTTTTGCATTATTTTCTGTTATTTTAATATAAGTTCATTGCTTTAATGATATTTATTGTGGAGAAACTCAATGTGTTCAATTCTTGGTATTCTAGATATTAAATCAGATCCAACTCAACTACGAACCAAAGCGCTAGAATTATCAAGTTTAATGCGCCATCGTGGTCCTGATTGGTCTGGTGTTTTTGCTTCAGATAAGGCAATTCTTGCGCATGAACGTCTATCGATTGTCGACGTTAATACTGGTGCTCAGCCGCTTTATAACAAAGATAAAACGTTAGTTCTAGCCGTTAATGGCGAAATTTATAATCACCAAGAAATTCGCAACCAATATAAAGATCGTTATGAATTCCAAACTGGCTCTGATTGTGAAGTTATTTTAGCTCTTTATCAAGAAAAAGGCATTGATTGTCTTGATGAATTGCAAGGGATGTTTGCTTTCATTCTTTATGATATTAATAAAGATACTTATTTTATTGGTCGTGACCATATTGGTATTATTCCTCTCTATACAGGTCATGACGAAAATGGAACGCTCTATGTTGCGTCAGAAATGAAAGCATTAGTGCCAGTATGTAAAACGATTGAAGCATTTCCTCCTGGATGTTACTTATCTAGCACTGTAGGTAAGATTACCGCTTACTATCAGCGCGACTGGATGGAATATGACAATGTTAAAGATAATAAAACGGATATTAACGAACTACGTAATGCGCTTGAAGATTCAGTGAAAAGTCACTTAATGTCAGATGTGCCTTATGGCGTACTCTTATCTGGCGGGCTTGACTCATCGGTGATTTCGGCGATAACCAAAAAATACGCAGCGCGCCGCGTTGAAGATCACGAAAAATCTGAAGCTTGGTGGCCACAACTACACTCATTTGCAGTGGGATTAAAAGGTGCACCAGATTTAAAAGCAGCGCAAGCCGTCGCCGATCATTTAGGCACCGTGCATCACGAAATCAATTTCACTATTCAAGAGGGAATTGATGCGATTCGCGACGTGATTTACTTTATCGAAACCTATGATGTCACAACTATTCGTGCATCAACGCCAATGTACCTAATGGCCCGCAAGATCAAAGCGATGGGAATCAAAATGGTCCTTTCTGGTGAAGGAGCGGATGAAGTGTTTGGTGGGTATTTGTATTTTCATAAAGCGCCAAATGCTAAAGAGTTCCATGAAGAAACAGTACGCAAATTAGCGGCGTTACATATGTATGACTGCGCACGCGCAAATAAAGCCATGTCAGCATGGGGAGTGGAAGCTCGCGTACCTTTCTTAGATAAAAAATTCCTAGATACCGCAATGCGCATCAATCCAAAAGATAAGATGTGTGGTAGCAATGGTAAAATGGAGAAACACATTGTACGTGAAGCGTTTGAGTCATATTTACCCGCTTCTGTTGTGTGGCGTCAAAAAGAACAGTTCTCTGATGGGGTGGGATACAGCTGGATCGACACATTAAAAGAAGTCGCCGCGCAAAAGATCACTGACCAGCAGTTGGAAAATGCGAAATTTAGATTCCCATATAACACGCCAGCGTCAAAAGAAGCGTATATGTATCGTGAAATCTTTGATGAGCTATTCCCATTGCCAAGCGCGGCGCAAAGCGTTCCTGGTGGACCCTCTGTTGCATGCTCAACTGCGAAAGCTATTGAGTGGGATGAATCATTTAAAAATTTAAATGATCCATCTGGACGCGCAGCGGTTGGCGTACACAATGATGCTTATAAAAAGTAATCAATCACACTATTTATATAAAAATAAAAGCCGTGTTAACTAACACGGCTTTTTTCGCGGTACCAAATATTGTGTGCAAAAAAAAGAAAGCTTTATGCTTTCCTTTTCTTAATCGCTCAAGATCGATTTTATAAAACCATCCTCACAATATCGATATCTCCAAGCTCTTTATACAAGCTTTCCACTTGTTCAATATGTGTGGCAGTAATCGTCACCGACACTGAATGATAATTGCCTTTGCTGCTTGGTTTAATTGAGGGGGAATAATCACCAGGCGCATGGCGCTGAATAACAGAAAGAACTTTATCAGCTAATTCGGGTTTAGCCTCTCCCATCACTTTATAAGTAAAAGAGCAAGGAAAATCGAGTAATTCATTTAACTTAGTTGGTTGCATAATATTCTCTTCTATTTTTTATTGTAATAGTTAACTTGCTTTTATATATATGGGGATAATAATAACGTTATCAACGGGAATCGTAAATAAAATGGCAAAACCACCTTATTTACGATTAATAACACTGATTAACTGAACCATAAATGGAATTTGAGTTTTATATAATCCCATATCCGCCCAAAGAAGCCCGTTTCTTTTACCGCTTCAAGAGTAACAAGTGGCTTTTGGGCTATGACTTTATCATTTAACGTAAACTCAATATTACCAACTACAGCGCCTTTCTCAAGCGGTGCCGATAAGTAAGCATCATTTAATTGATAAGTAACGTTAAGATCTGCAGCCTGTCCTCTTGGTACTGTTACATACACATCATCTAATGAACCTAACGGTAGCGAATTACTATCACCGTACCAAATCGTCTCAGAAACAACTGGTTTATTAGCTTTTACTGGCACAGCCGTTTCAAAAAAGCGAAACCCCCAAGTCAGTAATTTTTTACTCTCTTCTTCACGGCCTTTAAATGTTCTGCCACCTAATACTACCGAAATTAATCGCGTATTACCTTCAACAGCAGAACCAACTAAGTTATAACCCGCTGCATTAGTATGACCAGTTTTAATCCCATCAACATTGAGTGAAGTATCCCATAATAGGCCATTACGATTAGTTTGTTTAATATTATTAAACTTGAATTCTTTTTCTTTATAAACAGCATATTCTTGTGGTAGATTTTTAATCAATGCACGGCCTAAAAATGCCATATCTTTCGCAGTAGTATATTGACCCGGTGCATCAAGCCCATGAACGGTTTCAAAATGTGTATCGGTTAATCCAAGCTGCTGAGCATAATTATTCATCAAGTTCACAAAAGAATCTTGACTACCAGCAACGTGCTCAGCCATCGCGATACACGCATCATTCCCCGATTGAATAATAATCCCTTTATTAAGGTCTGCAACTGACACCTGATCGCCCGGTTTTAAAAACATTAAAGAAGAGCCCTTTAACACAGGATTACCTGTTGCCCAAGCATCTTTACTAATTGTGACAATATCATTCTCACTAATACGATTTGATTTTATTGCCTCACCAACCACATAACTTGTCATCATTTTCGTCAAACTAGCAGGATCTCGCCTTGTTTCAGCGTTTTCATCAGCCAAGATCTCACCTGAATTTGCATCAATTAAAATATAGGCCTGTGCATCAAGTTTTGGCGCATCAGGTATGGGGAAATTAATCTCTGCATTTGCAGTGCTAATAGATAAAGCCAATATCGCTAACGAATACTTCACTTTAGTAGATAACTGTTTTTTCATTATACTAACCTGATCATTTATAGGTAAAACACAACTATATGCTCTTAGATAACATATTACGATGAGTATGGATCGACATTATAATCCCAAAACTAGCCATGAGTACCACTAAAGATGAACCGCCATAGCTAATTAAGGGTAATGGTACACCAACAACTGGTAATATTCCACTCACCATACCAATATTAATAAAGACATAAATAAATAGGACTAACGTCAGCCCTCCGGCCAAAACGCGTCCGAAGGTCGTTTGCGCTTGAGCGGCAATAATTAGCCCTCGGCTAATTAGACACATAAATAGTGCTAATAAAATGATTGCGCCGACAAAACCAAACTCCTCTGCAATGACAGAAAAAATAAAATCAGTATGCCGTTCTGGGATAAATTCAAGCTGAGATTGTGTGCCAGCCAACCAACCTTTTCCCCACATACCGCCGGAGCCAATCGCTGTTTTGGATTGTAAGATATGATAACCTTTACCCAGCGGGTCACGCTCTGGATTAAATAAAGTAAGTACTCGCTCACGTTGATAATCATGCATAAGGAAAAACCACATAATTGGAATGAATGCGCCAATCGCAACAATTGAAGCAAAAATAAACTTCCAGCTAATGCCAGCAAGGAAAATAATAAAAATACCTGACATGGCAATCAATATCGATGTTCCTAAATCAGGCTGCATCGCAACTAACAGTGTTGGCACAGCAATAATTGCTAACGTTTGAATGGTCGTCTTAAATGGCGGCGGGCAGCCTTCTCGGTTAATAAATTTTGCCACCATCAATGGCACTGCAATTTTAGCAATTTCAGAAGGTTGAAAACGAATAAATCCCAAGTTGAGCCAGCGCTGAGCGCCTTTACTAGTATAACCAAACACATCAACAATCACTAACACAATAATACAGGCAATATAAAGGTAAGGTGCCCATTTTTCATAAACACGCGGTGAACATTGTGCAAATACAATCATCACCACAATTCCCAATATAATTTGCGATACTTTACGCTCAGTCATTGGTAAATCTTGACCGCTCGCACTCCACATAATGTATACGCTATAGGCTAATAGTAACAAAATAAAAAATAAAAATAATGGATCAATATGTAATCGCATCCATAGCGATCGTTTTTTGCTATTGATCATTAGTCACCCTGCCTCATGTTTAAAATAGATTCTGATATTTTGACATCATCATCCCCTAAAAGATAATAATCTAAAATGCGTTTAGCAAATGCACCACCTTTGGAGCTACCGCTACCGCCATTTTCTAATACAACAGCGATCGCAATTTTTGGCTTATCATAAGGCGCGAATGCAATAAATAATGCATGATCTCGTAAATGCTCTGGAATTTGACTCGCATTATAAATTTCATCCGCTTTTAAGCCATAGACCTGCGCGGTTCCGGATTTACCCGCGGCTTTATAAGGGGAACCAGCGTAAATTTTTCTTGCTGTTCCCCTCGTACCAAACATCACTTTATACATGCCATCTTTGGCGATTTGCCAATATTTTTCGTTAATCAAACCTGCCAAGGTGGTATCTACTTTTAAGGCGGCCGCGGGTGAAGGCGGAAAATTATCTTCATTAAGTAAATCACTGCGTGTTTGTTTTAGTAAATGAGGTATATAGCTTTTGCCATCATTGACCATAATCGTTAATGCTTTTGCTAGCTGCACTGGGGTTGCAGTCCAATATCCTTGACCAATACCGACTGGAATCGTATCACCTTGTAACCAAGGCTGCTTATAGCGCCCCATTTTCCATTCTCTGCTCGGTAATATGCCTCGACTTTCTTCATTTGGCGAAATATCAATACCGGTTCGTTCACCATAACCAAATTTATTCATCCAAAAATATAATCGATCGATACCTAAGTCATAAGCGACTTGATAGTAATAAGTATCAACGGACTCTTCTAAAGATTTCGTGACATCGACTTTACCGTGTCCCCAACGCAACCAGTCACGAAAACGCTTTTCAGTGCCAGGGAGCTGCCAATAACCGGGATCACTGACCACAGTTTTGGGCGTAATAACGCCTTCACTAAGCGCAGAAACAGCAATAAATGGCTTCACCGTTGATGCCGGTGGGTAGGTTCCTAGCATAGCACGATTAAACAGCGGTTTATCGGGATCCTCAAGCAGTGCCTTATATTTCGCCGAAGAAATCCCGCCGACAAACAAATTAGGGTCATAACTTGGGCTAGAGACTAATGCTAATACTTCGCCATTATTAGGATCAATTGCCACCACTGCACCTTTCCTTCCGGCCAGTAATTTTTGAATATACAGCTGTAAATTTAAATCAATTGTCAAATAAATATCTTCACCAGCAAGAGGCGGATTGTGATTTAACTGACGAACAATTTTACCTCGGTTATTAACTTCAACCTCTTCATAACCGGGCGTACCATGCAATAAATCTTCATAAAATCGCTCAATGCCAATTTTACCAATATTCGGCGTACCGACATAATCACTGAGTTTATCTTCTTCTTCTAACCGTGCTTTATCTTGATTATTTATCTTCGATACATAGCCCAAGACATGCGTTAATGCACTGCCGTAAGGATAATAACGATGCTGATTGCCCGTAATATTAACAAATGGAAAGCGATGCTGGTTTACCACAAATCTCGCAATTTCCTGTTGTGTCAAATTGTCTTTGAGTGGCACCGGCCGGTGGGCTTTATAACCACGTCGTTCTTTTTGAAAATTTTCGATATCTTCATCAGTGAGATCAACTAGTGTCCGTAGTTCATCGAGCTGGGCATTGAGATTACTAATTTTGTCCGGGGTAATATTTAATTGGTAGATGGTGTTATTAATCGCAAGCGGAATGCCATTTCTATCATAAATAATGCCGCGATTCGGCGGAACGGGTATAATTTCAATCCGATTCTTATTGGATTTAGTATTGTAATAGCCATAACTAAATATCTGTAAATGCGCCAGTGTCACAAGTAGAATCGTAACCATCACCAACAGGACAGCAAAAGCAATTAACACTCGGCGTAAAAATAAATTGGTTTCTGCGCTGTGATCTCGAATTTTAGTTTGATGGCGCCAATTTAAGTGTTGTATAACTTGCTACTCCTGATGATTCTCGACGTCATGACGTGATCTGTTCTCAAGTTTACGCCTTTGCTGATCCTGCTCCCATGCTTCATAAGCATTCACAATTCTGGCCACTACAGGGTGCCTAACCACATCCTCACTATAAAAAAAGTTAAAGCTAATATCATCAACCGAACTTAACACTTCAATGGCATGTTTTAGACCTGATTTTTGATTACGAGGCAAGTCAACTTGAGTGATATCACCGGTAATCACCGCCTTTGAATTAAAACCAATCCGAGTTAAAAACATTTTCATCTGTTCTATCGTCGTATTTTGACTTTCATCAAGAATAATAAATGCATCATTAAGCGTTCGCCCACGCATATAAGCTAATGGCGCAACTTCAATAACATTTTTTTCAATCAGTTTCTCAACTTTTTCAAATCCTAACATTTCAAACAGCGCATCATAGAGTGGGCGCAAATACGGATCGACTTTTTGGCTCAAATCTCCAGGTAAAAATCCCAACTTTTCGCCAGCTTCAACAGCCGGGCGAGTCAGTAAAATGCGACGAATTTGCTGTTTTTCTAAGGCATCAACAGCCGCGGCAACGGCTAAATACGTTTTGCCCGTTCCAGCAGGACCAATCCCAAAGGTAATATCATAATCCATTACATTGGCAATATAACGGGCTTGATTGGGCGTACGTGGCTTAATCACGCCACGTTTGGTTTTAATCATCACTAATTTACCGCCATCATACAAAGCATGAGCGGGTAAATGTTGCGTGGCTGTCTCAATCGCGCCACTCTCTTTGATCGCCAAATGAATCTGCTCAGGTTCAATATCGATAATTTGTTGGCGCTGCTGCGTCTGTTTATATAATGATTGCAGGATTTCCCCGGCGGCCTGCACGCAGATATTATCACCGGTTAATCGGAATTGATTACCCCAGTGATTAATTTCAATACCTAAACGTTTTTCAAGCTGCTTAATATTATTATCATAAGGGCCGCAAAGACTATTTAAACGTTGATTATCCGCGGGATCTAACACAATTTCATGGGTAATAATATTCAAGAGTTATCCTTCAATCTAAACATTTAGCCACTAAGGACGATACATACCAACACCCAGAGCATCTTCTTTCTGTGTTTTGGCAATAATAGCACTTGGTGATTGGCTCACGCGTAAATCCATCTCATCTTCAGTGCGAATCACTTTAGCACGTAATGAGTTTGGATACACATCGGTGATTTCAACATCAACAAACTTACCAATCATCGCTGGTTGACCGGCAAAATTGACAATACGATTGTTTTCAGTGCGTCCGGTTAATTCCATCAAATCTTTTTTCGATGGCCCTTCAACCAATACACGCTGAACGGTACCTAACATCTGACGACTAAATTGCATCGCTTGTTGATTGATACGTTGCTGTAACAAGTATAAACGTTGTTTTTTCTCTTCTTCTAATACGTTATCTTCCATATCAGCCGCTGGCGTACCCGGTCTTGCTGAATAGACGAAGCTATAGCTTAGATCAAAATTGACATCCGCAATCAATTTCATGGTTTGTTCAAAATCTTCTTGCGTTTCGCCCGGGAAACCGACGATAAAATCAGAACTGATTTGAATTTCAGGACGCACTTTACGCAGCTTACGAATAATTGATTTATATTCTAGCGCAGTATGTGTACGTTTCATTAAATTTAACACGCGATCAGAACCACTTTGTACCGGTAAATGTAAGTAGCTGACCAATTCTGGCGTATCTTGATACACCTCGATAATATCATCAGTAAATTCAATCGGATGGCTAGTGGTAAAGCGAATACGATCAATACCATCAATGCCAGCAACTAAGCGTAGTAACTCAGCAAATGTGCAAATTTCACCATCAAACGTTGGACCGCGATAAGCATTCACATTTTGCCCAAGCAAATTCACTTCACGCACGCCTTGAGCGGCTAATTGTGCAATTTCGTAAATAACATCATCACACGGACGACTCACTTCTTCACCACGAGTATAAGGCACAACGCAGTATGTACAATACTTGTTACATCCTTCCATAATCGAGACAAATGCTGTCGGACCTTCACTACGAGGCTCAGGTAGGCGATCAAATTTTTCGATTTCAGGAAAACTAACGTCGACAACATGAGTATTCTCATTGTTCACCACTTGATTAATCATTTCGGGTAAACGATGGAACGTTTGTGGTCCAAAAATAATATCGACAAACGGTGCTCGCTTGCGGATATGCTCACCTTCTTGCGAAGCAACGCATCCCCCAACCCCAATAACAATGTCCGGGTTATGTTTCTTTAAATTTTTCCAACGGCCTAACTGATGAAATACTTTCTCCTGTGCTTTCTCGCGAATAGAGCAAGTATTTAATAATAAGATATCGGCTTCTTCTGCATTTTCAGTTAAGGTTAAACCATGGGTTGATTCAAGGAGGTCTGCCATTTTCGACGAATCATACTCGTTCATCTGGCAGCCCCAAGTTTTGATATGTAATTTTTTGCTCATCAATGACTCAGCTATATAATTGTTAAAATGAAAACGGCTTTAACTCCGTGATTTTAGCGGTCTATATTGTAATGCTTTGTTGCGAGTGAATCCAGCTAAAAAGTAAATGGATTGATGAACGATCAACAACAGAATGGTAAAAACAGATAAATAGCGTTATCTATCAATATTTTTAGTCAATAACACCAAAGATAAATATGATAAATGCCTTAACTGGCACTTATCATCTAAGGACATCAATTGCTTGTGTAATACTAAGACATTAACATATTTTGAATAAAGCCAACATGCATTTTAACACCGACATCCATCACATCTTCATCTAAAATGAATTTAGCATTATGCAATCCAGCCGTTGCGCCCTTTTCTTTATTACCTGATCCCATAAATAAAAAGCAGCCCGGCACTTTTTCTTGATAAGAGGAAAAGTCTTCACTACCAAACATCGGCGCGGTAGCCATAATCAAATTATCTGCACCAACGACTTTCGTTATCACTTGCTCCGCCACATCACAAGCAGACTGAGCATTATTGCCAATCGTATAACCTTGCGTCCATTTAAACTCATAACTTGCACCATGCGCCTGAGTAATGCCAGCAATAATACGTTCCATTAATTGCGGTACTTTTTGGCGAACGTCTTTATTATGGGTTCTTAATGTGCCAGCTAAATGCGCTGATGTTGGGATTACATTATAACTATCTCCCGCTTGGAATGTCGCAACCGTAAGTACCGGTGCGTGCAGCGGATCAAGGTTACGCGCAACGATTTGCTGTAATGCGGTGACAATTTCCGCGCCAATCACCACCGGATCAATACAAAGCTGTGGCATTGAACCGTGGCCCCCCACTCCTTTAATCGTAATATCAAAATTGTCACTCGATGCACTAAACACGCCACGTTTAAGTGAAACTTTACCCGTTTCAATCGTTGGGAAAACGTGTAGGCCAAAAATCATATCCACATTGTTTAATACACCTTTCTCAACCAACTCTTTGGCGCCGCCGGGCGGCACTTCTTCTGCGGGTTGGAAAATAAAGAGCACATTACCTTTAATCTGCGACTTTACTTGTGCTAGCACTTTAGCCGCCCCAAGTAGCATCGCCGCATGCGCATCATGACCACAAGCGTGCATCACGCCAGGATTGGTTGAGCTAAACGCTTCACCACTACACTCGGTAATCGGCAGGGCATCAATGTCACCGCGCAGCGCAATGGTTTTACCAGCCTGAGCGCCTTGTAAATAGGCCGTCACACTCGTTGGTGTTGGGCGACTTAACGTTAACCCGTCGATCTGCGTTAATTGCTCATAAATATAATTTGCGGTTTTTTGTTCATTAAATGTTAAATCAGGATACTGGTGAATATGGCGGCGCCAGGTAATCACATCATGTTTAACTGATTCTATTAACGTATTGATTGTTTCCATAAACTTACTCCTAATGTTAATCCGTCAATGTAATTAAGCGTGTGGTTTTTTAAGAGGCAATACAATTAATCCCGCCAACACCATTCCAGCGGCGAGGAACATAAAGGCAAACGAAAAGTCACCTGACATCGCATTGTTTTGTGTTGAAATCATAAATCCAATCACAATCGGTGAAACAAATCCACCAAGCGTTCCGCCTGTATTGACTAGTCCCATTGCTGAACCAATGACATTAGAAGGTAACCATTTCATTGGTAAGGTAAAAATGGTGACAAATGATGTCATTAGAAAAATATAGGCGATAAATAAAAATACCGCTGACACAATAATATTTGGGCTAACATAAACCAGCCAAATCGATAGCGCTGAAATCATTGAACTAACAAAAATAACACTTTTCTCTTTGTTACGCATGTATTTACCTACAAACCAGCCGCTACCGATTGATGAAAGCCACTGAGCAACACCGCCCACCGCCATCACATAAGCTGCCCACTCCAGATTTAGCCCCCGCACTTGCACTAAATACTTAGGCAACCAAACCATTAAACCGTATGCCGGAATATTCACGCCAAAAATGGCAACAAAAAGAAGAATGACCACCGGGTTTTTCAGTAACGAGATATAAGATATTTTCACGCTATCAGCAGCATGGATCGATTGCCCTTTTTTAGCGCTCGGAACCCATAACACAATAAACAAAGCAACAAGTAATGCAATAACGGCTAAATCAACATACGTCCAGCGCCACCCGATCGTACTGACTGTATAACTAACCACAATCGGGCCAACAATCATCGCCACACCCGCTGATGATAATAAGATCGATTGTGCTAATGTACGTTCATCAACCGCAAAATTCGCAGAAACCGCCTTTGCACATGAACAGGGATAACCCGAATGGCCCACACCGGCTAAAAAACGAAACGCAATCAATAACGCGATGGTTGAGCCAACAAAACCAAATAAAAATGCACAGGCACTAATTGTTACCAATGATAGCAATAACACTTTTTTATAGCCAATGCGATCATTTAACCAACCCGCGGGAATTTGAAATAATGAATAGGACAAGAAAAATAGACCGGTAATATAGCCAACATCTTGCGTAGAAAGCTCAAGTTCACGGCTAATATCAATCATCGCCAGCCCAATTACGGTTTTATCAATATACACAACCAGATAACCGATAAATAGTAGTAATATCATCATATACTTTTTTTCTATTTTCATTGTTTTACCCACTTTTGTTAACTTTAATGAGACATTTTGTGTATTGGTGGTTAATTAAATCATCATAAAAACGTGATCTATGTCACAAAAAATTATTATATTACAATAAATTAGTTGTTATTAATTACTATATATTCCCTTTTTATTTATAGGGGAATAATATTTTTCACCACGTGATAATAAAAGCTGATAGAGTAACAGATGAAATATTTACCTAAAATAAACCAATTAAAAGTTTTTCAAGCTGTGATTAAATATGGCAGTATCCGAGCAGCATCGCGTGCTCTAAATCAATCTCAGCCTGCGTTGACACGTTCACTTAAAGAGTTAGAAGCTAGTCTTGGTGCCACTTTAATCATTCGCGGCATACGCGGTATCGAACTGACTGAAGCGGGTCGATTATTTGCCGTGAGAATGGAAATTATTTTACGAGAACTGCAAAAAGCAACTGAAGAGCTGCAGTATGTCAATGAACAAGCTGAAAGCAATCTGCGTATTGGCTGTTCATCGTTAATATTATTAACCATTTATCCCAAAATCTTGGCTGAATTTAAAAAATATCATCCAAAAGCCTCTTTACTACTCAAAGAGGGTCAATTATCGTCATTAATGCCAGAATTAAGGGAGAATAAACTCGATTTTGCCATTGGATCGGTTTCAGAAAATATTCCCTTGTTTGATTTTATCGAAGAACCACTCTTTAAAGCCTCGTTCACCATTTTATGCCGTAAAGGGCATAAACTTGAGCACTGTACCCATCTTGAACAGCTCAAAGATGCCAATTGGTTAGTCCCAGCAACCGATATGGGTTATTACCAACAATTGCAGCAATTTTTAGACAACAGCCATACCCAATTAGCCTCAACACCATTATCAACCGATTCCGTCATCTGTGGTCTTAATTTAGTGCTCAACAGTGACTATTTAATTATTATTGCCAAATCCATGTCAAAGCCCTTGATGCTTGGCGAACACTTTGCTGAAATTATCTTAACGACAAGTTTGCCATGTGCTACCTATAGCCTGATTTATCCTCGTAATATTCCCTTAACATTGACGGCTAATCGCATGATAAAAATTTTACGTTGGCATTGTCAAAAAACCAATTGGAATAAGGTGTATCAATCATAATTTATGTATTTCTCAACTGGTTACAACCACTTTCAAGTGGTAAATACAAATTATGATAAAATAGGACCATTGTGATATATTCTAGATAAAACCATACAACTATTAACAAACAATTGCTATTATCGCCTCAAACATTTATGTATAATTAGTTATCATGTTTGATCAAAGTAATCCCGTTGGTAACCTTTATTAGGAAGATGCGATGACTCAATTGCGCTTATTTACCCCTTTTTTATGTATGATAGTTTTCATGCATGGCGCTTATGCAAAACCGGCTATCACGCTATCAGATTCAAACAATAGTATTGTTGTCAATGACCCCTCTGTTCTTATTCCGTCACTACGCGCAGCGGCTGAAAAAGGTGAAGCTGATGCGCAGTATTCTTTAGGGAATATTTATCAACAAGGATTGAGCGAAGATGTTAATTATATCAAAGCCGCCTTTTGGTACAAAAAAGCCGCCGATCAAGGATTAGCTAAAGCACAAAATAACCTCGCCAATCTGTATGCTGACGGTTTAGGTGTCGAACGCGATTTAGTCAAAGCCTTTGAATATTATAAATTAGCAGCGGATCAAAATTATCCCTTAGCACAATATAATCTTGCCTTAGCGTATAAGAATGGCACCGGTACTGAGAAAAATGCGTTAAGAGCTATCGATTTATTCAAAGTGGCGGGAGAACAAGGTATCTCGGATGCTAATCTCAACGCTGGCTTGATGTATTTTTTTGGCGATGGTATTAAAGAAAATCGAGCGACGGCAGCAGATTGGTTTAGTAAAGCAGCAACTGATGGCAATAGTGAAGCCCTCTATTATCTTGCTGTTATGTCAGAGAAAGGCGATGGCATCACTCAAGACTATATTGCCGCTATCTATTTCTATACTGAATCAGCAGAACATGGCTATGTGCCGGCAATGTATAATTTGGGAATTATGTATGCAACCGGTTCTGGTACGAGACCAGACAATGAAAAAGCAGCCTATTGGTTTACTAAAGCAGCTGAAAACGGTAATGCCGACGCCCAATATAATATTGGTGTCATGTACGATGTCGGTGGCGGGGTACCACAAGATCCGGCTAAAGCAGCACAGTGGTATATAAAAGCAGCCGAACAAGGTAGTGTCGATGCACAGTATAATTTAGCCGTGAAATATCTTGAAGGCGATGGCATAACTAAAAATAAAGGACGTGCTATTTATTGGTTTACCAAAGCGGCCTCACAAAACGATCCAGATGCACAAGCTTATTTAGCTGAATTACTCAAAGATGATAAATATACCGAAGACAAATAAGCATTGCCAATTCGGCAATGCTTAATTTATCGCTAGCCAGAATTACGCATGCCAGCGGCGATGCCAGAAATTGTAATCATCAGCGCTTGTTCAACTACCGAATTTTCCTCCTGATTTTTTCTAGAACGCTCAAGTAACTCGATTTGCAATAAATTGAGCGGCTCAATGTAAGTATTTCGCAGTGCGACCGATTGAGCAATCCAAGGTAAGTCAGCCATAAGGCTGTCATCATCGGTAATTTTTAATACAGTATTAATATCATCTTTTAGTCGCTGACAAAGGGCTTCACCTAAATTCCACAGCGACGGCGATACTAAACGTTTTTCATAGTAACGATAAATATTGGTATCTGACTTTGCATACACCATTTCCAGCATACCAAGACGAGTATTGAAAAACGGCCAATCATGATACATCTGTTTTAATAGCATCTCGTTACCCTGATCAATCGCTGTTTGCAGTGCAGAGCCGGCCCCTAACCAAGACGGTAACATTAAACGGTTTTGTGTCCAGGCAAAAATCCATGGAATCGCACGAAGGCTCTCGATACCGCCATTTTGTTTCCGCTTTTGAGGTCTTGAACCTAACGGTAAACGACCTAACTCAGTTTCGGGCGTAACCGCGCGGAAATAAGGCACAAACTCAGGTTCATCTCGCACATAATGTCGATAGCACTGACATGAGGTTTGTGACATTTGATCCATCAAATCACGCCACTCTTGCTTAGGATTTGGTGGTGGCAGTAAATTGGCTTGTAAGATTGCTGATGCATAAAGCATCATACTACTTAAGGCAATTTCCGGTAATCCAAGTTTAAAACGGATCATTTCACCTTGTTCGGTCACTCGCAGCCCACCTTGTAATGATCCCGGCGGTTGAGAGAGTAATGCCGCATGTGCCGGCGCACCACCACGCCCAATTGTCCCACCACGTCCATGGAATAAGGTAAGTTCAATGCCGTTATCAGCGAACAGTTTTACCAGTTCTTCTTGTGATCGATATTGCGCCCATGAGGCAGCAAGTGTTCCCGCATCTTTAGCTGAATCAGAATAGCCAATCATCACCATCTGCTTACCATTCATTTTTGCTCGATACCAGGGTATATCAAGCAGTTTTTGCATTACCGATTTAGCATTATTCAGATCATCTAACGTTTCAAAAAGCGGCACAACCGGAATATTTTTTTGACAATTAGCCGCTTTAAGTAATAAATTCACCGCCAAAATATCTGATGGTGTTTTGGCCATCGAAATCACATAAGCAGCTATCGACTCATCTCCCGCCTGCGCAATGACTTCGCAAGTATCAAATACCTCTTTAACCGATTCGGTAGGCTGCCAGCGATAAGGTAACAAGGGTCGATTGGACGCGAGTTCTGAGAGTAAAAACTGTACTCTTTCTTCTTCTGACCATAGCTCATAACGACCCATATTGAGTTCTTGAGTTAAGGCATCAAGGGCTTTTGTATGTAATGCACTATCTTGTCTGATATCTAAGCGCACCAGCTGCAAACCAAAACTTTTAATCCGGCGTAACGTATCTAAAAGTGGGCCATGTGCAATCGTTGACATACCACAGGTAATTAACGAGTTATAACAATCATAAAGAGGCTGCCACAGATCGTCATTTTTAAGTAAAATGCCCGCTGGTGGTAAAATATCTTCATCGTTAAGTTTAGACGTTAAATAAGCATGAGTTTGTACTAAGCGCGAACGTAACATTTTCATGACAACGCGATACGGCTCAGAGTACTCTTTATCGGATTCTAAATAGCGCAGCACATCTGGCGTACACTCTGACATCGATAATTCACGCACTAACACTTGAATATCAGCCAAAAATAGTTCAATTGCTTTAAGGCGAGCTTGTAACATCACTTTGGCAGTCACTTGCGCGGTCACATTTGGGTTACCATCGCGATCGCCGCCCATCCACGAAGTAAATTTAATCGGCACTTGTTCAACCGGTAGCTGCCGCTCAAATGCATCGACTAGCTGATCATTAAACTCGCGTAAAAAGAGCGGCACGCCAACCCACAAGCTATCTTCAATAACTGAAAATCCCCATTTTGCTTCATCAATGGGGGTTGGCCGCTGTTTACGAATTTCGTCGGTATACCAAGCCTGGCTGACTAATTGACGTAGCCGACGCATAATGCGATCTTTTTCATAATCCGCTAAATCATCATGATCAAGCTGCACCAAGCAGGTGTTGATCGAGGTATAGGTATTAATCAAAGTGCGACGATTAATTTCGGTAGGGTGCGCAGTCAAAACCAATTCAATCGATAATTTATCAATCGCTTGATCAATCAGTTGTGGAGCAATGTTTTGACTTTTTAATGCGGCAAATAATTCGGTGAGTTTTTGCGGGCTACTCACGGCCTCGCCATGAGGTGAAATACCATAATGCTCTGCGGCCGTATTGGCAAGATTTAAAAATTGATTGAATGCTCGCGCGATCGGCAGTAGCTCTTGATTACTTAAATGACTAATAACCCGAAGTAATTCATCATGTGCGATACGATCACCTTGCTGGCTCATTTTAGCGAGTCGTCTAATATTTTCAACTCGCTCAAGCGTTTCTTTACCAGCTGCTCGCTCTATCGCATTACCTAAAAGTGTACCAAGCATATTGACGTTGCTTTTCATCAGTGAATAATCGGTCTTCATAGGAGCCCTCAATTGACGTGCAAAAATAATAGTATGAAAAATAGAATGCAATACTCATCAGATACTTTATAACAATGCGATAATAAAATTAAATCATAAAAACTTATATCGCCCGATTAATGACTAATTATCATTATGTGTTAAGCCGCCTGCGCCATTTATTGACTCGCGTGTTAGATGATCTGCTTCAAATTCATCCTTTACATCTCCACAATATTAAATTCACTAGACTTTTTTTTTAATAAGCATAAGAATACAGCAGCATAAACAATTTTATTTGAAATTCACTCGCTTAAATGCCATAGCTAGGGATAAGAATTTTTGATTATTCAATTCTCTATACTATAATGAGTAGTACAATAATATGGAATCAATTCATATTAACAACTTAAAATATTGAATAACAATTTGGGTAAATAAATGGTTTCCATTTTTTATATAGCGGCGATTATTACTGTTTTAGCAAGCATTAAAGCTATCAGTAGTACAAAATCAATGAGCGCCCTTTTATATTTTGTGATATCGCTTTTAGCAACCTCTGTGGTATTTTTCATCATGGGGGCATATTTCTCGGCAGCACTTATTGTCGTGTTATTTATCGGGGCGGTATCATTACTCTTTTTATCGGTGCTCTCATTAATTAATCTGCGCAAAGATATGGTTGAACAAAATAAGCATGGCATTAGCCCCAAAATATGGCTTGGTCCCCTTATTTTGGTTTTTGTGCTCTTTGTTACGTTAATTTATGGTATTGCAAGCAATGATTACAGCGCTTTGCAAACTAATCATAGCGATCGCACGACACTGACAGAGATGTTCTTAGGTCCTTATATTCTGGTGATTGAATTAGCAATTTTATTGCTTTTATGTGGCCTTGTAATTGCGTATCATTTTATTTATCGTCTTTATATTCACAAAGAATCGCATTCACTTGCACAAGATGATCAGATCGAGGAGCAACATGATTCCACTAATGCATAGCCTTATTCTCGCCACGACGCTCTTTGTTATCGGTTTATTTGGGGCAATGATTCGTCGTAATTTTCTTTTTTTACTATTAAGTTTAATGGTGATGATAAATGGTGCTTTAATCGCAATTGTTGCCGCTGGCGCATATTGGCAGCAACCAGATGGACAAATCATCTCAATTTTAGTTTTAAGTGCCGCCATCGCTGAGTCTTGTATTGGCCTTGCGTTATTAGTCAAAATGTTCCATCGCCGCAAAACAGTAAACATTGATGCATTGAGTGAAATGAAAGGATGAATCTACTTTATTTAACAATTGTAATTCCACTACTATCTTTTTTAATATTGGTGTGCAGTGGCCGACATATCAGCAAAAATAATATTATCATTATTGGAATTAGTACGATTATTTTATTGTGTATTTTAACAGTACTCGTTTGTATCGACTATCAAGCCAATACCGTACCCGATACCTCCTTAATTTACACTCGTTATTTATGGGAGTGGTTTACAGTCGGTGACACGAAGATCGCAATTGCTTTACAACTCGATGGTTTATCGTTAGTTTTTTTAGTAATTATTGCGTTTTTTAGTCTACTAATCTACAGTTTTTCTGCTTGTTATCTAACATCATCAAAGGACATTTATACTTTTTTTGCCTATGGTAATTTACTTATTGCAAGCCTACTCTTACTAATATTAGCCGATAATTTATTTATATTATTAGTTGGCTGGGAAGGCATGGGCATTAGTTGCTATCTGTTGATTGGTATCTATTATCAAAAACGGCAAGTCAGTTTTTCAGCCATCAAAGCATTTATTGTTATTAGTATCGCAGATGCGTTCTTACTATTAGGTATGTTTCTCATTCATAATGAGCTGAATACATTGAATATTCGTGAGATAATCTCACTCGCCAATGAAAACTTAGCGATTGATTCGGAAATTATATTTTGGATAACACTGGTTCTATTCATTAGCGTGATGGGTAAAGCTGGATTATTCCCACTGCACACCAGCTTCACTGAAAGCTCAATTGCTCCGATGCCCGTTGTCACCATATTACAATCGCTGGCTTTTGTACTATCAAGTGGGTACTTTGTATTAAGACTAAGCCCACTGTTTATGATGTCAACGGATGTGTTTGTCATAATGGGCGTGATGGCTGGTATCACACTGATTTTTGCAAGCTGTGTGTCGTTAGTACAAAATAATATTAAAACACTCGTTACTTATATTAACCTAGGTCAAATCAGTTACATTTTCTTTGCGTTTGTTATCAAAAACTGGGAACTGGCGCTCTATTATATGATTAGCTATAGTGTAACGAGTGCTTTATTATTACTATCAAGTGCCATTTTGATTAAAGTCAGCAATGGTGAGCAAAATATCTATAAACTTGGTGGATTATGCCGCCGTTATCCTGTTTTATATGGCACATTTTTATTATCTGCGGCCTCGCTCTGTGCAATGCCATGGATTATGTCTGCCTTTTACACCAAAGGAGATATTATTTGGGGACTAATGATTAATGACAAGATGGGCTTAGGTACCATAGCATTAATTGGTATTTTGCTCTCAACATTAAGTATATTGAGATTAATTTCTACCGTTTTTCATCACAAACAAAAACTGACATCTTTCACACCAATTTTGCCATATAGTTATCTGCCTTTGGCAATTCTAGCAATTATGTCGACAGCTACTTTTGTTTATCTGCCATTACCAATTCAAGGACTGGTACCTAGTGTTGATTTTAATACTCAAAATCAACTCATTTTACAACTGTTATTAGCAGCGGTAACTATTTTGAGTATTCTCATTGCTTACATTCTATTTTTTGATACCAACTCTGAGATAAACGAGATTATCCATACCCCGATTGGGAAAATGCTCTTTAGACTTTGGCATAATGAGTGGTGCTTTGATCAAATATTACAAATAGTCGTAATTCGTCCTTATCTTTATTTGGCAAGATTAATTAAAACCGACCCGTTATCACAATGGAATCGAGCTATCAACTGGGGCGCAAGAAAGATCAATTTCCAAATTGCATCGCTAGAAAATAGTCGATTACGCTGGTATATGATGTCGATTGTCATCGGCAGTATCATCATACTATTGTTACTTATTTTAATATAATTTCAGAAGGGATTATCTGTGTTATTTTGGCTTGTTTTTTTACCCTTATTAGGTGGATTCGTAGGATGGCTGCTTGAAGCGTATCTTCGTCACTCCTTTACGCAAATTGGGCAGTGTAAAATAGAACATCGTAGTCGCTTCATTTTTTTAAATAAACTCAATAGTGAAGTTTGCCAATTTACGGCTAACTCGATTGCGTTATTAACCATGATTGCCGTTTTAGTAATTATGTCTGTTTTAGGCTACGAGGCATTAACCGCTTTGCGACACGGACAAAACTGGAGCCTGCAAATCGATGTTAGTTGGATTGCCCTACTTGGTATACGCTTTCATCTAGTACTTGATGGGCTGTCAATATTAATGAGTATGTTAAGTTGTATCGTTGTCACCATCGCGCTATTGTACTCTCGAAAAGAGATGCCTAATAGCGCTGGATTGTTCTATTTTTGCCTACTATTTATGACATCAGCGGTGATGATGTTGTTTATGACTATGGATCTGTTTTTATGGTTTTTCCTGTGGGAAGCTGTCGCCATTCCGTTCTATTTTCTGATTACGCTATGGGGACAACGCGATACAAATAGCACTACCAATCCAAATGGTGCCAATAAATTTTTAATCTATACGCAAGTGAGTAGTTTGTTTATGCTCCTTGCTATTATTTCTCTTGCGTTAGCCAACTGGCAACTAACTAATCAATGGACATTTGACTACTATGTCTTAATGAAAACACCAATTTCAAGTTATCTTGAATTTATGATTATGCTAGGTTTTTTAGCCGCGCTTGTTGTCCGTCTACCGTTAGTTCCTTTTCATAACTGGTTTATTGATGCCCATATTGAGTCTTCGACAACAGGCTCAATTATGATTAGCGGATTATTAGTCAATACCGCACTGTATGGTTTATTACGTTTTGTACTCCCGCTTTTCCCGAATGCCTCATTGACTATTGCACCGATCATGTCGATACTTGGACTACTAACGCTGTTTTATTCGACCTTGTTATGCTTTAGCCAAAGTGATATTAAACGATTAATCGCTTATGTTCATATCGCGCTGATGAGTTTTATGACCGTTGTCATCTACAGTGGTTCACTGCTAGCTTATCAAGGCATTATTCTAGAAGTCGTGGCGATTACGTTCGTCATTAGCGGTTTATTTATCATTAGTGGTTTATTAGCCGAACGCTATCTAACGCGTAATATCCATCACTTTTTAGGCTTAAAAACACATGTTAAGTATTTATCTACCTTAACGTTGTTTTTTATATTATCAGTGTTAGGCATACCCGGAACCGCTAATTTTGTGGGTAATTTCATGGCGATATTTGGTAGTTACCAAAATTCAACTTACATCGCAGTTTTTCTTATTATTGGATTAATTTTGTTATCAATCTCGATCGTTGTACGGACTCAGCCAATTTTTTATGGCACTATCGATAAACCGTTATCAGACAAAAATCCAGTGTCATGTAAAGACTTATTTCTATTAATCATGATATTAATCATTTTAATTTTTATCGGTTTATATCCTCAATGGGTGCTTGATATGTCGTATCCTGACATTGATCAAATTCAAAAAATTATTAGTAGTGCGCAAACCAATCTCATCAAAGGGGATGTATAACGATTATGACGGCGATTACGACATCTGAACTAATCTATTTATTGCCGATCCTAATATTAGGTTTAGCAATTATTGTATTACTATTTTTATTGCTTTTATTGCGTATTAATACCAAATTTGCAGCGCTATTTACCGTGGTTAGCTTAGCTATCGCGTTAAGCACATCCACATTTGTAGGCTATCAAATTATCGTTAATACTGATAAACAACATGATACCATCATAGCGCCATTATCAGTACAAACCCAAAGCGCAGATGTGCTATCTACTGAGCTTGAGCTATATCCACCTGACCCAACGCCTGTTGCGCCAAGTTTAGCAATCAAACAAGCCAATCTCGTACAAGCTGAAGAGCATTTAGCAGTCTATTGGCAAGCCAGTTACGTCACGGCATTATTTACAAGCGATGGTTATGGTGCGCTTTATACCAGCTTAGTGCTGATTCTTTCGATAATTGTATCAACACTCGCGCTCAACTGGTTTAAAAATGATGAAGAAACCCATCACGGTTTATTCTATCTAATGATACTGTTCTCAGCACTCGGTGCGACAATTTTGATTTATGCCAGCCATTTAATGTCACTCTTTATTGGCATTGAGCTATTATCAATTCCAATTGTTGGACTTATTGGTTATCAATATCAGCGAAAATATGCATTAGAAGCAGCAATAAAATATATGGTACTTTCGGTTATATCAACGACCTTTTTATTACTGGGTATTGCTTTTTATTATGCCGCAACTGGTGAGCTTACTTTTATCGGACTGAGTTTTCAGCTATCGACATTGTCTGCCCCAAGCACTTTATTATTGCTAGGAGTATGCTTGATGCTCGTTGGCATCGGTTTCAAACTTGCACTGTTCCCATTTCAACTTTGGTTACCTGATGTATACCAAGGCGCGCCAACTTGCATCGCATTATGGCTAACAACGGTGAGCAAAGTCGCCGTATTTTGCGCAGTTGCTAGGCTATTTCTGCTTGCACCGATTGTTAATAATGAAACGATTCGCATGATTATGGTTATCATGGCATTTTGTTCTATCATTTGGGGAAGCGTTTTTGCACTAAAACAGCAAAATATCAAACGTTTATTAGCGTATTCGTCGATTACCCATTTTGGTTATTTATTGATTGCATTGATTTCAGTACAATATCAAGTGCTTGCATTAGAAACAATCGGCGTCTACCTTATCGGTTATGTTTTAGCAAATATCTGTGTGTTATCCGTTATTAGTTTAGAATCGCGATCAACTGAAAAAGAAGAACAAGCACTCGACTTAAGCGGACTATTTTGGCGTAAACCCATCATAGCTTTAGCAATGGGGACAGGCTTACTCTCTTTAGCCGGAGTGCCACTAACGGTTGGGTTTATTGGTCAATTTTCACTCATTTTACTGGGCGTTACAGCCGAACTCTGGTGGCTTATTGGCGCAATAATTATCGGTAGTGCACTCGGGCTCTATTTCTATTTGCGTTTAGTGATTAGCTTATACATGAAACCTACTCATATTAAGGTTAAACCATCAATTACTCTTTTTACACCTAAACGTATCGATATCAATGAGTTTTTTATTGTTGTTTCCGCGCTGCTGATTTTACTCTGTGGAATCTATCCTAAGTGGTTATTTAATTTAGTCAGTGTTGCACAATATTTATCACCAAATTAAGCTAGAACATAAGACTCAATAGCATCTTTATGCTAAATAAGGATGCTATAATCTAATTTCTCGTGTATTATTGTTCATCAATTTTTTATTCAATCTTTAACTTACTCAAGAGGAAAAGTATGGACTTTTTTATCAGTAAAGCTTATGCCGACGGTGCCGATGCTGCAGGTGAAGCAAATCCTTATTTTTTACCAATTATGCTAGTCGTATTTGGTCTATTTTTCTATTTTATGATTATGCGACCACAACAAAAACGCGCAAAAGCCCACAAAGAGCTGATGTCATCGATTTCTAAAGGTGATGAAGTGTTAACAAATGGTGGCTTAATTGGTCGTGTCGCTAAAATCAGTGAAAATGGTTATGTTGCCATAGAACTTAACGATACAACTGAAGTTGTTATCAAGCGTGATTTTATTACTTCAGTCCTACCTAAAGGAACAATGAAGTCTTTATAATTCATTGTGTTATAAGTTAAATAATAAACCACAAGAGACTACGTCGTGTTAAATCGCTATCCTTTGTGGAAGTATATTTTGTTGGTCGTCGTTGTTTTCGTCGGCCTTCTCTATGCACTTCCTAATATTTATGGTGAAGATCCTGCCATTCAAATTTCAGGTTCAAGAGGTGCTGAAGTTACCGTTAAAACTCAAGAACAAATTCAAAAAACATTAAGTGATAACGGAATCGAGGTGAAATCAATCGAGTTCGAAAACAATTCGATTTTAATTCGAGTCGCTAATAATGATACCCAATTAAAAACCAAAGAAATTATCGCTGATAAGTTAGGTGATAAATATATTGTTGCGCTCAATTTAGCACCCGCGACGCCAAGTTGGTTAACAGCCATTGGGGCAGAGCCAATGAAATTAGGTTTGGATTTACGTGGTGGTGTGCACTTTCTGATGGAAGTGGATATGACCGCAGCGCTAGATAAATTAGCTGACCAAGCATCCGACGCGTTAAAAAATGATTTTAGCGATAACAAAATCAATTATACTTCATTACATCGAAATAACGATCAACAAGTTGTTGTAATGTTTGATAATAATGATGCCAAAGCTGCTGCGGTATCAAGAGTCAATCAATTAGCTGACTATAATGTTGTTGCGCAAAATGACAAACAACTGATCATTGGCATTAGTGAAAACCGTTTACAGCAAACGAAATCTGATGCTGTTGCACAAAATACCACAATTTTAAGAAATCGAGTTAACCAACTTGGTGTAGCCGAGCCCATCGTCCAACGACAAGGTTCTGATAGAATTATAGTCGAGCTACCCGGTATTCAAGATACTGCACTGGCAAAACAAATTTTAGGGGCAACGGCAACATTAGAATTTAGACAAGTAAATAATTCTAATTCATACAACTTAGATAATATCATTTCCGGGCAAGAAAGAGCACCTTATGGCTCCGAAATCAAATATATGCAAGATGGGCGGCCGGTTTTACTTTATAAAAATATTGTTTTAACGGGCGATCATATTACTGATTCATCGTTTCGCTTAAACGAATATGGCCAGCCTGAAGTTTCTATTTCACTTGATAGCGAAGGCGGCAAAAAAATGTTGGCCTTTACTCAAGCAAATCGTTATAAACCGATGGCGACTTTATTTGTTGAGTATAAAGATTCGGGAAAAGTTGATAAAGCGGGTAAACCGATTTTAGAAAAACAAGAACAGATTATAAATGTTGCAACCATTCAAGGTATTTTCAGTGACCGTTTCCAAGTAACAGGCATTAGTAATGTTGATGAAGCCAAGCAACTCTCATTACTGCTTCGTGCGGGTGCGTTAATTGCACCAATCCAAATTATTGAAGAGCTAACTGTTGGGCCATCAATGGGGCAAGAAAACATTACCCAAGGATTAGAGTCTTGTATGTGGGGCTTAATCATTTCGGTCATATTCATGCTTGTGGTTTACCGATTATTTGGTGTTTTTGCCAGTATTGCTTTAGTAGCTAATTTAATTCTAATTGTCGGTATTATGTCTTTATTACCGGGTGCAACGCTGAGTATGCCGGGTATTGCCGGTATCGTATTAACAGTAGGGATGGCGGTTGATGCTAACGTATTGATCAATGAACGAATAAAAGAAGAGCTGCGTAATGGTCGCGGTATACAGCACGCGATTAGCGAAGGTTATGCTGGAGCTTGGAGCAGTATTTTTGACGCCAATATCACCACATTAATTACCGCAGTCATCTTGTATGCTGTTGGTACGGGTTCAATCAAAGGATTTGCGATTACGTTAGGAATTGGTATCTTAACTTCTATGTTTACTTCGATTGTTGGTACAAGAGCATTAGCTAATTTAATCTACGGTGGTCGCCGTGTTAATAAGCTATCAATTTAGGAGTTTATGATGGCAAATTCACAATTAACCAAAAAACAAGATCAAGAGGCCGCCGTTACGGTTGAGTCTCTCAATCATGGGCGACGAGTTATCGATTTTCTACGTTTTGGATTTATTGCTTTTGTTATTTCAATGATATTAGTCGTTGCATCAGTAGTTGTTATTTTTGTCAAAGGCTTTAATCTTGGCCAAGATTTTACCGGCGGTACAACTATTGAGATAACCCTTAGCCAAGCAGTAGAACTTGATAATATTCGAATGAGCTTAAAACAAGCTGGATACGGTGAGCCGGTTGTCCAAAATTATGGTAGTAGCCGCGATATTATTATCCGTTTACCGGTGATTACAAAAGATGAATCTATTGAAGCGGGTCAACAGCCTGACGCGAAAGAGATTCAAAAAATGAATAGCACTATCGGCAGTAAAATCGCGGATCTATTACATCAAGATATCGATGCAGGCGCAACCATTAAACGTGTAGCCTTCGTTGGGCCAACTGTTGGTTCAGAGCTTGCGCAAGATGGTATTTTAGCAATTATCGCAACCTTAGTTTGTATCTTGATTTACATTGGTCTACGCTTTGAATGGCGCTTTGGTACTGGTGCTGTGGTGGCGTTAGCCCATGACGTTATTATTACCGCTGGCTACTTATCGTTATTTAATCGCGAGCTAGATTTAACTATTGTCGCCGCAATGCTATCAATTATTGGTTATTCCTTAAATGATACCATTGTGGTATTTGACCGAATTCGAGAAAATTTCAGAAAAATTCGCCGCGCAACGCCTTATGACGTCATTAATATTTCACTGACTCAAACCTTAAGTCGAACATTAATGACCTCAGCAACAACCCTTGCGGTAGTTGTAATTCTGTACATTTTTGGCGGTAGTATGCTAAAAGGTTTCTCGGAAACACTTGGGGTAGGAATCGTACTTGGTACCTTCTCATCGATTTACGTTGCTGCTTATATGTCATTAAAAATGGGCATCAAACGCGATCATTTTATCCCACAAAAAATAGAAGCAGAAGGCGCCGATCAAGCACCTTTAATGCGTTAACAAATTGATATTTGCCTATTTATTACTCGATATCCAATAATAAATAGGCAATATCGTAACTGGCATATTGACATCAATAGTTTAGTTGCATATCATTGCTCGGTATTCCATCGTTATGGGGCCATAGCTCAGCTGGGAGAGCGCAACGCTGGCAGCGTTGAGGTCAGGGGTTCGATCCCCCTTGGCTCCACCAATTCACTATTCTGCAAGATTCTTTAATATCCATTTAAATACGTTAAATCAAGTAATATCAAGCCTTAAAGCCTGTTTTTTTCATCTGTAAGTACCATTAAGACACATTTACAACCCCATTTTTTAGGTATATGGAGACAATATACCTATTTATCGTATACCTAAAACTATTATGGCTAGAAAAACACTCCCATTAACAGATACACAGATAAAAGCAGCCAAGCCAAGGGATAAGGATTATTCTTTATTTGATGGTGGCGGCATGTATCTATTAGTTAAGTCAAATTAGTAGCTAAAGTGGAGCCGCTAAATATAAAATAGAGACAGTCTTGGCTGTCTTTTATTATTTAAAAATCCAATAATTCAGTTTTAATATCTAATCAAAGCCCTTCGGAGCTTTTTTTATTGAATTAATAAGTGAAATCTCATACTATTAATCTAAATTTACATAAAGGATAGGGTATGAGGTCATGATATGAAAAAGTTATTATTAGTTTTTATGTCTATAGCATTGTTTGGATGTGCAGCTCAACAAGTTGATAAAAATTTAGCAAGCTTCACTGGCGTTACTTACGAGGATTATGAGGGTGAATATAAAATGCTAAAAAGTTTTACCGTTCAAGGTACTACTTCGAAAAACATAAACGATATTAATGTTTGTTTACTTCAAAATATCGAAAACGATGATGTTAAACTAACTGACTCATCTAAAAGTTTTGTTGGGTCTTATTCAGGTAATTATTATAATGTTACTTCAGGCTCAACCTCTTCTGGTGGAAGTGTGCAGCAATATAGTGATGATAAGACAATTGTTATTAAGGGATTGACAAAGTACAAAAACCCTCAATCATGGGTACCGATCACCAATTATGTTAGATATACGTTGACTGTAAAAAAGGACAAAACAAACCTTAATTATACATTTAGTAATATAAAACAAGCTCAAGCAGAAACAGGTTATGTAGCTAATAATGGGTTCAATCCAATTGGGAATTGGGACGGAGCTAATCCGTCGGTGATACTTAAAACCCTCGAGAATGAGGTATCCAAGGTAAGTGCATGTTTAAACGATAATTAAATAAAGCCCCTCGGGGCTTTTTTATTGACTATCTTGCACATCATCACTTTCAAAATCGATTTCTGTACCAATGTGTTTGTTCAATGTTTCAAACAAAACCTTAATAGAACTTAAGTCCCTGATTTTAAACTTAGGTCATTTTCAAATCGGAGGCAAAGCAACACAAGCACTAATAAAGGCTGGATATAGCAAAGTATCAGCAAGTCAAATAGCCGATAGCAACATGTCAAAACATTACATTCAAAAATATAATTCAAAAGTTAATGGATGTAGCTGACATACTTAATTAAAAGAGTGAACACCATGAACATTTTTTAATGAAAGTTTTATATTATGGGGGGTATGCCAAAACTATAAAATAATTTTCACGGACACCGACCACTTAATCAAAAATTTCCACTGTCAAAATTTATTATCTTATTTTTAAAACAACCCCATGAAAGAAATTTTCCTTTAAAATATATCTGCTAAAATATATTAACTTCACAGGGACACTTTTCATTTTAGTTATATGATGTTGATTCATAAGTTTAGGTATTAAGTATTTCCAATAGTTAAATTTGTATGATTCTGTTTCCCTTGGCTCCACCAATTCACTCATTTGCAATATTTTTTGTTTCTATTAGATCCCAGTACAGTTCATCTTAAGTTTTAACACCTGTTTTATCGATTTTTTAAATATCCTCAAGATATACTTGTAACCACATTTTTATATAACATGACTATCATATAACGCTTTAACACACCATCACTGAATACTCGAATTAAAGCAATAAAATCTAACCGCTCTAAAATAGCGTGGCGTAGTGCTCGCAACCTTGTTAATATACCTCAATTAAATTACCTTATACGCATATAAATGATAAAATAAACTCTGATGAAATATTATTTATTACTGACCGCTCGGCAGTGGGATGAATTGCAAAAACCGCAAGAAGAGAATTCAATTTTCCGTCGTAGTCCTTTGGTGCCGAGTCGTATTGTTGACTATACTCAGCTCAAACCGGTTCGTTATAATTATAGCGGTCAGATGGATGAGATTATTCAATACTGTGTTACATATCAAGATGAGTGTAAAAACCTCTATTCAACCCTCGAAACGCTAGGCTTATATTATGGAACGAATACTTATAATAAAGATGATAAAAGATTTACCGAGGCACTAAAAGAGGCTTTAAAATCACAACGGGCGATTTTAATCGAAATACCTATCGAGTACAGTTCAGGCCTGTTACCGCCAGAAAATAACTTTCTAAAATTACCGAGTAACCCAATACCCCGTCGATTAACGGCTAGCGAAGTCCAAGCGCGTCAACTGGCACGCTATGATAATGAAGAAAATTATATTGAATTGACGGTTTATAATTTAGCCAATCAGCCCTTTACTATCTTTGATAATGCCAGTCAGAAGATGCTTAAGCAAGGCACATTAGACAGTGGTGGTTACGCTTATGTGAGTTTACCTGTCAATGCCCAATATGTTGATATCGTCTTTGACAAACAACAAACCGACCGCCCCTGGTATTACGATGTTCCCCTTCAATTACTCGGTGGTCTGCGTGATGCGGGGCAATCAGTATCTGATTTAGCGTGGGATATGTCTCCAATTAAACAGACTATTGAACATGATTTTCATGTCGAAATGAAAAATCCTGCACAATTTGAAAAAGTCCCCGAGGCCGAAACGGTATCGGGTGCGCTTGCTCATGGTGTCAGTCAGTTTTTAGTGGGTTTTATTCCTGCCGCTAAAGGGCTTAAAATTATCAAACCCCTGACAAGAATGGGGAAACTAGCGCAAAGTATGATTGCCGGTGGTGTCGCTGATTTTGCCGTATTTGCCCCGCATGAAGAGCGGTTATCGAATCTGATTCAATCATTTGATGAGTTACAAAATCCGGTGACGGCGTATCTACAAGCCAGTCCAGATGATAGCTCAGCGGAAGGTCGATTAAAAAACACCTTAGAGGGGTTACTGCTTGGCGCCCTTATTGAACCCTTTGCCCATTCATTACGGGCATTAAAATATGCCAGAATTAAGTGGATGGTGCCCGATGTTAAAACGCAAGTTCACTATAAGCTGGAAATGGTTACAATAGAAACCGAATCGGGTAGCAAAGGCAATTGGAATAAAGCACTCAATAATCCAGAGCCGAATAGCATTTATCTTGTTGATGGGAATAAAAGATATCATACTGATGAACTGGGCAGATTAAAGCAGGTAGAAGCTGAACTTAAACTCGATACATTAGACAGAAATACGTATCAACAATTAAAAATGGGTAAACAAGGTATTGAGGGCGACGAGGGTGGTCATTTAATCGCATCAATATTAAATGGCTCGGGTGAAAAAATAAATATGCTACCGATGAATGCCAACCTTAATCGTGGCGCATGGAAGCAAATGGAAAATACATGGGCTAAAGCATTGCAAGAAGGAAAAACGGTTAAAGTTAAAATTGAGCCTGTTTATAATAGTAGTGGTATAAGACCAGATAAATTTAAAGTAAAATACTCTATTGATAATGGAAGAAGTATTGAGAAAATTTTAATTAATGCTCCTGGGGGAATTTAATGAGAAATGATAATGATATTTATAATGATATTGGAAAAATATTATTTAGTATAAGTCCAGATGGAGCAAAAAAAGTTATATTGCAAGCGGAATTTGTTCCAGAAGGTGATGTTTGTACTTTTCTATATGATTATGTCGATGCGGATAATAATACTAAATGGTTTGATAATGATAGCGCACAGGCGAGCAGCGATCTAATGGATTATTTAATTGAATTAAGAGAATTTACTATAGTTAATAATTTAACTAATGGTAATTCTATTTGGATAGGTTGTATTGTAACGGTCGATATTGAAAAAGCTAAGATTAATATTGATTTTAAATACGAGCCATTTATTGAAGAGTGATTAATTTAATCGGTTGATACGTAGCTATATAGGCGTATTTTATCGTAATGCGCCTTTTCTTTGGGCAGCATAATTAAAACAATATTAGATAATTTCATTTTAGCAGGCGATACCGAAACTACGGCAACGAAAAATAGTCATCAATCGGTACGATTGCCTTATCCAAGTCACTTGGAAAGAGGAAAAGACATAAAAAACCCGCTCAATTAAGCGGGTTTAAAATATATAAAGTAATCACAATGTGATTAGATTAATTTAACTTCTGCTGCTGCTGGACCACGAGCGCTGTCTTGAATTACAAATTCAACATTTTGCCCTTCAGCTAATGTTTTGAATCCATCGTTCATAATAGCAGAAAAGTGTACGAATACATCTTTGCTACCGTCAGTTGGAGTAATAAATCCAAAACCTTTACTTTCGTTAAACCATTTAACTTGGCCAGTTTTTTTTGTCATTTTCAAAATTTCCTAAAAAATAAAACTTACTGCATATGATAAATATATGCGCATTAACATAAACTTACATAATTCATTTTTAAAACTTAGAGGAGCAAAAGTTGAAAATGTCAAAAATTTCACTAATCACTTTATATTCAATTCTTCACGCTTTAAAAAAGTTACATCGCTATATGCTGTAACTATTAACTCATATTAGGGCATGGATAGCAAGCATAATTTTTAATTCTATCAATGAGATCGTGTTAAAATATTGATAAGATGCTAACTTAACAACTAGAATATCAACAAATTAATTAAATCAGTAGAGAAACGATTATGCGAATACTCGTCGTCGAAGATGAAAAATCCATTTTAAATGTACTGGCAAAACGCCTTTCACAAGAAGGGTATAGTGTCGATATGGCATCAGATGGACAAGAAGCACTAGGCTATATTGAAATGGGCGTTTATGACTGCATTGTGATGGATATCATGCTACCCATTCAAGACGGGCTAACGGTGCTCAGGCAGATGCGTAAAAAGCACAATAAAACGCCCGTATTACTACTCACCGCAAAAGATGGTATTGGTGACAAAGTGCTTGGGCTTGACGCCGGCGCTGATGATTATCTGGTCAAACCGTTTATTTACGATGAATTATCAGCGCGTATCAGGGCGCTAGTGCGGCGTAATAGCGAACAGACGTCAACCATCTTACAATATGCCGATTTAACGCTAGACCTCACGACCAGAGCTGTGACCCGTGGTAATCAGCACATCGAACTCTCGGCTAAAGGATTTACTATTTTATCCTATTTTTTACATAACCCCAATCGCGTACTCACTCGCGATCAAATCATCGATCACGCTTGGAACTTTGATTACGACAATGACTCCAATGTAATTGATGTTTATGTCGGCTATTTGCGCCGTAAAATTGATAATGGTTTTGATAATAAATTATTACATACTGTCCGTGGCGTCGGTTACGTCTTAAGAGATTACAATGAAAAAAGTGAGTATTAGAACCCGTATTACACTATGGTATACCATTGTGCTCATGATCTTTTTAGCACTTGGTGTCGCCGGTTCCTACAATGCGATGTACGATATTTTGCTTGAGCAACATCGCACCGGTATGCAAAGAGGGGCACATAATTTAGCGCGCATGATTGCCAAATCAGAAAATCCCAATCAACTCTCGACTTACGAAAAAAAAGTCCCACCCAGAGATGTTTATTTCGCTTTTTTCAATAATCAAGATGAAGTAAAAACCGGGCAATATGAAAACTGGATGCTAAAGTTACCGAAAGACTTAGAACAAATTCGCACCATTGAACATAATGATCTTTATTGGTTTATCTACGACTATCCGGTCAACAAAGATGGCAAACAAATTGGCTGGGTCAGAACCACCATTGATACCACCTCCACGTTTCAAGCATTAACCGCCATGCGTGAACAAGGCATACTCTCAATAATCCCTTGTTTATTATTAGCGGCTTTAGGTGGTTTTTTAATTACCCGTTGGGCATTAAAACCGATTAAAAATATTGCCAAAGCAGCCAAAGAAATTGGCGCTGGAGATCTGTCAAAACGCATTAAACTCGATGCAGCAAAAGATGAAATTGGTGAACTACTCACGGAGTTTAATCATATGGCAGATAATCTGCAAAACGTCATTGAACGCGAGAAACAGTTTAGCGCCGACGCCTCACACGAGATGCGTACCCCAATTGCTGTCATTATTACTAATGCAGAATATGCCATCGAGAGCCAAAATTTAGCAACCTGTACACAAACGCTAGCATTAATTATTAACAAAAGCCGCCATATGCAGCAAATGCTATCACAGCTAATGATCTTGGCACGAGGCAATGAACAAGCTCAGGCGATGGAGATAGAGACGCTCGATATTAGCAGTGTCATCACCGATATTGCCGAAGAGCGTTCACCAAAAGCAGAAGAGAAACAGATCACCATTCATGTCGAGTCAGAAAGCGATATTATCGTCAATGGCGATCTTATGTTGCTCTCACGCATGATAACCAACTTAATTGATAATGGCGTGCAATACGGTAAAGAAGGCGGCTATATCAACATTGATCTCTACAAAGAAGGTAAACATGCCGTTATTTTAGTTGTCGATAATGGTATTGGCATCGCAGCAAGCGATCTGCCCTTTATTTTTGATCGATTTTATCGTGCCGATAAATCACGCTCTCAATCAGGTTCGGGATTAGGCCTTTCATTTGTTGATTTTATTATCAAACTGCACAAAGGTCATATTACTGTCGACAGCCATTTAGGCAAAGGCACCTGCTTTAGAATTGAGTTACCACTGGCTTAATCAATTGCAAAATTGCCCATCATGCAACTGCGCACAGCGCGAATATTATTCGCGCGTTAATGCCTCAATCGGATTGAGTTTAGCCGCATTTTTAGCTGGCATAAAACCAAACACAACACCGATTAACATAGAAAAAATAATCGATAACACCATCACATTAACCGAATAAGAAAGGGTCATCGAGCCACTTAAGAAAAACTGTAATATACTGCCAATTAAGCCTGAAAAGATTAAGCCAAATGTCCCCCCAATCAAGCATATTAATACCGCTTCAATTAAAAACTGCTGCATAATATCTGCTTGTTTAGCGCCGATCGCCATACGTAGACCAATTTCTTTGGTTCGCTCGGTAACTGACACCAACATAATATTCATCACACCAATACCCCCCACAATTAATGAGATTAATGCAATCCCCGAAATCAGTATTGTCATCGTGCTGGCGGTACTTTCAATCGTTTGTTTAATACTGTCAGTATTAATGGTGAAAAAATCTTTACTGCCATGGCGCTGGGTTAGTGTATCAATAATGCTATTTTCAGCCATTTGTGAGCTGACATTATCAGCAACTTTAACCGTAATTGAATTAATATATTTATCGCCCGTGACTTTATTCATTACTGTCGTATAAGGAGCCCATAAAGTTAAGGTATCATTAGACATACCAACGGTGGTTAGCTTTTGTGCTACCCCAATAATTTTAAATGGCTTTTTATTAAAAATGATCATTTTACCTAGCGGATTTTCACCATTCGCAAATAATTTGTTTTTAACATTCTGATCAATCACAACAACCGATGCACTGTCTTTAACATCTTGCGCACTAAAGATACGTCCTGATTCGATTTTTATGCCTTTAACATCAAAATATTGATCACCAATTCCATTGAGTTTAGCGCTCACCGAATCATTGGCAAAGGTAATCGTACCGGTAGTTGAGCTGTTTGGCGTTGTACTATCAATATAATTTTGCTGTTGCAAAAAATTGGCATCACCAACCGTCAAGGTTTTAATCTTATTTGACCGCATATCACCAAAGTTTTTACCGGGTAAAATATCGATGGTATTGGTCCCCATCGAATTAATATTGGCCATAATACTTTGCGTAGAGCCTTGCCCTAATGCAACCACCGTGACAACGGATGCAATGCCGATAATAATCCCTAGCATGGTCAATAAAGAGCGCATCTTATGCGATAAAATCGCTTGAATGGACATCTTAAACGATTCAAAAAACATGAACTTATACAGTGAAAGAAGATTCCGAGTTGTTTTTTTCACTGGCGCAGATGACGTATAAATTTCTTCATTTTGACGGTAGTCGGCAATAATCGTACCATCTTTAATTTCAATCACCCGGCTGGCATAATTAGCGATATTTTTATCATGGGTAACTAAAATAATGGTATGGCCTTTGCGATGTAAATCGATAATAATTTCCATCACATTTTCGCCACTTTTAGAGTCGAGCGCCCCAGTTGGCTCATCGGCTAAAATGATTTCCCCACCATTCATTAAAGCGCGCGCAATACTGACACGCTGCTGCTGGCCACCTGAAAGCTCACTGGGTTTATTTTCTAACTTGTGACCAAGGCCCAAATCAATTAATAACTGCTTTGCGCGTTCGCGTCGCTCAGTAATATTGGCACCACTATAAATTGCCGGTAAAGCCACGTTTTCTAATGCACTTAAATTACCCAGTAAATTATAACGCTGGAAAATAAAACCAAACGTATTCGAACGTAGCTCAGCTAATTGATTATTCGTCATCTGGCTCGTTTCAACACCATTAATTTGGTAAGAACCGGAACTGGCCATATCAAGGCAACCGAGTATATTCATTAAGGTTGATTTACCCGAACCAGACTGACCAATAATTGCTACAAAATCGCCTTTTTCTATGGTTAAATCGATATCCTTTAACGCATAAACTTGATTGTCTTTACTGCCAAAACATTTATTGATCTGACTAATCTTGATAATATCCATCGTTAACTCCTATTTGGTTATGGCAGTCTTAACTACCAATAACCATCAACTTAAGATTGTGATTAACGCAACACATTCACCGTATATCAATAACTACATCATGCGCGGGCCACGATTGCTGCTATTGACCGAATTGCTAATTTCACTATCACTCATTTGCGATTGTATAACGCGTTCACCTTCCGTTAATCCACTAGTTATCTCAATGTTGATACCATCAGATAAGCCGGTTGTCACATTCTTCTCAATGACTTGATTATTATCCAGAATCTTGACATAGTTACTACCGTTACGCGAAACCAATGTTGCTATTGGAATGGTTAACACGTTTTCTTTGTGCGCGATTTGGATCGTATCTTGTGTCGTCATACCAATACGCAGTTTACCATCCCGATTTGGCACCTCAAGTCGGCCATAATAGTAAATCGCCTGATCAGAACTGCCACCTTGCTCATAGCTACCATTGGTTAATGTCGTTAAACCTGGATCAATCGATTTTAAGGTCGTATTAAACACGTCATCGGGCGATGAGAGAATCGAATAACTGACCGTCATGCCCGGTTTGATTTTATTAATATCACCTTCCGAAATTTCCATTAGAATTTTCATTTCACTTAAATCGGCAATTTGCACAATGGTTGGGGTCGACATGGCAGCATTGACCGTTTGCCCTTCTTCAACCGGCATAGAAACCACCGTACCATCAAGCGGAGACAAAATTTTGGTATAGCCTAAATTAACCTTAGCAGTATTTAAGGATATTTGCGTTTGCGATATCATAGATTTAAGTTCAACTAATTTTGATTTCGCGGTGGCATACGCGCTTTGCGCTTCTTCTAAGCTAGCCTTTGAAGTCGCTTTTTGCGCATAAAGTGTGGTTTGCCTATCATACTCTGATTTTGCAACGGTTAATTGCACTTGCGCTGCGTCGTACTGAGCTTGATAGCTTTCTAGTTTTGCCTCTTCAGTATCATAGGTATTTTGCTGTGTCGTTGAATCGATCTGGGCGATTAAATCCCCCTTTTTAATCGTCTGTCCAAGCTTTACATACAGCGTCTCAATTTGCCCTGAAACCTGCGCACCAACTGTTACTAACTGAATCGCAGTCACTTCGCCCGTTGCGCTGACTTCTTGGCTAATATTTTGTTTACTAACCGGCACAGTAATGTAATGAATATCGTTCGATGACTTGAATACAAAAAAATACAGCGCAAAGCAGGCAGCTACTACGCCAATAGGAATAATAAGTTTGAGATTATATTTCATCATTCACCTTAATCTAAATTAACTCGCTGATTCAAATTAAGGCACAATATAACGAACTGGAATGAAAGCTACATGAAAAATAGATGAAAGAAATTTCATCTTATCTTTCATGTCACGCAATGATGGTAAACAACAGTGTACTTAATCGTTTAACGAAGATTGCATAAGGCGCTTTTTGACGGGCGCAAAACTCTTGCGGTAAATATCGTTAACGCCGTGTTGTAAAATAGCCTCTAAATGCGCTTTAGTCGGATAACCTTTATGTTGAGCAAGTCCATAGTAAGGATACATTTTATCAAGCTCAACCATCTCCCTGTCACGCGTCACTTTAGCCAGTATTGATGCCGCACTAATCTCTTGTACTAAGCTATCACCTTTCACCACGGATTGCGCAGCAATTCCAAAATCAGGCGTACGATTGCCATCGACTAAAACCAAACCGGGCTTAACGGTTAAACCCGCAACCGCTCTTTGCATCGCCAGCATGGTGGCATGCAAAATATTTAATTGATCAATCTCCGCAACGCTCGCCCGGGCCACGCACCAAGCTAAGGCATTTTCTTTAATAATATCAGATAAATATTCTCGTTTTTTTTCAGTGATTTTTTTAGAGTCCATCAACCCTATAATCGGTTTATTCGGATCTAAAATCACTGCCGCAGTTACAACATCACCACATAATGGGCCTCGCCCGACTTCATCAACGCCAGCAACTAATCCCGTGTGATTTGGATAGACAAATATCATAATGAAATTCCTAACATCGTCAGTACTGCCTCAGCCGCTTGCGCATCGGCATTACACCGAATTTGCTGATGAAGCGATAGAAATGTCTCTTTTAACGCTGCATTATCATCGTTAAGCAGCGTCACAATACGCTCAGCAAGATTAGCTGGTGTACATTCATCTTGTAGCAGTTCTGCGACAATTTCTTTACCGGCAAGAATATTGGGTAATGACACATAAGGAGTTTTGACCAATTTTTTAGCTAGCCAAAATGTGAATGATTTCATTTTATAACCAACAACCATTGGGCATTTTGCTAACATGCACTCTAGTGCAACCGTGCCCGAAGCTAATATCGCCGCATCACTGGCAATCATCGCTTCTCTCGCTTGGCCATCGAGTAATGTTACTTGTAAATCAGGCGCAACTTGCGCCTTAATTTGCAAAAACTCTTGCCGTCTTTTGGCGTTCGCTAAAGGTACGACAATATACAGCGATGATATTGATTGCTGAACTAATTGCGCCGCTTGTAAAAATGGCTCAGACAACAAGCTCACTTCTGCATGACGACTACCCGGTAATAACGATAGCACTTTGGCATCAGCAGGAATACTGAGTTTTGCCCGCATCTGTGCTTTATCTGGTGATAAGGCAATATCATCAGCCATTTTATGACCGATAAACCAGCAAGGCACATCGTATTTATCATAGAATGCTTTTTCGAACGGTAAAAACGTCAACATCAAATCAGTATTACGCTTGATCTTAAACACGCGTTTTTGCTTCCAAGCCCATACAGATGGACTCACATAGTGCATCGTTTTGATGCCAGCTTGTTTAAGCTTACCTTCTAACGACAGGTTAAAATCAGGTGCATCAATACCCATAAACAGATCAGGCTTTAATGCTTTAATCCTCGTTGTGAGGGCTTTACGAATGGATAAGATGCGTCTTAGCTTGCCGAGCACTTCAACAATGCCCATCACCGATAATTCATCCATTTGATACCAAGCTTCACAGCCTTCAGCCTGCATTTTGGGGCCAGCAATACCGACAAAACGGATATGGGGATAGCGCTGCTTGAGTGCACTCATCAATCCAGCACCCAGAATATCGCCAGACGTTTCACCCACAACAATTGCAATAGTTAAAAGACGAGGAGATTGATTATTCATGATAAAAATTATTATGCTGAGTAAATCGGATTAACAAAGATGCGCCGCGCAAAGCACGATGCATCATTATCATTAACGAATAATACCACGAGTAGAACGTGATAGAAAATCAAGGAAAAGCTGAGCTTCAAGATGCTCTGCAGCAATGCTGCTAATTTGTTCTTTCGCTTCATCAAGGGATAAACCATTGCGGTATAACGCCTTATAACTATTACGAATCGCATGTAACGCCTCTTTACTAAATCCGCGACGCTTAAGTCCTTCAAGATTAACACCATGAGGAACCGCGTGATTACCTTGCGCAATTAAGTAAGGAGGGACATCTTGCGCAACGCCAGAGCAGCCACCCACCATGACGTGAGAACCAATAATACAAAACTGATGAATAGCGGTCATACCGCCAATGATAACAAAATCGTCTAACTCAACATGTCCGCCAAGCGTTGCATTATTCGCTAAAATACAACGATTACCGACTTGGCAATCATGGGCAATGTGCGCATTGATCATAAATAAATTATCACTACCCACTTTGGTCACATTTGTACCTTGTACTGTGCCGCGATGAATCGTGACACTTTCTCGAATACGGTTACGATCGCCGATTTCAGTTCTTGTCGGCTCACCTTGATATTTTAAATCCTGATTAACTTCACCAATCGACGCAAATTGATAAATTTGATTATCTCGGCCTATTGTTGTATGTCCATTTACCACGACATGGGATTTTAACTCAGTTCCCTCACCAATACTAACATGTTGGCCAACATAGCAAAACGGCCCTATTTTTACGTTAGCGCCAATGCTCGCTCCATCTTCAATGATAGAACTTGGGTGGATTACAGCGGATTTATCAATTGCCATAAACATTCCTTAATATCAAGATTTCATTTACAACCTATTTACGCGCACACATCATTTCAGCTTCGCACACCAGTTTACCGTCAACGGTTGCGATACCGTGGAATAATGCAATTCCTCTGCGCTCTTTAATATAGGTAACATCAAGAATCATCTGATCACCAGGCACGACAGGGCGTTTAAAACGCGCCTTATCAACAGAGGCAAAATAGTACAATTGACCCGGCGTTAACTCTTCAATACTTTTAAACGCTAAAATACCGGTTGCCTGTGCCATTGCTTCTAGAATTAACACTCCAGGGAAAACCGGTTTATTAGGGAAATGTCCTTGGAAGAAAGGTTCGTTCACTGAAACGTTTTTAATCGCTCTTAGTGTTTTACCTTTTTCGTAACTGACAACCCGATCAACCATTAAAAATGGGAAGCGATGTGGTAATAAACGAATTATCTCGTCAATATCAAGAGAATTTAATTCAGTGCTCAAAATATCATCCTTATCTACTAATAATTATGCTTGGGCGCCATTATAACTGATGTTATGACTTGGGGGAATCGTTTCCACTGATTATTTCGGTTATTCATGGAAATACCGTAATAAGGAATCTATCAGGTTTTTATAAATTACATGCTATTAAGATTATATTTGTATATAATGCAAAAACACTATTTTATACAATAGCTCGATTTACCCCTAAGTAACTATATATGGAGAATACGGAATGAAATCATTATTGAAAATGACGCTAATTGGTAGTGCAATTGTACTTGCCCTAGCGGGATGTGATGACAAAAAAGACAACACCACATCAACAACAGCACCAGCAGCGACACAAAATACGAACACAGATACAACTGTTGAAATCAATGCAGAAAATGAAGCTTATGCCGTTGGTGCATCTTTTGGTAACTATTTAAAAAACAATCTTGAAAAAGGTCATGTCACCCTTAACTCTGATGAAGTGATTAAAGGCTTTAGCGATGGTTTTTATGACAAAGCAAAATTTAATCAACAACAGATTCAATATGTTTTAACTGAACTTGATAAACGTCTACAAACTGAAGCTAAAGAACGTTTTGAAACTGAAAAATCAACAAGTGTTGCCGCTGGCGATAAATTCCGTGCTGACTTTGCACAACAACCAACAACCAAGCAAACTGAATCAGGTCTACTTTACGAAGTGATTGATGAAGGTACAGGCAAACATCCAACTGCTGATGACACGGTTATTGTTCACTATACAGGTACCTTGGTTGATGGTAAAAAATTCGATAGCTCTTACGATCGCGGTGAACCTACTAAATTCCCATTAAAAGGCGTTATTGCTGGTTGGACTGAAGGGATTCAATTAATTGGCGTTGGCGGTAAAATTAAGTTAGTTGTGCCACCAGAATTAGCTTATGGCGATCAAGAAAAACCAGCATTTGGTGATAATGCCGGTATTCCACCTGCATCAACGCTAGTATTCGAAGTTGAACTATTAGGTATCGAAGATAGTCAACCTCAACAATCAGCTGAATAATGTTTAGTGAAAACTAAATCATTCCGCTATTCAGTGATTATCACGGGTCCCGCTTATGGGACCCAGTCTTCATTTTGTGCTTACCAATTTTGCTTATCACTATTAAATAATTCCACACACACACTGCACTCTATTTTTTTCTACGCCGATGGCACTTATAATGCCAATCGCTTTACGAATCCAGCCAATGATGAATTTCATCTGGTCGAAGCGTGGCAAACCTTAGCCAAAACACATCATATTAAATTATCCGTTTGCATTGCAGCAGCGCAGCGGCGCGGTGTGACACAAGAAGAGTTCGCGAACAATATCGCCAATGAATTTGAATTAGTTGGACTTGGTGATCTCAGTGACTCCGTTGCACAGTGTGATAGAGTCATACAATTTTAAGCTATACAGAGGGACGCTTTGAAAAACATCGCCATTGTATTTAATCACCCCCCACACGGCACGTCACAAGGTCGGGAAGGATTAGATCTCTCGCTCTCGCTTTCAGATATTAATCAAGTCTCGGTATTTTTTATCAATGCTGGCGTGCTGCACCTATTAGCTAATCAGCAACCCGATAAGATTCTGATGAGGGATTATATCGCCACGTTTGGCATGTTAGAACTGTATGATATTAGTAATATCTATGTATGTGAGTCATCGCTAGCAAAATATCACTTATCGCCGCACCAACTGATTCTTGATGCAGAGATAATCAGTAAAACAGCACTCGCCCAGCAATTAGCAGCACAAAACACCATTTTACAATTTTAGCTTAGCCTTGCTGACTAAACCACTCATCGAGTTTCTGCTTGAGCTGTTCTAATCCCGTGCGTTTTAAAGAGGAAAAGGTTGCGACCGTAATATCGCCTTGAAATGGCAAAATCGCTTCTTTAACCATATTAAGCTGCTGTTTTTGTGCGCCTGATGCTAATTTATCCGACTTGGTTAACAATAGCATTACCGGTAAATTTGACTGCACAGCCCAATCAATCATTTGCTGATCAAGGTCTTTGAGCGGGTGACGAATATCCATTAACACGACCAACCCTTTTAAGCTTTCGCGTTTTTGTAAGTATTCACCCAGTGATTGTTGCCACTTACGCTTCACCTGTTCGGGTACTTGTGCATAACCATAACCGGGTAAATCAACCAAGCGGCAATTCGGCTCAACTTCAAATAAATTGATTAGTTGCGTTCGACCTGGGGTTTTACTGGTTCTGGCAAGACTTTTTTGATTAGTTAGCGTATTTAATGCACTGGACTTACCGGCATTTGAACGCCCGGCAAAAGCGATTTCAACGCCACCATCTACCGGTAAATGGTTAATATCAGGTGCACTAAGCACAAAGTGAGTTTTAGCATAATTTAATGACACAATCGACATCAAAGACCACCTTTCGTTGTATTAATGAGATGAGTTTCGAACTTTTAATGGTTCTTAATGACAGATAAAAGTATGTTTTGACTGAGATAGTGCAGGCAATATCACTAATTTTCCACTTTCTGATCTGACGCTTAGCTACAAATTTTATAGTTGAATTCTATCGCAATAAAGCTTGTAATTGCAACCATTAAAAGGGGGAATCTGATTTTAGTCACCGATAACAGAAAGATTGCCAGAGCAATCTTTCTGTTATCAGCGGGTAGGATTAACTCGCGCTAATTTGTGCCACCGCTTTTGCAAAGCGCTGCATGCCTTCTTTAATTTCCTCGTCAGTAATTACTAGTGATGGTGTAAATCTCAACACCGAAGCTCCGGCATTAAGAATCATGACTTTAAAGGAGGTTGCCACATTTAAAAAGTCACGTGCTTTACCATGGTATTGAGGGGCCAGCTCAGCGCCAAGTAATAAACCTTTACCTTTGTACTGCGTAAAGACATTAAACTGCTGGTTGATCTGCTCAAGCTCACGAATAAACAGCTCACGTTTTGCATTAATCGAAGCTAATACCTGCGGAGAGTTAATAGTATCAAATGCCGCGATGCCCACTGCGCAGGCAAGTGGGTTACCGCCATAAGTTGTGCCATGCACGCCAGGATGCATTACCGATGAAATAGCTTCTGTTGTTAACATCGCACTAATTGGGAACCCCCCACCCAACGCTTTCGCTGAAGTTAAAATATCAGGAGTAACGCCATATTGCTGATAGGTGAAAAGCGTTCCTGTTCGTCCCATTCCGGATTGCACTTCATCAAAAATAAGCAAAGCATGAAATTGATCACACAGTTCACGTACGCCGTTTAAAAATTCGGGGGTTGCGGATGTTAATCCGCCTTCGCCTTGCACCGGTTCAAGAATAACAGCGCATGTCTGATCATCAATCACCGCTTTGACCGCGTCTAAGTCATTGAAAGGAATATGAATAATATCCGCCGGTTTAGGCCCAAAACCATCCGAATATTTTGCCTGCCCACCGACCGAGACAGTGAAAAAGGTTCGTCCATGGAAAGAGTGATAAAAAGAGATAAGTTTAGTTTTATACGGACTAAATTTTTCAATCGCATAATGACGTGCTAATTTTAGCGCAGCTTCATTGGCTTCCGCTCCCGAGTTGGCGAAAAATACCCGGTCAGCAAACGTACTATCAATTAATCGTTGGGCTAATTGCAGTGCCGGCTCATTGGTGAAAACATTACTCACATGCCATAATTTTTCGCTTTGCTCATGTAACGCTTTGACTAAGTTAGGATGGCAATGACCTAATGCATTAACTGCAATACCGCCTGCGAAATCAATATATTCATCGCCATTTTGATCCCAAACGCGGCTACCTTGACCTTTAACTGGAATAAACTGCGCAGGGGCATAAACGGGCAGAATAAGCTGATCAAACATAGCTCGGGTAATAGGAGATTGTTCTTTCTGAGTCATAAAGTTATCCTGATAATACATTTTTATAATAATTTGTATTGTAATCCAAATTGTCTAGATGTAAATATTTATTCATTATTTATGAATATATATTCAATCATGGATTATTTGAGGCACTTTTATCTCTTGACCATAGATCCGTAATATATCTGGCTTACCTTCAACACCATAAAATTGCCATGATGATTTAATCGCAGCCTTTGCTGGAACAGTAATATCAAGATAGTTATTTGTTAAATGAGATGAAAATCCTTCATCATCGAGTAAGATAACATTGAGCGAATCAAATAGATTAATAAACCTAACAGGCTCTGCTTCATTATTTCGAATAACCATAATAACTTCATAATGCTCTGCAGAAATTTGATTTACTTTACTAATAGATAACACAATATTGTAATGTGCGAGCGTATTATGACTACTAATGATTCTTGCGCCATCAATGCTCTCGCCATCTTGTCGTCCTTCTTCAACACCTTGATTTACACCACTTAACGCATTCTTACTAAAAGATACAATACCGGATACCACATTCGATACAGCATCTTTTACCGCATTCGTTTTATCTTCCGCCATTACCAAAAATGAAAACCCTAACAGTGCTAAAATGGATAATAGTTTCATTAATCATTCCCTATATCGGTTATATTATATAATTGTACTTGTTGTGCCATGCATTATAATACTGTGATATTTCATCATTATAATGACTAAATGAATACATCACAATCGCCAATGTTATCTCCATGGTTGACGCTATTAATGGCTTTGGCAGTTGCCATTTCTGTTGCCAGTAACTATTATGCACCGCCCCTGCTTCACTCTATTGGTCAAGAACTCCATATTTCGATGGAACGTTCCGGCATCATCGTAACAACCGCACAACTTAGTTATGCACTAGGGCTGTTATTTATTGCGCCATTAGGGGATAAAATAGAGCGTAAAAAGTTAATTGTAATTTTAATGCTACTCACCACCTTTGGTCTTATTATCAGCGCACTGGCAACATCACCATTGATGCTAATTATCGGCACGGCAATTGCGGGGATGTGCTCATCGGTTGCCCAAGTCTTAATCCCCTTCTCGGCAACCTTAGCATTACCAGAACAGCGTGGCAAAATTGTCGGGATTTTAATGAGTGGTATGTTACTCGGTATTTTATTAGCACGGACTTTTGCCGGTAGCGTGTCAACGCTAGTCGATTGGCGGATGGTGTACTTTATTGCAGCAGGAATCATGTGTTTGACCACACTGCTATTGTATTGTGCACTACCACATTATCATAACCAAAGTACGATTAACTACTGGTCGCTCATCATCTCAATTTTCGCACTATATCGCCATGAGCGAGTACTGCAAGTTCGCTCACTTATTGGAGGCATTGCTTTTGCCTTATTTTCATTACTTTGGACACCACTCGCCTTTTTGCTTACCAATGATCCCTATCATTTCTCTGACTACTTAATTGGCTTATTTGGCCTAGCTGGAGCCGCTGGTGCGCTAGGGTCACCGATTGTCGGTAATCTTTCAGATAAAGGTAAAGGCAAATTAGTCACCTCAATTGGCTTGGTATTATTGTTACTTGCTTGGTTACCGTTATCACTTGCCCAGCTGTCGCTAATTGCGCTAATCGTTGGCGTCATCCTGATTGATTTTGCTGTCCAAGTCACCCATGTCTCTTGTATAAATGCCATTTATCAAGGCCGGCCTGAAGCCAGAACGCGGATGAATGCCGGTTATATGCTCAGCTACTTTACCGGCGGCATGCTCGGCTCGCTCGGCTCAACTTACCTATTTGCCCATTATGGCTGGATGGCGATCGCAATAACCAGCTGTGCGCTAGCTGTATTTGGTTTGTTGATATGGACGATTTATTTATTGACTAGCAAAGCACCAAATTGAGACAGAGCAAAACGAGTAAAACAAGGAAAGCATGATTATTTATTGCCAATCACAGAATAAATTAACCTAAGATCTAGACCGAACCAATTTATCCATTACAATATACGCATCTACTGTCATTTTAATTAATGGAAAACGCAATGGCACAATATGTTTTTACAATGAATAGAGTGGGCAAGATTGTTCCACCTAAACGCTATATCCTGAAAAATATCTCCTTAAGTTTTTTTCATGGTGCAAAAATTGGTGTACTTGGTTTAAACGGCTCAGGTAAATCAACGCTGTTAAAAATCATGGCAGGTCTTGATACCGAGATCGAGGGTGAAGCGCGCCCACAAGCGGGATTAAAAATTGGTTATTTACCACAAGAACCTAAACTCAATCCAGAACAGACCGTGCGCGAAGCCGTTGAAGAAGCCGTTGGCGACGCTAAAAATGCACTAGCACGCCTTGATGCAGTATACGCAGCTTATGCAGACCCTGATGCCGATTTTGATAAACTCGCCAAAGAGCAAGCGGAACTTGAAGCCATTATTCAAACCCATGATGCGCATAACCTTAACATACAATTAGAACGCGCCGCTGATGCACTACGTTTACCTGACTGGGATGCAAAAATCGCGCATTTATCAGGGGGTGAGCGTCGCCGTGTGGCACTTTGCCGTTTATTGCTTGAAAAACCAGACATGTTACTACTTGATGAACCAACCAACCACTTAGATGCCGAATCGGTTGCTTGGCTTGAGCGTTTCTTACATGATTACGAAGGTACTGTGGTTGCCGTTACCCATGACCGCTACTTCTTAGATAACGTTGCTGGCTGGATTTTAGAGCTTGACCGCGGTGAAGGGATTCCTTGGGAAGGCAACTACTCATCATGGCTTGAACAAAAAGATCAGCGTCTTGCGCAAGAAGCATCAACAGAATCAGCGCGTCGTAAATCAATCGAGAAAGAGCTTGAATGGGTACGTCAAAATCCAAAAGGTCGTCAGGCAAAGAGCAAAGCGCGTCTTGCTCGTTTTGATGAACTTAATAGTAGCGAGTACCAAAAACGTAACGAAACCAATGAACTGTTTATCCCAACCGGTCAAAGACTGGGCGATAAAGTCATTGAAGTTGAACACCTGACCAAATCGTATGGCGATCGTGTCTTAATTGATAATCTTTCGTTCCGCATTCCAAAAGGGGCTATCGTTGGTATCATTGGTCCAAACGGTGCGGGTAAATCAACGCTATTTAGAATGCTGTCAGGGCAAGAACAAGCCGATTCAGGTAATATTAATCTGGGTGAAACAGTGCAACTCGCCTCAGTCGATCAGTTCCGCGATAGTATGGATGACAAAAAGACGGTTTGGGACGAAATTTCACATGGCCAAGACATTATGCGTATTGGTAATTTTGAAATTCCAAGCCGGGCTTATGTCGGCCGTTTTAACTTCAAAGGTGTTGATCAGCAAAAACGTGTTGGCGAACTCTCTGGTGGTGAACGTGGTCGTGTGCACTTAGCGAAATTACTGCAAATTGGTGGTAATGTGCTGTTACTTGACGAACCAACCAATGATTTAGACGTAGAAACCCTGCGCGCCTTAGAAAATGCAATTTTAGAGTTTCCCGGCTCTGCGCTAGTGATTTCTCATGACCGTTGGTTCTTAGATCGCATCGCCACTCACATTCTTGATTATCAAGATGAGGGGCACGTTGAATTCTTTGAAGGTAACTTTACCGAATATGAAGACTGGAAAAAACGGACACTTGGCGCTGAAGCATTAGAACCAAAACGTGCGAAATATAAACGAATCATTAAGTAATAACGAGAAAAAAGGCCGAAAAATTCGGCCTTTTATTTATTAGTCACTTAATATTATCGTTCTTTATCTCGCTCTTTAATCAGTTTATCAATGATTTTTTGATGTATTCCACCAAAACCACCATTGCTCATCACTAAGATAACATCATTGGGTTTAACCGTTTTGGTGATCATTTCGACTAATAAATCCAAATCACTCGACCAGTAAGCAGGCTGAATACACTCATCAACCACATCAGACACTAACCAAGGCAACTGCTCGGGTTGATAAATAAACACTTCATCAGCGCGACCTAATGACGGTGCTATTTCGTCCTTACATACCCCAAGTTTCATGGTATTTGAACGCGGCTCTAGTACCGCTAAAATACGCTTATTAGCACCCACTTTGCTGCGTAATGCTTCTAATGTCGCCAAAATCGCCGTTGGGTGATGGGCAAAGTCATCATACAGTTGCACCGAATCAACTTGACCATAAAGCTCTAAACGCCTTTTGGCATTAGTAAAACTACCTAGTGCTTTACACGCATCGGCGATAGGAATACCGACATTTCGCGCTGCAGCGATGGCCATTAATGCATTGTGCATATTATGCTCACCAACCAGCGAATATTTTACCTCACCGACAATTTCGCCCTGCAAAAATACATTGAAATGGCTAGCATCATTACTAATTTTCTTAGCATCCCAGCCACTATTCGATTCCGTTTGAATTAGCTCGCTCCAACAGCCTTTCGCCAGCACTTGTTTTAAATTGATATCATCTTGCGGTGAAATAATTAGCCCTTTACTTGGTACCAATCTAACCAAATGATGGAACTGTTTTTGGATAGAGCTTAAATCATCAAAAATATCGGCATGATCATACTCTAAGTTATTTAAAATTAGTGTCTTAGGGGAATAATGCATAAATTTAGAACGTTTATCAAAGAAGGCACAATCATATTCATCAGCTTCAATAACAAAAAAGTCACCTTCACCTAACCGCGCTGAAACGTCAAAATTACCCGGCACGCCACCAATCATAAACCCTTGTTTATACTCTGCTTGCTCTAAAATCCAGTTCACCATGCCAGCTGTGGTTGTCTTGCCATGGGTGCCTGCAACCGCAATCACCCAGCGATCTTTGAGCACATTATCATGCAACCACTGTGGCGCGGAAATATAAGGAATATTGTGATCTAAGATATACTCAACACAAGGGTTACCCCGTGACATTGCATTGCCAATAATCACTAAATCAGGCGCCGGCGAAAGCTGACTTGGATCATAACCTTCGACAGTTTGAATATGCTCTTTTTCAAGCAAAGTGCTCATTGGCGGATACACATTTTTATCTGCCCCCGTCACGTTATGACCTAAAGAACGAGCAATAAGTGCAATCCCGGCCATAAACGTGCCACAAATACCAAGAATATGAATATTCATTTTTGATCCTTTCTGACTAACTTGTGTTAATTACGCTATTATACGCGCTGAAATTTATCTTGAGTACAGACGATTAATTTAAAGCTTGTAAATATCTTACTAGCAAATTGACGCCTTGATTACCACGAAACTCATCAACATCAAGATTATAAGCCATCTTGACAGTTTTGACTGATTGATCCGGCCATAATGCCAGATCAACATTAAACGCGATACAATTAATCAGTTGTTCACCATTGGCCGGTTGAACCACCAATTTTAAATGTTTATTGGCAATCAATTTTTGTTGATAAACCGAAAAAACACCATCAAACACCGGTTCAGGAAATTGCTCTCCCCATGGCCCCGTCTCTTTAAGTAGCCTTGCGGTTTCATAATTAAAATAGGCACTGTCAATCTCACCATCCGTTTCAATGATATTCTCAAGTGACATACCCTCGACTGCTTTAGCCACTTCCTGCGAAAAATACTGCGTAAACATGGCAAGATTTTCCGGTGCAATCGTTAATCCCGCTGCCATCGCATGCCCCCCAAAGCAGATAATCAAATTTGGGGCTCGCAGGTTAACTTTCTCTAAAATATCTCGCAAATGAACACCATGAATAGAACGACCCGATCCCTTTAAATCGCCATTTTCAGCGACGGCAAATGAAATTACCGGGCGATAAAACCGTTCTTTAACTCTCGATGACAATACACCAATCACCCCTTGATGAAAATCAGGATGATACAACACAAAACTGGTGGGGACGTCTTGGGTTGTTTGCTCAAGCTGTTCAATAAAGGCCCAAGCCTCTTGCTGCATATTTTGTTCAACAACCTTACGCGAACTATTGAGATCCTCTAACACTTCAGCCAGTTCATAAGCGCTTTGCTCATCATCAGCTAACAGTAACTCGACGCCCAATGACATATTTTCCATTCTACCCGCCGCATTAATCCTCGGCGCTAAATAAAACGATAAATCTTGTGACGTCAGCTGCGACATATTTTTTTTAGTGATGGTAATAAGAGCCTTGATACCCGCGCAGCAGTAACCCGCACGAATACGTCCAAGACCTTGCTGCACCAAAATTCGGTTATTTTGATCTAGCGCAACCATATCGGCAATAGTGCCAAGTGCGACAAGATCAAGTAAATTGGCTAAATTATACTCTTTGAGATTTTGCGTTTGAAACCAATTGTGCTCTCGTAGTAATGCTCGAAACGCCAGCATAAAATAAAATGCAACGCCAACCCCGGCTAAATTTTTAGAGGCAAATGAGCAGCCATGCAAATTGGGATTAATAATCGCATCAGCCTTTGGCAAAACATCAGGCGCCAAATGGTGATCGGTGATAATCACTTGAATATTGTGTTGCTGCGCAAATTCAACCGCTTCAAAAGCCGACACGCCATTATCGACAGTAATAATCAATTCAGCCTGTTTTTCCAGTGCTTTTTTCACCACCGAAACACTTAAGCCATAACCATCTTCAAAACGATCGGGAATCATATAATTGACATTTTTCACCCCAAAACGCTTTAACGCGGTCACAACCAGTGCAGTACTCGTTGCACCATCAGTATCAAAATCACCGACAATTAGGATATTTTTTTGCTGCAACACCGCTTGATACAATAACTCTGCCGCCTGATCAATACCCAATAGCTGCTGATAATTAAGTAGCGCTTGCGTTGAGTGATTTAATTGTTCGACCGATGTAATCCCTCGGGTGATATACAGCCTTTCTAATAGCGGGTGAGAGACAGTGGGTAATGTTATCTTTTGTGATGGCGTAACGCGTTGTTTTATTACAATATCGCTCATAATCTACTTAATGGTTAATCATAATGGAAATAGCGCAACATCGTCATGTCGCGCTATTTATAAACAGAACTTAACGCAATGATTATTTGGTTGTTTTTTCTAACAATGGCAGTAACTTATCAACAGGAACGTAACCCGCTAGTAGCTGACCATTAGGTAAAATAATCGCAGGCGTACCCGATAAACCTAATTTACGGCCAACGTTATATTGCATTTCAACATAAGGCACCATGCTTGAAGCAGGTGAAATTTTACCGCCTTTATACGCATTATCAAATGCGGCTTTACGATCTTTGGCGCTCCAAATCGATTGCATATTTTTTGCAACATCAGAATCAAGTCCTGCTCGAGGGAAGGCAAAATAGTGCACGGAGATACCAGCATCAAGATAGGTATTAATCTCTTCATGTAACTTCTTACAATATGCACACGTATAATCACTAAATACGTAGATCGCGTATTTTTCATCTTTAGCTTTATACACGATCGCATCTGATGCAATTGATTCAATCAGTTTCAAGTTATCTGCATTAGCGATGTTTTCAGGTGTCGCGCCACTCATATCATAGATCGGGCCCTGCGTTAAAAATTTACCATCGCTAGAAATATATAAAACACCATCTGGCGTTGTAACACTGCTCATATTCGCCATCGGCGTCTTTTGTATCTGCACATCCGCTTTGGTATAACCCAATTTTTGTAGCGAAGCCATAATATCCGCATCTGATGCGTACACCGTGCTCATCATTAAGCCAGAGAATAATCCAAGCGTAAGAGTTAATTTTTTCATTACATCGTCCTATTATGTATGTTTATTTACCGAAAATCACGCCCTTGGGTGATGTTTTCGATGCAGCTGTTTTAAACGCTCTGTTGCAACATGAGTGTATATTTGCGTTGTGGATAAGCTACTGTGTCCTAATAACATTTGTACAACACGTAGATCCGCACCATGATTAAGTAAATGTGTTGCAAAAGCATGCCGTAAAACGTGAGGTGATAATGCATCACCATCGATACCTGTTAGTATGGCATAATATTTAATCCGATACCAGAATGTCTGTCGAGTCATCTTTTTACCTAATCGGCTCGGGAATAAAACATCACTCGGCCCAGCTTTAAGTAGTCCCTCGCGACTGTACTTTAAATAATACTCAATCCAGTAAACCGCCTCTTCCCCCAGCGGCACTAACCGCTCTTTATCACCTTTACCAATAATTCGAATCACGCCTTGCACTAAGCTAATATCACTGAGCTCTAAGCCAACGAGCTCCGACACGCGCAGTCCCGTTGCATAGAGTACTTCTAGCATTGCCTTATCGCGAATTTCCAAACTATCTTCTGTATTAGGGGATGCGAGCAACGCGTCAACTTGGGACTCGGTTAAATCTTTAGGTAAATTTTTCGGTAATTTAGGTGAAGATAATGATGCCGACGGATCATCTTCACGATATTGCTCACGATAGAGGTATTGAAATAACCGCTTAATCGCGCTTAACAATCTGGCCGAACTGGTGGCTTTATACCCTTCTTCAACCCGTTGCAATAAAAAGTCTTGCAAATGGCGCGTTTGTGCCGTTAAAAATGTTACCTGCAACTCAGTCAATGCCTTGCTTAACGCTTGCAAATCTAGCCGATAGGATTGCACCGTATTATCAGCCAAATTGCGCTCAAGCCAAAGAGAATCCAAAAATTGTTCTAACAATGCCTTATCTTGTGACATAATTGACCTGATTGCCTAGCTACCTGTTCGGCTATTTCTAAATAGAAGCTTTTCAACGCCACTCACCACATTTTTAGCCAAGCGATCTGACAGTTTTTTACGTCGATGGAATTTTACTTCAATGATTTTATACTGCTCAATTTGCGATAAAATCACATCATCGCTAGTGCCAATTTCATCAACTAAGCCTTTCTCTTTAGCTTGAATGGCAAACCAATGCTCTCCGGTTGCAACCTCATCAATATTAAGGTTAGGTCGATTTTCAGCAACAAACTCTTTAAATAGCAAGTGAGTTTCTTCCAGTTCTTGCTGGAATTTTTGCCGGCCTTCGGCAGTATTCTCACCAAACATGGTTAAGGTTCGCTTATACTGACCTGCCGTTTGCAGCTCAACATCAATTTCATTCTTTTTGAGTAAACGATGGAAGTTAGGAATTTGCGCCACAACGCCGATAGAACCGACAATAGCAAATGGTGCAGCAATAATTTCATTTGCCGTACATGCCATCATATATCCGCCACTCGCGGCGACTTTATCAACAATTGCCGTTAAATGAATATCACGTTTTCTAAAACGCATCAACTGTGAAGCGGCTAAACCATAACCATGTACAACGCCGCCAGGGCTTTCTAATTTTAAAATCACCTTATCCAGGGGATTAATCACCGCCAACACCGCGCTCACTTCTTGACGTAAATCTTCCACTTCATGCGCATCAACACTGCCATTAAACGCCAAGACATAACAAGTCGGTTTGCTACCTGTTGCCGCCTGCCCATCACTATTAGCATCATGCTGCTTTTCAGCGGCTTTTTTCTGGTTTTGTTTGGCTAATTTCTTCTCATGTTTTTTGAGTTTTTTCTGCGTTTTATTAAATTGCTTTAATTCCGCTTCAGTCATTACGCCCATTTGCATGGTTTCTTTAATGTCTTGATATTCAAGCGTCAAATCTTTGATTTCAAGATTGCCTTGTGGGGCCGATTTTTTACGTTGTGCCATAATAAAAATGACGACAAACAAAATCGCTAATACTACAGTCACTGTTTCAGCTAAAAAAATAACGTATTGAAAAAACCATTCCATAATTCACTTACATCCTCATCATCAGATAATTGGCTATCATAGCAGATTTAGTGAAAACTTTGACCTATTTACGTCGTTTTTAATTTTGTTTTTATCACTCATCCATCATTACAATATTGATAACCAATTGGTTTTATTAATAAAATAATTCGCCTTTATAAGGTGACACAATTTCATTATACTACCGATATCCACGCATCTTATTTATTACCACTTATTTTATTACTAATATAAGAGAGTATTATTATGACAAATTCAGCCCAGCTGCATCCTATTGGTGAAATCGCTCGAAAATGTGGTATAGATGAAGAGTATCTCATCCCTCATGGTAAATATGTCGCCAAAATTGATTTATCTATTTTGCAGGCGAATAAACACAAACCAAACGGAAAATTAGTTCTGGTTACTGCAATTACACCAACGCCACTAGGTGAAGGTAAAACCGTCAATACGATCGGTTTGAGCGAAGGGCTCAATTATATTGGTAAAAAAGCGATTGCGTGTATTCGCCAACCGAGTTTAGGGCCCGTATTTGGTGTCAAAGGTGGCGCAGCTGGTGGTGGGCAAGCCGAAGTACTACCGATGGAAACGTTGAATTTACACCTCACTGGTGATATTCACGCTATCACTGCCGCACATGATTTAGCCTCAGCAGCGCTCGATGCACGTTTATATCATGAAGAACACTTGGGTGATGAATTTACCGCTCAAACTGGCCTGAAAAGATTAAATATTGATAAAAATCGCATCATTTGGAAACGCGTTATCGATCATAACGATCGTGCGCTGCGCGCCATCACCGTTGGCGTTGGCGGTGGATTAAATGGTGTCGAACGCAAAGAAGGTTTTGAGATTACCGCCGCATCTGAGCTAATGGCGATTCTCGCTTTAGCCAATGATCTGCACGATATGCGTAAACGTATTGGCCAAGTGATTCTTGCTTACAATCTTGATGGTGACGTCATTACCGCCGAAGATTTGGAAGTTGCCGGTGCGATGACGGTGCTGCTGAAAAATGCCATCAATCCCAATATCATGCAAACAGTCGAAAACACACCGGTACTGATTCATGCAGGGCCTTTTGCCAATATTGCACATGGTAACTCATCGGTGATTGCCGATCGCATCGCACTACCGCTTGCCGATTATGTGGTGACCGAAGCCGGGTTTGGTTCTGATATGGGCATGGAGAAATTTTTTAATATCAAATATCGCCAATCGGGAATCGCACCATCTTGCGTGGTACTCGTTGCAACTGTGCGCAGTTTAAAATCCAATAGCGGTGAGTACAATATCAAACCAGGCCAACCACTGCCGAAAGCGATCAGTGAATCGAATGTCGAATTACTCTCGATTGGCGCCGCTAACTTGGGCTGGCATATCAAAAACGCCAAAAGTTATGGCCTACCCGTGATTGTCGCAATTAATCGTTTCCCGCATGATAGCGCAGAAGAACTGACATTCTTGCAGCACTATGCCATTGAGCAAGGTGCCTTTGCGTGTGAAATTAGCGAAGTCTTCATGCAAGGCGGCAAAGGTGCCAAAGCGCTTTCACACCATATTGTTAACGCATGCGAACAAGCAAGCGACATTGCACTCCCTTACCAAAATAGTGATAAACTGAGCGATAAAATTCAAAAAATGGCGCACAAATATGGGGCCAATAAAGCTAATTTATCCGCGCAAGCATTAAATGATATTCAAGTAATTGAACAGCTTAAATTAGATCATCTGCCACTTTGCATTGCCAAAACGCCGATGTCAATTAGTGCCGATCCAAACTTAAAAAATGTCCCGACTGATTTCGATATTGATATTAGTCATTTAGCGGTCTCTGCAGGCGCTGGATTTATTCGGGTTTATGCAGGTAATATTATGACGATGCCAGGTCTTGGTACCAATCCAGCCTATCGCCATATTGATATTGATGATAAAGGTAACATTGTTGGTTTAAGTTAATGATAGAGATACTTACTGCATTTATAGACGAAGAAAACTGTATTGGTTGCGGCAAATGTATTCGCGTTTGTCCAACCGATGCCATTGTGGGTGCTAAACATTTTCTGCACACGATCGTACCCAAATTGTGCACCTCCTGCGAAGAGTGTATCAATGCCTGTCCGACAGATTGTATTAGTCTAAAAACGCCTTGCGCGCCAATGAGTGAGGAACGAGAATCCACGCTTAAAGCTCAAAAGCAGCAACGGATATTAGCGGCAAAAAATCAGCCAACAGTGATACAAGTGCCGCAGCAAGAAGCTCCCGATCAACGCAAACAGCAAATTGCTGATGCAATCGCCAGAGTAAAAGCGCGCAAAAGCGGAATGTTAAAGTAAAGTCATCGAGAGCAGATAGTCAGCACCTTATCCTAAGGCTTTCACGTTATGAAAAATAGTTGCTGACGATTTTGTCAACGTGCTGCGGAGGTTCTCGTCTTGATAAATTTTAGGCGTAAAAAAACCGACTTGCATCGGTTTTTTAAAATTGGTCGGCGAGAGAGGATTCGAACCTCCGACCCACTGGTCCCAAACCAGTTGCGCTACCAAGCTGCGCTACTCGCCGTTAAAGCTTAATGGGGTGGCTAATGGGATTCGAACCCACGACAACTGGAATCACAATCCAGGGCTCTACCAACTGAGCTATAGCCACCATATAAGCAGGACGCAATATTACGCATTTATGAATATTTTGTCTAGTGGATTTTTTAAAATTTTTGTTCACTTGATTATATAAACAACATTATCTGTATTTTATTAAGGCTTATGTACCATTATTTCAATAATTTGTTTATCGGTTTGCTGCATACTGTGGCTCGCTAATGCACATAAGTTATTAATTGATGCTTCAACGCTCTCACACACAATCCCCTCATTACCCGTTACCCTAACAGCACTTAATGCCATTAATACAGATTTAAACGCCGATGATGCAGAGGTTGATACTTTCATCGCACAGCTATTTGAAGCGCCGTCACAAATAATACCGGTTAAATCCCCCACCATATTACAAAGCGCCATACTGACCGCATCAAAATTATGATTATCAAGCAAATAAACCATACCAGCTGCCGCCCCCATCGATGCCGTTGAAGCCGCACACAGCGCTGATAATGGTGGGAACTTACTGTGAATATAAATGGCAATTGCATGCGATAACACTAATGCTCTCGCTAATGTTTCATCTGTTGCTTCAACATAATCAGCAATAACTACAACCGGCATGGTTGCGGCAATACCTTGATTGCCTGAACCCGAATTGCTCATGGCGGGCAACGTCGCACCGCCCATTCTGGCATCCGATGCGGCTGTAGTTCGGATCATGATTTTGGTTAATAAATCATCAGATAATAACCCTTTATCGATTTGTTGCTTTAGTATATTTGCAATACTCAAACCGTAAGCGCGACTTAGTCCTTCTCGCGATAAGGCATTATTGAGCTCCGCTGCACGTAAAATAAAACGAATTTTGTCAAATTCAATCTGACTGGCAAAATCATAAATCGCTTTGACAGAAAGGCACTGCATTACATTAACACCATGATGGCTATCTTGTTTAATAGCGCTATTTTGCAAAATAATCCGGCCATTTTGCTCAATTAAGGTAACATTAGTATGCGAATCTTCGATACAGACGTGGACATACTCCTCACCCGTATAAAGATACACTTCCACATACAATGCCTTATTAGTTGGCGCAATGCTCACCGTCACGCGTTTTTGCTGTAAGAATACTTTCGCACGCTCAACATCTTGCTCGCTGATATTGTTTAATACATCAAGTCCGGCTTTTGCATCACCACCAAATGCTCCAACAGCAGCAGCAATGGGTAAACCAACCATGCCAGTTCCTGGCACCGTCACGCCCATACCATTTTTCATTAAATTGGGTGAAACACGCGCGTCTATTCGATCAATATTTTTGGTGCCAAGTTGCGCTATCGCCGTCGCACTTGCCAGCGCTAACGAAATTGGCTCTGTGCAGCCAGTTGCAGGTAACACCTGACGTTTTAACACATCAATCAGTTCTTGCCACATTGCAGCACTCTTTCCCATGACGAATAACTCCTAATCCCAATCGATTTGTTACATTATCAACACGACATCATAATATACTCAACACAATAATAATGAAACCCGACATTATCTCTTGATAAAAAAGGAGAAAACTTACTATTTAGTGCATGAACGAGTATCCAATGCCCAGGTAAAATCGCTTAAATAGTTACAAAACTGCAATTCTAACGAGTAAAACAGCCTAAATATAGCAGTAAGCAACTTACTAAAAACTGCTAATAAGTGCGTAAAAAAATGAAATAGCTTTGCTAAATATAAAATTATCTCAATATTAAACAGAGCCTTAATAAATGTGCTTGTTTCAATTTCATTTCCTCGCCATAATATCGACCTAATTAAAAACAAGTGATACTCAGGTTCAGGGTAAAAACTCACTGGTTTTTTTGTTCAATTTTATTTATATTGAGCATCATAACTATTATTTTTAGGGGTAAATATTAATATGTATCAGCAAGACATTACAATCACAGCGCAAAATGGTCTTCATACTCGCCCAGCAGCTCAATTTGTAAAGGAAGCTAAAGCATTTAATTCAGAGGTCACCATCACATCCAATGGTAAAAGTGCAAGTGCAAAAAGTCTATTTAAATTGCAAACGCTTGGATTAACCCAAGGCACTGTAATTACTATCGCAGCAGAGGGTGAAGATGAGCAACAAGCCGTCGAGCATTTAATTAAGCTTATTCCTGAATTAGAATAACCCCATCGAATCAAAAATGTTTAATTTTAGTAATACTATCTGAAAAGGATGAATATTATGGTTTCCGGTATACTCGTTTCGCCAGGTATTGCATTTGCAAAAGCCTTACTACTAAAAGAAGATGAAATTGTTCTAAATACTAGACCAATTGCAGATAATAAAATTGATGCAGAAATTGCACGCTTTAAAGATGCCCGTGAAAAATCAAGCCAGCAGCTCAACGCGATTATGGAACGTGCTAAAACCACGTTAGGTGAAGACAAAGCAGCGATTTTTGAAGGTCACATCATGTTATTAGAAGATGAAGATCTTGAAAGTGAAGTCATTAGCCGTATTAAAACAAAACATGCCTCTGCTGATTCAGCGGTCCACTCTGTGTTTGAAGCACAAGCCAAAGAGTTAGAAGGCCTTGATGACGAATACCTCAAAGAGCGTGCGGCAGATATTCGCGATATAGGTAAACGTTTACTTAAAAATGTATTAGGTATGGAAATCGTTGACTTAAGTGCCATCAATGAACCTTGTGTCCTTGTTGCAACTGATTTAACCCCTTCAGAAACAGCGCAGCTAAACCTTGATATGGTCTTAGGCTTTATTACCGATATTGGTGGTAGAACGTCACATACATCAATTATGGCGCGTTCACTAGAAGTCCCTGCGATTGTCGGCACCTCAAATGCAACTAAAAAGATAAAACAAGGTGATTACATCATTCTTGATGCAATTCATAACAACATCTATATTAATCCAAACGACAAAACAATTGAGCAACTAAAACAAGTTCAAAAACAGTATATTGAAGATAAAGAAGAGTTAGCAAAATTGAAAGATTTACCGGCTATTACCTTAGACGGTCATCAAGTGGAAGTATGTGCTAACATTGGTACTGTGCGTGATATCACCGGTGCGGATCGTAATGGTTATGAAGGTGTTGGACTTTATCGCACTGAGTTTTTATTTATGGATCGCGATGCTTATCCAAATGAAGACGAACAATTTAAAGCTTATAAAGAAGTCGCTGAATCAACTAATGGTTTACCCGTTATTGTACGTACCATGGATATTGGTGGCGATAAAGACGTGCCTTATATGCACTTACCAAAAGAGGAAAATCCATTCTTAGGCTGGCGTGCAATCCGTATTTGTATGGATAAAAAAGATATTTTACATGCTCAGCTACGCGCTATTTTACGCGCTTCTGCGTTTGGTAAATTACGCATCATGTTCCCAATGATTATTTCAGTTGAAGAAGTTCGGCTATTAAAATCAGAACTTAATATTTTAAAAGAGCAACTCCGTGCTGAGCACAAAAAATTCGATGAACAAATTGAAGTCGGCGTCATGGTCGAAACGCCAGCTGCGGCAGTCATTGCTCGTCATTTAGCGAAAGAGGTTGATTTCTTAAGTATTGGTACGAACGATTTAACCCAATATACGTTAGCAGTTGACCGTGGTAATGAGCTTATTTCTCATCTTTATAATCCAATGTCACCTTCTGTTTTAACACTGATCAAAAATGTGATCGATGCATCGCATCAAGAAGGGAAATGGACCGGTATGTGTGGTGAGTTAGGCGGAGATGAACGTGCAACTGTTCTATTACTCGGTATGGGATTAGATGAGTTTAGTATGAGCTCTATTTCAATTCCTAAAATTAAGAAAATTATCCGTAACACTAATTTTAGCGAAGCGCAAAAACTCGCTGAAGAGGCATTGCAAAAAGCAACAGCAAAAGAAATTAGTGAATTACTGGAAAAATTTACCGCTGAAAAGCAAGTTTGCTAGTAGGAGAGCGTCATGGGCTTATTCGATAAATTAAAGCAGTTTGTGTCTGATGATGATCAGAACTATATTGAAGTTTTGGCACCGCTATCTGGTGAGATAGTCAAAATTGAAGATGTACCAGATGTTGTTTTTGCAGAAAAAATCGTCGGTGACGGCGTGGCAATTAAACCAACTGGTAACAAAATAGTCGCCCCCTTATCAGGAAGAATAGGAAAAATTTTTGAGACCAATCATGCTTTTGCAATAGAGTCTGATGATGGAATCGAGCTGTTTGTCCACTTTGGTATTGATACTGTTGAATTAAAAGGTGAAGGCTTCACTCGCATTGCAGAAGAAGGTCAACAAGTAAAAGCGGGCGATCCAATTATTGAATTTGATTTAGCCTTTTTGGAGGGTAAAGCAAAATCTATTCTAACACCGGTGGTGATTTCCAATATGGATAGCATTCATGAACTAATTAAACTTACCGGCACGGTTGAAGCGGGTAAAACTGCTATCATGAAAGTGAAAAAATAAGTGGTGATTACGTTAATAAAAAAACCGCCATTTGGCGGTTTTTTTATTCCCATAACCCGCGTTATCGCCAAGACTTATAACGATTAATTAAACCATTGGTTGAGCTATCATGGCTGGCAATTGCCAGTTCAGTTTGTAATTCAGGTAAAATGTTACCTGCTAACTGCTTACCAAGTTCCACCCCCCACTGATCAAAGCTGAAAATATTCCAAATTACACCTTGAGTGAAAATTTTGTGCTCATAAATCGCAATCAATGCGCCGAGTGTATAAGGCGTGATCGCTTTGAGTAACAATGAATTGGTCGGTTTATTACCTTCAAACACTTTGAATGGAACAATCTCTTGCACTTCATCAAGGCTTTTACCTGCCGCTAAAAACTCTTTTTCCACGTCTGCTCGCGTCTTCCCAAATGCTAATGCTTCCGTTTGCGCAAAAAAGTTAGATAACAGTTTCTCATGGTGATCACCTAACGGATTATGGCTAATCGCTGGCGCAATAAAATCACAAGGAATTAACTTGGTTCCCTGATGAATTAATTGATAGAAAGCATGTTGCCCATTGGTGCCAGGTTCACCCCAAATAATTGGTCCCGTTGAGTAATCCACTTTATTGCCATCACGATCAACATATTTACCATTTGACTCCATATTACCTTGTTGGAAATAAGCCGGGAATCGATGCATATACTGATCATAAGGTAGAATCGCTTCCGTTTGTGCATCAAAAAAGTTGTTATACCAAAGGTTAATCAGCGCTAAAATGACTGGAATATTTTGCTCAAGCGGTGTTTGACTAAAGTGATTATCGATATCGTGAGCACCTGCTAACAATTGTTTAAAGTTATCAAAACCGATCGATAAAACAATCGATAAGCCAATTGCTGACCACAGGGAATAACGTCCGCCAACCCAATCCCAAAACTCAAACATATTGGCAGTATCAATGCCAAATTTCGCTACTTCTTTAGTGTTGGTTGATAACGCCACAAAGTGTTTAGCGACCGCTGACTTATCTTGCGCAGCTTTGAGTAACCAGTCCCGTGCGCTTTGCGCATTGGTCATGGTTTCTTGCGTCGTAAAGGTTTTTGATGCGACTAAAAAGAGCGTCGTTGCTGGATTGACTTTTTTTAGTGTTTCCGCCATCTGTGTACCATCAATATTGGAAACAAAGTGCATCGTTAAATGATTTTTATAAGGACGAAGCGCTTCGGTCACCATAAACGGCCCTAAGTCCGATCCGCCAATGCCAATATTAACTACGTCAGTGATTGCTTTACCAGTGTAACCTTTCCACTCACCGTTAATCACGCGCTTACTAAACGATTCCATCTTGTCTAGCACCGCATTAACATCATCCATAACATTTTGTCCATCGACATAAATTGGTGAGTTTGACAAGTTACGCAGTGCAACGTGTAATACCGCTCGATCTTCAGTGCGATTGATCTTCTCACCACTAAACATCGATTTAATCGCGGCAGATAAGCCGCACTCTTTGGCTAATGTTTGTAGCTTATCTAATGTGTCTTGAGTGATGCGGTTCTTTGAAAAATCCACCAAAATCTGATCGTTAAACGTCAACGAGAATTTTTCATTACGCTGCTTATCGGCATCAAATAACGACTTAATCGTGACATCTTTCATTTGCTCAAAATGCGATTGTAGGGATTTCCATGCTGCTGTTCCGGTAGGATTAACGGTTTTTAACATAATATAAAACTCCTTTATTTATCTTCCATCATGATATCGCGACTCGTTAAAGAATCAACTAAAGCAATAAAAATTTATAACTCTTTATGATGTCAGATCATATTTTATACGTGGTATTGACTCAATAATATTATTGTAACGATAAAATAAGTGAATACTAACTCTTTTCAGCATTTCTTATCTTATCTGCGAATAAGAGCATATTTCACAACCGCATCATTTTGATTGTGTTTTCTCGAATATAAACATCCTAACACATAACCCATACAGTATTGAGTTAAATCATGAAAATGACTTGCGAAAGTTAGCACTCACTTATATTTAAATACACGGCAAACGGATTTGACTTAAGAATAAACAAGCTTATCTGTAAGTTTGAGAGTAAGCGATATTCCGACTTTACTTATCTACTGTGAAATATCATAAATAGCACTACTTGTCTCAATGATACATTCAACTATTTCATTGTTTTTATGCTACTTTTTAACTTTACCCCCAAAGTGGTAGTCCTTGAGGGTAGTTATATTATATACAAGGTTTTATACAATACTCTTAGCTTAAATTAGAATCGATAAATTAAGATTGGAGTATTTATATGAGTAAAACTAATCTCGCCATCATTGGTAATGGGATGGTTGGACATCGTTTTGTTGAAGAATTAATTGACAAAAAGCAGTCTGATAAGTTCAAAATTACGATTTTTTGTGATGAACCGCGCGTAGCTTACGATCGTGTTCACCTATCCTCTTATTTTTCAGGTCATACTGCCGAGGACCTGTCATTGGTGCGTGAAGGGTTATACTCAGAAAATGACATTGAGTTATTATTAGGCGAACGCGCAATTTTAATCAATCGCCAGCGCAAAGAAGTCCATTCACACACTGGTAAAATTATTGCCTACGATAAACTCATTATCGCAACGGGTTCTTACCCGTGGGTGCCACCGATTAAAGGTGCTGATGGTCCTGACTGCTTTGTCTATCGTACAATTGAAGATCTTGATGCGATACAAGAGTGCGCTAATCGCAGCAAAAGCGGTGCAGTCGTTGGTGGTGGCTTACTTGGACTCGAAGCAGCTGGAGCCGTTAAAAATTTAGGCATGGAAACCCATGTTATCGAATTTGCCCCCGTGCTAATGGCAGAGCAACTTGATGCGATGGGCGGCGAGCAGCTACGCCGTAAAATCGAAGAAATGGGCGTTGGTGTACATACCAGTAAAAACACCCAAGAAATTTTACATACCCCCAATGGTAAAGTGATGCAGTTTGCTGATGGCTCTGCACTGGAAGTCGATTTTATCGTCTTTTCAACTGGGATACGTCCACATGATGCACTAGCAAAGGCTTGTGAGCTTGACATTGGTCCGCGTGGCGGTATTGTTGTTGATGACAACTGCCGGACATCAGATCCGGACATTTATGCCATTGGTGAATGCGCAGCTTGGCAAGGCAAAGTATTTGGCTTAGTCGCACCCGGTTATAAAATGGCCCAAGTTGCCCTGGCCCATTTAATCGGCGAGCAAGCACAATTTACCGGTGCGGATATGAGCGCGAAATTAAAACTAATGGGCGTTGATGTGGGTAGTATTGGTGATGCCAAAAGCCGATCAGCCGGATGCCGAAGCTATGTGTATCTGGATGAAAACCTACCGGTTTATAAAAAACTGGTCGTATCATGTGATAATAAAAAATTGCTTGGCGCGGTATTAGTCGGCGATACCTCTGATTACAGTAATTTATTGCAACTCATGCTCAATAATATGGATCTACCTGAGCATCCAGATACCTTAATTTTACCGGCTCATGCTGGCGCGAAGCCAACAATGGGCGTTGACGCGTTACCTGACTCGGCGCAAATTTGTTCGTGTTTTGATGTAACTAAAGTAAAAATCATCGATGCGATCCATGCTGGCTGTCATACCGTTGCGGCAATTAAAGCCGAAACCAAAGCCGGCACCGGCTGCGGCGGCTGTATTCCGTTAGTGACGCAAATCCTGAATTTAGAGTTAACCAAACAGGGAATCGAAGTCAGCCATGCGCTGTGCGAACACTTTCAATATTCTCGGCAGGAGCTGTATCATCTGGTCCGCGTTGAAGGTTTAAAATCATTCCAAGAAATCATCGAAAAACACGGTCATGGTTATGGCTGTGAAGTGTGTAAGCCAACTGTGGCCTCAATCCTAGCTTCTTGCTGGAATGACTATGCCCTCAAATCAGATTTAGTGCCATTACAAGACAGTAATGATCTCTTTTTAGGTAATATCCAAAAAAATGGTACCTATTCGATTATCCCTCGTAGTGCCGGTGGTGAAATTACCCCTGATGGATTAATTGCGGTCGGACAAATTGCGAAAAAATATCAGCTATACTCTAAAATTACCGGTTCTCAACGTATTGGTTTATTTGGTGCACAAAAAGATGATTTGCCTGCGATTTGGCAAGAACTCATTAGCGCTGGCTTTGAAACCGGTCAAGCCTACGCCAAAGCACTACGGATGGCTAAAACCTGCGTGGGTAGCACTTGGTGCCGCTATGGCGTTGGCGATAGCGTTGGTTTTGGTGTTGAACTTGAGAATCGTTATAAAGGGATTCGTGCGCCACATAAATTTAAACTGGGCGTATCGGGTTGTACGCGCGAGTGTGCTGAAGCTCAAGGTAAAGATATCGGTATTATTGCAACCGAAAAAGGGTGGAATTTATATGTGTGCGGTAATGGCGGAATGAAGCCGCGCCATGCTGATTTATTAGCTGCTGATCTCGATAAAGCGACACTTATCACCTACCTTGACCGCTTTATTATGTTCTACATCCGCACCGCAGATAAGCTACAACGTACGTCAGTTTGGTTGGAAAATATGGAAGGTGGCATTGACTATTTACGCAGTGTGATTATCGATAACAAATTAGGCGTCAACGCCGAATTAGAAAATGAAATGACACGTGTGCGCAAACTATTTGCTTGTGAATGGAAAGAGACCGTTGAACATCCAGAGCGCCAACACCGTTTCGCGCATTTTATCAATAGTCCATTACGCGATAATAATGTGCAATTTGTTCCAGAACGAGACCAACACCGCCCAGCAACAAAAGCAGAAAGAGAATAGTGAGGAGAGAAAATGAGTGAGTGGATTACCGTATGTCAAATCGATGATATTTTACCCGCAACGGGCGTTTGTGCGTTAGTTGGTGACGATCATGTTGCGATTTTTCGCCCTTATCCTAGCCATGAAGTCTATGCCATTAGCAACATTGATCCGTTTGCCGATGCCAGTATTTTATCGCGTGGCATTATCGCCGAACATGAGCATGAACTTTGGGTTGCCAGTCCGTTGAAAAAGCAGCGTTTTCGTTTAAAAGATGGCCGATGCTTTGAAGATGCCAGCTACTCCGTTAAGCATTACGATGTTAACGTCAATGAAAATGGGTCAGTGCAAGTCAAATCTTGCTGATTGCAATATAGTGTTATCGCCTTAAACATAACCTAAACATAATTAGGCTTGATAAGGCGCAAGATTTTTATATAATCAGGTATTGTGCACACATTCCTGGTGTTTGTTGAGGTGTTATGGATTATTTACCCATTTTTTGTAAACTCACTAACCGCGATTGCCTATTAGTTGGTGGGGGTGAAATTGCCGAGCGAAAAGCCCGCTTACTACTCGATGCAGGAGCAAATGTCATTGTTAATGCACCTGAATTTAATGAACAGTTTCAATGTTGGGCCAATCAACAACAACTTACGTTAATTCAGCGTGATTTTGATCCTGAGTTAGTAACAGGGAAATGGCTCATCATTGCAGCGACCAACGATGAAGCCCTTAATTTTAGTATCAGTGAAGTAGCGGAAAAGCAGCATGTTTTCTGCAATGTGGTGGATGCCCCTCAAAGTGCCAGCTTTATCATGCCATCAATCATCGATCGTTCACCGATCATTGTGGCGGTCTCCTCGGGCGGAAAAGCGCCCGTTTTAGCCAGATTATTACGTGAAAAACTCGAAGCCTTATTACCACAGCATTTAGGTAAATTGGCCAGTTATGCCGGCTATCTTCGCCAAAAAGTGAAAAATACCTATACGACATTAACTGAGCGCCGACGTTTTTGGGAAAAACTGTTTGTTCATGATCGCTTAGCCCAAGCACTTGCGAACAACGATTCAGATCAAGTTGCAAACCTGACTCAACGACTATTTAATGAGCCACTTGATAGTCGTGGTGAAGTGGTATTAGTTGGCGCAGGCCCCGGTGATGCAGGTTTATTAACCTTAAAGGGCCTACAGCAAATGCAGCAAGCCGATATTATTGTTTATGATCGTCTGGTTTCTGATGAGATCCTTAACTTAACGCGGCGCGATGCCGAGCGTGTATTTGTGGGGAAACGAGCAGGATTCCATTGCGTGCCACAAGAACAAATTAACCAAATGCTGCTTGAACAAGCGCAAAAAGGCAAACGTGTTGTGCGCCTAAAAGGTGGCGATCCGTTCATTTTTGGGCGCGGTGGCGAAGAGCTTGAAACACTGTATAATGCCAATATTCCGTTTTCGGTGGTACCGGGAATTACCGCCGCATCGGGCTGCTCAGCTTATAGCGGTATTCCGCTGACGCATCGGGACTATGCCCATAGCGTGCGCCTAATTACTGGTCACTTAAAAGAGGATAACGATCTAGACTGGCAAAGTTTAGCAGCAGAGCGGCAAACATTGGTGTTTTATATGGGCTTATCGCAAGCGGCCAATATTCAACATCAGCTCTTAACACATGCGATGGATAGCGATACGCCGGTGGCGATTGTCGAAGAGGGAACCTCGGTAAAACAAAAAGTCATCAGCGGCTTACTTAAGGATTTATCTGAACTGGCGCTACAAGCGCGCAGCCCAAGCTTAATTATTATTGGACCAGTTGTGGCGCTACGTGAAAAATTGAACTGGTTCTCAAGTTAACACGATCAGAAAATACTCACCAAGATTGACCACCCAAGTCGGACAATCTTGGTAACCAACCCATAAAATTACTCTTTATTGTTTTGTAAAAACCACACCGTCATTTCCATACGTGATTTAAAGTTTAATTTTTTAAAAATGCTTTTAATATGCACTTTTACCGTGCTTTCAACAATTTTCAGCTCTTTAGCAATCAACTTATTCGATAGTCCTTGTACTAATAAATTGAAAATTTCATGCTCCCTTGGTGTCAATAACTGAATATCATGAGCCTGATTGGTGGCTAGTTCTTCCCCTCGCATATAACCGAGAATAATATTCGAGACCGCCCCATCCATCATTAATTTACCTTCCACCACATCTTGCAGTGAATTTAATAAGTCTTCTGGCTCCATATCTTTGAGCAAATACCCATCCGCACCACTTTTCAGTGCCGTGATAATATCCTCTTTATCATCAGAGACAGTAAACATAATAATACGACTCGATACATTATGAGCTCGTAGTTGGCGCAACACATCGAGCCCATTGGTGCCATTAATATTAATATCAAGCAAAATAATATCCGGTTCAAGTTCTTGTGCTAATGCTAAACTTTCACTGCCTTGGCCGGTTTCACCAACCACCTGAAAATGATCAATAGAGTTAATCAGCTGTTTTACCCCATTACGCAACATGGGATGATCATCAATCAATAAAATTGTGGTTTTGAACTGCTCCATGTGTTAATCCTCAATCACGGTAAATGGGATATGGTTACTTTTGAATGTGATCATAATTTTTGTGCCTTTATTTGGCTCACTATCGATTACAAAATGGCCATTTAATAGTTCAGCTCTATCTCGCATAATAATCAGTCCATAGTGATGATCTTCGGTTAAATGAGCTGGCTGTATACCAAAACCATTATCCTCAATACTGACACGAATCGCATTATTTTCATCAATAAACAAATTAATGCTTACAGCGGTTGCCTGAGCATGTTTATAAATATTATTAAGCGCTTCACGGATAATTTGCAATAAATGAATCGCATGTTTACTACCAATCATATTCAATGGTAGCTGATAGTTCAATGTAATCGTCATCACCAATTTTTTTTCAAACTCTTTGACCAACTCTTGTAAACTGGCATAAAAGCCAGTGTCATTAAGACGCAAATGAAATGAGGTGATAAGCTCACGTAACTGAGAATAAGCGATATTGATCTCTTTGCGCATGGTAGCAAGCAGTTCGATGCCTTCTGGCGATTTCAGTTCACCTTGCATCTGTAAACAGCTGACATGAATTTTGATGCATGATAATGACTGCGCGATAGAATCATGCAGTTCTCTAGCCATCGCCGAGCGCTCTTTCATTAATAAATACTGCTTTTGCCGCTCAATTTGTCGATCAAGCGCAATCGTCATCGTCATTTGCTCAACCAAACCCGATATCAATTCTTCTTGTTCTTGACTTAATGTGGTATTTTCAGGTAACACGGCTAACAATAAACCGTATTTTTGATTGTTATCTTGTAAATACCAATACCGTGATTTACCCGCTAGTTGATACGGTTTTGATGGAATTAAACAGGCCGAACACTCCTGATTTTGGCAATAAGGTAGCTTTTGCTGCTGATCATAACCAATCTCTTGATAACGATCGAGATCATCCGTTTCATAAAAGCGCATTTGAAATTGGCTTAGTGGCGTGAGCCCCTCCAACTGATGTAAAACTAATAGAAAACGTTCACATAGTGGTTTCGATGTATGCAGCTGCTTAGTTGATTGATACAAAAATGAGACAATGCTATTTTTATGCTGTAATTCAGCCGTTTTTTCCGCAACGCGCTCTTCTAATAGCTGATATTGCGATTCAATTTGTTCTGACATTTCATTAAATGCCTGTCCCAATATATCAAATTCATTTTTTTTGTTACGCAGCTTAAAGCGAGCGCTAAAATTGCGCTGAGCAATCGACTCAGCCATATTGACCAACCCTTTCCAAGGAACTAGCAAGTATTGACGTAAATAATAGATTTGAATCAGTAAAAACAGCACAATCACGAACATAAAAATCAGCTGTAACCGCGATATGGTGACTAATTGTTGTTCGGTTTTTAGATCAATTTGGTGCACTAAGTTATCAATGTGCACGACATAATCGTTAATGCTCGGCCGAAGTTCCTCAACCGCGCTTGCCTGCTCAATTTTAGGTATTAACTGATTTTCCCACTGCATTTGTAACTGATTAAAGTCCGCCATTAATTCATAATGAGTGAGTAATTTGGTATAATCTGACGACAACGGGATATCAGCAAAAAGATTTAATCGAAAAGATTGAGCCGATGTTAAGGGCACCATAGAAAGTAATTGATAACTTTTCATGCGCAGTAACCCCAATTGGTTAATCATATTGGCACTACCTTTAGTATCATTAGCAATGCGCACCGATATCGACAACGCAAGTAATGCAATTGCACCTAAAAAAAGCATCAATAACGTTAAGCGGTTCACAATTGAGACACTGTATCTAACTTTCTTTAACATTTTTATTTAAAATTAACGGAACAAGTTGGCTATTGTACCTTTAAATGTGCCTCATACCGATCTTTTTGTGACTTTTTGCGATCTTTTATTAAACAGCACTTGCAACAACAGTATTTTTTGCGTAAAATTCTCGCCCTATATGATTAATCTATGCAGACTGTTAATTTAGATCATGTTGTCTGCTTTTTATTGCGGAGTTAGATATGTACGCAGTTTTCCAAAGTGGTGGTAAACAACACCGAGTTAGCGAAGGACAAGTCGTTCGCTTGGAAAAATTAGAAGTCGAAACCGGTTCACAAATCGTTTTTGATAAAGTTTTAATGGTAGCAAATGGTGAAAACATCCAAGTTGGTGCTCCGTTTGTTGAAGGTGCAACAGTTAAAGCAGAAATCGTTGAACACGGTCGCGGTGACAAAATTAAAATTGTTAAATTTCGTCGTCGTAAACATTACCGTAAACAACAAGGTCACCGTCAGTGGTTTACTGATGTGAAGATCACTGCAATCGCTTAATAGGAGTAACTAACAATGGCTCATAAGAAGGCTGGTGGTTCGTCACGTAACGGACGTGATTCCCAGAGTAAACGTTTAGGTGTTAAACGTTACGGTAGTCAGGAAGTTTTAGCTGGTAACATTCTAGTTCGTCAACGTGGAACTCAATTCCACCCAGGTACAAATGTTGGTTGTGGTCGTGACCATACCCTATTTGCACTTGTTGATGGACAAGTAAAATTTGAAGTTAAAGGTCCTAAAAACCGTCGTTATATTAGCATCGTAGCAAACAGCTAATTTAAACGTTAATTAGAGTTAGAAGCCCTACATTAATTTGTGGGGCTTTTTTTCATTTTAAGCTTCATTAAATTCGATATTATCAGTATGATTAACATACAATCCAATACTATCACTCTCAATAGATGTCATCATGATTAAGCAACAAAATGTTAAACTTGGCTTCTTATTAGCGATGATTACCGCCATTATGTGGGGGGTTGTGCCAATTGCCATGAAATATGCATTACAGGCAGTCGATCCTTATACCTTGGTTTGGTACCGATTTATGATTTCAGCTATCGGGCTGACGTTATGGCTAGCGTATAAAAAACAGTTTCCAAGATTCTCAATTTTTAAAAAACGCCGACGCCTTTTAATGTTAGCGGTTGCTGTTTTGGGTCTGCTGGGTAATTTTGTGTTATTTGCATCTGGCGTGAAATACCTGTCAGCAACCACCTCTCAGGTCGTTGCACAACTTGGGATAGTGATTTTTATGATTTCTAGCGCTATCGTGTTTAACGAGCGCTTAAGACCTTCACAGATCATTGGTATTAGCGTATTAATTATCGGTTTATTGCTATTTTTTAACAAAAATTTAATCGATCTGTTTGCTAATCTATCCGAATACGGATTGGGGGTGCTACTCACCTCAATTGCCGCAGCATCTTGGGCTTTATATGCATTAGCACAAAAAGCGCTGCTGCAAAAACTACGGGCAGAGCAGTTACTGTGGCTCATTTACGTTACCTGCGCGGTCTTACTATTATTTATCGCTTCGCCAATGAAGATCATGTCTGCCAATCCATGGCAAATATTTGCCATTATCTTTTGTGGCTTAAACACGATTATTGGCTATGGTGCACTCGTTGCCGCAATGGAGCGCTGGCAAGCAGCGCAAGTCAGCGCTATCACCACACTAACACCACTATTTTCATTAATTTTTGCCGACTTATTTGCGCTAATTTGGCCGGAAAATTTTGTGATGCAATATTTAAATATTCTTGGTTATATCGGTGCTTTTGCTGTAGTATGCGGGGCAATGTTTGCAACAATAGGCCATAAAATATGGCATCAAAGAAAAGGTTTTTTATTTAACCGGAAAAAAGGAGAAAAAAGGTGAAGTTTGTAGATGAAGCTTCAATTCGAGTGGAGGCCGGTGATGGTGGAAATGGCTGTGTTGGATTCCGCCGTGAAAAGTATATTCCCAAAGGTGGGCCTGACGGCGGTGACGGCGGTGATGGTGGCGATGTCTACTTTATCGCAGATGAAAACTTAAACACCTTAATCGATTTTCGTTTTGAAAAAGCATATCGTGCGGGTCGCGGACAAAATGGTCAAGGTTCTGACTGTACGGGTAAACGCGGTGATGATATTACGGTTAAAGTCCCTGTTGGTACACGAATTATTGACAAATATACCAATGAAGTGATTGGCGATTTAACTAAACACTTGCAAAAAATCATGGTCGCTAAAGGTGGTTTCCATGGTCTGGGTAATGCAAGATTTAAATCTTCGGTCAATCGAGCTCCAAGACAAAAAACCGATGGTACACCGGGCGAAAAACGCGATATTTTACTTGAATTATTATTACTTGCTGATGTAGGTATGCTCGGTTTACCTAATGCCGGTAAATCAACGTTTATTCGCGCTGTGTCAGCGGCAAAACCTAAAGTAGCCGATTATCCCTTTACAACCTTAGTCCCAAGCCTTGGGGTGGTGCGCATGGATAATGAGCAAAGCTTTGTGATTGCCGATATTCCTGGTTTAATTGAAGGAGCCTCAGAGGGCGCTGGACTTGGTATTCGATTTTTGAAACATCTAGAACGTTGCCGCGTGTTAGTACACTTAATCGATATCGCACCAATTGACGAATCTGATCCTATCGAGAATGCGAGAGTCATTATTCAAGAGCTCGAACAATACAGCGAAGCCTTGGCTAAAAAACCACGCTGGTTAGTGTTTAATAAAAGTGATGTGCTTGGTAAAGAAGAATCGGCAGTTAAAGCAGCTGAAGTTGTCAAAGCACTGGGCTGGCAAGATAAATACTATCTCATTTCAGCGGTCAACCAAGAAGGCGTTAAACCGCTTTGTTGGGATTTAATGACCTACATTAATGAGCATCCAAGAGAACAAGAACAAGCCGAAGTGGTAAAAGAAAAAGTTGAATTCATGTGGGATGATTATCACCAACAAGCGATGGAAGATGCCATTGAAGATGACGAGTTTGATGATTGGGATGAAAGTGATGAAGAAGGCGTAGAAACCTTTTATGAAAAATAGTTTATAACCCATCAGTTAGTATTTTATTACCAATATTGATAAATAATACTTGATTTTGCAAATGATAATTATTATCATTAATGAGTGCTCTAGCAGATAAGCAGTACATCTCAAGAGTATGACATTGCTCACATTGCTTCCAATGTTTGCCAGCTTAATAATTTAGGCTGGCTTTTTTTGTCCTTTACTCATCTAAAGTTCCGTTTTATTCCGTTTATAATAGTAAGTTATGACGCTTATCACCCTTTTTTTGCTAGCTTCATTCTATAATGAGCTACCTAATTGAATGAGGTGATTATGTTTATAATAGAACGACAAAGAGTAATCTTAGCTTATTTAGATAAACATGAGAAAGGAACGGTCGAATACTTTGCTAACCAATTTTACGTTTCAAAAGACACCATTAGAAAAGATTTATCTGCGCTAACCAAACAGCATTTAATTACTCGCTGTCATGGCGGCGCAATGATTTTGCGCCATCAATTCACCCGCACCGTGACATCAACCGAGAATATCTCAGCGCTATTAACCCAATATAAAAAGCAAAAAATTTTGTTGCCAAAGTTGGTCAAGACCAATTTAGCCAGTTTGCTTATGATCACCTCACTTCATCAAAAATTGACTCATTTATCTTATATCAGTCACAAACTGAGCCTACCGGTAATGCGGTGATTTATGTCTCTGAAGAAGATGCTGAAAACATGATTACTATCTATAGTGGTGCCAATTTAACGATGACAGATGATGAGATTATGGCACTTGAGACTAAGCTCAAACAGCCAATATTTTCCTCGTACAACTGGAAAATAATTTTGATGCCACCTATAACGCGATGAAACTGGCAAAAAGCTTGGGTAGCACTGTTGTGCCAAACAAGCCGCGGAAAAGATTTATACGATGGGAGTTCGCACAGTTATTATTGCATTAGGCAGTAAGGGCGCACTGATATTTGATGGCCAAACGCATCAATATATCGAGCCGTTCAAAAAGGTTGCAATTGATACAACCGGAGCGGGTGATGCCTTTAATGGGGCACTGTGTGCCTGCTTAGCAAAAGGCCAAACGACCTCGCAAGCAGCGACTTATGCAGCAGCCTTTGCCTCATTGCCGTTGAGCGCGAAGGGGCAGCCAACATGCCATCTCATCAACAAGTTTTACAACGAATGACTATACAGTGATTCATCAAATAAAGAGGATAAAGATAATGACCTGCCAATCCAAAAAAATCATTCTCGATTGCGATCCCGGCCATGATGATGCCATCGCTTTGCTATTAGCGCATGGTAACCCCCATATTGAGCTGTTAGCTGTGACGACGGTAGTGGGTAATCAAACACTTGAAAAAGTCACCCGCAATGCACTTGCTGTTGCACGTATTGCCAATATCACCAATGTGCCTTTTGCTGCCGGGTGTCCTCGTCCTTTAGTAAGAGCAGTCGAAGTCGCGCCCGATATCCACGGTGAATCAGGACTTGATGGCCCAATATTACCAGAGCCGACCATTAAATTAGATCCAAGGCATGCAGTTGATTTAATCATTGAAACCATTATGTCTCATCCGCCAAAAACCATCACTATCGTACCAACGGCAGGACTGACTAATATTGCTTTAGCGGCCAGAAAAGAGCCCAAAATTGTCGAGCGGGTAAAAGAGGTGGTCTTAATGGGCGGCGGTTATCATGTCGGTAACTGGAGCGCCGTTGCTGAATTTAACATTAAAATCGATCCAGAGGCCGCCCATATTGTCGTTAATGAAGCATGGCCGGTCACAATGGTAGGTTTAGATCTCACCCATCAAGCTTTAGCAACGCCAGAAGTGATAGAAAAAATTGCCGCGATCAACACCGCCCCAGCAAAATTTGTATTAGAGCTACTGGAATTTTTTGGCAAAATGTACAAAAAAGCACAAGGATTTACCTATCCGCCGGTTCATGATCCTTGCGCCGTTGCCTATGTGATTAATCCCGATTTAATTACCACCAAACGCGTTCCGATCGATATTGAGCTCACCGGCACGTTAACGCTTGGTATGACGGTTGCTGATTTTCGTTTTCCGGCTGATGAAACATGCCATACACAAGTGGCGACCAAACTTGACCATGCCGGTTTTTGGGATCTTATCGTCGATGCCCTACAACGTATTGGTGAGGTAAAAATATGACCCAAAGCGCCGCAGATAAAAAACAGCAAAGCGTTGTCTCGCTAATGGTTGCACTTTTAGCCGCCTGCGTTGCGTTTCAATTAAACGCCAGTATGCTCAGTCCGGTATTAGTCACGATCGCCAGTGAATTAAAAACCAATGATGCAGCAGTTGGATTATCACAAACCGCATTTTTTACTTCTGCCGCCCTTTTTTCACTATTCTTACCGCGCCTGAGTGATATTAAAGGCCGCAAAAGAGTCCTGATCGGCATGTTATCGATTATGGCATTAGGTACCGTTTTGGCGGCCTTATCGCCAAATATTACCGTGCTTTATATCGCCAGAATGATTCAAGGGGTATCTGGCCCGGTTGTGCCTTTATGTTTACTCATGCTCAATCATGAAATCAATAATGCCAAACAATACGGAATGCTAATGGGAGTGGTCACTGCCGTCAACGGCGGCATTGCCGGAATTGATGCGATTGCCGGCGGACTGCTGGCATCACATTTTGGTTTCCGCTCGGTTTTTTGGGTGATCAGCATCATTGCGATTATTGCCACCTATCTGGTCTATCGTTTTGCGCGTGAATCAAAACCGTCGGCACGCACAAAAATGGATTGGTTAGGCGTGCTGCTATTGGTATCAACTATTGCCGGTTTACTCTTTGCGCTTAATGAAGCGGCTAAACTCACTGCCGCTAATGGCATCATGATGCTCGGCTTCATTGTATTTTCTCTTGTCTGTTTTGTGTTATTTTGGCAAACAGAAAAACGCAACAAGCAGCCATTAGTCACCCTTGAGCATCTTAAGCTACGCAGCACATGGGCATTATTGTTAACAACAACGCTAACCATGACAGGAATTTTTGCCATCGTTAATGGCTTAGTGATGTCTTTAGCGCAAAGTCAGCAAAATGGCTTTGGTTTACAAGCTGACGGGGCTTCGCTGATCTTTTTAACACCATACGCGTTAATCGGCTGGTTGGTCGGGCCTTTCTCTGGCCGTTTAGCACCCACTTTGGGATATAACCGGGTGCTGAAATTTGGCCTAATTGGCTGTATTATTGGTATTTTGACTATCCTGTTGTACGGCTTACATTCATTGCCGATAATGGCCGTTGGCGTGATGCTATTAGGTATCTTTTACGCGGGTATGGCAAACATTATTCTTAATGGGCTTGGCATTGTCTTATCACCAACAGACAATCCGGGATTTCTACCGGGCATGAATGCCGGTGCATTCAATTTAGGGGCGGGGTTAAGCTTTGCACTGTTACCGGCGGTGCAAGTGATTACTGACGCAACGAGCAACAATCCAATGGATGGCTATTTTAATGGCATCTTATTGGGACTAGGAATAACCATACTTGCTTTATTCTCGTCCTATTTAATCCCAAGGCCAACTCACGCTGAAGCATGATTCTACCATAATAAAATGCCAGCAAATAAGCTGGCATTTATCTTTATAACACTAACGATGAATCGCCAACTGGTTTTCTGACCACAAGCTGATTATCGACCACCATTTTCCATACCCCGTCTTCATGGTAAGGCGCCTTAGTCACAAGAAATGTTGTGGTCATACCAAACGCACCGACGTTAAAATCGTCGCCAATAAATTCCGTAATCGGGGCACTAATCGATTTAGACGCATTCTCTTTATGATATTCATATTCCACTCGGGCATTGGGTGAAATCGTCAATACCATATACTGGCCATACCAAGTGCCAATATAGTCTTGTTTTTCTACCGGTATACGGCCAAGACCATCACAACCAACTAACCACAATGCAAACCATACTAGTACAAACGCTTTATACTGATTGAGTATTTTCATGATAAGTTTTCCTAGCTTTTAAAGAAATTATCTTGGTGTTTATCTAAATCAAACAGAATTAACAACGCGGCACTGCCACCAAATTCTTTTGGCGCCTGATGAAAACAGATAATATCAGGATGCTGAGCAAGCCACATCGGCGTTTGTTTTTTCAAAATATTTTTACCATGACCATACATCACGCTAGCACAGGGTATACGCTCACGAATACAGGCCGTAATGAGGGCTGCGATCTCTTTTTTCGCCTCATTTTGTGTTAAACCATGCAGATCTAAAAACAATTCTGGTTCATAAAATCCTTGGCGTAGCTTTTTAAGTTCGCTCGGATCTGCCTCTTCACGGCAATAACGAATCGGATCGTCTAACAATAACGGCTGGAAATCATCAGAAAAATAAAATTCACTATTGATCGTTTCTTGTTGTTGTTTTTTCTCGATCAGCACCGTTTTATTGGCACGAGCAGGAGCATGAACAACCGTGTCTTGTTTTAGCTTTTTAGCATTACCGATAACATTTTTAAATAATGCTAATTCTTCGTCACTTGGACGATAATTTTTTGACATAACGTATTACTCAGGATAAACCTTCTCTTTAAAGTCACACAAATCTTCAATCACACAAGCACCGCAGCGCGGTTTTCGCGCGATGCAGGTATAGCGCCCATGTAAAATAAACCAGTGATGACAATTAATCTTATACTCATCAGGTACCACTTTTAACAAGTGCGCCTCGACGGCTTCAACATTTTTGCCCGGCGCAAACCCGGTACGATTACAGACGCGAAAAATATGGGTATCAACGGCAATCGTTGGCCAGCCAAAAGCGGTATTGAGTACCACATTCGCCGTTTTACGGCCAACCCCCGGCAGTGCAACTAAAGCGTCAAAATTTTCAGGCACTTCACTTTGATGTTTATCAATCAGAATTTGGCAAGTCTTAAGAATATTTTCCGCTTTGCTATTATAAAGCCCTATCGTACGAATGTAACCTTTTAACTGCTCAAGCCCTAAAGCCAATATACTCTCAGGCGTATTGGCAACAGCAAATAACGGTTTAGTCGCTTTGTTGACGCTCACATCCGTTGCCTGCGCGGATAGTAATACCGCAATTAACAGTTCAAAAGAAGAATGATATACCAGCTCTGTCGTCGGATCTTCAATATGTTTTTGTAAACGCTCTAATACTTCTATACGGGTTTTTTGTTTCACAATCTTATCTTTTATCGAAAATACTTTGTTTATAGTATAACAATAATTGTTTGAAATTGTATCAATATCCTTATGGTTAGTTCTTTTGGCTGCGTTTAATCTATGATAAGCTGTTGCGCTAACTGTTTTTTAGGAAAAAAATACCACTATGTCTTTACCGATGATTGTAACATTTGCCATCTATATTATAGGCATGATAGCGATTGGCTTCTGCGCTTTTCGCTCGACCAAAAATTTTGGCGACTATATACTTGGTGGCAGGAAAATAGGCAGCTTCGTTACCGCATTATCCGCCGGTGCATCAGATATGAGCGGCTGGTTATTAATGGGATTACCTGGCGCGGTTTTTTTATTTGGTATTTCAAAAAGCTGGATTGCAATTGGTCTAATTATTGGTGCCTATTTTAACTGGCTACTCATTGCCGGTCGATTACGCGTATTTACCGAAGTCAACCATAACGCATTGACATTACCCGATTATTTCACTCGTCGTTTTAACGATCACAGCTCCTTACTACGATTAATTTCTGCCATCATCATTCTGGTATTTTTTACTATCTACTGTGCATCAGGCATTGTCGCTGGCGCAAAATTATTTCAAAGTACCTTCGGACTGAGCTATGGCTGGGCCATGCTGGCCGGCGCTGGTGCCACCATTTTATACACCTTTGTTGGCGGATTCTTAGCAGTCAGTTGGACCGATACCGTGCAAGCAAGTTTAATGATGTTTGCACTGATTTTAACACCGATTATGGTTATTATCTCTTGCGGTAGCGTCAGTGATACGATTGATGCAATTGGTACGCTTAATCCGCAATACCTCAATCTATTTGCCAATATGGATTTCATCGCCATCATCTCGCTGCTTGGCTGGGGATTAGGTTATTTTGGTCAGCCCCATATTCTGGCCAGATTTATGGCAGCAGGATCACATGATGTCATGAAAAACGCGCGTCGAATTAGCATGACATGGATGGTTTTATGTTTAGCTGGCGCAATTACCGTCGGGTTCTTTGGTATTGCCTATTTCTCCAGCCATCCTGAATTTAGCTATCTAATCGATAATGGCAAAGAAGAACGCATTTTTATTGAACTATCGAAACTGCTATTCAATCCTTGGGTTGCCGGTGTTTTACTTGCTGCTATTTTAGCGGCAGTCATGAGTACACTCAGTTGTCAATTATTGGTCAGTTCAAGTGCCATTACTGAAGATTTATATCGTGCATTTTTTAGACCCAAAGCGAAGCAAAAAGAGCTGGTTTGGGTGGGCCGCGCGATGGTATTAGTGGTTGCCATTATCGCTATTTTGCTCGCACTCAATCCAGATAATAGTGTCCTTGGTTTAGTCAGTGACGCTTGGGCTGGATTTGGCGCTGCGTTTGGACCGATTATTGTTTTTTCTGTTTTTTGGCAAAGAATGACCCGTAACGGCGCCTTAGCCGGCATGTTGGTGGGAGCAATTACGGTACTGGTGTGGATTCAATTTAACTGGTTTGAGTTGTATTCATTGATTCCTGGCTTTGCCTTTTCATCTTTGGCAATTATTATTGTCAGCTTGCTAGGGAAAAAACCAGAAGCGAGCGTTCTGGCCCAGTTTGATACGGCTTACAAGTTATATCATCATAAAAGTGAATATTGATAATAAACAAAGCATAAATTTTGATTTGTCATGTCATCTGCTTAACTACAGAATAACATGACAAATTGTAGACAAAAAAAGACATTATTATGAGAATGGAGTATACTTCAACCAAATTTATTGGTTCACTCCAATGTCACAAATTTATTTTACGATTAAGAGACTAAAAGATAGGGTAATACTATGGCAACAAATGTGATCAAACAACTAAAAGAACGCGGTCTTATTGCGCAAATCACGGATGAGAATGCACTTACTGAGCAGTTAATGAAAGGCCCTATCGCCTTATATTGTGGTTTTGATCCAACCGCTGATAGCCTACATTTAGGTCACCTTGTTCCCCTATTATGCTTAAAACGTTTTCAAGAAGCTGGACATAAACCCGTTGCCTTAGTTGGCGGTGCAACCGGCTTAATTGGTGATCCAAGTTTTAAAGCCGTTGAACGTAAATTAAATACCACCGATATCGTGCAAGATTGGGCCGATAAAATTAAGCAACAAGTGTCACCTTTCCTTGATTTTGCTTGTGGCGATAATTCAGCAACCGTCGTTAATAACTATGACTGGTTTGGTAACATGGACGTACTAACCTTTTTACGTGATATCGGCAAATACTTCTCCGTTAATGCCATGATCAGTAAAGAAGCGGTTAAACAACGTATTGAACGTGACGATGTTGGTATTTCATTCACTGAATTTGCTTATAATCTTCTACAATCTTATGATTTCTCTTGCCTGAATAAAGCGCACAATGTCACGCTACAAATCGGCGGTTCTGACCAATGGGGCAACATTACCTCAGGGATTGATTTAACCAGACGTTTACATCAACAACAAGTATATGGCCTAACCGTACCACTTATCACGAAATCAGATGGCACGAAATTTGGTAAAACCGAAAGTGGCGCAATCTGGCTTAATCCGAAAAAAACCAGCCCATATAAATTTTACCAATTCTGGATCAATACCGCTGACTCGGATGTCTATCGTTTCCTTAAATTCTTCACCTTTATGTCATTAGATGAGATCGATGCGATAGAAGAAGAAGATAAAAATAGCAATAGTGCACCAAGAGCGCAATATGTGCTTGCTGAGCAAGTCACCCAATTAGTTCATGGCGAAAAAGGCTTAATCGCAGCGAAAAGAATTACAGATAGCCTATTCTCGGGTTCTTTAAAAGATTTATCCCAAGATGATTTCGCTCAATTAGAACAAGATGGCATGCCAATTGTTAATCTGGAAAATGATGCTGACTTACAACAAGCACTTGTTAATGCAGGATTGGCGCCTTCACGTGGTCAAGCACGAACCATGATTGAATCGAATGCCATTTCGATTAATGGTGAGAAACACTCTGCGGCAGACTATAAATTTACTGAAGCGGATAAATTGTACCAGCGTTATACATTACTTCGTCGCGGTAAAAAGTACTACTGTTTATTAATTTGGCCATCAGCCAAATAAAGGAAAACACATGAAGAACATTTTATCCATTCAATCTCATGTTGTTTTTGGCCATGCGGGCAATAGTGCCGCAGAGTTTCCAATGCGTCGCTTGGGAGTGAATGTCTGGCCACTTAATACCGTACAATTTTCGAATCATACGCAGTATCGCCAGTGGACAGGTAGCGTGATGCCAGCAGATCACCTTGTTGATATTGCTGATGGAATTAGTGCAATTGATGAACTCAAAAACTGCGATGCCGTACTGAGCGGCTATATGGGTTCACCGGAACAAGGTAATGCGATTATCGAGATAGTCAAAAAAGTCAAAGTAGCAAATCCTAATGCTATGTATATCTGTGATCCCGTTATGGGCCACCCTGAAAAAGGCTGTTTTGTTGCGCCAGGTGTATCAGAATTTTTATGTAATATTGCCTTGCCAATTAGTGACATCATGTCACCAAATGTGTTAGAACTTGAAGAACTCAATGGCAAGCAAACCATTCATAGTGTAGATGAAGCGGTTATTGCTTGTCGTAATTTATGCCAAAAAGGCCCAAAAACAATCTTAGTTAAGCATTTAAGTCGAGCTGGGTACCAAAAAGATCGTTTTGAAATGTTACTTGTCACGCCAGATGAAGCTTGGCACATACATCGACCACTCGTTGATTTTGGCGCGCGGCAACCTGTCGGTGTTGGTGATATGACCAGTGGTCTATTTATCGCCAATATTTTGTTAGGTAAATCATTAGTGACAGCTTTCGAACATACTACATCATCGGTTTATGCCGTGATGCTTGAGACATTAAAACGCCATCAATATGAGCTGCAACTTGTTGCCGCTCAAGATGAAATAGCTAAACCGAGCCAATACTTTACAGCAACAAAAATAGATTGAAATAAAAAAGCAGTAAGGATAGCTGCTTCAAACCTGACTATGATTGTGAGGATAGACTAATGAAAGAAGAAATAACCGAATCTGAAGCACCTACTGTTTCATTAGGAAAAAAACTAGCAAATTTGCGCCTAGAGCAAGGATTAACGCAGCGTAATATTGCCAGCAAGATACACGTTAAAACTTCGATAATAGAAGATATTGAACTAGATAAAACAGTGAATGCTCCCGCCGTTTTTTTAAGAGGTTATATTAAACACTATGCCACAATTGTTGGCTTACCGGTAACAGAATACCAAGAGTATCTAGACCAATTATCCAATCAACAATCATCAAACACGATGAAGAATTATTCCAATAAAGAGCAAAACAAACGTAATGGTAAAAGATTATTATTTATCAGTATTTTTATTTTGGTAATCATCGTTGGCGTGACGGCATTTTTCACTTGGCAAGATAATAAAAGTGAGCTTATAGAAGTTACTCACTATATCTCTAAAACACCATCAACGAATAGCTAAAATAACGAATGAATAGATTTTTTATATCACTCACTTAAACGGATAGGATTATTTTAAGGAATAATCTATCCGTAATACTTAGTATTTTTTACCTACACTACCCATATTTTGAAACAAAACACTACCCAGCTAATTTTTCCTATTACTTACAGACATTTTTGATAAATCTTGCTAAGATTAGCGCAAATTATTTTATTCTAGTTAGGCTGATGTATGAGCTATTCGGATTCACCAATTAAGCGACGAGAATCCACCCGAATTTATGTGGGTAATGTACCCATTGGTGCTGGTGCACCAATTGCGGTTCAATCAATGACAAACACACGTACAACTGATGTCGAAAAAACCGTTGCACAAATTCAATCACTTGAGCGAGTTGGCGTTGATATTGTGCGAGTGTCCGTGCCAACACTTGAGGCTGCGGAAGCATTTAAGCTAATAAAACAACAAGTAAATGTACCATTAATCGCTGATATTCATTTTGATTATCGTATTGCACTGAAAGTCGCAGAATATGGCGTAGACTGTTTACGTATCAATCCAGGGAATATTGGTAACGAAAGCCGTATCCGTAGCGTTGTGGAATGCGCTCGAGATAACAATATTCCTATTCGTATTGGTGTCAATGCGGGTTCTCTTGAAAAAGATATTCAAGAAAAATATGGTGAGCCAACGCCTGAAGCAATCGTTGAATCAGCAATGCGTCACGTTGAAATTTTAAATAAACTCAATTTTGATCAATTTAAGGTCAGTGTTAAAGCTTCTGACGTATTTACCGCAATTGCCGCTTATCGTCTACTTGCAACACAAATTAAACAACCACTACATTTAGGTATTACTGAAGCAGGTGGGGCAAGAAGTGGCTCCATCAAATCCGCAATTGGCTTAGGAATGCTACTTGCCGAAGGCATTGGCGATACACTGCGTGTATCACTTGCGGCCGATCCGGCGGAAGAAGTCAAAGTTGGATTCGATATATTAAAATCATTACGCATCCGTTCGCGCGGTATAAACTTTATTGCCTGCCCAACGTGTTCAAGGCAAGAGTTTGATGTCATTAATACCGTCAACGAACTAGAACGACGACTAGAAGATATTATTACGCCAATGGATATTTCGATTATTGGCTGCGTTGTAAACGGTCCAGGAGAAGCTTTAGCCTCAACAATGGGTGTTGCGGGTGGCAACAAGAAAAGTGGTTTTTATGAAGATGGCGTTAGAATTGCAAGAATCGATAATGATGCAATGATCGATGAATTAGAAACAAAAATTCGCGCTAAAGCCCAGCTTTTAGCCAATAAAATCGACATTAAAACTGAATAATTAACTTCTATTAGTGAATTAAAAATGGCAGAGAAAAAAATACAATCTATTCGAGGGATGAATGATTTACTCCCAACAGAAAGTGCGCTTTGGCAACAGGTCGAAAAAACCGTCAAAATGATTCTAAATAGCTACGGTTATAATGAAATTCGTACCCCTATTGTGGAAGATACTGGGCTTTTTAAACGCGCAGTCGGTGAAGTTACCGATATCGTAGAAAAAGAGATGTATACCTTTAATGATCGTAATGATGAAAGTATCACACTACGACCAGAGCTAACGGCTGGCTGCGTGCGCGCAGGTATTGAGCATGGATTATTATATAACCAAGAACAACGATTATGGTATTTTGGTCCTGCATTTCGATACGAAAAACCACAAAAAGGACGTTATCGTCAATTTCATCAATTCGGTGTTGAGGTGTTTGGTCTTGAAGGACCCGGGATTGATGCGGAATTAATCATACTAACCGCTAGATTGTGGAAAGCATTAGGCATTGACCAACATACATCATTAGAGCTCAATAGCATTGGTTCATTAGAAGCGAGGGCTGAATATAAACACGCTTTAGTGCAATATTTAGAAGCGCATAAAGAGCAGCTTGATGAAGATTGTAAGCGCCGTATGTATACCAACCCGTTACGTGTGCTTGACTCTAAAAATCCTAGCTTACAAGAAATACTCAATAATGCACCAAAATTATTCGATTATTTAGATAGTGAATCTAAAAATCATTTTGATGGTTTATGTCAACTACTTAATAATGCAGGAATCAACTACACCGTTAATCAGCGCTTAGTGCGAGGCCTTGATTACTATAATCGTACTGTTTTTGAATGGGTGACAAATAGCCTTGGTGCGCAAGGGACCGTCTGTGGGGGGGGGCGCTATGATGGATTAGTTAGCCAACTTGGTGGGCAAGCAACACCAGGCGTTGGATTTGCCATTGGATTTGAACGCTTAGTATTACTTATTCAAACCGTCAACAACACGTTGAAAAATGATAATACTATTGATGTTTATATGATATCATCTGCCGAATTAATTGAAGGCAAGCATACTACCGCAATCGCTCAACAATTAGCCGAAAAAATTCGTGATATAATGCCCGAAAAACGTATTATGACCAACTATGGCACAACCAATTTTAAAAAACAATTTACGAAAGCAGACAAATACGGCGCTAAAATTGCAGTAATTATCGGCGGCAATGAAGCGCTAGAAAATACAGCTGTGATCAAAGAATTACAAACAGGCAATCAATATGCACTACCACAAGAGATGATTGCTGAAAAATGTTTAGAAATACTGGAAAAGGGAGAATAACGTGAGTCATTCTGATAGTGAAGATCAATTTCTAGCAATGAGAGAATTTTTTACTAAAACATGGAAAATATTTATTGCCGTGATAGTCATTGGGCTACTTGCCTTTTGGGGATGGCGATACTGGCAATCTTACCAAGTCGAAAAAATCACAGTAGCATCAGATCAATATGAGCAATTACTCTCTAAATTAGCCGCCGATAACTCAGCAACAACTGAAATTGATGAGCTAATTGCTTTCGCTAAAAATACCGATACCATTTATAGTGTGTTTGCTAGCTTGAAAGCAGCACAAATTTATGTGCAAGATCTTAAAGATTATGCTGGTGCTGAAACATTACTTACCGATGCCAGCAAAAAAACTGATTCAGAGCCCGTGCTTGCAATTATCAATATTCGCCTTGCAAGATTACAATATCAACTTGGCAAATATGATGAAAGCTTAAAAACACTTGATAAAGTTACTAACGAAAATTGGTCAGTTATCGTTAATGATATCCGTGGCGATATATTCGTAAAAACAGAACACTATCAACAAGCCTGTAATGCTTATAATGTAGCATTATCGTCTAAACCAACCGCTGATTTAGAAAAAAGTATTAAGCTAAAACTGAATCGTGCTGAGTATTTACTAGCAGAACAAGATGCTCTGGCAAAGCAACAAGTGGCGCAAGAGGCTAAAAGTAATCAAGCCGTAACAAGCGAACAAAAACCGCAACCGTAGTATGTAAAAACACTTATTTGTAGGGAAATAACATGAATTTGCGTAAATATTTTTTAGCTAGTGCATTAGTGGTATCGTTAGCCTCAATGACAACGGGCTGTTCACTTTTTGGTGGTGAAGAAGATACCATTACTGTCTCGCCATCTCCAGAAACTCAAACGCTATTTCCATTAAACCAAATCTGGAGTAATAGTTTATCTGGTAATGCAAAAATATATTCTTTGTTATCTCCGACGGTTAATAACAATATTGTTTATGCTGCAGGGCGAAGTGGCCAAGTAAAAGCGATTGAACTGGCAAGCGGTAAAACGCTGTGGAATGTCGATTTATCAAATAGCTCGCTATTTCGCAGTCAATCTGCGCTGCTCTCAGGTGGCGTTAGCGCTGATGATAAACATGTCTATTTAGGTAGTGAACGCGCTCAAGCTTACGCATTAGATAAAAGTACCGGAGCTATTATTTGGCAAAAATCGGTAAAAGGCGAAGTACTGGCCAAACCGATTTCGGTAGATAATAATGTCATAATTAATACGGCAAATGGGTATTTACAAGCATTAGCCCAAGATAGTGGTGATAATGTTTGGGAAACAAACATGGAGATTCCCGCTCTAACATTGAGAGGCCAATCGACGCCAGCTGCCGCTTATGGTGCGATCGTACTGGGTGATGATGATGGTCATGTTAATGCTTATTTTGCCAAAGATGGACAACTAATTTGGCAACAACGTATCTCTCAACCACAAGGCTCAACTGAAATTGCTAAACTTAACGACGTTGATACAACCCCTATTATAGAACAAGGTTTAGTGTACGCCATTGGCTATAACGGTAATATCGTTGCACTTGACTTAAGTAATGGTTCAACGGTTTGGAAGAAAGCGCTAGGCTCAACACACAGTTTTGTTATCCAACAAAATCATATTGTTGTGGTAGATCAAGATGATAATGTTTATGCGCTATCTAAAAATGGTGGTACCGTCATCTGGAAACAATCTGACTTATTACATAGACAATTAACCGATCCCGTCATTTATCAAAATTATGTCGTGGTTGGTGATTTTGAAGGCTATCTTTACCTCATTGATATCAGCTCAGGCGATATTGTATCAAAAACACAAGTTAGCAGTAGTGGTTTAGCCGCTAAACCAATTGTCGCTGACGATAAAATTATTATTCAGGCTAAAAATGGTAATGTTTATGCCTATAGCCAAAAATAACATTTAATAGCCTTTAAAAAGAGAATTGACATGATACCGGTCATTGCATTAGTTGGTCGTCCAAATGTAGGAAAATCAACATTATTTAATAAATTAACAAAAACACGAGATGCGCTTGTCGCTGATTTTCCAGGCCTTACTCGCGATCGTAAGTATGGCCGAGCCGAAATTCAAGGGCATGAATATATTGTGATCGATACTGGTGGTATTGACGGTAGCGAAGAAGGTATCGAAAGCTTTATGGCCGAGCAGTCCTTACAAGCAATCGAAGAAGCTGATATCGTTTTATTTATGGTTGATGCCCGCGCAGGCGTTATGCCTGCGGATCATGCGATTGCTAAACACTTACGTAGCCGCGAAAAACCAACATTTTTGGTTGTGAATAAAACTGACGGTTTAGATGCAGACGTGGTAATGAATGAATTTTATGAATTGGGGCTAGGAGATGTGTATCCGATCGCAGCAAGTCATGGACGTGGTGTTACCACATTGATCGAAACCGTGTTAGATCCTATTTTTGAATTTGAAGATCAAACCGTCTTTAACGATGAAGATGATGATCGGCACGATCTGCCTGAATCCTATGATGATTCCATCTTAGATGATGTCGAAAGCCTGATTAATCAGCCGATTAAAGTCGCAATCGTCGGCAGACCAAATGTTGGTAAATCGACGCTAACCAATCGTATCTTAGGTGAAGATCGCGTTGTTGTTTATGATATGCCAGGTACTACCCGTGATAGTATTTACATCCCGATGACTCGAGATGAACGCGAATACGTGTTGATTGACACCGCTGGTGTTAGAAAGCGCGGTAAAATATCGGAAACCGTTGAAAAATTCTCAGTGATCAAAACGCTGCAAGCAATTGAAGATGCGAACGTTGTTATTTTAGTGATTGATGCTAGAGAAGGGATAGCCGATCAAGATTTATCACTATTAGGATTTATTATTAACAGCGGGCGTTCCCTCGTTATTGCTGTCAATAAATGGGATGGCTTAGCTCAAGACGTCAGAGAACAAATTAAAACGACGCTTGATGATCGATTAGATTTTATTGATTTTGCGCGTTTACATTTTATTTCAGCCCTGCATGGTAGCGGCGTTGGTAACTTATTTGATTCCATTCAAGAAGCTTATGACTGTGCAACAAGGCGTGTCAATACAGCGTTACTGACTAAAATCATGCAGATGGCACAAGATGATCATCAACCACCATTAGTACAAGGTCGCCGAGTTAAATTAAAATATGCTCATGCTGGAGGTTATAATCCACCAATTGTGGTCATACATGGTAACCAAGTCACTGACTTACCTGACTCTTATAAGCGTTATTTGATGAACTATTTTAGACGTTCATTAAAAATAATGGGTTCACCAATTCGCGTTCAATTTAAAGAAGGTAATAACCCTTATGAAGGCAAAAAGAACTCATTAACCACGTCTCAACAGCGTAAACGACGACGTTTACTAAAACATGTTAAGAGCAGGGGACGCCGCTAGTATGACCGAAGTAGCACAGAATATGGTGGCAGAGGGAATATGTCCAACCTGTCACCAGTCGATGCAACAACAAAGCCCAAGGGACTATTATTGCCAAGTATGTGCACAGCACTATTATGAAAACTATATTTGCCCTATCTGTAACAAAACGTTAGAGCAAATAAAAGGCTGCGGTGCAATTAACTATTTATGCCAAACCGATGGATTAATATCTGGCAGTAAAGTGATATATCAGTATCTAGCACAATAGCTAAGTTAAACAAATTAAAGACGAAAGAGGTTATCTTCAATGCGAATTATTTTATTAGGTGCACCAGGCGCAGGAAAAGGCACACAAGCTCAGTTTATTATGCAGCAATATGGCATTCCTCAAATCTCAACCGGTGATATGTTAAGAGCGGCAGTGAAAGCCGGCACATCACTAGGTTTACAAGCCAAAGAGTTGATGGATGCAGGTAAATTAGTTACTGATGAACTGGTTATCGCTTTAGTCAAAGAACGTATTGCGCAAGCAGACTGTAAAAAGGGCTTTTTATTAGACGGATTTCCGCGCACTGTGCCACAAGCAGATGCCATGAAAGCTGCCGGTATTACCGTTGATTACGTTTTAGAGTTCGATGTGCCAGATGAAGTTATCATCGATAGAATGAGCGGACGCCGCATCCATGCGCCATCTGGCCGAGTATATCATACTAAATATAATCCACCGAAAACCGAAGGAATTGATGATATCACTGGTGAAGCGCTGACTATTCGTAAAGATGACAGCGAAGAAATCGTGAGTAAACGCTTAGTCGAATATCATCAATTAACTAAGCCGTTAATCAATTACTATCAACATGAAGCTAAACTGGGTCATACGCAATACTTCAAAGTTGATGGAACTCAGCCAGTACCAATGGTGACTAAAGCACTATCAACTATTTTAAAGTAAATATTGCCAAGTAATGCCGATAATGAGCGCGATGCTTTCGCGCTCGTTTTTTATCTACCATCAAATATAAAATCAAGCTATATCAATTTGTTATATTAATCTTGCTACACATTTCATAAAACATCTCACCTTAAGGTTTTCTTAAGCTTCAAAATCTATACTTTCATCCATCAGTTTATTTTGCTATATGAAAGGTATAAACAATGTTAAACACAATTAATACACAACTCTTCATGCTCATTAATGCGACACCAAATGCATCAAAATCGATGATTTCTTTCGCTGTTTTTTGTGCTGAGTATTTAATTTATGCACCGATTATTATCATGTTAGTCTGCTGGTTTAAAAACCCCGCTAGCAGAAACTTAATTGCCAAAATAGCGTTAACAACATTAACGGCATTAATCATAGCCGCTATCTTACGCACTTTCATTAGTTCACCAAGACCTTTTGAGCTGTCAATTGGCACTAATTTTTTATCGCATTCGAGCAGTAACTCTTTCCCAAGTAAGCATGCTGTATTTATTTTTGCCATTACCTTTGCACTGTTTAACGATTCAAAACAGCAAATTATGCAAAAATATGCATTTATTGCCTGCTTATTCGTTGCGATGGTTATCTGTTGGTCACGAATCTATCTTGGGGTACATTGGCCATTAGATATTACCGCCGGAATAGTAGTAAGTGCATTAAGTGCTTATATTGTGCAGCGCAACTGGTTTAATTTAACTCAGCGATTTACTAAAATTCACACATCGTTATCGACTATCATGATGAAATTTAAAGTACTCAAACACATCACAAAAAACTCAAACTCATAACAATAAGAACACATTATTATGCTAAAAAAAATCTACACACTGTTTAGACAAAAAGCGATATCGGTCTCACTGCTAGTAAGCCTTATCGCCTTTTATCAAGCCACATTTTTAAATTTTACCTACTATAAGCACGTACTATCCGCTTTATCCATTAATAGTCTTGATGACGTATTATTTTTCTGCACGATGCCGATTGTAGTTTTTTGTGTCATCAGCGCCTTACTGAGTGTGTTCATTTTTCCCAAACTGATCAAACTCATCGCTTGCTTACTAGTTATTATCGGCGCATGGCTTAGTTATTTTATGTCAACTTATAGCATCATGATCGATCGTGATATGTTACAAAATGCACTCGATACTAACCAAGCTGAATCGTTTGCACTTGTTACGCCAAGCTTAATCATTAATGTGATCATTTTGGGTATTTTACCCTCACTATTGATTCTCTTTGTCCGAGTAAAACCGATAAAAAAATGGACCTATTATCTATTACGCAGAATGATAACCATTATCCTCTCAATCGCAGTTATTGCCTTAGTCGCCATGTTTTTTTATAAAAACTACGCCACATTTATGCGTAATAATAACGGTATTATCAAATATTTAATGCCATCAAATTATATTGTGGCAGTCTATAATCAATATAACTACTTACAATATCAGCGCATTCCGTTCACTGAGCTCGGCGATGATGCTTATCAAGTACCGATCAAAAATACCAATGGTCAAAAAAATGTAATGATCTTAATTGTTGGTGAAACGGCGCGCGCCAATAATTTCTCTTTAGGCGGTTATGACAAACCAACCAATAGCTTACTGGCTAAACAAAACGTTATTTATTTCCAAAACACTTCATCTTGTGGCACAGCAACGGCCTATTCACTACCATGCATGTTTTCAAATATGACGCGTGAGAACTATGAACCACAGCTTGCTAATAAACAATCTAATGCGCTAGATATTCTACAAAAAGCCGGCATCAATATTTTATGGGTTGATAATGATAGTGGCTGTAAAGGTGTTTGCGATCGCGTACCCAATGTTGATATTACTGAAAAATATAAAAATAATTTCAAACAGTGTCGTGACGGAGTATGCTATGACGATATATTGTTTTCTGATTTACCACAGTATTTAGATAATATTAAAAGCGATACCTTAATTGTCTTACATACCATTGGCAGTCACGGACCAACTTATTATCAGCGCTATCCCGATGAATACAAAAAATTCACGCCAACTTGTGATACCAACGAAATTAATCGCTGCTCACAAGAAGCCTTAATTAATACTTATGATAATACGATTGCTTACACTGATTCGATTATTAATCAGGCAATTAACTTACTAAAAAGCTATGATGACCGCTATAATACCTCGTTAATGTATCTTTCCGATCACGGTGAATCATTAGGAGAGAGTAATATCTATTTACATGGTATGCCGTATTCGGTTGCACCAAAATACCAAACACAAATTCCACTGCTCATTTGGCTATCAGATAAATATCAGCAGCAAGAAAATATTGATACCGACTGCTTAAGTCAACAAGCAAAAAATGATCAGTTTTCGCAAGATAATTTATTCCATTCTTTGCTCGGAATGTTTAATATTAAAACAACACAATATCAACCACAACTTAACCTCTTAAGCCGCTGCCAAATAGCGAATCAAGGCGAGATGGTGAAACCTTTATGAAAATACTCATTACTGAAGATGATAGCCTCTTACAAAAGGGGCTATATAGCGCACTTACCGCAGAAGGTTTTGTATGTGAAGTCGCCGAGAATGGCCAACAAGCGAGTCAATTTATGGAGATGTCACAATTTAGCTTAGTGATACTCGATCTCGGGCTACCTGACTGTGATGGATTACAGTTATTATCACACTGGCGCAAACAAAAAAATGCCATACCGGTGCTGATTTTAACCGCTCGAGATACCATCGAAGACCGTGTAGAGGGCCTTGATTTGGGTGCCGATGATTACTTGATCAAACCCTTTGCACTAACAGAGCTACTAGCACGCGTCAGGGCGTTAATCCGCCGTAATCAAGGACAAATTGATAATCAGATTCACTGTGGGCCTTTTTTACTTGATCTTAGGCAGCAACAAGTTCAGTTTAACCAAACAGTCATCCCTTTAACAAGCAAGGAATTTGCAATTTTAACCCGCTTGATGAGTAAAGCTGAGCAACAAGTGCACCGGGATATACTGCAAAATGATCTCTATAATTGGAATAGCGATCCTAGCTCAAATGTGTTAGAAGTCCATATTCACAGTTTACGGCAAAAAATTGGTAAACACTATATTCGTACTATTCGCGGTTATGGTTATCAATTTACGCTAGAGATTAATTAATAATGAGCGGTACAATGAACATAAATATCATCGACAAGATTAATCATCTAAAATACAGTATTCGCTGGAACTTGTTTGTAACGCTTGGTCTAATCATGCTAGTTTGCCAATTGATTACTGTCTTTTGGTTATGGCATGAAAGTAAAGAACAGATAGATCTACTGGTTGATTTAACCTTAAGCCAAGAAATTAGCCAAGCCAAGGTTCGGCATGAAGAGATCGAAGCCATCTTTGCGTTATTAACATCCACTTTTGTTATCATGTCTGTCACGCTGCTGCTCGCCTATCAAGCAATCAAACGCATTACCAAACCACTCGAGTTATTACAACAAGACTTAGTAAAACGCGCAGCAGAAGATCTCAATCCGATTAATTCGTTTAGTAAAATGCATGAAATTAAGGCCATCTCATCGGCGCTCAATGGCTTATTCTACCGCCTAAATGAAACGCTACAACAAGAGCGGCTTTTTACTGCCGATGTTGCTCATGAACTGCGTACGCCATTAGCAGGAATCCGCCTACATTTAGAATTACTCGAACGCACTCATCATATCAATTGTCAGGAGCTAATCGAACGAATAGATAGATTAGTCAATACCGTTGAGCAGCTGCTAACACTGGCAAGAGCTAGCCAACGATTTATTACTGGCGATGAGCAACTCATTCACTTTCAAAACAATACAATGCCACTGTTGGCGAATGAATTAAGTGAAATGGTCCGTCTCAAAGGTCAAACGTTAACTTGGCAACAGTCTGATAAAGATGTTATTTTTCAAGGTGATAATATACTCGTATGCTTACTGATTCGTAATTTAGTTGAAAATGCCTCCCGCTATAGCCCACCAAACAGTGAAATTATTATTGATAGTTATCGCTATAATAATCACCAAATGATGCTAGAAGTTAAAGATCAAGGTCCAGGGCTTGATGAAAATAAAATATCCCAATTAACCGAAGCTTTTTTTAGAATGGATCGCCGGCACAAAGGCATTGGTTTAGGGCTGAGTATCGTCCAGCGCATCATAAAACTGCATAAAGGTGAGTTAATTCTAAAAAATCGTGATGATGGCCAACAAGGTACAATCGTGCAGTGTCTATTTAATTACTAAATCACATCACCACTAATAATAATTCGTAGTGATCTATCTGTAGTTAACCATAAGTAATACTTATTTAAGATATCATTAACAAAAAACGGTTTTATTTTTTCTTTCAAACGATTTTGCCCTATACTATTTCTGCCATAATTTAATAAGGGGATATACTGTATGTTTAAGAATAAAGTGAATCGTCAGATTATTATCTGGACCACGATTTTAGGGGGATTTTTTAGCTCTCTAGTCAAATGGGGCTCAGAGGTTAACATGCCACCAAGACAACCGGGTGAAATCTCACCACCAGCAGCACATATTGATGCATGGCTAGGTTGGATCGGTATCGACTCACACTCACTCGATTATATTTATCAAAATACATCAGTGCTAGGTGCGGTGACGCTTTATCATTGGTTATTTAGCTTTGCCTTTGCATTTGTTTATGTCTATATATCTTATTTTTGTAACAAAATCAGACTTTGGTATGGTGCTTTGTATGGCATTATCATTACCGTCGTGATGCATGGTTTTTTAATCCCATTACTTGGTTTTAGAAACCCAGCTTATGATAATGGCGCGGTTGGTTGGTTATGGAACCTTAATGGCTATGAACTCTGGAGTGAAATTCTGGGTCATATTTATTGGGCCGCTTCAATTGAGATTTGTCTAATTGCTGTTCTAGCTCACTTTGCTCGTCCGATCAGAGGCGTTTGGCGACAATAGTGTCGCTTTGCGCTATATATCCAGATACTAAAAAAGCCATATCATTGATATGGCTTTAAATTTTATTCTATGTTACCAACTGACGACAATAACTGACTTACGGCCATTAATCGCACACTACTTCGCAACAATAACCATCGCAGGACGCAGTAGGCGACCATTTAAAGTATAGCCTTTTTGAATAGTGTTAACAATTTGCCCTGATTGGTGTTCGGTAGAATCAATCATAGTAATCGCTTGGTGTACATCAGGATTTAATTGACCACCCTGCGTTGACACCACATCAATACCAAATTTTTTCACCGTATCTAAAAAGGATTTTAGCGTGAGTTCTAATCCTTCAATCATTGCTTTGTGTTCTGGGTTTTCTTTATCGGTTGCTTCAAGCGCTCTTTCTAAATTATCAATAACAGGTAGTAACTCGTTAGAAAACTTTTCTAATGCAAATTTATGTGCTTTTTCAACATCTTGTTCAACTCGTTTACGTACGTTATCAATTTCAGCACGCGCGCGAACCATGGCTTCTGCTTCATTTTTCTTCGCAATTTGCAGCTCTTTTTCTAGCTCATCAATACGCTGATCTTTCTCTTTAAGCTGTGATTGAAGATCGGGTTGCTGCTCAGCCGCCGTTTCCGCCGCGTTATTTGATGCAGCAGTTACCTGAATATCTTCTGTTTGTTCTGCGTTATTATGTGTTTGTTCAGTCATAAGGTACCCCAAAATTATAAAAAATACATTTTATTTAAGGTATTATGGGGCTAAAATTTAAGAAAACAAGGCTACCGTGCTAACTAGTAAGGTAAAAATGATTTTATTAATTTAAAATCAATAAGTTATAAGGATAATTTTATGAACACACAATTTAACTGTATTGGATTAATTGGTGTACCAAGGCAACCTGAAGCATTAGTGACGCATGAAATGCTCTATAATTGGCTAACAAAAAATAGCTATCACGTGCTTGTTGAAGATAAGCTTAAAGAGCATTTGTCATTCCCGGTGACCAGTTACGCATCTTTAGATGAGATTGGTCAACATGCACAACTTGCCGTTGTCATTGGCGGCGATGGTAATATGCTACGAGCAGCGCGTTATTTATCACACTACGATATTAAAATTATTGGTATTAATCGCGGTAATCTTGGCTTTTTAACCGATATTACACCCGATAAAGCAATCGCTAGCTTATCAGATGTCCTTTCTGGTGAATACGTAGATGATCCACGTTTCTTATTAGAAGTCACGTTGTATAACCAACACGGTGAAAGCACCATTTCCAGCTTTGCTGTCAACGAAATTGTAGTCCATCCAGATCAGGTTGCACATATGATTGAATATGAAGCCTATATTAATGATAAAAAAGCCTTCGCCCAACGCGCTGATGGAGTAATTATCTCGACGCCAACAGGTTCAACCGCTTATTCGCTTTCCGCAGGTGGACCAATTATTACCCCCGATCTTGATGCGCTTATTATTACACCAATGTTCCCGCACTCGTTATCGGCAAGACCACTGGTCATCAAAAGCGACAATATCATCCGATTAAAATTTCCAAAAGCAACCAAAATTCTACAAGTTGCTTGCGATAGTCAGATCATTTTAGCCGCGCAGCCAACCGATGAAATTGTCATCAAATGTGCGCCTTATCAATTTAATCTTATTCACTCAACTCGCTACAATTATTTCCGTAACTTATCAACTAAGTTAGGTTGGTCAAAAAAACTGTATTAAAAATGCGGCATTAGCCGCATTCTTTATTTTGTTAATAAACTTATTTCTTCTCTTCAGGAAACAAAAAGTTAAGTACAATCGCCGTCAATCCACCGGCAGCAATACCGGACGAGAATAACGATTTAACCCAATCAGGCATAAACTGGAAAATTTCCGGTTTTTGCGATACACCAAGACCAATTCCCAACGATAGTGCAATAATCATCATTGCACGGCGATTAAGCGGCACTCGAGAGACAATGCGCACACCTGATGCCGCGATTGTACCAAACATGACCAGTGTTGCTCCGCCTAACACTGGCTCAGGAATATGTTGAACAAAGCCACTCACTTGCGGGAATAAACCCAATAAAACCAAGAAACCCGCCACAAAATAACCAACATAACGGCTGGCAACGCCGGTTAATTGGATCACGCCATTATTTTGACCAAAACATGAGTTAGGAAACGTATTAAACACTGCTGAAACAAAAGAGTTAAATCCATTAGCTAATACACCGCCTTTTAGCCGCTTCATATATAATGGTCCTGAAACAGGCTGCTCTGACACATCAGATGTCGCAGTAATATCACCAATTGTTTCAAGTGAAGTAATTAAAAACACTAAAATGAAGGGTAATAACAGTCCCCAATCAATACGTAATCCATAATATAATGGTGTTGGAATCATTATCGAATCAGCACTCGACTCAACGGACTCAGGTAATAAGCCTAGCCACCACGCTAAGCCATATCCTACCGCCATGGCGATCACCAAAGATGATAAACGTAAATACGGATTCTTTTGGATATTAAGCACAATAATAACCAGTAGCACAATCCCCGCTAACGATAAATTAATTAAAGAACCAAAGGTGCCATTTTGCATTGCTGCAAATCCACCACCAACGGAAGTGAGCCCGACTTGGATCAGCGATAAACCGATGATCATCACCACAATTCCTGATACTAGCGGTGTAATAATTTTTTGCGCTAAATGTAACACACGCGATAAAATCATCTCGGTAAATGAGCCAAGCATTAAGGTACCAAATAGTGTCGCCATCATAACTTCAACCGTCGCACCGCCCGATCTTAGCGTCAATCCACCAGCAATAACCGGGGCAACAAAGTTGAAACTAGTACCTTGAATCGATAATAATCCAGAACCAATCGGTCCCCAAGTGCGAATTTGGATAAGCGAGGCCACGCCAGAAGCAAAGAGCGACATGCTAATGATATGCTGTGTATCTTCGGCGGGTAATTCAAGACTTTGGCAAATAATCAAAGCAGGTGTAATAACAGCCACAAACATTGCTAATAAATGTTGAAGTGCGGCAAAGAGTGTTTGCGGTAAAGGTGGACGATCATCCAATCGATAAATTAATTCAGTTTTGATTGAGGTTGCCATAGAATAAGTTAGCTGATTCGACAGGCAATGGATTATAAATTCTTTCGACTCAGTTGGCTACTTTTTTATCATCATTATGAAAAAGAGTGCAATATATTGCTATAACACGGTTATAAAAAGGAAAGATTATCGCGTCTGTTATAACGCGATAATGAATAGAAACATCGTTACTTAGCGGTTACCACGTGTAAGATGAATAACACGTAGTTTAGCTAAAGCTTTGGAAAGTTCCGCTGAGGCTTGTGCATAAGTCATATCATTAGATGGATTTTTAATTCGCTCTTCTGCTTGTCTTACCGACTCTTGCGCTTTCGCTTCATCAAGATCTTCACCTCGAATCGCTGTATCAGCCAAAATGGTTACCGTATTTGGCTGCACCTCTAAAATTCCACCAGAAAGATAGATAAACTCTTCATCCCCATTAGGTTTAACAATACCCACCATTCCTGGTTTAATTGTTGTTAATAATGGCGTATGACCAGGATAAATCCCAAGCTCACCTTCACTACCTGTCACTCTGATTCGCTGAACATCACCTGAAAACAGGTGAGATTCAGCACTAACGACTTCTAATTGATAGGAAGTTAGTGCCATAATGATCTCCGTTTGCGCAATCTCTTACAGAGATTTTGCTTTCTCAATTACTTCGTCTATTGAACCAACCATGTAGAACGCTTGTTCAGGAAGATGATCGTAGTCACCCTTCATGATGCCGTTAAACGCGCTAATAGTGTCTTTCAATGAAACATACTTACCTGGTGAACCGGTAAATACTTCAGCAACGAAGAACGGCTGAGATAAGAAACGTTGAATTTTACGTGCACGAGCAACAATTAACTTATCGTCTTCAGATAATTCGTCCATACCGAGAATCGCAATAATATCTTTCAACTCTTGGTAACGTTGTAAAATTGATTGCACACCACGCGCACAGTCATAGTGCTCCTGACCAACAACCAATGGATCTAACTGACGGCTCGTTGAGTCAAGTGGATCTACCGCAGGATAAATACCTAATGATGCAATCTGGCGGCTCAATACAATTGTCGCATCTAAATGCGCAAATGTTGTTGCCGGTGATGGGTCAGTTAAGTCATCGGCAGGTACATATACCGCTTGAATCGAGGTAATTGAACCTTTCTTCGTCGATGTAATACGTTCTTGTAATAAGCCCATTTCTTCAGCAAGTGTCGGTTGATAACCTACCGCTGATGGCATACGGCCTAATAGTGCTGATACTTCTGTACCCGCTAAGGTATAACGATAAATATTATCGATAAACAATAGTACGTCTTTACCTTCATCACGGAATTTTTCAGCAATGGTTAATCCCGTTAAAGCAACACGTAAACGGTTCCCTGGTGGCTCATTCATCTGACCATACACTAGCGATACTTTATCAAGTACGTTAGAATCTTTCATTTCATGATAGAAGTCGTTCCCTTCACGAGTACGCTCACCAACACCGGTAAATACAGAGTAACCCGAATGTTCAATGGCGATATTACGAATCAATTCCATCATGTTAACGGTTTTACCAACACCCGCACCACCGAATAAACCAACTTTACCACCTTTAGCAAATGGGCAAATTAAGTCGATAACTTTAATTCCCGTCTCTAAAAGTTCAGTTGAGTTCGCCAGTTCTTCGTATGTTGGCGCACTGCGGTGAATTCCCCAGCGCTCTTTTTCATTGATTGGACCGGCTTTATCAACTGGATCACCCAGTACATTCATGATACGGCCTAAGGTTTCAATCCCAACGGGTACTTCGATACCATGACCCGTATTCACCACCGCCAAGCCGCGTCGAATACCATCTGTTGATCCCATTGCAATACAACAAACAACACCGCCACCTAATTGTTGCTGAACTTCCAGAACTAGCTTCTCAGCGCCTGTGTCCACTTCTAATGCGTCATAAATATTTGGCACCGCATTTTCAGGGAATTCGACATCAACAACTGCGCCGATAATCTGGACAATCTTTCCAGTAGCCATCTTTATTCCTCTATGTCTTTATAACTCAATATAACTGTTAATAACCCTAGCTATTAACTCGACTTAACGTTAACTTGAAACAGCTGACGCACCAGACACAATGTCAATCAACTCATTGGTGATTGCACCTTGTCGGGCTTTGTTATAGACAATTTGTAAATCATTAATCAGATTTGCACCATTATCCGTCGCTGCCTTCATTGCTACCATTCTTGCTGCTTGCTCACTTGCCAAGTTTTCAACAACGGCTTGATAAACTTGAGATTCAATATACCGACGCAGCATCACATCTAATAATGCGTTCGCATCTGGCTCATAAATATAATCCCAAGCTTTATCTTGTAGCTCATCTTCATCAGAAGGTGGCAGTGGTATCAATTGCTGTATGGTTGGTTTTTGTGACATCGTGTTAATAAATTTATTCGTTACAATGTATAAACGATCAATTTTACCCTCATCATACGCCTCTAACATAGTCTTCACAGGCCCTATCAAACTAGATAGAGAAGGCTCATCGCCCATTCCGGTAACTTGAGTTAGAATGTTCGCTTTCAGTGATGAGAAAAACGATACACCTCTTGAACCAATCAATGCAACATCTGATTGCACTCCTTTTGCTTGCCAATCATTCATATCGGCAAGCACGGTTTTAAATAAATTAATATTCAAACCACCACATAAGCCACGGTCGGTTGAAATAATCAAGTAGCCAACGCGCTTAACATCTCTTGTTTCCAAGTACGAATGTTTGACACTTGAATGAGCTAACGCTAAATGTCCAATTACTTTACGAATCAACTCAGCATAAGGACGACTTGCTGCCATTCTATCTTGCGTTTTACGCATTTTAGAGTTAGCAACCATCTCCATCGCTTTAGTAATCTTTTGGGTACTTTGAATACTTGCGATTTTCGTTCTTATCTCTTTTGCATTAGCCATTTATTTTACCTCTTCCCACTTGCAATAATTACTACCAAGTTTGTGTTGATTTAAAGCTGTCTAAAATATCTTTCAGCTGTTTTTCAACGTCATCGTTGTAATTACCTGTTTTAGCAAGTTCCTTCATAAAATCAGCATATTGACTATGAGCATAAGACTGTAAGGCTGCTTCAAAAGGGAGTACTTTTTCAAGTTCAACATCGTCTAAATAACCGCGTTCTGCAGCAAATAACACTATCGCTTGATCGGCAACCGTCATTGGTGAATATTGTTTCTGTTTTAATAATTCAGTTACTTTTTCACCATGGCTTAACTGGTTACGCGTTGCTTCATCTAAGTCAGAAGCAAATTGCGAGAACGCCGCTAATTCACGATACTGTGCAAGTGCAGTACGAATACCACCAGACAATTTCTTCATAACTTTAGTTTGCGCAGCACCACCAACACGAGATACCGAAATACCTGGGTTAACAGCAGGGCGAATACCAGAGTTAAATAAATTGGTTTCCAAGAAGATCTGGCCATCAGTAATCGAAATTACGTTAGTCGGTACGAACGCCGAAACGTCTCCTGCTTGTGTTTCAATAATTGGTAATGCGGTTAATGAACCAGTTTTACCTTTTACTTCACCTTTAGTGAACTCTTCAACATACTCAGCATTAACGCGAGCTGCACGTTCAAGTAAACGTGAATGTAAATAGAACACATCCCCGGGATAAGCTTCACGCCCAGGTGGACGACGAAGTAATAATGAAATTTGACGATAAGCGACCGCTTGTTTAGACAAATCATCATAAACAACTAACGCATCTTGCCCTCTATCACGGAAATATTCACCCATTGCACAACCGGCATATGGCGCTAAATATTGTAAGGCTGCTGATTCTGATGCTGATGCCACAACCACGATGGTATTTTTAAGCGCACCATGCTCTTCGAGTTTACGTACAACGTTAGCAATTGTTGATTGTTTTTGCCCAATTGCAACATAAATACATTTTACGCCAGAATCACGCTGATTGATGATAGCATCAACCGCTAAGGCTGTTTTACCCGTTTGACGATCGCCGATAATTAGCTCACGCTGACCACGTCCGATTGGAATCATTGAGTCAACGGCTTTATAACCCGTTTGCATTGCCTGATCAACAGATTTTCTGTCGATAACACCTGGCGCAACCACTTCAACTGGTGAGAAACCATCATGTTGAACCGCGCCTTTACCATCAATTGGCTCACCTAACGTATTAATAACACGTCCAAGTAGACCATCACCAACAGGAACTTGCAAAATACGACCAGTACATTGTACTTTCATGCCTTCTGCAAGATCTTCATATGGACCCATCACCACCGCACCAACAGAATCACGTTCTAAGTTAAGTGCCATTGCATAACGGTTATTTGGTAATGCAATCATTTCGCCTTGCATAACCTCAGTTAATCCGTGAATACGAAGAATACCATCACTAACAGAGATGATTGTCCCTTCGCTGTGAGCTTCACTCACAACATTAAATTGAGCGATTCGCTCTTTAATTAGTTCACTTATTTCAGTTGAATTTAGCTGCATTATCAGTCCCCTTAAGACTGTAGAGCGTCGCTTAAACGATTAAGGCGACCTCTGATACTACTATCAATAACCATATCACCCGTACGAATAATAAACCCAGAAATAATCGACTTATCAATATGGCATTTCAGATTTACTTTTCGAGATAAACGTTGTTCGACCGCGATAGAAATTTTATTAAGTTGGTCTGCTGTTAACTCTGTTGCTGAAATAACTTCAACATCAGCAGCTGACGCTTTTTCTAAGCAAAGCTGTTGGAAAAGCGTAAACACTTCTGGCAGTAAAGCTAATCGCTTATTTTCTGCCATAATTTTAATAAAATTAGCACGATATTCATCTAGCACATCCTGACAGATGTTGATAAATAATTTTGCAATTGACTCTGGCTTCATATCAGATGTCAAAATACTTTGAATTTGCTCATCCTTACTGACTTCAGATGTTAACACTAACATCTGCTGCCAAGCTTCAATGCTTTTGTGCTCTACCGCAAAATCGAAAGCAGCTTTAGCATAAGGGCGAGCAATTGTAATTAAGTCAGCCATTGCTCAATACTCCTTATAGCTTAGCTACGAGTTTATCAATGATGTCGCTATTTGCGGCTTCATTAACAGTACGTTCAATAATTTTTTCTGCACCTGCAATAGCGAGTGTAGCAACTTGTTGTCTTAACTCTTCTCGAGCGCGTTTGCGTTCAGCTTCGACTTCGGCTAATCCTTGATTAACAATTCGCTCTCTTTCACGATGAGCTTCTTGTTGTGCTTCATCAAGAATAGCTGCTTTACGCTTATTCGCTTGCTCGATTATTGCATTAGCCTCAACCTTCGCTTGTTGCATAATTTCAGATGTATTTGCTTTGGCTAATTCCAAATCTTTTTTTGCTGCTTCTGCAGAGTTTAAGCCATCAGCGATCTCTTTTTGACGTTTTTCAATCGCGTTAATAACAGGTGGCCATACAAACTTCATGCAGAACCAAACAAACAATACAAATGTAACTGCTTGGCCGAGGAGTGTTGCATTCATATCCATGAGACAATTCCTCTTAACTTTTCATCTAACAATGATTAACCTGCAACCGCGAAAATAACGTATAAAGCAATACCAACACAGATCATAGGAATCGCATCGACGAGCCCCATTACGATAAAGAACTGAGTACGTAACATTGGCATTAGCTCAGGCTGACGCGCAGCACCTTCAAGGAATTTACCCCCTAAAATACCGATACCAATAGCACCACCAATTGCAGCTAATCCCATCATAATACCCGCTGCGATAAATAACATTTCCATCATATAACTCCAATTAAATTAAAAAAAACTTGACTAGTGATCTTCTGTTGCCGCTGCCATTGATAAATAGACAATCGTCAACACCATGAAAATAAACGCTTGTAAAACAATTATTAAAATATGGAAAATAGCCCACGGTAAAGATAATACCCATTGAGACCACCACGGCAATAACGCAGCAATCAAAATAAAGATTAACTCACCCGCATACATATTTCCAAATAGTCGTAAACCTAAAGAAATCGGTTTCGCTAATAAACTTACCATTTCAAGGATAAAGTTAATCGGGGCAAATGCCCAATGATTAAAAGGATGTAGCGTATACTCTTTTACGGCACCTTTGACACCTTTGAACTTGAATGTATAAATTATAATGAGTAAAAACACACCTAAAGACATCGACATCGTAATGTTAACATCTGCGGTAGGTACTACTCGTAAATAAGGAAGGCCAATATGCTGAGCGATATACGGTAGAAAATCGACTGGAATTAAATCCATGAAATTCATCAAAAATACCCACATAAATACCGTTAACGCTAATGGCCCAAGCAACTTATTCGGCCCGCTAGACATGTCTTTAACTGTTTTATCAACAAAGTCGAGAATCATTTCAACGGCACACTGTAATTTACCTGGCACGCCACTTGTCGCTTTACGTGCTACAGCACGAAAGATGATTAAAAACACCAAACCCAATACGATTGAAAAAAATAATGAATCGAGATTAAACGTCCAAAATCCTTCACCAACCTGTAAATTATGAAGATGATGCTCAATGTACTCTTGTGGTGTTTTTGGAGGAGAGATTGCCATGTTACCACTATCCTTTATTTGGAAAATAAATTATTTATACCATTCATCTCTATCGCTAAATGAAAGGAATAAACAATCGTTCTAATAATTAGAACCCTTATTTTAAACCATTTCACCTATATGAAGTCAACAACAGATTCGAAAAAAGTCGAATTAACACACAAATTATCAAATTAAATTTTTATTTGCTTAAATAATAATCATGCCATGTATATCTTGACATGGTATGAAAATTACGCAAGTTTAATCGTGTTTATGTCTATAACTAACTTGATTGCCTTGTCCTTGTACAGAAACAAAAACACCAACCGCTGTAATCAGCATTTCATTATAAAAAATAAGTGGAATACGTGTTCGCATCCACGGCGCAATATCATACTCTTGCCATAGTTTTTTAATTTGCCGTGAACCGGTTCTTCCGGCAATATGCCATGAGCCTTGTGCATGAAAACGCACCGAAACCTGCTCATTAGCCAAAGGCAGCCGGCAACAATTATTGCCTGAGGTAGTAACCGACAACTGACCTAAGCCATCAGGTAAGACAAGCGAGGTTTTTAAATCCCAAGTGAGCTGCACAGACTGTATATCCTGATATTGTGGCAACAGGTAAAGCCTATTTTGATAACGGCGAATCTGCCTGCCATTTAATCTAAATTCAGGATTACTATCTTCTTTGGCTAAAGCGACCGTTTGCCAAATCACTTCAAGCTGCTTACGACTAGGCATGCTACTTTTATGCAACTTAAACCACATTCTTAATAGCGCGTTACGCTTTATTTGCGACGCGGACAATAATGGCTTAAACGATAAACAGCGATCGGCATCAATTAACGCGGAGAAATCAGCCGCTAATAACTCATCTAATAACTGCTGCTGCTCATGGCAGAGCTCAGCGCTTCTTGAAACCATTTGATTAAAATGAGGCCAGCGTTGATTGAGCACCGGTAAGACATGCAAACGTAAAAAATTACGATCGTAGTGGGAGTCTTGATTGCTTTCATCCTCAACCCAAACCAAATTATAGCTATAAGCATATTGTTCAATCTGTTGCCGAGTAATGGTTAATAATGGTCTTAAGAGGGAGTGCGAATCAAGATGCAATAGTGCTGGCATAGCCGATAAACCGGTCGGTCCACTACCTCGTTTCAATGCTAGAAAGAAGGTTTCACTCTGATCATCTTGATGCTGCGCCGTACATAATAACCGATTTGGTGTTAGGTACTGCTGCATCGCTAAATAGCGTGCTTCTCGTGCTTGCTCTTCAATATTACCTTGCTCAAGCTCGAGTGTGACCTTTTCAACCACATAAGGAATTTGCCAATCAAGGCACTGCTGCTCACAATGCTTAGCCCAGCTATCGGCATGCTGACTAATACCATGATGAATATAAATCGCTTGGAGATGCAAATCTGGCATATGTTGCCGCTGCAAGATCATTAGCGCATGCAGTAATACCGTTGAATCAACTCCACCACTGTATGCCACCAGTATATCCCTATGCGGACCAATTTTTGCCAGAACCGTACTTTGTACTAAGGATTGTAGTGTCGATAATGAAGTCATTCAATCACACTAAAGATTGTAAAGCGGTGATTTTATGATGACTAACCTTAATACGATCAAGCCCAGCTGCCAAATCCTCGATTAAATCATCAACATCTTCAAGACCAATATGCACGCGAATGAGTGTTCCCTCAAAATCAACGCCACTTACGGGTCTAATTTCAGCAATCTCATCGGGTTGATGGGCTAAAATTAATGATTCAAATCCGCCCCAAGAATAAGCCATTGAAAACAGTTTAAATTCATCTAAAAAGTCCGCTACCTGAATATCAGACAGGCGCATTTTTAAGACAAATGAGAACAAGCCGCTATAGCCTAAAAAGTCACGCCGAAAAAATTGATAGCCTTTACAACTCGTTAGTGCTGGATGATTGACTCGTTCGACTTTAGGGTGCTTAGCTAACCATTTGGCGATTGTTAAGCTGCTCTTTTGATGCTGCATTAATCGTACACCTAATGTACGTAATCCCCGCGAGGTGATATAAGCGGTATCAGCATCACACATTTGTCCCATTAAATAAGAACGCTCGCGTAATTGTGGCCAGCAACGTTCGTTTGCAACGGCAGTTCCAATCATCGCATCAGAGTGTCCAACAAGATATTTAGTGCCCGCCTGAATCGAAATATCGATGTCATAATCAAGCGCTTTAAATAGCACGCCGGCGCTCCATGTATTATCAATCATAATAATGATTTCTGGATTAACTTGGCGTACCGCTTTGACAATTGCCGGAATATCATGCACTTCCATCGTTATTGAGCTTGGTGCTTCTAAAAACACCACTTTGGTATTGGGTTTAATGTATTTTGTAATATATCGACCAATTAAAGCGGGGAAATAGGTCGTTTCAACTCCTAAGTCCCCAAGCACCCGATCGCAAAAGTCATGAGTTGGCTCATAAGCGCCCTCTGACAATAAAACATGATCGCCCACTTTCACAAAGGCTAAAATTGCATTCGTCACAGCAGCTGCGCCACAAGGGTAAAGATAACAACCAGCGCCACCTTCAAGCTCACACATCGCATCTTGTAATGAAAAATGGGTCAATGTGCCACGACGACCATAATATAACGCGCCATTAGTCCGATTTTTTGCCGCGTCTTTTTTCGCTTCAACAGAATCAAAAACCAACGACGATGCCCGCTGAATCACACTATTGACCGCACCTTGAGTATAGCGTTTTTTTCGTCCAGCACTAATTAGCTGAGTTTGTGTGTTTTTCGGAAATTTCATAACGTCCTCTCACAAATGTTAGGTTTTATCATCAATATTAAAGCAGATAAAATGTCTGATTTATGCTTATACATCGTGCAGATAAAGTAATGACTAGGCATTGCCTTATCTAGTTTGCGGCTAATTATGCACCGACAGACTTTTTAAGTGAAATAAATCGTATAAATTAGCATACCATGTTTTAAAACAACTCGCCAAAATCCTGCTAGAATAGTGAAAACTTTTTAATCTCGTGAATTATGCGCCAAAATTTTATTTTTATTCAATCAGCTAATTTAAATGATTTGTCCTATGAGGCTTTACTTAGCTCCTCTTTATTATCTGAGCAAGTTATTCAACAATCAGCAGGGCTTGATGATAAGCGGAAAAAGCAATTTGTCGCTTGTCGTTACTTGTTAGCAGAACTATTGAATGAACATTTTGATGTCGACCAATTACCCAATATCAAAATTGGCGATAATAGCCGACCACAATTTGAAAAGGTTAATTTACCTGATTTCAATATTAGCCATAGTGGCAACTTTATCGCGGTTGCAATCAGCTCAACGGGAAAAATAGGGTTAGATATCGAGCTGGCACGAGCACGTCAAAATGCAAAAAAAATTGCTATGCAATTTTTCTCGCAACAGGAGAATGAGTGGCTAACACAGCAAAGCGATCCACTTAACGCATTTTGGCAACTTTGGACATTACGAGAATCGGCCTTAAAACTTTATGCCAAAGGAGTTTGGCAAATGAAAGAACTTGCAATTGCAATGCCCACGCAGCAAATTACCGCGAAATTTGCTACCGATTTTTATCCTTATCACCAGCAACTTGAACAGATCTATTTGTCTATCTGTTGCAGTCATCCCATTCACTCAATCGTCATTAATGAATAAGTAGATGGGAGAAATTAAATACTACAATCATCTTTTCATCGCTTGTTTTAGTATAAATGACGGTAATATTTAATTATCAAGTTTGTAATTGAAGCACAATAACTCAGTGCTTCTGATCATATTAAAAACACACTGCGCCTTCTTCTGCTGAAGAGAGATTTTGTCGCACAACTGCAAATAACTCTCGGCCAAAACCATAATGAGACTCGGTTAAGTCACATTCTACCGGTTTTCTCACTACCAATTCTTTTTCATCAACTAATAACGTCATTTCACCGGTTTTACCATTAACGCGGATCATATCGCCATTGTGTACTTTATTAAGCAAACCGCCCATATACGCTTCTGGCGTAACATGTATTGCCGCGGGCACTTTACCTGATGCGCCAGACAGACGGCCATCGGTTAATAAAGCGACTTTATAACCTCGATCTTGTAACACACCAAGTGGGGTGATGAGTTTATGTAGCTCGGGCATACCAATCGCGTTAGGTCCCTGAAAACGAACCACAACCACACAGTTTTTATCTAATTTACCGGCTTTAAAATCTGCATCAAGATCATATTGGCTATTAAACACCACCGCTGGAGCTTCGATCACTTGATGATCAGCTTCTATCGCTGACGTTTTCATAACTGCACGGCCTAGATTCCCCGACATCACTTTTAAACCACCATGGGAATTAAACGGTTTTTCAATTGATGCAATCACGCTTTCATCTAATGATTTAAGCGGCCCTTCACGGTAGATTAATTGGCCATTTTCTAAAATAGGCTCTTTGGTATAACGGCTTAAGCCACGACCAACAACCGTTTCCACATCTTCATGCAATAAACCGCCTTTAAGCAGTTCACGCACTAACACTGACGTACCGCCAGCAGCTTGGAAGTAATTGATATCAGCCGGGCCATTCGGATAAATTTTACAAAGTTGTGGCACTACTTCAGATAAATCAGAAATATCATCCCAATTAATAATAATGCCTGCCGCTTTAGCCATTGCGACTAAATGCATAGTTAAATTGGTTGAACCGCCGGTTGCCAATAATGCTACCAAGCCGTTCACAATGACCCGTTCATCAACCATTTTACCAACTGGCATAAAATGACCTGATTGTTCGGTTAAACGCGTAATCTGCTTAGCGGCAGCATTAGTTAGCTCAAAACGTAATGCCGTTTCTGGTTGAACAAATGCCGCACCAGGCAGATGTAGGCCCATCAATTCGATAACCATTTGGTTACTATTGGCCGTACCATAAAACGTACAAGTTCCGCTAGTATGGTATGATGCTGACTCAGATTCGAGTAGGTCTTCATGCGTTGCCTTCCCTTCAGAGTAAAGCTGACGAATTTTCACCTTTTCTTTATTTGGCAAGCCTGATGGCATCGGCCCTGCTGGAATAAAAATAGCCGGTAAATGACCAAACGCCATGGCACCAATAAATAAGCCTGGTACAATTTTGTCACAAATTCCTAAATATAATGCACCATCAAACATATTATGCGACAGGGCAACAGCAACTGACATCGCAATAATATCTCGGCTCATTAATGAAATTTCCATGCCCGGTTCGCCTTGTGTCACCCCATCGCACATTGCCGGAACACCACCAGCCATTTGACCAACCGCACTATTTTCCCGTAATACTTTTTTGATTTGTTCTGGATAGTATTCATAAGGTCGATGGGCAGATAACATGTCATTATAAGAACTGATAATACCAATATTGCTTTTTAGGATATTTTTTAGATCACTTTTATCAGCACTGCAACATGCCGCGAAACCATGAGCTAAATTACTGCAAGGTAGGCTCGCTCGCGTTACTTTTTTCGACATAGCATGTTCAATTTTGCGTAAGTACGCCGTTCTTGTGGGTTTAGATCGTTCTATAATTCGCTGGGTAACCGCTAGAATAACCTTGTTCATTTATCACCTCTTTCACACTGTTCTAATTTAAAATTCAATATTCCTTTTGCTTCTTGCCACTCACTGTATTGGCTCGCACAGATTGTGCGAAGATCTGTTCAGTAGTCACTATCACTTTTCTTTAGTGGCTACCTTAAATACGGGTTTTGCTTTGTTTCCACGCAGTTGATTGTTATTTTATTGTCATGTTACGGGTAACATTATATATTATAGTCATGCAATTCAACTTAAAAAAGTAAAATTTGTGACGAATATCATATTTTATAGGTATGGATAATGTTGGCTAAAAGTAGCAAAACCCAGAAATTCAGTAAGCTACACTAAGTTAAGATAATGAGATAATTATTAAGCAAGATTAACGCTCAATGTCGTCAGTTTGGTGCCTATATCAATAGATATTTTCTATTAGCTAAATAAAAATCTATCAATACGCATCAGGTAATTGAGGTATCCAGTCAATCGGAGTTTTACCTTGCTGTGTGATCAATTCATTCGCTTTTGAGAAATGCTTACAACCAAAAAAGCCTCGATGGGCTGATAATGGCGATGGGTGAACCGCGGTTAAAACATGATGTTTTTGCCTATCAATAAACTGACCTTTTTTCTGAGCTGGCGATCCCCATAATAAAAATACCACTCCCGTTAAATGCTGGTTAACTGCAGCAATAACATGATCAGTAAATGTTTCCCAGCCAATTTTCGCATGCGAATGAGCTTGGCCTGCCTCAACGGTTAGCACATTATTGAGCATTAATACCCCCTGATTTGCCCAATGGCCTAGATAGCCGTGTTTTGGTATCTCAAAACCAGCAATATCTGTTGCTAACTCTTTATACATATTGAGTAAAGAAGGCGGGGTTTTAATACCAGGCAACACCGAAAAAGAGAGACCATGTGCTTGATTGGGACCATGATAAGGATCTTGACCTAAAATCACCACCTTAATATCCGCAAAAGCGGTGAAACGAAACGCATTAAAGACATCACGTTGTGGAGGATAGATAATTTTGCCATTTTTACGTTCATTATCAACATACTGCAAAATATACTTAAAATAATCTTTTTGTTTTTCAGTACCGACAACATCATGCCAAGTTAATTTTTTAGTCATAAGCTACCTACATTTTATTATGATAATTTATACTATGCATTTTTACTTATCAGTATACCGAAAAACCATAATAAACATAGCAATGATGGCAGAATAAGGGCCATATTGTATAAATTAATAGCATAAAAAAAGGAAAAAATTATTAGATCAATAGCACTTTTTGATTTAAATCAAATTTTAAAGGTGCTACAATACCATTAGTTTTATTAGGGTAATTAAACCCATTTAGGAGGATTAAAAAATGATTACAGGTATCCAAATTACTAAAGCAGACAACAGCGCGCTTTTAAATTCTTTTTGGTTATTAGATGACTCAACAAACGAAGCTCGTTGTGTTGCAGCAAAATCAGTATACGAAGAAAACCAAATCGTTTCGACTAAAGATCTAGGTCAATTCGAATACCGTGAAATTCCATTAGATGTTGCTCCAACCGTTAAAGTTGAAGGTGGCCAACACTTAAATGTTAACGTATTACGTCGTGAAACATTAGAAGATGCCGTTAAACACCCAGAAAACTACCCACAATTAACGATTCGTGTGTCTGGTTATGCTGTGCGTTTTAACTCATTAACACCTGAACAACAACGTGATGTAATTACTCGTACATTCACAACGAATATGTAATAACCTATTTTGGTTTAATAACCCAGCTTGAGCTGGGTTATTTTTTATCTCGCTCTAATCAAACGTCTATTTCTAATATCAACTCGCTATTTTACCGCCAGTAAATACACCGCCTGATAAGGCTTAAGCGTCAAATTGTTGGTCAAAATAAATGGTTCATTATAATTATTCATCAGCATATGCCAATCTTTACCAAGCTCACTTAACCTATTTTGCCAACAAATAGGCTCAGCGGTTAAATTAGCAAACACTAACAAAGTGTTATCTGCTAACTGACGAGCATAAGCCCATAATGATGGCGAATCTGGCGCTAAGTCATGATAACTACCCTCAACAAAAACGGCTTCTTGCTTACGTAGTGCAATCAGCTTTTGATAGCAGTAAAAAATCGAATTCGGATCAGCCAGAGCCGCTTTCACATTAATGGTATGATAGTTATCAGCAACGCCAATCCATGGCGTACCATCGGTGAAACCGGCATGCGGCGATGCATCCCATTGCATTGGTGTACGACTATTATCTCGAGATTTACTGGCTAAAATAGCCATAATCTCATCATGAGCTAAGCCCTGAGTCAGCATCTCTTGATAGCGATTTAAACTTTCAACATCACGATACTGGTTAATATCGGTAAAATGCGGATTAGTCATACCAATTTCTTCACCTTGATACACATAAGGCGTACCTTGCATACCATATAAAACCATTGCCAACATTTTTGCCGACAATACGCGATATTGATGCTCATCACCAAAACGTGACACAATACGGGGTTGATCATGGTTACACCAAAATAAGGCATTCCATGCACGATTAAACATTCCCCTTTGCCACTCATTAAATAACGCTTTTAGTTGGATAAAATCCGGTTTTGCTAATGCCCATTTTTCGCCATTAGGGTAATCAACCTTTAAGTGATGAAAATTGAATGTCATCGTCAACTCATTACCATCTAAGCTTGCATAACGCTGGCAATGGGCCAAAGATGTCGATGACATTTCACCAACAGTGATAAGCTGATAGGGCAAAAACACGTCTCGGCTCATCTCTTGTAAAAACGCATGAACTCGCGGACCATCGGTATAAAAACGGCGACCATCGCCATCCTCATCATTGGGAAAATCTTGCTGCTTTGAGACTAAATTAACCACATCTAATCGCAGTGCATCAACGCCTTTATCCACCCAAAATTGACAAACACGTTTTAATTCTTGCCGTACTTGTGGATTTTCCCAATTTAAGTCCGCTTGCTCCTTGGCAAATAAATGTAAATAGTACTGTTGACTATCTGCATGCCATTGCCAGGCATTACCACCAAATTTTGACTGCCAATTATTGGGTGCTTTGCCAGCGGGTGAAGCATCTCGCCAAATATAAAAAGCACGATAAGGACTATGCTGATCTAAAGCAGCTTTAAACCAAGGATGCTCGGTTGATGTATGATTAAAAACCATATCCATCATAATGCGAATATTACGTTGATGGGCTTGCGCAACGAGTAATTCAAAATCAGCCATGGAGCCATAGTCGGGATGAATATCACAATAATTGGCCACATCATAGCCATTATCAACTTGTGGTGACGGATAAATCGGCGTGAGCCAAATGGCATTAATGCCTAGTTGCTGTAAGTAATCTAATCGATGAATGATGCCGGTCAAACAACCGATTGCTTGACCATTTATAGCTTGAAAACTTTTAGGATAGATTTGATAAATGACACCATCTTTCCACCAATCAGTCTGATTATTTTGTTTCATTTTCACTTAATATCCTTCTTAATCCTGAATTAACGTGCCATTTTTCTGTTTCACTTTATAAAAAATTACGGTCAAAAGAATAGGTACGACAATGGCCACTAGCATAGCAAATAAATAAATTAACCAGTAAGTCGGCTGAATTGACAAAATACCAGGCAGGCCACCAACACCAATACCATTGGATAATACGCCAAATAAACCGCAAATTAACCCAGCAAGCGCAGCACCAATCATGGCACATAGCATCGGGAACTTATAACGCAGATTAATCCCGTACATAGCCGGTTCAGTCACGCCTAAATAGCCAGCAATCGCTGCCGGAACCGAAATTTCGCGTTCATTATATTTACGACTGACTAAAATAATACCAACCACGGCAGACGCTTGGGCAATATTAGACAAAGCAATAATTGGCCAAATCGGCGTTCCGCCCATGCTATTGGTCATTTGCAAATCGATCGCCAGCGTGGTGTGATGAATACCAGTAATGACCAAAGGCGCATATAAAAAACCAAATATCGCCGCACCGATCATGGCAAAATCGCCCGTCATTAAGAATTTGACGCAATAAGCCATCCCTTCGCCCAATAAACGCCCCAACGGCCCAAGAAGTGCATGCGCAAGGAAAACTGAAACCAATAGCGCAACAATTGGCACAATCACCAAATGCAAGTAATCAGGAATGATACGGCGTAAACGTGTTTCTAGCCAACCTAATGCAACACCGGCAAGAATAGAGGGAATAACTTGTGCTTGATAACCGACTTTTTCAATAGTAAATAAACCAAAATCCCATACTTGCGGAATTTTACTGCCAATCTCATAAGCATTCATTAACTGTGGTGAAACCAGTGTAATACCAAGGACAATACCTAATACGGGTGATCCCCCCATTTTTTTCACGGTTGACCAACAAATCGCAACCGGTAGAAAATGGAAAATTGCTTCACACGGCAACCAAAGCATGTCATAAATTGGTTGTAACCAATGATAAGTTGCGGTTAAAGGTAGGCCGCCAACTGTTGGCATTTCACCAATAATATTACGCAGCCCAAGTAATAATCCCCCTGCAATTAAAGCAGGTAAGAGCGGCACAAAAATCTCAGCTAAATTTGCAATCAATTGCTCATACCAAGCCATATTCTTTTTCGCTGCAATTTTTGTCTCTTCTTTGCTTGATTCACTCATATGAAGCTGTTTGATCAGTTCTTGATAATACTCGCCAACATCCATGCCAATAATCACTTGAAATTGACCGCTATTATTAAAGCACCCTTTGACAAAAGGGAGTTTTTTTAGCCGCTCAACATCAGCATTGTCAGGCTGAACCAAAGCAAAACGCAAACGAGTAAGGCAGTGTGTCACACTTGCCACATTTTCCTTCCCACCGATTAATTCAATCAAACTTTGAAGCATTTGGGGATTAACGTGAGATTTTTTAGCCATATCAAGTCCTCTATTGTCATAGTAAGGCATCGTTTAATAGCACGATTTCGTGTTATTAAATAGCATATAACAAAAGATAATACTTAAAAATGGGAACGTTCCCGTGTTGAGATCAATATCACAAATAACCGAATAAAAATAAGACGAGCATCGTAAGAATGCATCGCTTAAGACATCGGTAACATTAGAGATAAAGATTCAATAATCTGAGAAAAATTATATCGTACTTGCTAATCGAGACGGCACGATGGTGATTTGGGCCTGGATTGGCTCAGAGAGGGCTGACAATAGCGCTTGAGTTGCTAAAATACCGGCATCACAAAAGCCTAAATCGACACAACATGTTTTCGGAAACAAAAATTGTAACAGTTTACTATTACCAACACTGCCAACGTCAATTTGGTCTAACTTATGTTCATGTAAGTATTTATTCAATCCCAAAGCGATAGTATCAGTGGCACAAATAATCGCGGTAGGCTTATGCTGCAAAACATCCGGTGCCAGTTGATAACCCGTCTGATAATCAAGTCTACCCAGTTGTGCACAAACCGTTAATTGATATTGCTGACAAAATTCTAAGTAAGCATCATAACGTAGCTGACCGGTGGTATGATCATCCGTTTCAACGCCAATATAGCCAATTCGTTGGTGTTGCTTTTGCTGATAAAAATGTGCCATCAATTGCATTACTGCGTGATGATCATCATAACAAATTGACGTATAACCAACAAAAGGTCTTGCCATCACAACCGAGCGGTTGCGCCAAGGCGTTAGCAATTGCGCATCAAGGCCACTGAAAGCAAACATCACTAATCCGTCAACTTGACGCTGTGATAACATCGCTAAGTGCTCAATAACTTTATTGCAATCAAACTGGCTTTCCAAAATAATAGCATCGTAACCTTGCTGATAAAATAGTGGCAGCATCGCTCTTATCGCTTCATTTTCAGCAGAAGAGTCTAATCGAGAGACAATAATACCAATCACTTTATTACTATAGCCACGCATTGCTCGTGCTGATTTAGATGGCGAAAACTGATACTCTGCAATCACTTTTTCGACGATTTCACGGGTTTTTGCCTTAACATGACTATCACCATTAATCACACGTGATACGGTTGATTTACTTACGCGGCTTAATTTAGCAATATCTTTAATCGTTAAATTTTGTGATTTGATCATAACTTAACTCACATTTATCCATTTATGTAACGAATAATACAAATGATATTATATAATTTAGCACTGATTAATAAGATTAAATACAATAACGTTTAATTTACTATTGTTACCCGTTTAACAGTCTAAGAATAAGTTGTGTGTTAGTTAAAAGGACTAATTATATTAATTGGTGAACAATTTATGAAAAATAAATTATCCCTCATATTCACATAAAAAACCGAATGCAAATAAAAGGGATAATGATTCTGAAAATTGCGTGATTTCGTTAGCCAAAAAACTTTTTCACTTTATCAAAAAAATTTTTCTCTTTTGGACTGTGTTTAGCACTCTTATCACCCGCTAAACTTTCGCCTAACTCTTTTAACAACTCTTTTTGTTTATTAGTTAAATTCACTGGCGTTTCAACAACTGTATGGCAATAGAGATCGCCAACTGTGCTGCCTCTTAATGACTTAATGCCTTTACCTTTGAGCCTAAACACTTTGCCAGTTTGCGTTTCAGCTGGAATTGTTAAACTCACTTTGCCATTGAGTGTCGGAACCTGAACATCGCCACCTAACGCGGCAAGAACAATATTAATTGGGATCTCGCAATGTAAATTAATGCCATCACGCTCAAATATTGCATGTTGTCTTACTTGTACTTGAACATACAAATCGCCTGCTGGCGCACCATTTTTACCTGCTTCACCTTCACCTGATAGTCGAATACGATTACCCGTATCAATCCCCGCAGGAATAGTCACTGACAATGTTTTATTTTTTTGTACCCGACCATCACCATGACATTTTTTACATGGGTTTTTGATAATCTTACCAAGTCCATGACAAGTCGGACACTCTTGCTGCACCGCAAAAAATCCTTGACGCATTTGAACAATACCACTGCCATGACACGTGTCACATGTTTTAATATCAGCAGAATTTTCAGCACCTTTACCATGACACACATCACATTCAACCGCAGATGGCACTTTTATTTCTTTCGTTACGCCTGTTGCCGCTTCTTCTAAATTAAGCGTGATATTGTATTGTAGGTCATTACCTCTTGATGCAGCTTGCCCACGAGAGCGACCACCACCACCGCCAAAAAACTCGCTAAAAATATCACCAAATGCATCACCAAAATCAGCACCACCGCCAAAACCGCCACCAAAACCACCTTGACCACCTTGTTCAAATGCAGCATGCCCATACTGATCATAAGCCGCTTTCTTTTGTGGATCGGTTAAAATTTCATAAGCTTCTTTAACTTCTTTAAACTTGGCTTCCGATTCCGTTTTATTATCCTGATTCTTATCTGGATGATATTTCATGGCAAGGCGTTTATAAGCTTTTTTAATCTCACGCTCATCAGCACTTTTACTGACGCCTAAAACCTCATAATAATCTTTCTTTGCCATTAATTATTTACCTTCTCGTTTTAATTCAATTTGCCATTAATGATGACATTTACGTGAATAAAAAGGCTGATATAGTATGACAACTATCTTACCTGTCATTGAATTAACGTATTTTTATCCATTTATAAAAAACAATTAAACGGGCTTGAGTTACCTCTCGCCCGTTTCGCACTTACTTCATCAAGCTATCTGAGATAACTTCTGGATAATAACATCAGTCATTGTTATTTGTTATCATCAACTTCTTTAAAGTCAGCATCAACAACATCATCTTCTGATTTTGCATTGCTATTACCTGCATTATCAGCTTGCTGTGCACCCGCTTGTTGCTGTGCAATTTCAAGTAGTTTTTTAGATGCTTCCATCAATGCTTGAATTTTTGCTTCAATATCCGCTTTATCTTCGCCTCGAGCCGAGACTTCTAACGCATTTGCTGCATCATCAATCGCTTTCTTATCATCGTCAGATAACTGATCACCTGCTTCTGATACTTGTTTACGCGTTGAGTGAACTAAATGATCGGCCTGATTACGAATTTGTGCTAGCTCTTCGAATTTACGATCAGACTCTGCATTAAGCTCGGCATCACGAACCATTTTTTGGATATCTTCTTCACTTAAACCTGATGATGCTTTAATCGTAATATTTTGCTCACGCCCAGTATTTTTATCTTTCGCAGATACATGTAAAATACCATCAGCATCAATATCAAAAGTAACTTCAATTTGTGCCATACCACGTGGCGCAGCTTGAATACCATCAAGGTTAAATTGACCTAATGATTTATTATCACCTGCACGTTTACGCTCACCTTGTAACACGTGAATAGTTACGGCTGATTGATTATCTTCAGCAGTTGAGAATACTTGACTATGTTTAGTTGGGATAGTCGTATTTTTCTCAATTAATGGCGTCATCACGCCGCCCATTGTTTCAATACCTAATGATAATGGCGTTACGTCTAGTAACAATACATCTTTAACATCACCCCCTAAAACACCACCTTGAACAGCCGCACCTACAGCAACAGCTTCATCAGGGTTAACATCTTTACGCGGTTCTTTACCAAAGAACTCTGCAACCACTTTTTGTACCATTGGCATACGTGTTTGACCACCAACCAAGATAACGTCTTGAATTTCAGAAACGGAAAGTCCAGCATCTTTTAATGCAGTTTTAACTGGTTCCATAGAACGTTTAACTAAATCTTCAACTAACGATTCTAATTTTGCACGCGTTACTTTAATATTTAAATGTTTTGGACCTGTTGCATCAGCAGTGATATAAGGTAAGTTAATATCAGTTTGTTGCGCTGATGAAAGCTCAATTTTCGCTTTTTCTGCTGCTTCTTTCAAACGTTGCATTGCAAGTGGATCATTTTTCAAGTCAAAATTCTGTTCACGTTTAAACTCTTCAACTAAATAGTTAATTAAACGAGAATCAAAGTCTTCGCCACCTAAATGGGTATCACCATTCGTTGCTAACACTTCAAATGTTTTTTCACCATCAACATCATCAATTTCAATGATCGAGATATCAAATGTACCACCACCTAAGTCATAAACTGCAATTGTACGATTACCAACATCTTTATCTAAACCATAAGCAAGTGCCGCAGCAGTTGGTTCGTTAATAATACGTTTAACATCAAGTCCGGCAATACGACCCGCATCTTTTGTTGCTTGGCGCTGAGCATCATTAAAATAAGCAGGCACTGTTATTACTGCTTCAGTTACTGTTTCACCAAGATAATCTTCAGCGGTTTTTTTCATTTTTTTCAATACTTCAGCTGAAATCTGTGGTGCAGCAATTTTTTGGCCTTTAATATCAACCCAAGCATCGCCATTATCTGCTTTGACAATTTTATATGGCATAATGCCAACATCACGTTGTACTTCAGCATCGTCATAACGACGACCAATTAAACGTTTAATTGCAAAAAGTGTATTTTGTGGGTTAGTCACAGCCTGACGTTTTGCTGGTTGTCCAACTAAAATTTCACCATCTTGAGTATAAGCAATAATCGATGGGGTTGTTCTATCACCCTCAGCATTTTCTAATACTTTTGCTTGACCATTATCCATTACAGCAACACATGAATTTGTTGTACCTAAATCAATACCAATAATTTTACCCATAATAATCTTCTCCTAAAAAATCTGTATTTTATTTTTTGTATATAGGTCTGAAATCTTTTTTTTCAAGTCCCTAAATTAACAAGAAAATATTCTGTTTTCACTTAGATGGGTCTGTTATGAATAATATCAAGGGTAAAAATGAAATTTTTTTTCATTCACTCTTGATTGCTTATCTATCTACCCTTATCATTGCTGCGCTTAAAAACAATCAATTTTATTTTTGTAAGTAGGATTTCAATGGAAAATATTAAACTTGCCAACCCAGGTCCTTTAGGACTTATGGGCTTTGGTATGACAACAGTGTTATTAAATATTCATAATGCAGGATTTTTCCCTGCTGTAACTGCAATTGTCTCTATGGGGATTTTTTACGGCGGAATAGCGCAAGTTATTGCGGGTATATTAGAATTTCGAAAAGGTAACACATTTGGTACAACTGCATTTACTTCTTATGGATTCTTCTGGATTGCCTTAGTTGGTATCTGGTATTTACCAACTTCAGCAGCAACAGCTGCAACTGATAAAACATTTGTGGGTATCTTTTTAGCATTATGGGGTATTTTTACTGCCTTTATGTTTATTGGTACATTAAAAGCAAATAAAGGGATTCAATTTGTTTTTGGTAGTTTAACTATTCTATTTGCATTATTAGCAATTGGTAATATTTGCAATATGCCAGGACTTATTCAAATCGCTGGTTTTGAAGGTATTATCTGTGGAGCAAGTGCAATCTACTTAGCAATGGCTGAATTATTGAACGAACAATATGGCCGCACAATTTTACCTATTGGTGCACCTAAAAAATAACTAATTTGAAAAATTATGCTAAGGAGTACTTGATTTCCTTAGCATTTCAAATTAGTTAATCTATTTAGTATATAATCCCAAAATGTTTTTTATTGAATAATTTATTTTTATATTTACAATTGATGATGTCCAATTGAATAAAATTTATAAAAATAATGAGATAAAATAATGGAAAATAAGGAACAACATCTACTTTTAAGCTATTACCGTAAAATAAACAAAAAATTACCTTTAGCAATATCGCCCTTCCTAATAGTTACTGCAGTATTACCGATAAATGCAGTCGCTATTACAGCAAAAACAGCAATAACAATTCAAGGTCAATCCCCCTATATATGGGATATTCAAGAAGACAATATTATTTCGACATTAGATGAGTTATTAATAATTAACGTACCTAATAGTAGTGGTTCATCGACTGTATTACCGAGTGCTGCAGGTAGATCAATTGATTTTCCAGCAGATAAAACATTTAACGATATAATGACGAAAGCGATTGTTGCCGATAATACAGATCGCAATTTCTCATCGCTAATAAATTACTATAAATCTTATGATAATAATGGCGATACGGGTGGTGATATTAGTGGAACAATTAAAGCGGTATGGAAAAATAATGGTGAAGTGATTACTACACTAGATAGCCAACCCACCAAGTGTAGTGGACCATATACCCTTACAGTATCAGTAACCGATACAGCCGCAAAAACACAATATGGCGATCCAAGATTAACGGATTATGGTACAAAGGAAGTCACATATACTTTTAAACAAGCTGGTATGGGGATTTGTTATTTACAACCATTGGATCTCACGACTTTTCCTGCTCAAAGTGGACTAGGTGGTGGCTATAATAGTACTGTATTTGATCCTGATAATGGTTTTTTAGCCACTAATAAAGAGTTTCCAGGTACAGCATTTAAAGGGGCTGGGTTTTATATTCTTGGTTCAGGTCAAGATCAAAGTAAATATAAATGTTCAATTGTAAGTGGTGCAACAGATAGCCTTAAATTATCAACTGTATCAGGTTCATCTGGGCAAAATTGTTATATTGAATATACGAGTACCAGACCCACCAGTGACATAACAATTGAATTAGCTTATGAAATTCAATCCGGTATTTATCAGGTAGTTGATAATTATACATTGAAAAGACCAAATAAATGGATGACTTATCAAAGCCCTAAATTCTATTTTACCGGAGCTGTTGACCCAAATTCACAAGCAATTTATCCAGCAGCTAATGTTTGTGCTGGTAATCCAGACACAGCCACAATGACCTATGCCCAGTCATTAACTTATTTTTATTCAATGCAAGATATTACTAATGTTCCGCTACAAGCAGATGGTTCGGTGACGACTAGCGCAGAGGGAAGATTTACACGTACACTAGATAAAACATTTATGGGGGTATGGGGAAATCTTTATAATAACTATCCAAACAGTGATTTTTATTCTAAAAAAGCTGTATCATCTAAAGATGGCGTAATTTATGAAACGTCGACATTCTGGGTTGGACCTGCACGATCAGAAATTAAAACAGGGATCAACGCACAATATGTCGTAGCATTGACAAATGGTCTTGGTGGTTGGCAAGAACGTGCCAATGTATTTGCCTGCAAAGAGACGATTTATTAATTAATTTTTTATTGAAAATATCGTATTATATCCTAGTAAAAAAGCCCTAATATTAGGGCTTTTTTTATACCATTTATTTAAATAAATTTTTTGCACCATGTGGCGCACTGCGGCCATACTGTGGTGGTACAATCACTTTTGCTCCCAGCTCTTTAGCCGCTTGCCATGGCCAATGTGGATTAAATAACATATCTCGCCCAATGGCAACCATATCGGCTTGCCCAGTTGAAACAATTGCTTCAGCTTGAATCGCATCGGTAATTAAGCCAACAGCAATAACGGGCATACCCACTTGCTGTTTAATCGCTTGTGCAAATGGAACTTGATAATTAGGCCCAACCGGAATTTGCTGCTGAATATCAATCCCACCCGTAGAAACGTGAATATAGCTACAACCTAATTGATCTAATTTTTTGGCTAACAAAATTGATTCAGCTAAATTCCAGCCACCATCCACCCAATCGGTTGCTGAAATGCGTATACCAACCCCTTTATGTTTAGGGAATACGGCGCGAATCGCCTCAAAGATTTCAATTGCAAATCGCATCCGATTTTCAGCACTACCGCCATATTGATCGGTACGCGAATTAGATAACGGTGATAAAAATTGATGAATTAAATAACCGTGGGCAGCATGAATTTCAATCACGTCGATACCTGCTTTATCAGCTCGAACAGCCGCATCAGCAAATTGCTTAACTAAATCTTTAACTTGTGCCGTCGTTAATTCAAGCGGAGTATTATAATTGACATTAAATGCAAGCGCTGAAGGCGCAACCGTTTGCCAACCGCCCTGTGAAACTGGCACATATTTCTCTTCTTGCCATGGTGCCGGCATCGATGCTTTACGACCGGCATGAACGAGCTGCACGGCAATTGGCATGGATGAATACTGACGGATTGATGAAATAAGCACTTTCATTGCTTGCTGTTGTTCATCACCCCATAAACCTAAATCAAAAGGGGACAGACGCCCTTCAGGGCAAACAGCGGTGGCTTCTAAAACCATTAAAGCAGCACCTGAGTGGGAAAGTGCCCCATAATGCATTAAGTGCCAATCACCCGCTAAACCATTTTTTGCTGAATACTGACACATTGGCGGAATAACAATTCGATTATCAAAAGATTGTGAACCGATTTTAATCGGACTAAAGAGTTTACTCATCTTGCGCTCCTGTTTGAATTAGGAAAATATTGAATAAGTGGCAATAATTTTATTATAATCTTTTTATTATTTTTAGAAAGAATGCACTTTTTAGTATGATATGCACCAAAAGGAGAGTGATTTGAAAAAACCAACGATACAAATAATAGATAAAAAACCATTTGAATATACCCTCTCGATTATTGCCGGTAAATGGAAAATGAAAATAATTTACCTGCTGATTTGTTGTGATATTGCCCGTTATGGTGAAATAAAACGTAGCATTACGGGTATTACCCATAAAATGCTCAGTGCACAATTAAAAGAGTTAGAACAAGACGGTATTATTAATCGTAAAGAATTTCCGCAAATTCCACCAAAAGTCGAATATTCATTAACAGCTAAAGGAAAAAGTTTAAAACAGCTTATTAGCGATATTTGTCAGTGGGGAATTGAGCATGATCATTAATTCTTTTCACTTTTTTTAGAATCAATGATCATGGATAAAATAACGGGCAAGTAGACTTATTGTTTTGCTTCAAGGCGATTGATTTTTTTCATTTTTTGTTCAATACGCTGACGCTTTAATGGTGAAAGATAATCGACAAATAATTTCCCCATCAAATGATCCATCTCATGTTGAATACAAATTGCCAATAAGCCATCTGCATCAATGTCATAAGGCTCACCGTGACGGTTCAATGCTTTAATTTTTATCTTTTCTGCGCGAGAGACAAACCCTCGGCTATCGGGCACAGATAAACAACCTTCCTCAATACCGGTTTCGCCGTCTTGATTAATTACTTCAGGGTTAATAATCACATACACCTGATCATGATTTTCAGACACATCGATAACAATAATACGTTCATGAACATCAACTTGGGTAGCAGCAAGGCCAATCCCTTCTTCTGCGTACATTGTTTCAATCATGTCATCAATAATTTGTTGTGTTTCTGCTGTGATTTTCTCAACAGGTTTCGCAATTTTGCGTAATCTTTCATCGGGAAAACGTAATACTGGTAAAATAGCCATAAATTGTTCGATATTCCTCTCAATAACCTTTTTATCTTCTACTCTACATTCTAAACACTAATTATGCTTATGGGTAGAGCTAAATCCCTATTAATAAAATAGTGAGTCTATGAATAAATATGAATTTTTAATTCGCTTTTCAATGGTAAACCAAAAAAAACCAGCCAAAATTAGACAATACCTTCGCCAGATACAAAACGATATCGATGATGGGCTGTTATTACATCAGCTAAAATGGGATAGTGCGCAAATCAGGCAATTTTATCAACTAGATATTCAAAAAACCCTCGATTGGATACACCAAGATAACCATTTTTTAATCAGCTACGATGAGCCACGCTATCCTGATTTATTAAAGCAAATTAGCAGCCCACCGCTATTATTGTTTGGAATAGGTGATAGAGAACTGTTATCTACAACGCAAATTGCCATGGTTGGCAGTCGTATTTTTAGTGAGTACGGTGCGCAGTGGGCACGTTACTTTGCCAGTGAACTTGCCATTAATGGATTAACCATTACTAGCGGTTTAGCACTCGGTATCGATGCGATTTGCCACCGCGGTGCATTAGATGTATCAGGAAAAACCATTGCGGTTTTAGGCAGTGGCTTACTTAATATCACGCCAAAAACGAATTATCATCTAGCGCAGAATATCTTAGCAAGCGGAGGCTGTATTATCTCTGAGTTTTTGCCGCAAATCATCGCTCATCCAAAATACTTTCCTCGTCGAAATCGCATTATTAGTGGACTAAGTTTAGGCACATTTGTTGTCGAAGCCTCACAAAAAAGTGGCTCATTAATCACAGCTCGCTATGCACTTGAACAAAACCGTGACGTATTTGCTTTACCGGGTGATATTAGTAATGAAAATTACGATGGGACACATTGGCTCATTAAACAAGGTGCTTATTTAGTGACTAAGCCGATTGATATTTTAGAACACTATGCAAGTAGTTTATCGTGGATAAAACCACACACAGACGATCAATCCCTATTACTACCGATGATTCATCCCGAAATTTTTGCACTTATTAATCACCAACCCATCTCTGCTGATATGATTGTCGATAAAATAGGTCAATCGGCAACAGACGTTGCAATAAAGCTTATGGAGCTAGAATTAGAAGGTGCGATTAGGACGATAAATGGCGGCTATGTTCGCGATAAAGCTATTTAATATAGCTATAAAACTGTTAATATATTGCTCAGTAAAAATTGAATTGTAAGCAACTATGACAACACTTTCATTAACACAATCTTATGAGCAACTCATTGCCGGTAACGTGCTTGCCTACCCAACAGAAGCAGTTTTTGGTTTAGGCTGTGATCCTGATTGTAAGAATGCGGTTTTAACCATTTTAGCGTTAAAAAATCGTCCTATCGAAAAAGGCTTAATATTAATCGCAAGTGACTTCAATCAATTGATTCCTTACATTGATCAATCAGCTTTAACTCAAGAGCAGAAAACGTTAATGTTTAACTCCTGGCCAGGGCCGGTGACTTGGGTTGTTCCTAAGCATAAAACAACGCCATACTTTTTAACCGGCGAATTTGATTCAATAGCAGTCCGTGTCACCGCTCACCCGTTAGTCAGAGAAATGTGCCAATTATTTGGTAAGCCACTAGTCTCAACAAGTGCTAATCAATCAGGTCAAGAACCTTGCCGTAGTATTGTTGAAATTGAACAACAGTTTGGTAAAGCATTCCCTGCTTTACACGGTGAAATAGGTACAAGAACCAAACCATCAGAAATTCGCGATATTCAAACCGGGCAAATCATTAGGCAAGGATAGCTATCATGCAACAAGGACTATACATTGGCGTGATGTCAGGAACGAGCTTAGATGGCATTGATATTGCGCTAGTTGATATATCAGCAAATAATATCACACTCATTGCCAGCCATTGTTATCCAATTCCTGATCATATTGGCAGCGATTTATTAACCATCTGCGAGCAGAAGCAGTGTTCATTGCAAACACTTGGCCAAATTGATCACCAATTAGGCAAGCTGTATGCTGAGTCAATTAATCATTTTATTAAGACTAATCGCATAAATCGTAATGAAGTTATCGCAATTGGTTGTCATGGCCAAACGATTTTCCATTCGCCAAATGGCGATTCCCCATTTACGATGCAAATTGGTGATGCCAATATTGTGGCAGCTAAAACCGGTATTACAACGATTGCTGATTTTCGCCGCAAGGACATGGCTTTTGGTGGTCAAGGTGCGCCCTTGGTACCTGCTTTTCATCAAGCACTATTTAGCGTAGCTGATAAAAACCGCATTATATTAAATATTGGTGGTATCAGTAATATTACGTGCCTGTGCCCTAATCAAGCCATTATTGGTTATGATACGGGTCCTGGTAATGTATTATTAGATAGTTGGATAATGATGCATCTCAATGAACCCTATGATAAAGATGCGCACTGGGCAAAAACAGGGCAAGTCAATAAACCCTTATTAAATGAGTTATTAAGTGAACCCTATTTTCAATTAACTTACCCAAAAAGTACCGGTCGTGAACTATTTAACTTACGATGGTTACAATACAAATTATCGAACTATTCTCTACCAGCAGCGGATGTACAAGCAACACTCGTTGACTTAACGGTGATGGCAACCGTTAATCAATTAAATAACCTATTAGCTAACAATACACTACCATGCGAGTTATTCGTTTGTGGCGGCGGAGCAAAAAATTCATTAATAATGGCAAGATTCAATGAATTGCTTCCTAACTGGCTGGTCGCAACAACTGATACGGTTGGCATTAATAGCGATTATATGGAAGCGATGGCATTTGCCTGGCTTGCTTATTGCCGAATCAATAATTTAGCTAGCAATATCCCAAGCGTCACCGGTGCAACGCAATCAGTCAGTTTAGGGGTAATTTATCCAAAATAATGAGGAAGAATCAATATGATTCAATATGCATTTAATTCCTGGCTTAATGGCTATAAAAAAATGTTTTGTTATTCAGGTAGAGAAAGGCGCAGCGCATTTGGTTGTTTTCTGATCATTCAATTTATTTTATTCATCATCTTAGGGATGATTTGTACCCGAATTTTCCCCCAAATACCAGGCTTTAACGATACAACTAGCGATACGATCGCCGTGATATATTGCTTGATCTCTTTTATGACGATACTACCTTATAATATAAGGCGATTGCATGACGCTGGTTTGTCCGGTTGGCTATGTTTGTTTTACCTAGGATTTGCCGCAATTGTTATCATCGTATCGATTTTTTTACCGCCAACAACAGGCGATAATCAATACGGACCAAGCCCTAAAAAAACAAAAAATTTGATTGTAATTTAACGCTCTATCAACACAATACGGCTTAATAAAATAATAGGATTAAATTAATCCTAATTTTTTCAATGCGTTGGCAATACCGTGATGATTGTTATCATCGGTAATAAATTCAGCGAGCTGTTTTAATGGTTCAACGCTATTGCCCATAGCAATAGAGTGATCGACCATCTTAAACATTTCAATATCATTTAGGCCATCACCAAAAGCATAGGTCGGCACATCTAAAAATCCTTTATTTTCCAGTAATTTTTTAATGCCAAATGCTTTCGAGCCACCATGATTAAACACATCAACGCAGTAAGGTGTATTACGTATAAAGTTTAATTCAGGAAACTGCTTAATATACTGTTCCTCGCCACTTTGACATAACAATAACATCATTTGGATCGGTTCTTGACGATAAATATCATTATCAACTGGCGGAATTGATTGTTTTAAATAGTGATAAAAGATCTCTGCTGGCTCGCCTAGTTCAGAAATTCTCATGATTTTATCATTATAAAAAGCCAGCGGAATATTGGTCTGAGTTTTCGAAAAATCGACTAGACGTTCAATAACGTGTTTATCAATGTTATTTGAAAAAATGTGTTCGCCTTGATAAAACACAGACTGACCATTCATTGCAACAATCGAGTTAATTTTAGCTTGCTGCATAATATGCTGTACTTCACAAACAGTTCTACCGGTTGCAATGATTGGCATGATATTATTTTCATAAAGGTGATTAATCGCATCAATCGTGCTACTAGCAACCGTCACATCTCGCGTTAACAACGTGCCATCCAAATCGAAAAAAACAATTGCCTTAGGTTTACTTGTCATCAATCACCTCATAACGTTATAAGTTAAAAACCGTCTTAATAAATGGAATGGTCAATTTTCGCTGCTCTGTGATCGTAATTTTATCAAGTTTATCAAGTAATCCAGATAGCGTTCTCATATCGCGATCAACATGTTTTAATAGAAACAATCCAACATCAGTTGGTAGCTCAAAACCTCTTAACAATGCTCTAAGTTGTAATGAATAGAGTTTATCTTCATCACTAAGTTCTTTTAATCGATAAACTTGTCCCCACTCTAGTCTTGATACTAAATCAGGTAAAATAAAAGGCACCTGTTTTGGCGGCGCATTACTGGTAATTAATAATTTACTTCGATTACTTTCAATCAAGCGGTTAAATAGATCAAAAATAGCTTCTTCCCACAATCGATTACCGGCTATTTTATCAATATTATCTAAGCAGACCAGATCATAATCATCAAGGCCTAATAGAATATTAGGTTCTAAAAACAGATGTTGTTCAAGAGGAATATAACTAATTTTTTTATCTAAAAGCGATAAATAATGACAAGAAGCATGCAGTAAATGTGTTTTTCCTGACAAAAAAGCAGACCAAATATAAAGCGAATAGAAGTCTGATTTATTTAAAGTTTCCTTTAAATAATTAAGCAATAAAATGTTATCACCAGTATAAAAACTGGTAAATGTTTCTGTATCAGGTAATGAAACAGGCAAAACGAGCTGCTGTGAGTTAATTGTTACTACCTCAAAATATTTTACAAACCAAGGTAGTATAAATTCTAGTACTTAAAAATCAATATTATTTATTTTTTGATTCACTAAGGCAGTAAAACTGCCTTAGTTTGATGAATTTATGCGCGGGGTAAAATTAAATTTAATACAATCGCTAAAATACCGCACAGACTTATGCCCTCAAGTGCATAAGAACCAAAGTCAAAAACCATGCCGCCAATACCAAATACTAATACTAATGCCGTAATACACATATTACGCGATACTGATAAATCAACTTTATGTTTAACCAAAATATTGATGCCAACCGATGCAATCGATCCAAACAGTAACACCATAATTCCCCCCATAACAACCGATGGGATAGAAGCTAAAAAGGCACCCACTTTACCAATAAACGACATCACAATTGCCCAAATCGCCGCCCATGTCATGACACGAGTTTTAAAATTACGCGTTAATGTCACCGCACCAATCACTTCAGCATAAGTAATACAAGGAGGGCCCCCTAGCAATCCAGCTGCTGATGTTGCAAGGCCATCACCAAATAATGTTCTTTGTAAGCCCGGCTCTTTTGTATAGTCTTTACCGGTTACACTACCAATAGCCATAATATCACCAACGTGTTCAATGGTTGGTGCTATCACAATCGGAATCATATAAAGTACTGCCTGCCACTTAAATTCAGGAAAGGTAAAATTAGGTAAAGCAAACCAAGGTGCATCATAAACCGGTTGAAAATTAACTAAGCCTAAAAAGCACGATAATACATAACCAACGACAATACCGGATATTATCGGTAATAATTTCAGAAATCCTTTTGCCCAAATGGCAACAATCAAAGTGGTCAGTAATGAAATCATCGATACTAAAATCAATTGATATTTTGGAATATTTGCAGGAATACCTTCACCGGTTCCCATCGCCATACCAATGGCTACAGGGGCAAGTGATAAACCAATAACCATAATAATGGGTCCAGTCACAACTGGTGGTAAAATTCGATTGATAACATTTGCGCCATTGATTTTAACTAAAAAACCAAATAGCATGAAGACAAAACCAGCAACCATCAGCCCACCAAGGGTTGCCGGGATTCCCCACTGAGCAACGCCATATGAGATAGGGGCAATAAAAGCAAATGAAGAGGCTAAAAAGACAGGCACTTTGCCTCGGGTTGTAATTTGAAATAAAATGGTTCCTAAACCAGCAGTAAACAATGCAACATTAGGATTTAATCCAGTCAATAACGGGACTAAAACTAATGCGCCAAATGCGACAAACAGCATTTGAGCACCAGTTAAAATATCTAACCAGGAGTGTTTATTATTTTCGACTTGATTCGTTATTTCATGCGAACTCATTGGTGAACTTTCTCTCTTTTGTTAATAAATTAAATTATGGACGTAAAAAAACCGGCTAAGCCGGTCTAAAAAATGAGATTTTATTTAGTGCCAAAGATCTTATCTCCGGCATCGCCTAATCCAGGAATAATATACCCTTTATCATTGAGTCTATCATCAATCGATGCCGTGTATAATTCAACATCCGGATGAGCTTGCTCTAAAACTTTAATTCCTTCTGGCGCGGCAACTAAAACTAATACTTTAATCTGCTGGCAGCCAGCTTGTTTTAATAAATCGATCGTTGCAACCATTGAACCGCCCGTTGCTAGCATTGGATCAACAACTAGCGCCATTCTATCTTCAATATCAGACGTTAATTTTTGAAAGTAAGGTACGGGTTCAAGGGTTTCTTCATTACGGTAAAAACCAACCACACTAATTCTAGCACTTGGGATATGTTCAAGTACGCCATCCATCATACCAAGTCCAGCACGTAAAATAGGTACCACGGTAATTTTTTTGCCTTTAATACGCTCAACTTCAATAGGACCACACCAGCCTTGAATAGTGACTTTTTCGGTCGGTAAATTAGCGGTGGCTTCATAAGTTAATAAGCTGCCAACTTCGCTGGCGAGATCTCTAAAATCTTTGGTAGAAATATCGAACTCACGCATTAAGCCGATTTTATGACGGACAAGGGGATGTTTAACTTCAACAATTTTCATTGGTAGGCCTCAGTTGTTAAGAATCTATACTACTCGTAGGTCGCTATAACCACTGATATATAATTTTAGCATAATTTCTTGGATAAAAAAAAACTAGTTTGATAATTTTACTGAATTATTACTTTTGATAATAATCAAATTACGTTCAGCATCAAGATTAGGTACATCAAGTTTTACAATATCGGTTACCTCAAACTGACTAGGTAACGACATGATCTCTTGATCTGACGATTGACTTTTTAAAGCATAAAATGCGCCATGTTGATTAGGTAAATGTTCACACCAATTAAGCATATCAATTAATGATGCAAAAGCGCGGCTAATTACACCATCAAAGTGCTTATCCGTATATTGCTCAATACGACTTTGCACAGGATGAATATTATCAAGTTGCAATTCAAATTGAACTTGCTTTAAAAAACGCACGCGTTTACCTAAACTATCAACTAAATCAAATGTTTTATCTGGATTAATAATTGCAAGGGGTATTCCAGGTAAACCCGGACCGGTACCAACATCGATAAATTGCTCCCCTGTTAAATAAGGGGAAATCACTAAGCTATCCATTATGTGTTTAATTAACATCTCGTTAGGATCACGTACGGATGTCAAATTATAAGCTTTATTCCACTTATCAAGCATTTCAACATAGCAAACTAACTGATCAATTTGCTGATCGTTGATAACAAGATCGGTCTGTTTAATCAGGCTAACGAGTTTAGTCTTTAACATAATTTATTGTATTTTATTTTTGTTGATGAAGTTTTTTTTCTTTAAATAAACCAATAGCATCGATATTGCGGCCGGCGTTACACCCGAAATACGTGAAGCTTGACCAATCGAAACAGGTTTATGTAACTTAAGTTTAGCAACCACTTCATTTGATAAGCCAGAAATATCAGCATAATCAATAGAATCAGGAATAATGGTCTCTTCATTACGTTTTTGACGCTCAATCTCTTCAATTTGTAATTTAATATAACCATCATATTTCACTTGAATTTCAACTTGCAAAGCAGCTTGCTCATCATCAAGTCCCGGCGCAAATAATGATAATGATTTTAATGTCTTATAGTCCATTTCAGGGCGTTTAAGCAGTTCTTCACCATTAGCTTCTTTGGTTAAATTCGCACTTAAAACTGAATTGACTTCATCAATGGTTTCGATATGAGGATGAACCCAAATATCACGTAAACGCGCACGTTCAGTTTCAATTGCTTCGACTTTTTGATTAAATTGTTGCCAACGATAATCATCAACTAAACCTAACTGGCGACCAATTTCAGTTAATCGAATATCAGCGTTATCTTCACGCAACATTAAACGATATTCAGCGCGCGAGGTAAACATACGATAAGGTTCATTAGTACCAAGTGTACAAAGATCATCAACTAGCACTCCTAAGTAAGCTTGATCGCGCGTTGGATGCCATTGATCTTGCTCAGTCACCAATCTCGCTGCATTTAATCCAGCAAGTAAACCTTGGGCTGCCGCTTCTTCATATCCGGTTGTACCGTTGATTTGTCCGGCTAAAAACAACCCTTTTACCACTTTACTTTCTAGAGTTGGTTTAAGATCGCGCGGATCAAAATAATCATACTCAATTGCGTAACCTGGTCTGATAATATTGGCATTTTCAAGACCTTTCATGCTTCTAACAAAAGCAAGTTGTGTGTCAAATGGTAAACTGGTTGAAATCCCATTTGGATAAATTTCATTACTATTTAATCCTTCCGGTTCTAAATAGATTTGGTGAGAATCACGATCAGCAAATCGCATAATTTTATCTTCAATTGAAGGGCAGTAACGCGGTCCAATGCCTTCAATAACACCGGTATACATAGGACTACGATCTAAACTATTTCGAATAATGTCGTGAGTTTGTTCATTGGTTGATGTGATATAACACGGTATTTGTTCAGGATGTTCACTAGCATGACCTAAAAATGAGAATACAGGGATTGGGTTATCACCGCCTTGAATGCCTAACTGAGAAAAATCGATCGTTCTGGCATCAATTCTTGGTGGTGTACCTGTTTTTAGTCTTCCCATTCTAAAATTGTATTGATGAAGAGATTTGGATAATCCAACAGAGGCGGGATCACCGGTTCGTCCGCCGCTGTAATTATTTAATCCAATATGGATCTTACCATCAAGAAACGTTCCGGTGGTTAACACGACTGCTTTTGCTTTGAATGTTACACCCATTTGAGTGATAACACCGGTTATGCGATCATTCTCAATAATCACATCCTCAACTGATTGTTGGAAAAGCATTAGGTTTTCTTGGTTTTCAAGTGCAATTCTTACCGCTTGACGATATAAGGATCTATCTGCTTGGGCGCGCGTTGCTCTAACCGCTGGGCCTTTACTGGCATTAAGGATCCTAAATTGAATTCCTGCTTTATCGGTTGCTCTGGCCATCAAGCCGCCCATTGCATCAATTTCTTTAACCAAATGACCTTTGCCGATCCCACCAATTGCTGGGTTACAAGACATTTGTCCTAACGTATTGATATTATGCGTTAAAAGGAGTGTTTTTCTTCCCATTCTGGCAGATGCCACAGCTGCCTCAGTGCCTGCATGACCGCCGCCAACAATAATGACATCAAAAAGTTCTGGGTAAAGCATAATATCCTCGGTTTACGTCTGTTAAAAAATGGATTATCACATCAAAGAGAAATAAGAGTGACAAATTTTACTCGTCTTTTTGATTACGTCAAATGATCTGTTTTAGATCGTTTATTAATTAAATAAGATCTTTTATGTTTTTATTTTATTATTATTTTTATTAAGCAAGCGATCATCTGTTGATAACTGATTTTTAGTGATATATTTTAATGATTTATTCATTTTTTTACTATGTTAACAGATCCTTTTATGCACCCATTAAGGTTGAGGATAACTTAGTTACTTATCCACAAGTGATATTGACTGTTAAGTTATTAGATAGATAATAACAGGATTGTTAGCGGGTTAATGACAGAGTTATCCACAAAAAATAAGTTTGATCGCTGTTTTATTGTTTTTAAATTGATTATAAAATAACCGCGGATTTTATTTTTTATGATTATTTTAGATCAAAAAAGCCACATTCGTTAATGTGGCTTACTGTTAATTTCGTTATTTTAACTTATTTATCGTTTATTTTTATCGTTAGGATCAGTGTGCTTCGTCCCAGTTATCACCAATTCCAACGTCCACTCTTAACGGCACATCAAGTTTATAACAGTTTTCCATGATCAATTTGATTTGTTTTACCATCTGATCGAGATGATCTTCTTGTACTTCAAAGACTAATTCATCGTGTACTTGCATAATCATTTTGATGTGATCACCTTGAGTTTTTATAAATCGATTCATTGCGATCATCGCCGTTTTAATAATATCTGCTGCGGTTCCTTGCATTGGCGCATTAATTGCTGCGCGCTCTGCTGCGCGTTTTTCAATACCACTGGCGGAGTTGATTTTAGGTAAATAAAGGCGCCTTCCTGACAGAGTTTCAACATAACCTTTTTCAGCAGCAAGTAGCCTAGTATTTTCCATATAACGTTCAACACTAGGATAACGTTCAAAATAGCTATCTATATAGAATTTAGCTTCATTCCTTGCAATGTTGATTTGTTTGGATAAACCAAAGGCGCTCATGCCATATATTAAGCCAAAATTAACTGCTTTAGCACGTCGACGCTCTTCTGAACTAACATCGTTTTCTGGTTTGGCTAAAATTTCGCTAGCGGTAAAGCGGTGAATATCTTTATCATTGGCAAAAGCATCAAGCAAGTTTTTATCTTGCGATAGATGCGCCATGATGCGTAATTCTATCTGTGAATAGTCAGCAGAGACAATTTTATATCCTTTTGGGGCAATAAAGGCTTGGCGTATTTTACGGCCTTCCTCGTTGCGTACAGGTATATTTTGTAAGTTTGGGTCATTAGATGATAGGCGTCCTGTTACAGTACCAATTTGATTATAGTTGGTGTGTATTCGACCGTCTTTTTCACTAATCATCAGTGGTAATTTGTCAGTATAAGTGTTTTTAAGTTTGGCCAGTCCTCTGTATTCCAATATTAGTCGAGGTAATTGATAATCATTAGCTAATTCACTCAGTACTTCTTCATTGGTTGAAGGATCACCTTTTGGTGTCTTTTTAAGGATAGGTAGTTGGTTTTTCTCAAACAGAATGACTTGTAACTGTTTGGGAGAAGCAATATTGAAAACTTCACCAGCAAGTTCGTGAATTTGCTTTTCTAGCTGTTCTAATTTTATTTTTAGCTCTTTCGAGTAGTGGTTAAGCTGCTGTTCATCGATTAAAACACCGGTTCTTTCCATATTGGCTAAAATGATTGCAAGTGGCATCTCAATTGTAGTAAAAAGTGTTTTTAATTTCTCTTTTGCTTCAAGTGTTGGCCATAATTTTTGATGAAGCAGTAAGGTGATATCGGCATCTTCACTGGCGTAAAGTGATGTTTGTTCTATATCGACCATATCAATGGTTATTTTTTTACGGTCAATTTTAGTCAGTTCATCGTAAGTAATGGTTTTATGATCTAAATGTTTTTGTGCCAGACTATCCATATCATGACGATCATTACTATTAAGAACGTAAGACTCAAGCATAGTATCAAATGTAATTCCTGTTACTGTGATGCCATAATTAGCCAGTATGCTGTAATCGAACTTAACATTCTGACCAATTTTTTTAATCTTATCGTTTTCAAAAATCGGTTTTAATTTCTCGATGACATCATCAATAGGTAACTGTTTTGGCACACCGAGATAGTAATGATGCAATGGAATATAACACGCTTCATTGGGATGAATGCTAAGTGAAATACCAATTAATTGAGCATGGAAATGATCCACACTATTGGTTTCGGTATCGAATGCAAATAGTTTGCTAGTTTGTAATTTTTTGACCCAATTATCAAGTTGCTCATGTGTCAGTATAGTTTCGTAGTGTTTTTCTGCTGTTTGAGCTTGATGAACAGTACTGTCTATCGCAGCATTATTTTGTGGCTCGTTTAGCTGCTGATTTTCGGTTTTAAAAAATGTGCCATTTTGTAATTCATTTAACCAGCGATTAAATCCTTGATATGCAAAAATGTCCTTAAGAAGATTTAAATCAGGCGGTTCTGGTTTGAGCTGCTCATTTTTTAGATTTAACTCAACATCGGTTTTTATTGTTGCCAGTAAATAAGAAAGACGCGCATCATTTTCATTATCGAGTAGTTTTTGTTTGAGAGATTTAGCACCACGGATTGTTAATGTTGCAACTTTATCAAGATTATTATAAATATCATCAATACCATTGAATTCGGTTAATAAGCTGGTTGCTGTTTTTTCGCCAACACCCGGTACGCCAGGTATATTGTCTGAGCTATCGCCCATTAAGGCTAAAAAGTCGATGATTTTTGCTGGCGGAACACCAAATTTTTTCTCTACACCTTCTGGGTCTAAAATAAGGTTATTCATTGTATTAATTAGGGTAATATGACCGGATACAAGCTGAGCCATATCTTTATCGCCCGTACTAATTAAAACTGATAAGTTTTCAGCTTCAGCTTGCTTAGCCAGTGTACCAATAACATCGTCAGCCTCGACACCATCAACGCATAGTAATGGTAATCCCATCGCTTTTAATATGGTGTGAATTGGCTCAATTTGAACTCTTAAATCTTCAGGCATCGCTTCACGAGTTGCTTTATATTCACTATAAATTTCCTTGCGAAATGATCCACCTTTCGCATCAAAAACAACTGCAATATGGCTTGGATGGTATTGATTAATTAAACTTCTAATCATATTTGTCACACCATAAATCGCACCAGTTGGCTCTCCTTTTTGATTGGTTAGTGATGGTGTGGCAAAAAAGGCTCTATATAAGTATGATGAACCATCGATAAGAATGATAGGTTTTTGATTTGACATAATGAATTCACTTTTTATATACAAGGTTAATAATGAGTATACTAAAAAGTGATAGAAATAGAAAACGCGCATTAATGCGCGTTTTTATAGTAGTTGTTCGGTTTAATTTAATTGTGAAAGGTAATTTGATACTCTTGAGTAATCTTTTACAAATTCTTCGTTGCTTGTTTGAGCTAATTTAGTTGGATCAATTTGATATTGGCCATTAACATAAAAAGTGGGTATTGTTGCTGGCTTAAGATCTTTGATTGCTTCATTTTGCTGCACAATAAATGCTTTGACTAGGAAGTTATTTTTCATGCTGTTATATTTTTCATTGTCTACACCTAACGTTGCAAAAACGCCTTTAATATCATCAGCTGATTTAATGGTTTTGTCTCGTTGGATGCCGTTATAAAGCTCTATTGAGACATCTTTAGTTATCCCTAACACATTAGCAATCGCCCAAGCTTCAGATAGTTCTGCAGCAAGTGGACCAAAGGTATTTAAATGGTATTTTTTAAAGACCACACCTTCTGGTAAATTTTCTTTTATTTCGTCAGCAATTTTCAGTTCAGTATCAGTACGGAAGCAGCTAGGGCAGTTAAAAGAGAATATCTCAACAACTTCTTTTTCTTCTGATGGCAGTTTTTTCAAGACAACATATTGTTTTCCTGCCTCAATATTAGGTAATTCATTATTAACCTGAGTGTCATCAGCAAATACATTAAATGAAAGAACAATTGTTATTAATGCTACAAAAAACATTTTAATCATTATAGAACTCCTAATAAAACCTATATGTCATTAGTTAATTATACCGCGTGCTTTTAATAACGCTGTTTTAAAGTCATCTTCGTAATCTTTTTTAATGCCAGGGATCGCTTCTGTTTTAGCTGAGTCGCGCATTTTTAAATGATAGATTAATATTTCATCGCTTAAACTACTTAATTCCCCCTCAAACCCAGCTTCTTTGCCTAGTTTTACTAAAAACTGCAGCAAGCTTAAATCTTGTTCTTTTTCCCAAGCAGGCGTTAATAATTCGATTAATTCTTCTATTCTATGGCAGGCCATAATAATTTACCCATTTAATTTTTTATGCATATTATTTATTATGCATTTTCAGATAATTTAAGTATATACTCGATGATAATATATTTTGCTTGTTATCGCTAAAGGATCAAGCATTATTAAACGAATATTACGTATTTGTTGCAGTATAGTAATGTTATTTTTAATTTTATCAATGCAAAAAAAGTAATAATTTATGTTAAAAACGCCTATAACAGCCATCATTCTTGCTGGTGGAAAAAGTACTAGAATGCAGGGTAATGATAAAGGATTGCTCTTATTAAAAGGCTTGCCATTATATCGTCATGTTATTGATAAAATTAACCCTCAAGTGACCGATATTATTATTAATACTAATCGTCACATCGAACAATATCAGCAATCAGGTTACCGGGTTATTTGTGATGAATTAGATGGATTTTTAGGGCCATTAGCGGGAATATATTCTGGTTTAGTCAGGAGCACAACGCCGTGGAATTTAGTGGTTAGTTGTGATACGCCGTTTTTACCCGATGATTTGGTTTTGCATTTACAGCAAAATATTGCTGATAGGCCTGCTGCTTATGTTTTTGATGGCGAAAAATCTCATCCAACAATTTTACTTATTCACCGTAATATGGCAGAAAAAATTAGATCATACTTGATGCAAGGTGATCGTAAACTATTGCTGTTTTTAGAGAGTATCAACGCGGCGATGGTTAATTTAGCTGATCAAAAACAATCATTTATTAATATTAATACTCCTGAAGAATTATCGATTTGGAATCAGTGATGACAAAAATAATGGGTATTTGTGGTTATAGTGGCAGTGGCAAAACAACCTTACTAAAAAAATTAATTTTACAGCTTAAAGCCCGAAATGTGCGCTTTGCGGTAATCAAACATAGCCATCATGATATGGATATTGATATTCCAGGTAAAGATAGCTATGAATTGCGTAAATCAGGCGCGGAGCAAATCATTGTTGCCAGTTCACACCGCTGGGCGCTTATCACCGAAACACCGAATAATCCACCAAATTTAACAGACCTTGTTAAGCAATTTAGTGATGTCGATTTAGTGTTAGTTGAAGGTTTTAAAGATGCAGCGATTACTAAAATAGTTTGTCACCGACAAGCTAACAATAAAGCTCTTTTTTATGATTCGCATACTATTGCGATTGCGTCAGATGTTCATTTAGTTGATGAGATTAAATGGTTTGATATTGACGATGTTGAATTAATTAGTAACTTTATACAATGTTATTTACATAATAATGCGTCAATACCGTGATATATCCATTAGCATCAGTATATAATGGATTCTTGCCTGACAAATGAATGACGCTTTTATGGTTCCATATATGCAAAGATTGTTTAAGTTCATCAAAAAAATCATTATTCTTTTTGTAATTATATCCATTTTATTGGTATTGATGTTTCGTTTTATCAATCCACCCGGAACCATGCTAATGGTTGAGCAAAAATTGTCAAATTGGTCTGCCAAACAAGATCGTGTTTGGCGTGATTTTGATGCGATATCTGATAATATTAAAATTGCCGTGATCGCTGCTGAGGATCAAAACTTTATTCATCATTTCGGTTTTGATGTTGACGCTATTGAGCGAGCGATAACTTACAATGAAAATAATCAAACAGTGCGCGGTGCAAGCACGATTACTCAGCAAGTCGCAAAAAATTTATTCTTGTGGCCATCGCGAAATTTTATTCGTAAAGGATTTGAACTGTGGTTTACATTATGGATTGAATTATTTTGGTCGAAAGAGCGAATACTAGAAGTGTATTTAAATAGTGTGGAATGGGGGGAGGGTATTTTTGGTATTGACGCTGCAGCACAATACTATTTTAAAACCAGCGCTAAAAAATTAACACTTGAGCAAGCCAGTTTGCTGGCAGCAATTTTACCTAATCCGCGTTATTTAAGTCCCATCCATCCTAATCAATATGTGATAAATAAAGCCAAATGGATACAAGAACAGGTCAGAAATTTAGATAAAACCCGATATTTAAATAAAATTAGTTAACATTAATTTTATTTAAATCAACTGTTTAATAAATTCGGGAACAATTTGGCTTGCGGGTCCATAAAGTTTTTGATCAAATTGGCTCTCTTTTAGGGATGGTTCTAAATTGAGTTCAATGGTTTTTACGCCAGCCTCGTTTGCTATTTGTACAAATCCCGCTGCTGGGTAAACATGGCCTGATGTACCAATTGAGATAAAATAATCAGCCTGCGTTAATAGGTGGTAAATTTCATCCATTTGCAGTGGTATTTCGCCAAACCAGACAATATGAGGGCGAATATTGTTATTTTTTAGGTAATCAATATCGTTCTGGCAGTCAAAAATTACGCCGGTTTTTTCATTACGAGCTTTAAGTAATTCACCATGCATGTGGATAACATGCTGTGAACCGGCTTTTTCATGCAAGTCATCCACATTTTGTGTCACAATTGTCACATTTTCACGACCTAGTTTATACTCTAACTCGGCTAAGGCAAAATGTGCAGCATTGGGTTGTATATGGGGATCGCGCAGTTTTTGGCGTAACATATTATAAAAGCGGTGGACGGCAATCGGATCTCGTTGATAGCCTTCATATGTTGCGACATCATTAACATCATGCCCTTCCCATAATCCATCTTGAGCTCGGAAAGTGGCTAAGCCTGACTCAGCAGAGATACCGGCGCCAGTGAGTATGACTATTTTGGGCTGTTTATTCATGGTTTATCCCAACGCGAGCGATATTTCGTTCTATTTTAGCACAAATGGCATAATTTGGCGGTAAATACTTATTTTTCATTATAAAGTTACGGTAATATAGTATAATCGCTGCGAGTATGTTTAATAATAAATGAATTATTTGTGAATCAGAGCAACACTTATTACAAAAAAGGTGTATAATTTTGCGCCTAATTGTCCCGTTAATTATTCTGGAATAGATATTGTGATTGAAAACTTAAGAAATATTGCCATTATTGCGCACGTTGACCATGGAAAAACAACATTGGTTGATAAATTGCTGAAACAATCAGGTACCCTTGGTGAAACTCGTGGTGAAGATGCTGAGCGTGTAATGGACTCGAATGCGATTGAAAAAGAGCGTGGTATTACCATTTTAGCAAAAAATACTGCTATTAATTGGAATGATTACCGTATTAATATCGTTGATACTCCGGGACATGCTGATTTTGGTGGTGAAGTTGAACGTGTTATGTCAATGGTTGATTCGGTTTTATTGCTTGTTGATGCAATGGATGGGCCGATGCCTCAAACCCGTTTTGTGACACAAAAAGCATTTGCGTATGGTTTAAAACCAATTGTTGTTATTAATAAAGTGGATCGACCAGGTGCAAGACCTGATTGGGTTGTTGATCAAGTTTTCGATCTATTTGTTAATCTTGGTGCAACTGATGAACAATTAGATTTTCCAATTATTTATGCCTCAGCATTAATGGGTATTGCCGGTCAGGATCACGAAGCAATGGCGCCAGATATGACACCATTATTTGAAGCAATTGTTAAGCATGTTGAACCACCTAAAGTTGATTTAGATGGTCCATTTCAAATGCAAATCTCGCAACTTGATTATAATAACTATGTAGGTGTTATTGGCATCGGTCGTATTAAACGTGGTCGTATTAAACCAAATCAACAAGTCACTATTGTTGATAGTGAAGGTAAACGACGTAACGGTAAAGTGGGTCAAGTGTTAGGTCATTTAGGCCTACAGCGTTATGAAGCTGATGTTGCTGAAGCAGGTGATATCATTGCAATAACAGGACTTGGTGAATTAGGTATTTCTGATACGATTTGTGATGTCAATACAGTTGAAGCATTACCAGCATTAACGGTTGATGAACCAACGGTAACTATGTTCTTTAACGTAAATAACTCTCCTTTTGCGGGTAAAGAAGGTAAATTTGTTACTTCTCGTCAAATTTTAGAACGCTTGAAAAAAGAACTTGTTCATAATGTGGCACTACGCGTTGAAGAAACCCCAGATCCAGATGCTTTCCGTGTTTCAGGTCGTGGTGAGTTACATTTATCTGTATTAATCGAAAATATGCGCCGTGAAGGTTATGAGTTAGGTGTTTCAAGACCTAAAGTTATTTTTAAAGAAGTTGATGGTAAACGCCAAGAACCATTTGAACAAGTAACATTAGATATTGAAGAGCAACATCAAGGCTCGGTGATGGAAGCATTAGGCCTGCGTAAAGGCGATTTAACTAATATGCTACCAGATAGTAAAGGACGCGTACGTTTAGATTATATTATTCCAAGTCGTGGATTAATTGGCTTTAGAACTGAATTCATGACCATGACATCGGGAACAGGCTTGTTATACTCAACATTTGATCACTATGATGATGTACGTCCTGGTGAAATTGGCCAACGTAATAACGGTGTGCTTATTTCTAACGGTACCGGTAAAGCATTGGCTTATGCGCTTTATAGCTTACAAGATCGTGGTAAGTTATTTATTGGTCACGGTACAGAAGTTTATGAAGGACAAATTATTGGTATTCATACTCGTTCAAATGATTTAACGGTTAACTGTTTAACAGGTAAAAAATTAACCAATATGCGAGCATCAGGAACCGATGAAGCAACGACATTATCACCACCAATTAAAATGTCTTTAGAACAGTCTTTAGAATTTATTGATGATGATGAATTAGTTGAAGTTACGCCAATTTCTATCCGCTTACGTAAACGTCATTTAACTGAAAATGATCGTAAACGTGCGTTTAGAGGCGGTAATAAAGACTAATTACTTGACTCAAAATACTTGACTCAAAAAAAAGCGCTATTTTTGATTAAATAGCGCTTTTTTATTTTTTACGCATGATTAAAACAGTAATCTTGCTCTGATAGTACCAGGTACGTTTTTTAGTTGTTCAAGCATATCTTCTGCTTTATTAAAATCAACACGATCAATATCAATAACAACATACCCAACTTCTGGCATGGTTTGCAAATATTGCGCGGAGATATTTAGTCCCCGACTTGCAAATAAATTATTGATGGCATTTAATACACCTGGTTGATTTTTATGAATATTTAAAAATCGACTGACACCTTGACTTGGTATTGGTAATGAAACTTCAGGAAAATTCACCGCACTAAGCGTTGAGCCGGTATCTGAATATTTTGCTAATTTAGTCGCGACTTCAACACCAATATTTTCCTGTGCTTCAATGGTTGAACCGCCAATATGTGGGGTGATAATCACATTGTCAAATTTACATAACGGCGACTCAAATGGTTCGTTATTACTTGCGGGTTCTACGGGGAATACATCGATTGCCGCACCCGAGAGATGTTTGCTTTCCAAAGCTTGAGCTAAGGCATCAAGATCAACGGTAGTGCCACGTGATGCATTGATTAATATGGCATTTGGTTTCATTATTGCTAGTTGTGCTTTACCAATCATATTCATAGTCGTTGTATTTTCAGGGACATGCAGCGAAATAACATCGCATTTTTCCAGTAAAGCTGATAATGTTTTTATTTGCCTTGCGTTACCTAACGGTAATTTGGTTTCAATATCATAGAAATACACTTTCATACCTAGTGATTCAGCTAGAACGCTTAATTGGCTACCAATATGACCATAACCAATAATACCAAGGCGTTTGCCCCTTGCTTCGTGTGAACCTACTGCGATTTTATTCCATTTCCCTAAATGTGCTTGCGCATTAGCTTCAGGTATTCGTCTAAATAATAGAATGATTTCAGCAAGTACTAATTCTGCCACTGATCGGGTATTGGAAAACGGCGCATTAAATACCGGAATTCCTTTTTGAATCGCTGCGCTTAAGTCTACTTGATTGGTCCCAATACAAAAACAACCAATGCCAGCAAGTTTTGGTGCAGCATCAATAATCTCTTTTGAAAGTTGGGTTCTGGATCGAATACCAATAAAGCGAGCATCTTTGATTGCTTCTTTTAAGGTTTTTTCATCCAAAGCACCTTTATGGTACTCAATATTGTTATAACCGGATGATTTTAGAACTTCTATTGCACTAGCATGAACGCCTTCAAGTAACAAAAATTTATTTTCATCTTTGGTTAATGCTTGAACTACCATGTTATCCTCTCTTTAGATTATTGATATAATTCAATTGATAATAATAGCCTATTTGATTATCTCTTTTACACCATTAGCTGTGCCAACTAATGCGATATTGGCTCCGCGATTAGCAAATAGTCCAACGGTGACAACGCCAGCAATGCTGTTAATTTTGTTTTCAAGTTCAATGGGATCGGTAATTGTGAGATCATGAATGTCTAAAATGACATTACCATTATCGGTGATTACTCCTTGACGATAAATCGGTTTGCCGCCCAGTTTGAATAATTCTCTTGCAACATAAGAACGTGCCATTGGAATGACTTCAATCGGTAATGGGAATTTACCTAAAGTATTAACGACTTTTGATTCATCAACAATACAAATAAATTGTTTACTGATTGCTGAAATGATTTTTTCGCGCGTTAATGCAGCCCCGCCACCCTTAATCATATGCATTTGATGGTTGATTTCATCTGCACCATCAACGTAAATATCTAAACTATCGACATCGTTACAATCAAAAATAGTAATACCGTAGGATTTTAACTTCGCTGTTGATGCTTCAGAACTCGAAACGGCGCCGATAATATCGTGCTTTATTGTTGCTAAAGCATCAATAAAATGAGCCGCAGTTGAGCCGGTTCCAACACCAACAATTGTTTGGGGCTTGACAAATTTCAGTGCGGCAAAACCGACTGCTTTTTTTAGTTCATCTTGAGTCATTATCGATACCTTTATTTGATTCTTGATAAAAAATAAAAATTTTAAAAGCAATATTGTATAATATATGGCATAGTAACTAATGAGAACATAAAAATCATTATGATTTTGACAAAATAAATGAATCTTTTGACTATAAAATCCACATAAAACGATTGTATAACCATGAAACGTCCAGATTATAGAGCTTTACAAGCATTAGATGCTGTTATAAAAGAACGCGGATTTGAGCGTGCTGCGGATAAACTCTGCATTACACAACCAGCAGTATCACAGCGTATTAAGCAGCTTGAAAGTTTTTTTGGTCAACAGCTCTTAGTTAGGACTATTCCGCCAAAAGCAACCAAGCAGGGCGAACATTTATTAGGTTTATTGCATCAAGTTGAGTTATTAGAACAACAGTGGCTTGGTGATAATGATCATAATACTACGCCTTTATCGCTTTCGATTGCAGTCAATGCTGATTCCCTTGCGACTTGGTTACTTCCCGCTTTAAAACCGGTACTTGATAAAAGTAATCTACGATTTGATATTTTAGTTAAAGATGAAGAACATACTTTAGATTTATTGCGTTTAGGGACTGTTGTTGGGGCGATTAGTATTCAAGAGTTACCATTACCAGGTTGCCTTTCTGATCGATTAGGCGCACTTGATTATATTTTTGTAGCTTCACCTGATTTTGCTAAACGTTATTTCCCTAATGGCGTAACCCGTGCTACGCTCATGAAAGCACCAGCTGTTGCTTTTGATCATTTAGATGATATGCATCAAATGTTTTTAAACGATAATTTTAATTTGGCGCCAGGTAGTGTTGTATGCCATATTACCAGTTCATCAGAAGCATTTGTGCAATTAGCAAAACAAGGTAATGCGTGTTGTATGCTGCCGATTTTACAGGTTGAAAAAGAGTTAAAAAGCGGTGAGTTAGTTAATTTAACCGAAGGACTATTCCAACGCCGTATGCTTTATTGGCATCGCTTTGCGCCTGAAAGTAGTGTTATGAAAAATATTTCGGAAACAATTATTGGCTATGTTAAAGATATATTATGGCAACCAGATTAATCGATTAAAAAAGGCGTTTTAGTTAAAACGCCTTTTTTATTAACATCAATGAAGACTAAGCATTATTATTGGCAAGTAATCCAGATTCGGATAAGACTTGTGTAAAATCTTTATCCATGAAAAATAGGTCACGTTTTTTATCACCAACTAATTCTAATTTGTCTTGAATGGTTTTAAATAGCTTTTCTTCTTCATGCTGCTCAGCAACATACCATTGTAAAAACTGAAAAGTCGAATAGTCTTTTTTAGTTAAAGCGTAATCAACAAGATCATTAATTGCTTGGCTAATTTTCATTTCATGGGCATAGGCTTTTTTAAAGACATCGCCTAATGAGCTAAATTGAGTTTCTGGTGCATCAATTTTTCCAACAATTGCAAGTGAGCCACAATCTTGAACATAATCAAATAAACGCTGCATGTGATTCATCTCTTCTTTGGCATGATCGCGAAGAAAGCGCGCAAATGTTGAAAAATTTTGGTCATCACACCAAGCGCTCATTTGTAGATAAAGATTAGATGAGTAAAATTCAAGATTGAGTTGATCATTAAGCTTTTGCGCCATTTCTTTCGTTAACATGATACTGCTCCCATTAATAGTGTGAGTTATGATTTATTATTTTATTTGACATTGCTTTGTATAAATCAGTATATCGCTAAATGCTATTAATGAACATTAACTTAGGTAGTAATTTTGAATCACTCGCTTTTTTTGTTCATTTAATTGATATTCATATTTAAGCCAATCATCAATTGATTGATATTTTTGTTTTATTGCATCAAACGCTGCTTGTAAATAGATAGGTTTGGCTAAAAAAATGTCTTGCCGCTCTGCAAAAGCATTATCACCTAACTGATCTTTATATTGGTTAAGTAACTTTTCTCGATAATTGGCGAGTAGCTTATCGGTTAAGATATAATCAGTCATAATCGTTTGTTCATCAACACCGAGGATAAAAAGTGTGATAGCAACTCCAATTCCAGTTCGATCTTTGCCAATTGCGCAGTGTTGCACCAATGATTCACCACGGAGCAATAATTCAATCAGTTTTTGGTAAGCTAGATTATTAAATGGTAATAATTGATAAAGTTGAATCATAAACTCGGTTGGTAAGAATTTTTTGGGGTGATTGTCTGATCTTAGTTCGTTGGTTAACGTAGCCGTTACTTCATTGCTCAGTGGATTAGCGGGAATATGCAGATAGTTGACGCCAGGCCATAAATTATCGGGCCGTTTTTGAGTTTCAGCATGGTCGCGGTAATCAAGTACATTTTGCAGATTTAGTTTTTTATGGAGAATTTGTATCTCATCTTTAGTGATATCCGAAAAATCACCCGATCGAAAGAGTAAACCAGAACGAATTGTGCGCCCATCTTGTGTTTTTATTCCGCCGAGATCGCGGAAGTTGATACCATGTTCAATCGTCATAATATGTGATGATAGCGGCGACATTAGATGCCTCTCTGTTGTATTTTGTTTCATCTTTAGCTAAATTATAGCTTAAATTTACAGATTACAAAGAGTAAAACGATCTGATTACTTTTATTTGATTGGTTTATTCATGATGGTAAGCATTAAGTTCATCATTAATCCTACATTGCTATATTATATTATTGGAGCTACGTATCATGCCTAAAATGTCGATTTTTCTGTCCAATCAACCGGCTGGTGAATTGTGGGGTAAATCTGCTTTACTGAGCTATTCAGAGCAAGGAATTACGATTCACTATAAAAAAGGGCATAAGCTTGGCGCCATTCAGCGAGCGGGGCGTAAAATAGAGAGCCAAGGTATTTACACGCTCAAATTCGATGGTGACGATTGGGACTTAGAAGCCAATTGGCATTTTTGGATGGGTTATCGTCAGCCAAAAACACATCAAAAAGCCAAAATTACGTGGTCTAAGCTCAGCAAAGCTGATCAACAAGAGCTACAAAATCGGCTAAAAATAGTTGACTGGACTCGCGATCTGATTAATCAGCCGGCAGAAGAGCAAAGTCCGATGCAACTTGCTCAGGGGTGTGCTGACTTTTTAAGTTCACTATCACCTTATGTTAAATATCAATTTATTGTGGGTGACGGCTTAAAAAGTAAAAACTATATGGGGCTTTATACGGTGGGTAAAGGATCGGTTCGTCCCCCAGTGTTACTTGAACTTGACTATAATCCTACACAAGATCCACAAGCGCCTATTTTTACCTGCTTGGTTGGTAAAGGGATTACCTTTGATTCGGGTGGTTATAGTTTAAAACCAAGTAGCTTTATGGAGTCTATGCGCGCTGATATGGGTGGCGCGGCGTTAGTTAGCGGCGGACTTGCCTTAGCGATTGCTCGCGGAGTACAACAACGTATCAAGCTTTATTTATGCTGCGCAGATAATTTAGTCAGTGGTGATGCATTTAAGCTTGGCGATATTATTCGTTATCGTAATAACGTCAGCGTGGAAATTGAAAATACCGATGCTGAAGGCCGCTTAGTTCTTGCTGATGGCCTTTTATGCGCTGATAACGATAATCCTAAATACCTGATTGATTGCGCCACCTTGACGGGGGCGGCTAAAGCCGCGGTGGGTAATGATTACCATGCGTTATTGTCTTTTGATGATAGTTTTGCAAAGCAGTTATTAAATGGCGCAGATGATGAACATGAAGCTTTTTGGCAACTGCCTTTAGCAGAATTTCATCGTGGTCAGTTCCCATCGTCATTTGCTGACATTGGTAACTCTGGCTTACCTAATACCGCAGGTGCAAGCACGGCAGCGGCTTTTTTGTCTTACTTTATTAAAGATTATAAAAAGAATTGGCTACATGTGGATTGTTCTGCTACCTTTCGTAAAAGCGCAACAGCGTTATGGGCAACAGGGGCAACAGGGGTTGGCGTCAGGTCGCTGGCCAATTTGTTGATGCGACTTAAATAATAGATAAAAAAAAGCGCATATTGCGCTTTTTTTATTTGAGATTACTCAATCACACTCACTTTTGTAATATAAATCGGGTCAACAGGTACGTTTTGGTGCGGCCCTTTACGATCCGTCGGTACAGAAGCAATTTTATCAACTACATCCATACCTTGGGTCACTTTACCAAATACCGCATAACCATAATTGGCTGGTGATTGGTAATTAAGAAAATCATTATCTACCACATTAATGAAAAACTGACTCGTTGCACTATCTGCAGCACTTGTTCTTGCCATCGCAATCGTACCGCGGTCGTTTTTCAAGCCATTGTCTGCTTCATTTTTAATTGGTGCTTTAGGTGTTTTAAAATTAAGTTGATCATCTGCGCCACCACCTTGAATCATAAAGTTAGGGATAACGCGGTGAAAGGTAAGACCATTATAAAATCCGTTATTAACATAGGTTAAAAAGTTTTCAGTCGTGATTGGAGCTTGTTCACTGTTGAGTTCGATTTCAATGTTACCGGCTGTTGTTTCCATTAATACTTTGCTATTGGCGATAGCAAACGTTGAAATAAGTGTTAGGGTTGCTGTCAATAATAATGCTTTTATTGCATTCATTTCAATTTCCTTTAATACGATTTAATTGCTGGCATTATAACTAATTCACACCACAATAGGAAAAAGAAAATAATAAATTTAGTGGTATCTCGCAAAATTTAGCAACACTTGATTGCAATACATATTGTACAATTATTGTAGGTTATGATGGTAAAGTTTGAGTGATTTTCTCATGAACTGTATCTTGTGTTGTTTACCACTTAGTTTACCTTGGGGAGTGTGTAGTGAGTGTATTAAGCATCTCTCTGATACTTCATTAACCTGTTTAGGTTGTGGTTTACCCTTACTCAATATCAATCAGCCTTGTTATTACTGCCTTGATTTTAAACCAGCCTGGCATACATTAACTGCATTTACGGATTATAGACCTCCTTTGAGTCAGCTTATTTACCAATTCAAATCTCGGCAAAAAACTCAATTATCGTATGGGTTGGCAAGGTTAATATTTTTAGCTTGGTATCACGCGAGAGAGTGCTATGGCTTAGCTAAGCCGGATATTGTCACTTGTGTTCCATTGTCTAGATCTCGATATTGGTTAAGGGGATATAATCAATCACAATTGTTAGCTCAACATATTGCACACTGGCTTGATAGCGATTTCAAGCCTTATCTACTGTCGCGTCATTCCGGCAGGTTGGAACAAAAATTATTATCTAAATCGCAAAGAGCTTGTAATGTAAAAAATACTTTTAGCTGTTATGAGGATTTAACGGGGAAAACGATAGCCGTTATCGATGATATTGTCACGACAGGTTACACCGTACATGAGCTGAGTAAAGAACTTAAAAAACAAGGCGCATTACATATTCAGATATTGTGTTTATGTCGTACCCGCTTGTAAAAGCCAAAACAAGCTTTATAATAATTGATAAATTAAGTCAACTATTATCCTGATTGAGGATAACATTTTTTGGCAGGAGAAGGAAATATGTCGATTATTACGATTAATGATGCAGCAAGGGCGCATTTTAAAAAATTATTAAGTAACCAACCAGAGGGAACGCAGATTCGTGTTTTTGTCATTAATCCTGGTACACCAACAGCGGAATGTGGCGTATCTTATTGCGCACCTGATGCGGTTGAAGAGTCAGATATTGAAGAAGATAATGGCGATTTCTCTGTTTATATTGATCACATTAGTGCGCCATTTTTAGCGGAAGCGGTAATTGATTTTGTTTCTGATGAGTTGGGTTCTCAGTTAACGTTAAAAGCACCAAATTCTAAAATGAAAAAAGTATCAGATGACGCTCCCTTGATTGAACGTGTTAATTATATGATACAAGCTGAAATTAATCCTCAACTTGCCAGTCATGGTGGTTATGTCAGTTTAGTAGAAATTACCGAAGATAATTACGTTATACTCCAGTTTGGCGGCGGTTGTAATGGATGTTCGATGGTTGATGTCACGTTAAAGGAAGGTATCGAAAAACAGTTACTCACTGAGTTTACGGAATTAGTCGGTGTAAGAGATTTAACGGATCATCAATCTGGAGAGCATTCATATTATTAAAATATTGTTTTATCTCTTGATTATAGCAATATTTGCGGCATAATTAAGAAAAATGTGGGCTTAATATTATGGATAATGACGCATTATGATGAATCAAACTAGCATTATATCCGATTTAATACTTTGGATTGAAAAAAATTTAGAACAGCCATTATCTATTGATCATGTCGCTGATAAGTCCGGTTATTCAAAATGGCATTTGCAACGAATGTTTAAAAAAGTCACCGGTCAAATTTTAGGTACTTATATTCGTAATCGTCGTTTAACTCATGCAGCAGTAGCTCTTAAATTAACCAGTAAGCCTATTTTAGATATTGCTATGCAATATCGCTTTGATTCTCAGCAAACCTTCACTAGATCATTTAAGAAACAGTTTAGTGACACTCCGGCAACATATCGACGTAATACCTTATGGGATTTAGAGGGAATCATGCCACCGATTGTACTGAATCGAACTAGATTTATGTTGCCAGAACCCTCATTTGTCAACTTTCCTGAAAAGGTCTTTTGGGGTATAACATATCGAAATAACTGCTCCTTAAATCAACTGATACAAAATAATGCCGTTTTTAGAAAACAATTTTTTACCGATTATTTAGCCAAATATTTTAAAAATCATAAAATGTTACCTGATCGAATCTATACTTTCATGCGCACGCACAGTGATAAAGATCATATCGATGAACAGCAGATATTTTATACGATTGGTCTTGAAGACAATAGTATCGTTGATAATATACATAAATATGTGAATCAAGGCGGCCTGTATATTTGTTTTAAATATGTTGGTATACCAAGTGGTTTTTCTGATTTTATGTCACAAGTTTATTTTTCAGCACTTCCTCGCTTAAATATCAAAATTCGTGCCGGTGATGTGATTGAAATTCACTATGATCACAGTAACTTAACTGCATCATCTATTGTATCGGAGATACCATTGATGGAATGCGATTATTGCGTGCCCATCATTATGAAAGATGATGCGGGTTGTTTGTAATGTAACTTTGATATTAAATAAGGCGCTAAATTTAGCGTCTTATTTATTTAAAAGGGTTTTTTCTAGCCAAGCTTTACATTCTGGAGAAACATCTTTTAAAGAGTTTGAACCACGTGTAATCGTTGCAATGCCGATTCCCAATTGTTCTTTCAGTTGACGTTGGTTTACACTGCCCTCGAGTAAGGATTTGACTATTTTAACGCGCGTAATGAGTGCACTGCGCTCATCGGTTGTCATCAGCAGCTTGAATAAATCAAGCTGATAGTTATCTTCAAAAGCCTGTTGTAAAAAATTTACTGTATTTTGCCAATCATCGTCTTTCATTGGATTCTCTTCTAAAACTAAATATCGTGTTATTGATCATAAATTTAATAGGCATTGTTTATTTCATTATCATGCAAAATAGTATCATGTTGGTTGTTAAGTAACAGTGCATATATGTAATCATAAACGAGTACACTTTTAACATAATTTCTCGTTTCTGTAAAAGGGATACTCTCAATAAATGCAATCGCATCAAGCTTGCCTGATGTGTCTTTTAGCCAGCGATTAACACGATTTGGCCCAGCATTATAAGCCGCAGAGGCTAGAATACGATTGTTATTAAATAATTGATAAACATAATTCAAATAGTAGGTGCCTAATTGAATATTGGTTTTAGGATCATAGAGTTGTTCAGCTGAGGTATAGTCCAAGTTAGTGATTTTTTTCGCACTATCTTTAGCGGTTCCTGGCATTAATTGCATCAATCCTCTTGCACCTGCGGGTGATTGTACGGTTGCATCGAGTGCGCTTTCTTGTCTGGCGATAGACAGAGCAAATGATAGCGGTATTGTTTTTTCAGTGAGTGATTCATTAAATAGGTCTTGATAGACAATGGGGAAGCGCTCAACCCAATTATCCCATAATTTACCGGCTATTGTGGCTTGAATACTATGTTCACCCCAGCCCATGCTATGGGAATAGCGTGCAAGCTCGGCGTATTGTTTATTATGGGGAGTATTATATAAATAGTTGCGCCATTCTTTTGCGGCTTCGGCTCGCATTTGCCAAAAATGCAGTTCATCAATGCGTTTCATTACCGGATCATTTTTATATTTATCACGCAGGATGGTTAGCTCTTTTTGTTTTGATGCCTCGCCTTTCATAACCGGATAATTAAGATCAAAATGGTAAGGCTTATTGAGTTTTTGTGCGCTATAAATTGCATAAAAACCACGTCCTTCTATCAGCGTATTAAAAATTGTGTTAGCTTCTTGTTCCTGTTTGTTGTTAAGTAACACGATTGCTTGCCAATATTGCCATTCATCTTTTTGTTTATCTTGTTGGTTTAACAGATTTAACCAGTAAGCGAGATCGTTGATATCATTTTTTCTAAGGGCTTGTCGAATTCGTCTTTCAACCAACGACGTACTGCGATCTTGTGCGATGAATTGATCTCGCCATTTAATTTGTTCATCGGTAGCTGAATCTTGAAAATAGTTACTGGCAATAGTTCTAAACATTGCATTTTCATCATCTTTGCTTAACTTTTGTTGCTTAACTAGGGTTGGAATTAAGGATTTTGCTTTATCGGTATCTATACTGGCAAAACGGGCAAAAGATTGCATCACCACTTTTTGACTAAATGGGCTTGGTGAAATATTACGGGCAAAGTCAGGTAAGGTTTTTGGACTATTATACAGCGCAATTAAGTTTTTCTTCAGGGTTTTATAGTTATCGGGTAACTGGTCGGTAAGGTGACGCGCTAATTTAACATTATTTCTTTTCAAAGTGAGATCGATACGAGTTAAAACGGTATTCGCCGTTTTATCGCTGGTTTTACTCCATTCAGCGAAAATCGGATCACAGGCTGCGGGCAGATCACTGGCAGATAACCAAATCTCTTTAATCGGTTCTAATGCTAACGTCTTTTTGCCTTGCTGAAATAGTGCATATTGGTAGCGGCATTGTGAAGCAATCGAGTTATCGATATTTAATTGGGTAATACTATTCCAATCTTGACGTATGGTTAACGCTTGTAAATAGTTTTGCATTAGTGTTGTTGAGAGCGGAAAGTTTTGATTTTCGGCGATAAACTGATTGATTTGATCTGACGTTAGTGTATCGAGATGAGCTTGTAGGTATTGATATTTGGCATAAGGGTATAAAGGATAGCTTTGGAGCGAATCAAGCAGCTTTTTCTGATCAGAATCTGATAGTGACTGATAGCTTGTTTGCCATTGACTAAAACGGTTACGCAACTGATCGAGAGATGCATTATCTGCATAACTTGCTGCGATTGATAAATAGCTAATAAATCCTAATATGATTGCTTTAAACTTCATGGGCGTGACTCTCGATGCAGGTTACAAATACTCCAGTAGTCTAGCATATCTACCAATGTTAATCATATCCCACTTAGCATATATGATGATATAAAAAGGCACAGAACAACAAAATGTTGTAATAGGCTTATTTAAATCATCGTTGTGAAAAATAGTGTTAATTTAAGACACCTATCGCTGCTTTAACCGACATTTTTAATCATTTGCTTATCTTTTAAGCATGTTGCCATAATAATAGTTGCAATCTTTTTTTAATACTATATTATGGGCACCTCTCTGACGCGGGGTGGAGCAGCTTGGTAGCTCGTCGGGCTCATAACCCGAAGGTCGTTGGTTCAAATCCAGCCCCCGCAACCAATTTTTACCATTCATTTTTTGTCTTTTATTCTATATCCCAAAATTGATAACACAATATTAAGCTCTGTAGTTAAATGACGCGCAAGTGAATTTTTATCTTTTGATTATTATCACAATAAAGACAAAGATGCCACTCAAGGCGCCGTTAGTTATTGAATCTGTTTTGGCACACTAAATAATGAAGCGACTGATTCATTAATTCGTCTGGCAATTAATGAGTTATTCATTGTATATAAGTGTACGCCGTCTACGTCTTGTGATACTAAATCAACGATTTGATCTATCGCATACGCAATACCTGCATCACGAAAAGCTTCCGGATGATGCTCATATTTTTCCATCATCTGTTTAAACTTCTTAGGTAGATTAACACCACAAATAGAGACCATTCTTTCTATCTGCTTTTTATTCACAACCGGCATGATACCGGCTTCAATGGGGACATGGATACCCATGCTAGCGGCTTTCTCTCGGAAAACATAAAAATAGTCATTATCAAAAAAAAGCTGAGAAATTAATTGATTGGTACCTGCATCCACTTTTTCTTTTAAATTAATCAGATCTTGTTTTACGGTTGTCGCTTCGGTATGCCCCTCAGGGTAGCAGGCACCAATCACATTAAAATCACCTTGTTCTTTAATAAAAGTGACTAGCTCACTAGCGTAATTAAAGTCTTTTTTGGGTTGCCATTCAGGTGTAATATCCCCCCTTAATGCCAGCACATTAACGACCCCAGCATGATTTAGCTCAGTTAAAATGGATTTAATCTCATCTTTGCTAAAGTGAATACATGGAAGGTGTGCAACACTTTCGATGCCATAAGTATGCTTAACGGCATGGGCAATATTAATAGTTGTTTCGCCATTTAAACTGCCGCCAGCACCATAGGTGACGCTAATGAAGTCTGGTTTTAAATTACCAAGCTCACGTAGTGTGCCGTAAATCGATTCCAGTGGAGAGGTTTTCCGCGGTGGGAAAACCTCAAAAGACAATATGGTCTTATCTTTGAATTTTTGATTAATCTTCATCGCTATAATTCCTGTCGAATAGCCTGTGTTGCTTTGACTAGGTTAGTTAAACTGGCAACAACTTCTTTTTCACCACGTGTTTTTAGACCACAGTCTGGATTGACCCACAATTTTTGTTTATCAATTTTGGCCAATAGTTTTTCAATCGTTAGGCGAATTTCATCAATTGATGGGACGCGTGGTGAGTGAATATCATAAACACCGGGCCCGACTTCGGTTTTAAAGTTATTGCGTTTTAGCACATCAATAATTTCGAGATTAGAACGTGATGCTTCAAACGAAATGACATCGGCATCCATCTGATCAATTTCTTTAATGATGTCAGTGAATTCGCTATAACACATATGTGTATGAATTTGTGTTTCAGGCTTCACTTTGCTATGGACAAGACGGAAAGCTGGGATTGCCCAATCAAGATATTCGCTGTGCCAATCTGCTTTACGTAATGGTAGTTTCTCTTTTAACGCCGCTTCATCAATTTGGATAATACCAATACCTGCAGCTTCTAAATCCAAGACTTCATCAGCGATAGCTAGACCAATTTGGAATACTGATTCTTTATAAGAGATATCTTCACGTGGGAATGACCAATTTAAAATGGTGACAGGGCCTGTTAACATGCCTTTAACCGGTTTGTTTGTTAGGCTTTGCGCATACTGTGAATATTCGACCGTAAACGGCTTGGAACGTGATACATCACCCCAAATAACTGGCGGTTTAACGCAGCGTGTGCCATAAGACTGCACCCAAGCTTTTTCAGTAAACAAAAAGCCATTTAAGCTTTCGCCAAAGTATTCCACCATGTCATTACGTTCAAACTCACCATGAACTAAGACATCAAGGCCGATGTTTTCTTGTAATTTAATGCATTCGGAAATTTTTTGCTGATTAAATTCAGTATATTGCGCCTGATTGATTTCACCTTTTTTAAATTTTGCACGATTTAAACGTACGTCACCGGTTTGGGGAAAAGAACCAATTGTTGTGGTAGGTAATACCGGTAAATTCAGTTTTTGTTGTTGTAATTTTTCGCGCTCAGCAAATTCGGGTAAGCGGACAAAGTCTTGCTTGGTTAGTGCTGTCACACGTTGTTTGATGGCGTGATGCGTTCCTTCACGCTCACGAGTAAACAAGACTTGATTTGATTTATAGGCTGTGTGTTGTTTGGCATCTGCCTCTTTAATCAGTAAACCGAGTTCTGCAAGTTCTTGTAGTTTCTCTTGGGCGAAAGTAAAGTATGCTTTTTGCGCTATCGTTAATTTTGTTTCACTTTGCAATGTATAAGGGACGTGTAATAGCGAACAAGAGGTATTAATGACGAGCTTTGTTGTTTTAGCCTTAATTTTATCGAGTAATGCTAAGGTGTTTGCATAGTTATTACGCCAAATATTTTTACCATTAATCACACCGGCAAATAGGATTTTATCCGCCGGGAAGCCATGTTGTTGTAAAAGCGTAACTGACTGTTTACCTTCGACAAAGTCGATACCAATTCCATCAAATGACTGGGCAGTTACCTGCGCATAACAATCACGGATATCACCAAAATACGTTTGCAGTAAAACTTTAACGTTGCGCTTTTTCGCTAGCAAAGCTTGGTAAATTTGTTCAAATGCTTGAATGTCTTGTTGGTTTAAATCGGTGACTAAAATAGGTTCATCGATTTGTAGCCAATTTACGCCTAATTGTGAGAATTTAGCGATGATATTTTGGTATGCTGCAATCACTGCTGCTTGATAGTGCTGATAGGTTTGACCAGCAGGGAGTTTCGCTAATTTTAAAAAGGTCAGTGGTCCGATAATCACTGGTTTTGTTTCAATACCTAATTGCTTCGCTTCAAGGTATTCATCAAACGGTTTGCTGCCAACCAGTTTTATTTCAGTTGTTGCTTCGATTTCAGGTACTAGGTAGTGGTAATTGGTATTAAACCATTTTTTCATTGCTAGAGCATGGACGTCACCATGCTCACCTTGGTAACCACGTGCCATGGCAAAATATTGATCTAGTGCTGGTAAATTGAGTTGCTGATAACGTTTCGGGATGATATTTAGTAAACACGCTGTATCAAGGATGGCATCATAAAATGAAAAGTCATTGGATGAGATATATTGAATTTTATTGTCAGCTTGTTGCCGCCAGTGTGTTGCTCGTAGCGATTTTGCAACAGCAAGTAAGTCAGTTTGGGTGTTATCACCTTTAAAATAAGACTCAATGGCAAATTTTAATTCGCGAAGTTTACCGATACGTGGGTAGCCAATAACAGATGTAGTCATATTTGTTTCCTCAATTAACGGGTTAAATTTTGTCTTATTTGAAGATAACAAAAAACGTTGATATTGAATAATTCTATTTTTTTATCATTTGATATAGTTTTTTTTTATACGTCGAATTTATTGCTAAATTTTCGTTTTAAAATAATTTTATTTGATTGTTAAGTCTGCAATGTTTACTAATGTGTTTATTTTTGTAGTTAAAATGACGAATTATCGACTTAATTTACAGGTTATAGCGATTTATATGCTAAATTATACTATATGAGATCATGATCGATAATAAATACACGATATGATTGTGATTGACGATGAGTCGTTATTGTCAGCTTGGTGTGCTAATCTTAGTTCGCTTATACTGATTAATTTTTGCGTAATTTAATGTAGTTTTTAATGCCGTCAAGTATTGCTTTGGCGACTTGATTTTGGAAGTTAGCCGTTTTCAGTTTTTTCTCTTCATTGATATTACTAATAAATGCCGTTTCAACTAACACCGAAGGGACGTCAGGCGCTTTTAATACCGCAAACCCGGCACTTTCAACTAGTGATTTATGCAGCGTATTGACCCGCTTCATTTGGGTTAAAATCTCTTTACCAAGCACTAAGCTATTGCTGGTAGTTGTAGTTTGGACTAAATCAAGAAGAGTATGGTCAAGATAACGATCGCCACTACGGCTAACGCCACCGATTTCATCAGCTTCATTTTGGGTTTGAGCAAGATAGCTTGCCGCAGAGCTACTTGCCCCTTTGGTTGACAGGGCAAATACCGATGACCCTCTTGCCGATCGTTTAGTAAAGGCATCCGCATGGATTGAGATAAATAAATCGGCATGGAGTGTGCGTGCTTTTTCAACTCTGACGCGCAAAGGTAAGAAAACATCTTCATTACGTGTCATATGGGCGATCATATCTTTTTCTTTCTTAATTAAATCGCGTAATCTACGTGCGATTTGTAACACGATATCTTTTTCACGTGTTTTATAATAACCAATCGCGCCAGGATCTTCTCCGCCATGACCTGGATCAAGTACAATGATAACTTTATCATTAAGCTTTTTTGGCATCGGTGATACAGTGGGTTCATCATCACCTAATTCCCCTTTATTAAATTCTTGCAGTAACGCAAATAGCGGATCATCATCAGCAGCGCTAGGCATTTGTGGATAGAGATCGATGACTAAGCGATTTTTAAATTCTGCAATTGGGCTTAATGTAAATAAGTTTGGATTCACCGATTGGGCTAATTCAATAACTAATCTAACGGTTTTATGATCAAACTGCCCAACTCTTAACTGTTTAATATAGGGATCTTGAGGTTGCACTAAAGCGGTAATATTGCGAAATGTACCATTTAAATTGAGATCATCAATATCGATGACTAAACGATTCGGATTAGTCAGTAAGAATTGTTTGTAAGATAAGCGAACATTCGATTCAAGTGTGATACGCGTATACGTTGAAGAGGGCCAAACACGTACTGCAACTATTTGAGCTGTCGCTGCAAATCCAACACGAGCAACCGACAACAGACAGGCTGCTGCTATTCCTTTTATCAAAAATCGTTTTGTTGGATCAAATGGTGTTGACATAATAAATCAAATGGATATCAAACTGTTATCGTTTAGGGTAAGCATAATACCATAACATCATGCTATATTTATAGCATATAGGCGAGAATATGCCGATAAAACTCGTTTATTTACATTAGAATCTAAGATAAATTTAGATTATTATGAAAGTAAGCCTACAATTGGTATCAGTAATGACATAATCACCTTTTATAACCGATTCCACTTTCAAAATAATTATTATCTTGCTTGTTTTATACTGATATTTTGTTTTAATAGTTAAATCTAGAGAGCTTGGGTATGTACCCATTAAAAATAACGATTTATTTAATTTATGGATAATTGCTTATGAAAAATGTTGGTTTTATCGGTTGGCGAGGCATGGTTGGTTCTGTATTAATGCAGCGTATGATTCAAGAACGTGATTTTGATGGTATTAATGCCATATTTTTCTCAACATCTCAAACAGGTCAGCAAGCTCCGGCTTTTGCAGGTAAAACAAGCGTGCTACAAGATGCAAACGATATTGATGCATTAAAAGCCTTAGATATTATTGTCACTTGTCAGGGCGGTGATTATACTTCTGCTGTTTATCCTAAATTGCGTGCATCTGGTTGGCAAGGATACTGGATTGATGCTGCTTCAACCCTGCGTATGAAAGATGATGCGATCATTATTCTTGACCCAGTCAATCGTGCAAATATTGATGCTGCGCTCGATCGTGGTATAAAAACATTTGTTGGCGGTAACTGCACAGTGAGTTTGATGCTTATGTCGCTAGGTGGCTTGTTCGCGGCTGATCTGATCGATTGGGTGTCTGTGTCTACTTATCAAGCGGCTTCTGGTGGTGGTGCTCGTCATATGCGAGAGCTGCTGACACAAATGGGTATGTTACATGCCGATGTTGCTAAAGAGCTAACTAATCCTCACGCCTCTATTTTAGATATTGAGCAAAAAGTGACCGCAAAAATGCGCGATGGTTCATTACCGACTGATAATTTTGGCGTACCGTTAGCGGGCAGCTTAATTCCGTGGATTGATAAACAACTCGATAACGGTCAAAGCCGGGAAGAGTGGAAGGGGCAAGCTGAAACCAATAAAATTTTGGGAACCAGTCAAATTATTCCGGTTGATGGTTTGTGTGTCCGCATTGGCGCGCTGCGTTGCCACAGTCAGGCATTTACATTGAAATTGAAAAAGGACATTGCGATTACGGATATTGAACAGTTACTTGCTCACCATAATGATTGGGTTAAAGTGATTCCAAATGATCGTGAGTTATCAATGCGTGAACTGACGCCGGCAGCAGTGACGGGCACGTTATCAACCCCGGTTGGGCGCCTGCGTAAACTTAACATGGGTAAAGAATTTTTATCTGCATTTACGGTAGGTGATCAGCTATTGTGGGGGGCGGCGGAGCCACTGCGCCGTATGCTGAGAATTTTACGCTAGTGATTTATTACACGAGCTGTCTGTTCGTTGCAGCTCGTGTGGCGGTTGTTATTTCTCGTCACCTAAAATCATCATAATTAAAGAGCCGTTGAATAGCGCTTGTTGCACTAAGGCAAATGCGCCGATTGCGGATTTATCATTTAACGTCGAGCAGCCAATTACCACGTTTTCTCGCAGCTGTTTTAAGGTTTGCGCTTCCAGAGAACTTTGTACGGCACTGAGTAATATTTGCGGTGCTTTGGTTATTTCACCGGCTAGTACAATACACTGCGGATTAAAAATATTGACCATAATTGCGACGGCTTGTCCTAGGTTTTCCCCCGCGTTTTTAATCAGTTTTTCAGCCAGCCTATCGCCTTGATTTGCCAGTTGGCAAATGGTTGCAATATCACACTTCTCGCTCGTTAATTTACTAGGATAACCTTGTTCAAGCAGTCGTTTTGCTTTTTCTTCAATAGCAATATTCACCACTTGATTTTCAAGGCAGCCAAAATTACCACAATGACAGCGTCCGCCGAGTGGATCAATTTGAATATGGCCAACCTCGCTTGCGCTTTGATTATGATTCATTAGCAGCTGATGATTAATAATGACGCCAGAGCCAACCCCGCGATGGACACGAATTAAAATTGAGTCCTTGACGGTCTTGGTTGAACCAAAATAACTTTCGGCTAAGGCTAAGCTTTGCACATCGTTACCTACAACCACCGTGACATGAAACTTTTCGTTTAAAATATGAGCTAGTGGCCAGTTATTGACTTGGATATGCGGTGTATAGCGGATAATACCTTGTACCGAATCAATGACACCAGGCATAACAACAGAGATCGCAATCAAGTTTTTGATTTTTTTACTCTGTTCGTGAATAAATAGCTCGATAACATTAATCAGGTAATTTTGCGCTAATCGCTGAGTAAAGTCATTTAAGGGATAAGATTTAAATGCTAGACTATTGCCACCAAGATCATACAGTTCAATGGTTAGATCATCACGACTAAATTTGATGGCAATAACTTGATAGTAATCAAATTTTGCTTCAATAGATACAGCGGGTCGACCACCAGTTGATTGCTGAACATCCACTTCTTTGATCAGTTTTTTTTTCAATAGCTGGCGTGTAATTTTGGTAATACTCGCCGGTGCAAGCTGGCTAATTTCCGCTAATTGAATTCGAGATATTGGACTTTGTTGAATAATTAATCGATAAATCATTGCATAGTTTAGCTGTTTCACTAATTCTGCATTGCCTATCAAGTTCAAATAATTCAATGTCATGACCTATTTTGTCCTTGTTAGATGGTAATAAATGTGACTAATAATGGATTAATTAGCACATTATATACTTAATTAATAGGCTATGACATTATTTGTTCGTTAGCCGTGCCATCCTCATTTACTGTGCAGCAATAGTTAGCAACGTGAGAATGGCGGGGCGTTTAGCTAAGTGTCTGGCCGTTAACAATAGTTTTTTGAATAATAAAATCATGATCAAATACCACGAGATTTGCCACTTTTCCAACGCTAATTGTGCCTAATTTACTCTCAACACCGATAGATTTAGCTGGGTATAATGTTGCCATTCTAAGTGCCTCATCTAGTGCAATACCGGCATAATTGACGCTGTTTTTAACGGCTTCGATCATGGTCAAAGCAGAGCCGCCTAATGTGCCATCAATGCCGGTACATTTACCATCTTTATAGTATACGGTTTGGCCACCAAAGGTACATTGTTCAATATTGGTCCCAACGGGTAGAATCGCATCCGTAATCAGAATTAACTTATCTTGTTTAATGCGGTGTGAATTGCGTATATTGGCCCAGTTAACATGTAAGCCATCGGCAATAATACCGCAATAGACTTGAGACTCATCGTAAATAGCACCAACGACGCCAGGCATTCTGCCGGTAATTGCTGGCATGGCATTAAACAAATGTGTTCCCATTCTAATACCCGCATTAAAGCCATTTCGCGCATCTTCATAAGTGCCATTAGTGTGGCCTGTTGAAACATGAATGCCTGCATCGACCAGCTGCCTAATCATGGCTGCTTCAACTCTTTCTGGCGCTAAGGTGATAATCTTTATCACATCGGCATTTTGGCAAAGAAAATCGATCATGTTTTGGTCGGGTTTGCGAATATAATTCGGATTATGAATTCCTTTTTTCTCTGGATTGATATAAGGGCCTTCAAGGTGCAGACCTAACGCTTGATTCGTCTGTTTTTGCAGATATGCTCGCATTACCTCAACCGCTTTACGCATAAATTCATCGCTTGAGGTAATAAGTGTTGGTAAATAGCTCGTACAACCGGAGCGCAGATTGGTTTGCTGCATGATTTCAAGCGTTTCAATACTAAGCGATTCTATGGTTTCGTTAAATTGCACGCCACCACAGCCATTAAGTTGGATATCAATAAATCCTGGCGCAAGTAGGGCGCCTGATAGGTTTTCAACCGGAATATTGGCCGGAATATGATCACGATGACAAATCATGCTGATGGTGTCATTATCGATAATAACAGCGTGCTCATGAAGTATTTCCATGCCAGTGTAAATTCGACAATTAGTTAATGCATACATAAAATTTATCCTTATACTAAATCTGAGTAAGCCAATTGTAAAATTATGCTACAGCACGGTAACGGTTAAGTTATTCGCTTCAAGCTGTTTAAAATATTTTAGCGTTTTGACTTTTAATTCATCTGTGCTTGGCTCATCACAGACAATAATTGCTTTGGGATGCGTTTGTAAAATACTGACGGTCCACATATGGTTGACTGATCCTTCAACGGCGGCTTGTAATGCAATACTTTTATTATGCCCAAACACTAATAATACCACTTTTTCTGCATCCATTAATGTCCCAACACCAATAGTTAAGGCATATTTTGGCACTTTGTTGATGTCATTATCAAAAAATCGAGAGTTAGCAATGAGTGTATTTTCAGTCAATGTTTTTATCCGTGTGCGTGATCGTAGTGATGAACTTGGCTCGTTAAAAGCGATATGGCCATCTTGACCTACTCCACCGATAAACAGATTAATTTTGCCATAAGATTTAATTTTATCTTCATACTCTTGGCACTCTTGTTCAACATCTTGCGCATTACCATTCAAAATATGAATATTATTCGGATTAATATCAATATGGTTGAAGAAGTTTTGGTACATAAAGGTGTGATAACTTTGTGGATGATTTTCTGGCAGATTGACATATTCATCCATATTAAATGTCACAACATGTTTAAAGCTAACGTGGCCGGCTTTGAAATGTTTAATTAATTGTTGATACATCAGTAACGGTGAACTTCCCGTTGGTAAACCCAGCACAAACGGTTTTTCTGCTGTTGGTTGATATTTATTAATTTGTTCAATTATATAATTTGCGGCCCATGCACCGCCTTCTTGTGCCGTTTGTAAGGGAATTAAGCGCATTGTATTGCTCCTATCATAATAAAGATAATTATGCATAAATTGACTATACCTAATCTACCGAATATTTTTATTTTTTACAAACTTTTTTTACGTAAAAAAATAAATAGCTAAAATTAGTTCAATTATCAATCTTTTTACCATTTTTCCTAGCATTAAATGGCAAAAAAAGCTTAATTAATTTTGTTTAAAAAATATCTATTATGTAAATAGATAGGGAGTTTATTGGCAAATTATGTGTATAATCTCGTTATGAAAAATAATAAAACCTTAATAGTATGGTTGCTTCATTAATCGCATTTAATAAACCCTTTGGGGTGATTTGCCAGTTTTCTGAACATGAAAAACACCCCACACTCAAACAGTATATTGAGCTCCCTGAGTTTTATCCTGCTGGTCGATTAGATACCGATAGCGAAGGACTACTGCTATTAACCAATAATGGCAGTTTACAAGCGAAAATTGCCTCGCCTAGGTTTAAATTACCGAAGACTTATTGGGCGCAAGTAGAGGGAATATTGACACCTACCGCGATTGAGCAGCTACAAAACGGCGTTCAATTAAAAGAATTTACCACTAAACCAGCTAAGGCTAAAATCTTGGCAGAACCTTTGGCATTATGGCAACGAGATCCGCCGATTAGAGAGCGTAAATCGGTGCCAACATCATGGTTAAGTCTTACCATCACCGAAGGTAAGAATCGCCAAGTCAGGCGGATGTGCGCGGCAGTTGGTTTCCCTTGTTTAAGGTTAGTTCGCGTGCAAATTGGCCAATTTAATCTGCTTGCTAACCCACTGGCTTTAGGGCAATGGACTAAGCTGACTGAAGCTGATTTATATCGTATGTAATGTAAAGATAAACTCAATAGGGAGAATATTATGATCAATAAAGACACGATGCTTTGTATGTCTTTATCGGCAAGACCGGGTAACTTTGGCACACGATTTCATAATAGTTTATATGAGCAGTTAGGACTGAATTTTGTTTATAAAGCTTTTTCAACCAATAATATTGAAGATGCGATTAAGGGAATTCGGGCATTAAGTATTCGTGGGTGTGCGATTTCGATGCCATTTAAAGAAGCGTGCATGCCGTTTCTAGATACTTTGACCGATTCGGTTCTTGCTATTGATTCAGTCAACACCATCGTCAATGATAATGGTCATTTAACCGCTTATAACACCGATTATATTGCTATTCGTAAATTAATTAGCCAATATCGGTTATGCCAATCGCAGTCGGTTATGATCCATGGCAGTGGCGGGATGGCAAAAGCCGTTATCGCGGCATTTTATGATGCTGGGTTTAAAAATGTCACCATATTGGCCCGTCATGAGGCTGCCGGTCAATCATTAGCGCAAAAGTATCATTTTTCAGCAGTGACTCATCCGACCAAGCATTATGATATTTTAGTCAATGCAACGCCAATTGGCATGTCAGGTGGCGCTGATAGCGATAAACTTTCTTTTCCAGCTGAATTAATTCATAAAGCTTGCGTTGTTTTTGAAGTGATTGCAATGCCGGTTTGTACGCCACTGATTAATGAAGCAAAGCGCCACAATCTGATGACAATATCGGGCAGAGAAGTGATGATTTTACAAGCAGTTGAGCAATTTATTTTGTATACTGGCCAAACGCCAACTGATGCGCAAATTAGCATTGCCGCAGATCTTGCCAGCCAAGCATAGCTAAAGCGCCATTGTGCTAATATAATGCTATGTAGCCTAGTTAGATTCGCATGGTAAAATCTGCTGATAAAAATGTAAATTGATCAATAATATAGATTTGTTAAAATGGGTTATTTGGTTGATAATAAGTAAGAAATTTTAGTCAATTATAAGAAATTATTGGAGTTATTGTTCAAATGACAGAACAAAAAAAGGTGGGTTTTTTTGCTCGCTTAAAAAATGGTCTATTTAAGACTAAGCAAAATATTGGCTCTGGTTTTATCAGTCTGTTTAAAGGTAAGAAAATTGATGATGCACTATTTGATCAATTGGAAGAACAACTACTAATTTCTGATGTTGGTGTTGATACGACTCAAAAAATTATTGCCTCGCTGACAGAGCATGCCTCACGAAAACAGCTGAAAGATGCTGATGCCTTACATGACTTATTGAAACAAGAGATGAGTGCTATTCTTGCTGATGTAGATAAACCGCTTGATCTCGATGGTCATAAACCGTTTGTTATTTTAATGGTTGGCGTCAATGGTGTCGGTAAAACAACAACCATTGGTAAACTGGCTAAGCAATTTCAAAATCAAGGTAAATCGGTCATGTTAGCGGCGGGTGATACCTTTAGAGCGGCAGCTGTTGAGCAATTACAAGTGTGGGGCGAGCGTAATAATATTCCTGTCATTGCCCAGCATACCAATGCCGATTCTGCTTCAGTGATTTTTGATGCCTTACAAGTGGCTAAATCAAAAAAAGTGGATGTGTTAATTGCTGACACCGCTGGTCGATTACAAAATAAATCTCACTTGATGGATGAGCTCAAGAAAATTGTCCGCGTTATGAAAAAACAAGATGAAACAGCGCCTCATGAAATTATGCTAACCATAGATGGTAGCACTGGCCAAAATGCGATGAGCCAAACCAAACTTTTTGATGAAGCGGTTGGATTAACTGGCTTGACGCTGACTAAGCTTGATGGCACAGCAAAAGGTGGGGTAATTTTTAGCATTGCCGATCAGTTTAATATTCCGATTCGTTATATCGGGATCGGTGAAAAAATCGATGATCTGCGTCCTTTTGTGGCTCAGGATTTTATTGATGCACTTTTTGACAACAATACAGATAATAGCGAAAGCGTATGATTCAATTTAATCACGTCAGTAAAGTTTATTCTGGCGGTAAACCCGCGTTGCAGAATATTAACTTTTCGCTTAACAGTGGGGAAATGGCTTTTTTGACGGGTCACTCTGGCGCCGGCAAAAGTACTTTATTACGTTTGATTTGTGGATTAGAACGCGCCAATGATGGTCATGTTTTGCTTAATGGCTATGATGTCAGTCAGCTAAAAAAATCCGATTTGCCTTTTTTACGCCGGCAAATTGGAGTGATTTTTCAAGATCACCAATTGCTGATGGATCATACGGTCTATGATAATGTTGCCATTCCGCTGATTATTTTGGGTAAGCCTGTTGAAGAGATTCGTCGCCGGGTTTCGGCTGCATTAGATAAAATTGGCTTAATTGATAAGATGAAATTCTATCCGATTCAATTATCTGGCGGGGAGCAGCAGCGAGTGGGCATTGCAAGAGCAATTGTTAATAAGCCGACGATACTACTCGCTGATGAGCCCACAGGTAATTTGGATGATAAATTGTCTAAAGATATTTTAAAATTATTTGAAGAGTTTAATCAAACCGGCGTAACAGTATTAATGGCAACGCATAATACTGGACTTATACGGCGTAAGCATCACCGTATTTTAAATTTAAGCCAAGGGCGCTTAATTGGAGATACGCATGTTAGTGACTAGCCGTAAAAAGAATCCACAACGAGATGATAATGCCTTTTTTCCACGCTGGATTCGGCAGATTAAATATGCTTGGCAAAATGTGTTTAATGATTGTAAACAGCATATTTTCGCTACTTTATTAACCATTATTGTGATTGCCATTTCGATTGTGTTACCAACGATTAGTTATCTACTTTGGAAAAATGCCAACGAAGCGGCGCATCAGTGGTATCCAACGCCCAATTTAACGGTCTATTTAGATAAATCATTAACTCAGCAGGAAACGGATACCTTAGTGAGTAACATCAAGCAGTATCCAGAGGTAGCTGACGTTGTGTACTTATCGCGAGAACAAACGCTTGAGGAGTTTAAGCTGTGGTCAGGATTTAGTGAGGCAATCGATTTGCTCGATGAGAATCCATTGCCCGCTGTGGCAATTGTCATTCCTAAAGAGGAGGCAAAGCAAAGCGCAATTTTGCATGCGATGCAGACGGAAATTGTTCAACTCAAAGGGGTCAGCGATGTTAGATTGGATGATAGCTGGTTTACGCGTTTAACGGCGTTAACTGATATGGTCAAAGCGATTGCCTGGACGATTGCTATTTTTATGATGATTGCCGTGTCATTAGTGATAGGCAATAGTATTCGGTTAGCTATTTTTGCCAGAAGACAAACCATTATTGTGATGCAGCTTATTGGCGCAACCGAAGGATTTATCCTACGGCCATTTTTATATAGTGGAATGTTTAATGGGTTTGTCAGTGCGGTAGTGGCTTTGATATTATCGGAAATATTTATTTTTCAAATTGAGGCGATCATCTTGAATGTTTCATCTGTTTTTGGAACAATATTTACCATAGATGGTCTAAACTGGGATGAAGCACTGTTTATTGTGTTATTATCTACTATTATTGGCTGGCTTTCTGCGCTAGTTGCAACAAAAAAATATTTAAAGATGACCCATATTGCTTAGTGAGGCAGGTGTGTTGTTGATACAATAGTCAGTATGAAAATGGTTATTATTTGGACTAAAATGTGAACTAAATCACATATCAGTGGTCTAACTTTTAAATAGTTAAATGTTAAATGAGCTAAATTGAATATGATATTCGGGGTTGTCTGCTAAGAACCGCGAAAATAAGTAGGGGGAATTTATATGGCTAACGAAGTAAAAATGCAATCTGTTGCTTTGATTCCACAAGGTAATATCGAATCTTATCTGCGCATGATTAACACTTACCCGATGTTAAGTGCAGAAGAAGAAAAAGAACTAGGTGAAAAACTGTATTATCAAGACGATGTGAATGCGGCAAGGCAGCTAATTTTATCACATCTTCGTTTTGTTGCGCATATTGCGCGAGGTTATTCCGGTTATGGTCTGCCACAAGCTGACCTTATTCAGGAAGGCAATATTGGTTTAATGAAAGCAGTACGTCGTTTTAATCCTGAAATGGGCGTACGTTTGGTGTCATTTGCTGTGCACTGGATTAAGGCTGAAATTCATGAATATGTACTGAAAAATTGGCGAATTGTTAAAGTTGCGACGACGAAAGCGCAGCGTAAATTATTTTTTAATCTACGTAAATCCAAACAACGTTTAGGTTGGTTTAGCCATGATGAAGTCGGTATTGTGGCCGATGAACTCGGCGTGACACGTAAAGATGTACTTGAAATGGAATCACGTATGTCAGCCCAAGATATGTCATTTGATATGGATAATGACGATGATGATAATGCAGTTATTGCACCAGCATTGTACTTAGAAGATATTAATTCCAATTTTTCACAATCGATTGAAAATGATAATTGGGAAACCGATACAACTGATAAATTGCATGAAGCATTGTCTAAATTAGATGAACGCAGCCAAGATATCATTAAAGCGCGCTGGTTAGATGCTGATGATACTAAATCAACACTACAAGAGCTTGCGGCAAAATATCAGGTGTCTGCTGAACGTATTCGTCAGTTAGAAAAAAACGCAATGCAAAAATTGCGTATGGCGATTGAAAATTAACGGCATATAGACATTCAAATAAAACAGCCGAGTTTAATACTCGGCTGTTTTATTTATATTCGAATTTTAATTTTAAGATACAATTGAAGTGGCTTTGTTCTTTTTCACTTTTTGGGGCTCAATGAGAGCATTTAGTGCTAAGTAATCACTGTGTTCTAAAATAAGAACGTCAGTTAATCCTATCAGCTCATCTTCATCATCTTTTGGGTTTTCTCTTTGTTGCCACAGTATACAATAGTATTTTTGGCTATTTTCTTCTTTATCTATTTCTAGATGAATCGAATCAAAATAACTACGTTCTTCATCGGATAATTGATTGATTTCATCTAGATCATCAGGGAAATCATGATCGATATAACTGAGATCTTCTTTTTCATCTAACAATTGTTTTAGACGGACAAACCGCTTATTTAAAAAACAATAAAGAATTTCGTCCTTTTTCTTTAAATAATTTTCGAAACTTACGTCTAGAACAGAAACAATTTTACGATTGTTTGTTGCATTAAAGTAATAATGTTTTGAACTTATGATTAAAAAAATAGGAAATAAAAAAAGACCGATGATACTCATAATAGGATGAATAAAGTACCCTAATATAATAAACAGTAACCAAAAAATAATACAAAATTTAGAGTAAATTTTTTTATGATAAAATTGTTTTGGATTTTGGCCATAGTAATCGAATAAATCAACTGGTTTATTTTGCATATTTGCATCTTATTTTTTAATGCCAGAACCGAATAAAATAGATATAACTGAATAAGTTGAATCAATCATATCTATTTTTGGGCGTATTAGAACATTAACTTCCAATACGATTTATTTAAAATTCCATCAACTCTTTTTCTTTGTCAGCAAGAATAACATCTAATTTTTTGATCATATTATCTGTGAGTTTTTGAATCACATCTTGTGATTTGTGCTCATCATCTTCTGAAATAGCTTTGTCTTTTAATAGCGCTTTAATTTGATCGTTAGCATCACGTCTAACATTACGAATCGCAACTCGTCCTTGCTCTGCTTCACCACGAACGATTTTAGTTAAATCACGGCGACGTTCTTCGGTTAGTGCCGGTAGTGGTACTCGAATAACCGTTCCAGCAGAGGACGGATTTAAGCCTAGATCAGACGCTAAAATTGCTTTTTCAACGGCTGGCGACAATGATCGATCAAATACCGTAATGGCAAGGGTACGTGAATCTTCCGCAACCACGTTAGCAAGTTGACGTAGTGGTGTTGCACTACCATAATATTCAACCATAATACCATCAAGTAGGCTTGGTGAAGCCCGACCGGTACGAATTTTACCAATATGATTTTGGAAAGCTTCTAAGCTTTTTTCCATTCTATCCTGAGCGTCTTTATGTATCTCATTAAGCATAATAAACCTTCTTTCCTATAATTATTGACTTATAGTCACATTATTGTTGATAAGTGTACCTTCTGGTTCACCAAGGATAACACGTTTTAGTGCACCTGGTTTATTCATATTGAATACGCAGATAGGTAGATTATGATCTCGAGCGAGGGTAAAGGCAGCAAGATCCATCACTTTGAGTTCATCATCAAGTACTTTCTCATAGTTGAGTGTTTTAAATAGTGTTGCATTCGGTTCTTTGACCGGATCTGCGGAGTAGACACCATCCACTTTAGTCGCTTTTAACACCACGTCTGCTTCGATTTCAATGCCTCTTAAACAGGCTGCAGAATCAGTAGTGAAAAATGGATTGCCCGTTCCTGCTGATAAAATAACAACTTTGCCATGACGTAGTAAACTAATGGCTTCCGTCCAACGGTAGTCATCGCATACACCGTTAAGTGGAATGGCAGACATTAAACGCGCATTCACTTCTATGCGGTGTAGTGCATCGCGCATAGCCAGGCCATTCATCACGGTTGCCAGCATACCCATATGGTCACCAACAACTCGGTTCATGCCTGCTTTTGCAAGGCCTGCACCTCTAAATAAGTTACCGCCACCAATGACTACCGCAACTTCGACTCCCATTTCGACTAGATCTTTAATTTCTAAAGCCATGCGATCAAGAATAGAAGCGTCAATACCAAAACCTTCATCACCTTGTAGGGCTTCACCGCTCAGTTTTAAAAGGATACGTTTATAGTGGGGAGTTTGCGTGGTCATAGCCGAATGATCCTATGAGTAAAAAATTAATAATCGATTTGTAAGTGTAATTCTAAAACATTTTTCTGATAAACAAAACCGCCTTAACGGCGGTTTCAGCTATTTTCAGTTCAAAATTAAGATTGTTTGGACATTGCCGCAACTTCAGCTGCGAAATCAACTTCAACTTTCTCAATACCTTCACCCACTTCAAAACGGATAAAAGTTGCAACTGCTGCGTTTTTCTCTTTGAGTAAATCACCAACAGTTTTTGATGGATCCATGACAAATTGTTGACCAGTTAAAGAAACTTCACCAGTGAATTTACGCATACGGCCTTCAACCATTTTTTCTGCGATTTCACGTGGTTTACCAGACTGCATTGCAATATCAATTTGAATTTGGCGTTCATGTTCTACAACATCAGCTGGAACGTCAGATGGATTCACATATTCTGGTTTACTTGCTGCAATATGCATTGCGATGTGTTTAACTAACTCATCTTCAGCGCCGTTTGCGGCAACTAATACACCAATTCGAGCACCGTGTTGGTAGCTACCAACAACGCCGCCATTGATTTCAGCAATACGACGAATACCGATGTTTTCACCAATTTTTGCCACTAATGCAGTTCTTTCTTCTTCAAATTTAGCTTGTAATACGGCAACGTCGCTAATGCGATCAGCGAGCGCAGCTTCTGCTACTTTTTCACTAAATGCTAAGAATCCAGCGTCTTTTGCAACAAAGTCAGTTTCACAGTTAATTTCTAAAATCACACCAAATTGTTTATCTGCTGAAATTTTAGAAATAATCACGCCTTCGGCAGCAACGCGGCCTGCTTTTTTAGCTGCTTTTGCTTGACCTGATTTACGCATGTTATCGATTGCAAGTTCGATATCGCCATTTGCTTCAACTAATGCTTTTTTACATTCCATCATACCTGCGCCAGTTCTTTCACGCAGTTCTTTAACCATAGAGGCAGTTACTTCAGCCATTTTTTAATCCTCTGTTAAATCTGTCATTTGCCCAAATTATCTTCGGCAAATTGTATTTGATACACAAGAATAGGAGGAGAACACTCCTCCTAATAATAGGTAAATATCGATCAATAAATTATTCAGCAGCTGTTTCTTCAAACGTTTCTGATGAAACCGGAGCTTGGTTTTGTTCACGTCCAGAACTTACTGCGCTTGCAACTGCATTTGCATAAAGTTGGATTGCACGAATTGCGTCGTCATTACCAGGGACAATGTAATCAATGCCATCTGGATTTGAGTTAGTATCAACGATAGCAACAACAGGAATACCTAGGTTGTTTGCTTCTTTAATCGCGATATGTTCGTGATCTGCACCGATAACGAAAATCGCATCAGGTAAACCACCCATATTTTTGATACCACCAAGGCTATTTTCTAATTTAGCCATTTCACGTGTACGCATTAACGCTTCTTTTTTGGTTAATTTATCAAAAGTTCCATCTTGTGATTGCGTTTCTAGATCTTTCAAACGTTTAATTGATTGACGAACTGTTTTCCAGTTAGTCAACATACCACCTAACCAACGGTGATTGACATAGAATTGTCCACAGCTTTCTGCCGCTTGTTTTACCGCTTCGCTTGCAGCACGTTTTGTACCAACGAATAAAATTTTACCGCGACGAGCAGCAACTTTATTTAGCATATCTAATGCTTCGTTGAACATAGGAACTGTTTTTTCAAGGTTAATAATATGAACTTTATTACGAGCACCAAAAATAAATGGTTTCATTTTTGGGTTCCAATAGCGGGTTTGGTGACCGAAGTGTACACCAGCTTGCAGCATATCGCGCATAGATACTGTAGTCATGATTTCCTCATTAAAAATTGGGGTTATGCCTCCACATATTCGCTTCAACCGACTTTAGTTTTCACCAAAGCACCCCGGCAAAGTGTTGTAATATGTGTGTGTTATAACGTTAGTAAATTAAATTGTTTAGTGTCACATTTGCTAAAATATAAATAGAAAATGTGCGCGCGTTTTATACCATATCTATCTAGATAATACTAGTATTATTTGGGGTAAACATCATATATTAATGGTGCAAATTAAGTATTTAAATAGTGAATAAGCCATAAAATCATTAGCATAGATAATTATATAAATTAAATGTAAAAAGCGTAAATTATCTCTTTATCCTACTATTAAGGTCGGATTTATAGTGATACCATCAAAAGAAATCGATACATTTAGGGAGTAGATTAAGTGGCAGAATATCAATTTATGGTTGAAGGAATGTCATGTGCATCCTGTGTTGGCCGAGTTGAAAAGGCGCTCAATAAAGTTGATGGCGTGACGGTAGTTAGTGTGAATTTAGCGACAGAAAGAGCGACGGTTCAAACAGCGCAGGAGATGAACATAGATAACTTATTTCAGGCTGTTGAAGAAGCGGGTTATCATGCCATTGCACTACCTTCAGCGGATGATGAACAACAGGTTATATTGTCAATTGGTGAAATGAGCTGTGCTTCTTGTGTCAATCGAATCGAAAAAGCATTAAATAATGTTGCCGGAGTGAAAAGTGCTCAAGTTAATCTGGCAACAGAAAAAGCCACTATTACGGGCATGCACCTTGATGTTGCGTTGTTAATTCAATCCGTTGAAGATGCGGGTTATACCGCAGAATTTTTAGACGAAAAGAAAGCGCAAGTTGTCAAGCCAAAACAGCCTTCATTATGGCCAGTGATTATCTCGGCGCTGCTTGCTTTACCGCTTGCGTTACCGATGTTACTTGAGCTATTTGGTATTCATTGGATGCTACCTGCTTGGGGACAATTAATTCTTGCAACGCCAGTACAATTTATCCTAGGTGCGCGTTTTTATCGTAGTGCCTGGAAAGCGGTTAAAGCATTTACCGGTAATATGGATCTGCTGGTCGCAATCGGTACCAGTGCAGCTTACGGCTTGTCGTTATATCAGCTGATCAAATGGTGGGGAAACGATTATATGCCGCACCTGTATTTTGAATCAGCGGCGGTGATTATTACGTTAATTTTGTTTGGTAAATGGTTGGAGGCGCGCGCAAAGCATCAAACCACTAAGGCGATTGAGGCGCTCAGCGCTCTTAGACCAGAAACCGCTAGAATCAAACGCGGTGACAAAGAGTTAGCTTTACCTATCGATCAAGTTAAGCTTGATGATATTGTCATTATCAAGCCAGGGGAGCGTATCCCGGTTGATGGGCTGATTATTGAAGGAGCTTCAAGTAGCGATGAGTCAATGATAACCGGTGAGAGCTTGCCGGTTAGTAAGCAAGTAGGCGACGGCGTAACGGGCGGCGCGATTAATGGTGAAGGGTTATTGATTGTCAAAACGACGGCTATTCAAGCACAATCGATGCTAGCTAAAATTATCCAACTGGTCGAGTCTGCACAAGCGAAAAAAGCACCGATTCAACGTATTGTTGATCGTATCAGTGCCATTTTCGTACCAGTGATTTTAATCATTGCTCTAATTACCTTACTCGGCTGGGGAATTATACAAGATAATTGGGAGGTTGCGTTACTCAATGCTGTTGCCGTATTAGTGATAGCTTGCCCATGTGCGTTAGGGCTTGCAACGCCGACATCTATCATGGTTGGTACCGGGATTGCAGCTCGTCATGGTATTTTAATTAAAGATGCGCAGGCACTTGAAACCATGCACAGTGTTAAAGCGGTTGCCTTTGATAAGACTGGAACATTAACGATTGGTAAGCCTGAACTAGTCAGTTTTAACACCATTGCGGGGAGTGACGATGATAGCATTCTAACGATTGCGGCATCAATGCAAGTGGGTAGTGAGCATCCACTGGCTAAAGCGGTACTACAAGCAGCAACTGAGCGACAGTTACAATATGGTTATGCGCAGAACCTTGAAAATGTAGCAGGATCGGGACTTCGAGCAACGGTCAATGAGCGGCATTATGTTTTAGGCAGCTCACGTTGGATGCAATCATTGCACGCTGATTTTGCTGAGTTAAACCATCAAGTAAGTGCGCTAGAAGCGATGGGTTGTACGATATCGTGGTTAGCTGAGCAAACGCGTGATCATGTCAAAGTATTAGCACTACTCGGTTTCTCTGATGTGGTTAAAGATGAGACGATGCCGGCTATTGCCGCTTTACAACATTTAGGCGTGAAAACCATTATGTTAACCGGTGATAATGCTAGCGCAGCAAACGCAGTCGGTAAACGATTAGCGATTGATGAAATTGTATCCCAAGTGATGCCAACAGATAAAGCCGATAAAATTTATCAAATGCAAAAGGCATATGGTAAAGTGGCGATGGTGGGTGATGGCGTTAATGATGCCCCTGCACTTGCCGCCGCCGATATTGGTATTGCGATGGGCACGGGGACGGATGTGGCGATGCAAACTGCGGCAATTACCTTAATGCGAGGTAACCCGCTATTAATCGCTGATGCGATTGATATTTCTAGAAAAACCTATAATAAGATTAAACAAAATCTATTTTGGGCCTTTTTCTATAATGTGATTGGCGTGCCTTTAGCGGCATTTGGTCTGCTTAATCCAATGATTGCCGGGGCGGCTATGGCGCTCAGTAGTGTGAGTGTTGTGACCAATGCCTTATTATTAAAGCGTTGGAAACCAAAAGCATAAATATAAAAAATGCCCTTATTAATATAATAAGGGCATTGTGACTTAAATCGACGTCGGTATTATTGTGCTTTGTGTTTAATGAACTCAATAATGTTATCGATGCTGATCATCTCTTTTTCACCACCTGCACGATGTTTATATTCTACTTCACCATTATCAAGGTTGCGTTCACCAATGACGATAGTGTGCGGAATACCAATTAGCTCTGAATCAGCGAACATCACGCCTGGGCGTTCTTTACGATCATCAAAAAAGACTTCAATACCGGCAGCTTGCAGCTGAGTGTACAGTGTTTCAGCGGTTTCTTGTACTTTAGCTGATTTGTGCATATTCATTGGGATAATCGCGACACTAAACGGCGCGATAGCCTCTGGCCATACAATGCCTCGTTCATCATTACACTGCTCGATTGCTGCCGCCACAATTCGGGTAACACCAATACCATAACATCCCATGATCATGACATGATTTTGGCCATCTTCACCTTGTACGGTGGCATTCATTGCTTGCGAGTATTTGGTGCCTAATTGGAAAATATGGCCGACTTCGATGCCGCGTTTGATTAGCAATGTTCCTTTGCCATCGGGGCTTGCATCACCTTCAACGACATTGCGGATATCGGCAACAGTTGGTAATGCAACATCACGTTCCCAATTGATATTAAAGTAGTGCTTACCATCAATGTTAGCACCCGCGCCAAAATCACTCATAACCGCAACATCACGATCAATGATCACAGGTAAGTTAAGGTTAACTGGGCCTAATGATCCTGGCCCAGCACCGATAATTTGTCTAATTTCTTCTTCTGAGGCAAATTCGATTGGCGTTGCAACAAGGTCTAATTTCTCTGCTTTCACTTCATTTAGTGTATGATCACCACGCACTAATAACGCCACTAATTGATGTTCACTGTTTTTGCTGGCTTTCACAACTAATGTTTTAACCGTTTTTTCAATCGGTAAGTTAAACTGCGTAACGAGTTCATCGATTGTTTTTGCATTCGGCGTATCAACTAATTCCATCGTTTTGCTTGGTGAAGCTCTTGTTCCACTTGGTGCCAGTGCGGTCGCCATTTCAATGTTGGCAGCATAATCGGATTCAGTTGAAAAGATAATATCGTCTTCACCACAATCTGCTAGTGCTTGGAATTCGTGTGATGAACTGCCGCCGATTGAACCCGTATCGGCTCTAACTGCTCTAAAATCCAGTCCAACGCGGGTAAAGATAGCGCTATACGCTTTATACATATCATCATACGTTTTTTGTAATGATTCTTGCGAAGTATGGAATGAATACGCATCTTTCATAATGAATTCACGTGAACGCATTACCCCAAAACGTGGACGAACTTCATCACGGAATTTGGTTTGAATTTGGAAAAAGTTTAACGGTAATTGTTTATAAGAGCTGAGTTCATTACGGATCAAATCCGTAATGACTTCCTCATGCGTTGGACCTAAGACAAAGTCACGATCGCCACGATCTTTAATACGTAATAATTCTGGGCCATATTGTTCCCAACGACCACTTTCTTCCCAGATGTCAGCGGGTTGAACGACGGGCATTAAAACTTCGATTGCCCCGGCTTTATTCATCTCTTCCCGGACAATGGTTTCTACTTTTTTAAGTACACGATACCCCGTTGGTAACCAGGTATAAAGACCGGCAGCAACTTTTCGGATCATGCCCGCGCGAAGCATTAATTGATGACTCACAACCTCAGCGTCAGCTGGTGTTTCTTTTAATGTAGATAGAAGATATTGACTTGCTCGCATGATTTATTCCAGATTAGCTATAAAATTGTGTTAGTTTAGCAGCACCCAAGCCAACACTAAAGAAATTTTATTACCAATTTTAACAGTAAACTCTCGATTTTGTTTAAGACTGATTATTGTTACTCGAATGATTCATACTGTATTGAATTACATAATTTTTTTCAATTATATAATACATATTAAGGTTTATTACCATATTGTCGTCATGTAAAATAAATAATAGTTGTTAATTTTACGGTTGGTAGCATAATTCTTTTTTGTTTAAAGTATAACAACGGTCAATAACAATAAAGGGAGCGCTATGCAACCAACATTCGCACAATTATATCAAGCACTTGTTAATAAAAATCCGCGTTATGATGGAGTATTTTATGCGGGTATTCGAACAACCGGGATTTTTTGTCGTTTCATCTGTACTATGCATAAACCAAAACCAGAGAATATTGAATTTTTTGATTCGATGCATGATGCGATGCTAAGTGGCTACCGGCCATGCAAAATTTGTAAACCCCAATATTTGTTGGACCAAACACCCGCTGATATAGCTAGTTTATTAGCGTTTTTAGAGCAGCATCCTGAACAAAAAATATCAGATCAAGACCTACGCGAAAAAGGCTTAGAGCCTTATACCGTTCGACGTTGGTTTTTAAAGCATCATAATATGACTTTTCAAGCTTTTCAACGTATGTATCGTCTTAATATGGCGTTAAAAAAATTACAAGATGGTGAGTCGATAATAAATGCTGCATATGATAGTGAATTTGAATCATTAAGTCACTTGGGGGAGTCGTTTAAAGCGATATTTGGTGTGAGTGCCTCACAAGCTAAAAATCATAATATTGTGTATATCAGTCGCATTGAAACGCCAATAGGGACGATGTTTGCAGGTGCAACCGAGAAGGGACTGTGTTTGCTTGAATTTACTGACCGCCGCATCTTAGACATCGAGTTTAAGCAATTAGTCAAGCGCTATAACGCCAAATTACTGCGCGGTGAAAATCAACATATTCAACAAACCAAGCAGCAGCTTGAGCAATATTTCGCCGGTAATCGTGATCAGTTTACGATTCCATTTGATATTCGTGGCACTGATTTTCAGCAACAAGTGTGGCAAGGGTTAGTTGAGATTCCATTTGGTGAAACGCGCTCATATCAACAACAGGCTATTTTGATTGGCAAGCCCAAAGCGGTAAGAGCGGTTGCTAATGCAAATGGACTCAATCAAATGAGTATTGTAATTCCTTGCCACCGAGTTATTGGCGCCGATGGTAAATTAACCGGTTATGGTGGCGGATTATGGCGAAAAAATTGGTTATTGAATTTAGAGAAGAATCATCAAAGAAAATAATTTTTCACCATTTACTTAGTTAAAAAAAGGGATTACTATTTAGGTTATCTATTTGGTTTATTGAGAGAAAATAAATTTTTTATCCTTGATAACGTATCAAAATTGCAACATTAATTAACTTATCATTAATCATGCGTATCAATAGTGATTCCTTGTCCTATTTTTTGTCCTTAGGTATCAATCAGTAAACTATAACCCTTTGAATAATAAGCTTTTATTTTTGTGATGCGGGTCACTCCTTTTTTTTAAAAATTTTGCTACTATTTAGCAAGTTTAAAAATGCGTATAGATATATAGAGGAGTAGTTTATGAGTAATGACAAAATAGTAACAGCAGATAATGGCCAAATACCGAAATGGCGCGCAACTGATACAACTTGGATGTTAAGCCTATATGGTACGGCAATTGGTGCTGGCGTGCTATTTTTGCCAATTAATGCAGGAGCTGGTGGATTATTACCACTATTGGTTATGCTGGTATTAGCATTTCCAATGACGTTTTTTGCTCATCGCGCATTGTGTCGTTTTGTTTTATCTGGAAAGAGCGCTGACGGTGATATTACGGTTGTTGCGGAAGAAGCATTTGGTCGCGCAGCGGGTGGTGCTATCACCGTGCTTTATTTCTTTGCCATTTATCCAATTTTGCTCGTGTATAGCGTAGGCATTACCAATACCGTGATTAACTTCATGGAACATCAATTAGCCATGACACCACCACCACGAGTGTTACTCTCATTTGTCTTAGTTGGCGCATTAATGCTGATTGTGCATTTAGGTGAAAACTTAATTGTTAAAGTGATGTCAGTGTTAGTTTTTCCATTTATTGTGGTATTGATGATCTTAGCATTATTTTTAATTCCAGAGTGGAATGGTGCGTTGTTTACTGATTTTGCTTGGTCAGGCAGTTCTGCGATGGGTAGCCAAGGTCTTTGGATGACTTTATGGTTAGTGATTCCAGTTATGGTTTTTGCGTTCAACCATTCGCCAATTATTTCATCTCTTGCGGTTGCTAAACGTAAAGAGTATGGTGATAAGTATGTTGAGCAAAAATGTGGCAAAATCATTGGTATGAGCAATGTGCTAATGGTTGTGACTGTCATGTTTTTCGTATTTAGCTGTGCGCTTTGTTTAACGCCTGCTGAATTACTAGATGCCAAAGCACAAAATATTTCAATTTTATCGTATCTTGCTAACCGTTTTGACTCTCCAGTGATTGCGTATATGGGACCAATAATTGCATTTGTTGCAATGACTAAATCTTTCTTAGGTCACTATTTAGGGGGCAAAGAAGGGTTTAATGGTATGGTTAATAAAGCGTTACGTAGTCAAGGTAAAACAATTAGCCAGAAAAAACTGGATAATATCGCCGCGATCTTTATGTTTGTAACAGCTTGGATTGTTGCGACATTAAATCCAAGTATTTTAGGTTTAATCGAATCATTAGGTGGGCCAATTCTAGCGATTATTTTATTCTTAATGCCGATGTATGCGATTCATAAATTACCGGTTTTAGCCAAATATCGTGGCAAAGTTAGTAACGTGTTTATCGTTATTATGGGTTTAATTGCCATTTCAGCTGCAGTATATAGCTTAGTATAAGCTTAGGTTATTTGTCAGTGCTGTGATTGGCAGTGCTGACATTTTTTATATTTAACATGAAGTAGTTTGATTTTTATTATTTAGACATATATATGAAGTTTAAGTAGTAGTGAGGAGATAATAATGGGCTCTGTATTTGATATTTTTAAAATTGGAATTGGGCCATCAAGTTCCCATACTGTCGGGCCAATGCGTGCTGGTAAACTGTTTATAGATCAATTAATCGAGAAAAATCTGATGTCATCTGTGACAACGATTACTGCTGATGTATATGGTTCGCTATCTTTGACAGGTAAAGGACATCAAACGGATGTCGCAATTATTATGGGGCTTGCCGGTGAAAAACCAGATACAGTTGCTATTGATACTATTCCTGGTTTTATTCATTCAGTTGCGACAACGGGAAAATTGTCTATTTATGGTGGTAAATATCAGGTTAATTTTCCATTAGCAACTAGCATGAATTTCCATTCTAAATTTTTACCTTTACATGAGAATGGCATGACATTATCTGCATTTGATAATGACAAGCTTGTGCTGCAAGAAACCTATTATTCTGTTGGTGGTGGTAAAATCGTTCTTGAAGAGGAATTTGGTTTGGAAGACACCTCTGGTAAAGATGTGCCATTCCCATTTTCAAGTGCAGAAAAACTATTGGAATATTGTAATGATAATTCATTATCTATCTCAAGTATTATGATGAAAAATGAATTAACCATGCATAGCTACGATGAAATCGAATCTTATTTTACGCGTGTTGGGCAAACCATGGATGAGTGTATTCGACGAGGTATGAATACGGAAGGCTTATTACCTGGACCACTGAAAGTATCTCGTCGAGCGTGTTCGTTACACCGACAACTTGCAACATCATCAGAGAAAATTATTGCCGATCCGATGATTATCATCGATTGGGTTAATATGTTTGCCTTAGCCGTTAGTGAAGAGAACGCTGCGGGCGGAAGAGTGGTGACCGCGCCGACTAATGGTGCATGTGGTATTATTCCTGCAATATTAGCTTATTATAATAAATTCGTGACGCCAATTACTCCTGATATTTATATTCGTTTCTTTTTAACCTGTGGTGCCATTGGTCAGCTTTATCAAACAAATGCATCAATTTCAGGCGCGGAAGTGGGTTGTCAAGGTGAAGTCGGTGTTGCTTGCTCAATGGCCGCAGCCGGTTTAGCTGAATTACTTGGTGGTAATGCGCAACAAGTCTGTATGGCAGCTGAAATTGGAATGGAGCATAATTTAGGGTTAACTTGTGACCCGGTTGGTGGGCAAGTGCAAGTTCCATGTATTGAACGTAATGCTATTGCTGCAGTTAAAGCAATTAATGCAGCGCGGATGTCGTTAAGACGGACAACAATTGCCAAAGTTTCACTTGATAAAGTTATTGAAACTATGTATGAAACGGGTAAGGATATGAATTCTAAATATCGTGAAACGTCTCGTGGTGGATTGGCAATTACAATTAGATGTGAATAAACTCGCTTAATTGATACGGGATATTGTCAGTGATATTCCGTGTTTTTTAATCATTATTACTGGGTGGTTTTCTTGTTGTCGAATACATTTTAGTATTTCCAATGCATGTTGCTTAAATGCGATACAATAAAATCGTTTCCAACTATCTCTGTTGGGCTATTATCTTCTTTGGTTTTTAATTTACGTTTTCTTTGTTGCATGTTTTTTTTTGACTGATTTTTTAATTCATTGTGTACTAATAAATGATTTAACTGATCGAGTTCATTTAGGCCTCGTAGAACTGAGATCAGTGTCAGTAAAGTAATTGATTCACCGAGCTCAATACGTTTAATTGTTGCGATTCCAACTTGAGATAGCTCAGCTAACTCTACTTGAGAGAGATTTTTCTCAATTCTTGCCATTTTGATACGACGGCATAGCATTGCGATAACATCTGCATTTTCATCCATTCGATGATAAACCTTATTCACATAATTATTGATTTCACTGTTGTGCGTTATTTTAGCTTAATCTGAGAAAAATGGGTGCTTTTGTTTCGTATTGAAATAATTATTACACTATATTAACTGTTTTTATCAATCAATTGATCGAGTTAATCTGTACTGGTATGACAGATAAGATTGTTTCAACCCGCTAGTGAATTAATGATATAATCGCATAAAATTTAATTATTAGTATGAGTTTATGTCTGATCCTAAATTTATCCATTTACACGTACATAGTGACTTTTCGATGATTGATGGTGTTGCTAAAACCGATGTTTTAGTTAAACACGCCGCTTCAATGGCTATGCCTGCCCTTGCAATAACTGATTTTACCAATTTGTGTGGACTTGTGCGGTTTTATGGTAGTGCCTTATCAAAAGGGGTAAAGCCGATTATTGGTGCTGATCTTAAAATTCGTCATGAAGAAAGCGATGAGTTTTATGATATGACGGTACTTGCTGCTAATAATGAAGGCTACCAGAATTTAACACTATTAATTTCAAAAGCATACCAACGGGGGTATCTTGGTGATGGTCCGGTTGTTGATAAACAGTGGTTAGTTGAGCACCGATTTGGCCTGATTATTTTAGCGGGTTATAAAAGTGATGTTGGTCTTGGTGTCATTCGCAATAATCCAACGTTGGTTAGTCAGGCGATTGAATTTTATCAAACGTACTTTGAAAATCATTGGTATTTAGAGCTTATTAGAACGGGCCGAGAAAATGAAACATTTTTTGTTGAGCAGGCGATTAAGCTAGCCGAACAATATGATTTAGCGGTTGTGGCGAGCAATGATGTTAAATTTATTAATAGCCAAGATTTTGAAGCTCATGAAATTCGCGTCGCCATTCATGACGGTGATACGCTCGATGATCCAAAGCGACCGAAAAAATTTTCCCCTCAGCAATACTTTCGCAGCGAAGCGGAAATGTGTGAGCTATTTTCCGATATTCCCGAAGCGTTAGCTAATAGCGTTGAGATTGCAAAGCGTTGTAATGTATCTATTCGGTTAGGTGAATATTTTTTACCTCAATTTCCAACGGGTGATATGTCGACTGAAGACTTTTTGGTTCATCGTGCAAAAATAGGTCTTGAAGAGCGATTAGAATTTTTATTTCCCGATCCTGAGGTGCGGCAAAAGTGCCGTCCGCAATATGATGAGCGATTAGATATTGAACTGGGTGTTATTAACCAAATGGGGTTTCCTGGTTATTTTTTAATCGTCATGGAATTTATACAATGGTCAAAAGATAATGCGGTGCCTGTTGGCCCTGGCCGAGGCTCTGGTGCCGGTTCGCTTGTTGCCTACGCGTTAAAAATTACTGATTTAGATCCGCTTGAATTTGATCTACTTTTTGAGCGATTTTTAAATCCTGAACGTGTTTCAATGCCAGACTTTGATGTCGACTTCTGTATGGATAAGCGCGATCTTGTGATTGATCATGTTGCTGAAATGTATGGGCGTGACGCAGTATCACAAATTATCACCTTTGGTACAATGGCGGCAAAAGCGGTTATTCGCGATGTTGGACGAGTGCTTGGGCATCCATATGGTTTTGTCGATCGTATTTCAAAATTGATTCCAATGGATCCGGGGATGACGCTGGCGAAAGCATTTGAAGTTGAGCCTCAGCTACAAGAGCTATATGATAATAACGAAGATGTCAAAGGCTTGATTGATATTGCTCGTCAATTAGAAGGGGTAACACGTAATGCCGGTAAGCATGCTGGTGGCGTAGTTATTTCACCGACTAAAATTACCGATTTTTCACCGATTTATTGTGACTCAGAAGGGCATCATCCCGTCACTCAGTTTGATAAAAATGATGTTGAGTATGCGGGTTTAGTGAAATTTGACTTTTTGGGTTTAAGAACTTTAACGATCATTGATTGGGCACTAGAAATGATAAATGCCCGCATGATCAGAGAAGGTCAACCTTTAGTTGATATTAATCGCATTCCTTTAGATGACGCACTATCATTTGAATTACTGCTGCGGGCTGAAACAACGGCGGTATTCCAGCTAGAGTCGCGCGGGATGAAGGATTTAATTAGGCGCTTAAAACCTGACTGCTTTGAAGATATGATAGCCCTTGTTGCTTTATTTCGCCCAGGTCCCTTGCAATCGGGCATGGTGGATAACTTTATTGATAGAAAGCACGGCCGTGAAGAGGTGTCATATCCTGATAGCCAATATCAACATGAATCATTAAAACCGATCTTAGAACCCACTTACGGCATTATTCTTTATCAAGAACAAGTCATGCAAATCGCCCAAACTTTAGCGGGCTACACGCTAGGCGGTGCTGATTTATTACGCCGGGCAATGGGTAAAAAGAAACCGGAAGAGATGGCAAAGCAGCGCTCAGTATTTAAAGAAGGGGCCGAACGGTGTGGTATCGATGGTGAGCTTTCCATGAAAATCTTTGATCTCGTTGAAAAATTCGCCGGTTATGGTTTTAATAAGTCTCACTCCGCTGCCTATGCACTGGTTTCTTATCAAACGTTGTGGCTAAAAACGCATTTTCCGGCCGAGTTTATGGCGGCGGTGATGACCGCTGATATGGATAATACCGAAAAAATTGTTGGCCTTGTTGACGAATGCTTACGCATGGGAATTAAAGTTAATCCTCCCGATATTAATAGTGGCTTATATCACTTCCACGTTAATGATAAAAGCGAAATTGTGTATGGTATTGGCGCGATTAAAGGGGTGGGAGAGGGACCAATTGAGGCGATTGTTGAAGCGCGTAATACCCAAGGTAAAAATGGATTTTTCAAAAATATATTTGAACTTTGTGCCAAAACAGATATCAAAAAACTTAACCGTCGTGTATTAGAAAAACTAACGATGGCGGGCGCATTTGATAAGCTAGGCCCACATCGGGCAGCAATTTTGCATAGTATTAACGATGCGATGCAAGCGGCGGATCAACATGCTAAAGCACGAGATATTGGTCAAGAAGATATGTTTGGCGTGTTAGCTGAAGAGCCAGAACAAGTTGAATATGCCTATGGTAATGTGCCTGAATTACCAGAGCAAGTTATACTTGATGGCGAGCGAGAGGCGCTTGGATTATACCTAACGGGTCATCCAGTGACGCAGTATTTAAAAGAGTTAAGTCGTTATACTAATGGCGCTCGCATTAGTGAGGCCAGTCCAACCGGTTGGGGGAAAATGGCTACCTTTGCCGGATTAGTTATTTCAGCTCGAATTCGTTTAACGAAGAAGGGCAACCGCATCGGTTTATTTACCTTAGATGATCGATCTGGACGTATAGAGGCTATCGCATTTGGTGAAGCGCTCGAACGGTTTGAGCATTTGCTTGTAGAAGATAAGATTTTGATTGTTTCAGGTCAAGTAAGCGTTGATGATTTTAACGGCGGATTTAAAATGTCTGCACGAGAAATTATTGAAGTGAGTGAAGCAAGAGAAAAATATGTCAAAGGTTTAAGTATTTCGTTGGAAGAATCAGAAATTAGTCGTTCTTTTCTACAGCAATTACAAAAATCATTTGAACCTTATCGCAACGGTAGTGTGCCGGTGAATATTTATTATCAAGCCAATCATGCCCGTGTTCGTATTCAATTTGGTACAACTTGGCGTGTGACACCTAACGATGAATTGTTAATTGGTTTGAAAACATTATTAGGTAATGAACGAATTGAACTCGAGTTTGATTAGTTTTCGATAAAATTGGGAAATTTGTAGCACTTTATGTTCAATACATAGTAAAATTGACCGAAGCTAGAATATCATTACATGATATGTTTAATTTTGATACGATATTATTTGTGAATTGAATAAATACAGAATATTGATTCGTCCTGCTCAATTAGCGGGATAACAAGAGGCAACCGTTGGATAGTTATGAATAATTTCTTAGATTTCGAGATACCTATTGCTGAGTTAGAAGCGAAAATCGACTCATTAAAAAATATGAATTCGCAAGAAGTTCAACTTGATATTAATCTTGATGAAGAGATCAAACAGCTTAATAAAAAAAGTAAAGAGTTGACTAAAAAAATTTTTTCGAATTTGACTCCATGGCAAGTGGCGCAGTTAGCTCGTCATCCAAATCGACCTTATACACTCGATTATTTGAAAGAGATCTTTACTGATTTTGATGAGCTGCATGGCGATCGAGCATATGCCGATGATAAAGCAATTGTTGGTGGCGTGGCACGTATTGATGATCGCCCCGTTATGGTAATTGGACATCAAAAAGGCCGTGAAACTAAAACTAAAATTTATCGAAATTTTGGTATGCCAGCGCCAGAAGGATACCGTAAGGCACTACGTTTAATGGAGCTTGCTGAGCGTTTTAACTTACCGATTATTACGTTTATAGACACACCGGGTGCTTATCCTGGTATCGGCGCAGAAGAGCGTGGACAAGCAGAAGCAATTGCACGTAATTTACGTGAAATGTCACGTTTGAATGTGCCAATTATTTGTACTGTTATCGGTGAGGGCGGTTCGGGTGGCGCATTAGCACTTGGTGTAGGTGATAAAGTGAATATGTTGCAATATAGTACCTATTCTGTTATTTCGCCAGAAGGCTGTGCATCTATCTTATGGAAAAGCGCGGATAAAGCGTCATTAGCTGCTGAGGCGATGAATATGACGGCAGATAAGCTATTAAAGCTTGATTTGATTGACGCGATTGTACCTGAGCCATTAGGTGGCGCACACCGAGATTATTCAGCAGTTGCATCATCGTTAAAAAAACGCTTAATTGAAGATCTTAACGAATTAGAAACGATGGATAGTTCAGGATTGCTAGAAAGACGCTTTCAGCGTTTGATGAATTACGGTTATGTAAGATAAAATTAGGTTGTTATATGGCAAAGGCAAAAGGAATAAGTCGGGTAATTAATGCTGCCAAGTATTCTATTCAGGGACTAAAATCAGCATTTCTATATGAAACAGCATTTCGACAGGAGTGTTTTTTACTCATCGGTGCTTATGTGGTGGTAATGTTGATTGATTTTTCGATCTATGAACGGATATTACTTGTGGGTTCTGTTGGTTTTGTCATGATAGTTGAGCTGCTCAACAGCGCTATTGAGTGTGTTGTCGATCGAATTGGCACTGAACGGCACGAATTATCTGGCCGCGCAAAGGATTATGGTTCGGCAGCTGTTTTTGTGTCTATTTTATTAGCAGTTAGTTTGTGGATTTATCTATTTGCTTGTCACTTTTTTCCCGAAGCTTAATTAATTCAATATGACAGGGTGACCATAAATCCACCCTGTTCTTGATTGCTTAATTTTACGGTAATTTTGTGTAATTCAGCAATTTTTCTGACAATCGATAAACCCAGTCCACTCCCTTTCTCTTTTTGTCCTGCTGGGCGATAAAAACGTTCACCTAAACGTGATACGATATCATCGCTAACACCCGGTCCATTATCGGCAAAATAGATGATATTGGGTGCAATGGTTATCGTAATGCATGAATGAGTTGGAATATAGCGTATCGAATTATTAATCAAGTTGCGCGTGAGCATGGATAACAATAAAGGTTGGCCAATAATCTTCTCATTTGGGCTTTGTTCATCGATGGTGATTTGTAGCTGTTTTTGCATCGCTAACGGCGATAATTCCTCTTTAACTTGGCTAATAATGTCACGCCAATAAAGCGTTTTGAGTTCATCTTGGATTTCTAGAGAGTCTAACCGTGATAAGGTTAATAACTGATCAACTAAGTGCGAAGTCCGGTCAATCCCAATGAGTAAATTGCTTAACGCCTTATTTTGGCTGACAGGATCATCATTTGATAATTGGGCAACTTCTGTCTGTACGCGCAGCGCAGCAAGTGGGGTTCTCAATTCGTGTGCCGCATCAGAGATAAATTGCCGCTCATGGGTAATCATTGATGAAATTCGACCAAAAAGTTTATTCAAAGCTTGAATAAATGGGCTAATCTCTTTTGGAATACCATTAAGATTAATCGGGGTATCTTCATCTGGTTCTCGATTAGCCAGTTTGGTTGCCAATGCTTTTATCGGTGTAAAGCTGCGGCCAATTAATATAGCGACAAATAAAATCACTATAATGAAGGTAATTAACCAAGGAATTAACTGTTTATAGATCAAGTCAGTTAAAATATCTTGTTGGTAATCAAGTTTTTGTCCTACGGCAACGACGGAACGGTTGTCGTTACTAAGTAGCCATAATATGCGCCACCGCCCTTGCTCACTGACCATTGCGCGGTGACTTGCCGTTGGAAAAAAACCACCGTAAAAATAGAGTTTTCGGCCTTCTTCACCATCATCCATTATCATTTCGCCCTTACGGTTAAACACCGCAAAAGCAAGTGCATCATCATCGTAATTTAACGACTCAATTTCATTATCATCAATTTCTGGGATTTTTTTAGGGTAGCCTGGTTTAATCATCACATTACCATGGGTATTTAAAGCGGCAAGGCGTTTAGCAAAAAGTAGTTGCTGGCTATCAAATAGCTGGTTGAGTGAATTTTTCAGCTCAAAATAGGAGATGCTAGTTGTAATGAGATAAGCTAATAACAAAATACCACTAATAAATAAAGTAAGCCTTAAGCGTAAACTTGGCGATTTCATAGCATGAATTCCTACTCTTGCCCGAGTGCATAACCTGCACCGTAAACCGTTTTGATGATATTATTACCGAGTTTTTTACGTAAATTATGAATATAAACATCAACGGTGTTACTGACGACTTCATCGGACCAGCTGTATAGTTTTTCTTGAATGAGCTCTCGAGATAGTACTTTATTTGCATTGAGCAAAAATAGTTCTAATAGGCGGGTTTCTTTGGTGGTTAACACAACTAATTGACCCGCTTTTTTGACTTCTTGAGTTTCTGGGTTATAGCTAATATCACCGGTGGTCAGCTCGGGTGTTATTTTTTGATGGCTACGGCGGATTAATGCCTGCAGTCTGGCTGAGAGTTCAGATAGCGCAAAGGGTTTACAGACATAATCATCAGCTCCCGATTGCAAGCCAGTCACGCGTTGTTCAATTGCATCACGAGCCGTCAAAATTAACACCGGCGTTGTCATACCGGCTTGACGCCAGCTTTTCAGTATCGCTAAACCGTCTTTTTTCGGCAGCGTTAAGTCTAAAATAACCGCATCATAAGGCGCAAGTGATAAGGCATTCTCACCTTCTTGACCATCGGTAAACCAATCTAATGTAAAGCCCATTTTTTTTAGACCGATATTAATACCATCACCAATTAAGGCGTCATCTTCAATAAGGAGTATTCTCATATATATGCACCTTGAGCGTATTTATGATTGAGTATTACAATATCCTATAAGATAAACATTAATAAAATATTAAATTGCAAAATGTACTTATCACCATAATCACTAGTGGTGATAAGTAAGCTAATTATTAATGTTCAATATTAAGGCGCTTAGATTCCCATTTACGTGACTTCCAACGCCATGCATTCACCAAGCCACGGACCCATTCATCACAAGCAAAACCGATCCAAATACCCAGTAGCCCCATCCCCATTTTGATACCAAGGAAATAACCAATTGGGATCGCAATTCCCCACATAAAAATTAATGCGGTATATAACGGAAACTTAGCGTCACCGGTGGCACGTAGCGCATTGACCATGATAATATTTTGCGTGCGCCCCGGTTCCAGAAAAATCGATAAGATAAAAATAGGTAAAATGGTGTTTACCACGTCCCAATCGTTGGTGAATGAAGTGACGAGTGGTTCTCTGACTAAAAAGAACGTAATGACCACGATGGCGGTAACAACCATACCCAATATCAAACTTTTAAAGGTTCGTTTATAAGCATCATTAAATCGCTTAGCGCCTACTAAGTGACCAACCATAATTTCGTTACCAACGCCGATAGAGAGAGAGAAGAGCATCATAAAATAGGATATTTGGAAGAAAATCGCTTGCGCCGCTAAGGCGGTTTCGCCCAGTAATCCAATAAATGCGGTCATAACCAGTACTTGCCCTGACCAAGATAGGTTCTCTCCGGCTGAGGGTAAGCCGATTTGGAAAATTTGTTTAAGAATCTTTTTATTCCAATGTAAAAATAAAAAGAGTTCAGCTTTAATTCTCAGTCCATAAAACAGTAAGCAGAATAATAACGTGACACCGATAACCCGGCCGATTACGGTTGACCATGCAACGCCAACGAGCCCCATTTGTGGGAATCCCCAAAATCCGTATAGCACGATGATATTACCAATAACAGTGATAACATTCATAATAATTGACACATACATAGCGACTTTGGATTGACCATAAACCCGTAAGCAAGATGCCATAATAATGGCAATGGCTTCAAAGATTAAGCAGATACCCAGTACATGAAAATAATCATAGCTCATATCTAAAATAGCATCTGGTGTATTCATCCAGATTAAGACTTGATAACCCATGACGGAGATAAACGCGTAGCATAAAACACCTAGCACAAGGTTAAATGAGATCGATAAATGAATCGCTTTACGGGCTTGTTCACGGTTTCCTGCTCCCAAATATTGAGCAACAACCACGCTACAACCGATACCAATAAAGTTAAAGATAGGAATAAAAATATCAAAAAATTGGTTACCAACTGTTGTGGCTGCAACCATTGTCATTGATACATGGCTGATCATGTAAGTATTTATCAAGAGTGTTGCTAAGTGCAAGAAAATATCGATAAAAATGGGCCAACTGAGAGAAAACAGCGATTGATCGATAACGGAGCGACCTTGTTTCATAACAATCCTACTTAACTAATTCTTAATTAATGACTTTTGTTAGATTATACTTGATTTAATTTGAGATGCTATTGATTATGCCTTAAACAGGCTAAAAAGTATTGAAAATGGCTCGGTTGATTTGGTGCTGAGCGAGCAACCGAGCAATAATAGGGGGCTATGCTAAAACTTTTACGATAGATTCACACAGTAAAGACATGTTATCGAGCGTCATGCCAGCAACGTTGATTCGACCGGAATTAACGGTGTATATACCATAATCATCACGAAGGGTGAGGACTTGCGATTCCGTTAAGCCGCTAAAAGAAAACATACCATTTTGTTTGGCGATGAAACTGAAATCTTGTCTAGCACCTTTTTCTTGCAATGTTTTGACAAATAATTGTCTCATACGGTGGATTCGTTGACGCATGGTTGTTAGCTCATCAATCCATTCATTTTTCATTTCTGGATCATTGAGGATATAAGCTACAATTTTGGCACCGTGCGAAGGTGGGTTTGAGTAATTAGCTCGAATCATGGTTTTGATTTGACTAAATGCTTTCGTTGCAATATCGTCATTTTGTGCAATTAAGGTCAATGCACCAACTCGCTCATTATATAAGCCAAAATTTTTCGAGTAAGAACTGGCGATTAAGAGTTCTGGCTGATGCTCAGCAAAAAAGCGTACGCCAAAAGCATCGTCATCTAAATTTTTACCAAAGCCCTGATAAGCAAGATCAAAAACCGGCAACCAGCCATTTTTTGCAGCAACATCAGAGATTGCTTGCCACTGTTCAGCCGTTGGATCAATGCCCGTTGGATTATGGCAACAACCATGAAATAGCACCGCATCACCGGCTGAAATTTGACTGAGATCTTCAAGTAAAGTGGCAAAATCAAGCTCGTGCGTGTGTGGATTGTAGTAGCGGTATTCCCTTACCTCAAGTCCAGCGGTTTGAAAGACGCTTTGGTGATTTGGCCAAGTTGGATTACTAACCCAGATGCGGCGCACTTTGGTTCGGCGAGCCAAAAAATCCGCCATGATTCTGAGTGCGCCGGTTCCACCAGGTGCTTGTGCTGTTTTGACTCTGCCAGTTTGAAGCAGTGGACTGTCTTCACCAAATAGCAATTTTTGGGTGGCGCTGTTGAACGTAGCAAGTCCGTCAATTGGTAAATAGGATTTAGTCTGTTCGCGTTCTAATAAAAATGTTTCTGCTTTTTTGACACAATTTAAAATCGGCGTAAGCATGTTTTCATCTTTATAGATGCCAACACTAAGATTAATTTTATGAGTACGTTCATCCGCGTTATAAATATCCGCTAACCCTAAAATAGGATCGGCTGCCGCAGCTGTGAGACCTTCAAACATGAATTCACCTGTTTTCTATTGTTTAGCTAAATATTATACGCCTTAAAAAAGCTATTGAGCAATAGGTTTTAGGCCGTTCAAAAACGTAGCAAGGTTCTCTGCTAACTTGTCAGTTTTGTTTTCGATTAATTTTTCGAGCATCACAGCACCGGTTTGATTATCAATCGTAATGATTTCGGTTTCATCTGTGGTGGTGGCAATAAAAACAGAAGGGCGGCGTTTTAATCGTTTTTGCATACTCAAATGAGCAAGCATATTTTGCTCTAAGCGCGAAAAATCCTCATCACTCCACACTTGGATTAACGATAAAGACCGCTCATCAAAGGTTGCCATCATATCTCCGGCATATTGTGCGCTATAAAAAAGACGTGTATCAGGATGGATAGTGAGGTAAATAACCTCTTCAACCACTTCTAAAGAATGATGATTTGTTGCAACGGGTAACCAAAAGACGGCAGAGTCATCTTTTTTTATAATACACGGTGAGGGCATACCATATAACTCGGTACTTCGCGGTAGATGATTAAATTCGGTTTGCCACTGCTCTATATAACGCTGAGTGAAGAGTGATAATGCTTGAAAAGCCGGATTGTTGTTTTCCATATTAACTCAATAATGATGTTATGCCTGTTAATCGATTGACTATTTTTGATCAAGTTGATAATTAATTGTAGCTAAAAAGCAATGATAAGCGTAAAAATAGCACAATAATAAGCGTGTTAATTGTAATATTGTATAGAATAATGGTCATAATAACTGCAAAAAAGTTGAAAAGAGAGGTGTGTGTGATTACTCATATTAGTCCATTAGGATCGATGGATCTGTTAGCGCAAGTTGAAGTCAATATGTTAAAGCGATCGGCTAATAGTGAGCTTTATCAGTTATTTAGAAATTGTTCATTGGCAACACTCAATGCGGGTAGTAAAACAGACAATACCAAAGAATTGCTTGATAAGTTTTTATCGTATGATATCAACGTGATTACTAAGGAACGGGGGATAAAACTCGAGCTGGTTAACCCACCACAAAGTGCATTTGTTGATGGTAAAATTATTCGTTCAATACAAGCTAATTTATTTGCCGTACTGCGTGATATTTTATTTGTTAATAACCAAGTTTCGGTTATCCAAGGAATATTAACACCGACTGGCGGTAAGAATGATGACTCGTTTTACATTACCAATTTGGTGTTTGCGATTTTGCGTAATGCGCATGCGCTGCATGTCGGTGAAGATCCCAATTTAATTGTCTGCTGGGGTGGCCATTCGATCAATGAAATCGAATATTATTATGCTCGGCAAGTTGGCATGCAACTCGGTTTACGTGAACTCAATATTTGTACGGGTTGTGGTCCTGGAATTATGGAGGCACCGATGAAAGGCGCCGCTGTTGGCCATGCTCAGCAGCGCTACAAAGAGAGCCGTTTTATTGGCATGACCGAGCCCTCAATTATTGCCGCGGAGCCACCGAATGCCTTAGTGAATGAACTTATCATTATGCCTGATATTGAAAAACGCCTTGAGGCGTTTGTGCGGATGTCTCATGGGATTATTATTTTTCCCGGAGGCCCTGGCACAGCGGAAGAGCTACTCTATATTTTGGGTATTTTATTAGATCCAGCGAATCAAAATCAGGCATTACCACTCATTTTAACTGGTCCTAAAGAGTGCGCGGCATATTTTGACGCGATTGATAATTTTGTGCGCAGCACATTGGGTGAGCAAGCGACGAAACTTTATCAAATTGTCATTGATGACCCTGAAGAAGTCGCACGCATCATGAAAAATGGTGTAAAACAAGTAAAATCGGCTCGTTTAGCGAGTGGCGATGCATACGGTTTTAACTGGACGTTAAAAATCGCCGATGATTTACAACATCCTTTTGATCCGACGCATGAGAATATGGCGGCACTTAATTTACATAAAGATCAGCCTATTGAACGGCTAGCGGCTGATTTGCGTCGTGCATTTTCAGGTATTGTTGCCGGCAATGTTAAGCAATCGGGCATGAAACGTATTGAACAGTATGGCCCTTATAAGCTACAAGGCGATGCACAAATGATGAAACAGCTCGACGAGTTATTGCGCAGTTTTGTTGAGCAGCACCGAATGAAACTACCCGGTGGCACTGCTTATCAGCCGTGTTATGAGATCTGTTATTAAGCGAGTATATGACGTATATTTTAGACTAATGCCCGTAAAAAGCGGGCGATAAATTTTTCACAATTCACGATATAACCCTATAAAAAATAAGATAAACTTTTATAGATATTAACTATAAAAATAATAGATTGAGACAAGTGGTAAAGCGCGTATACTAAATAAAGCGAATGTTGTCTTTAATGCTATTTCCTAAAATAATTACAAAGGAGCAATACCATGGCTTACACGTTATCCCCTTTACCTTATGCATATGATGCGTTAGAACCCTATATGGATGCTGAAACATTGCATTTGCATCATGACAAGCATCATCAAACATATGTTAACAATGCCAATGCAGCACTTGAATCACTACCGGCTGAATTACGTGACTTATCTCCAGAAGCACTATTAGCTCAGTTAGATAAAGTGCCTGCTGATAAATTAAATCCAATTAAAAATAACGTTGGTGGTCATGCTAACCATACTTTATTCTGGGACTTGTTGAAAGTCGGTACTGAATTAAAAGGTGAGCTTAAAGCGGCTATCGAAAAAGATTTCGGTTCAGTTGATGCGTTTAAAGAGAAATTTGCTGCTGCTGCAACGGGTCGATTTGGTTCTGGTTGGGCATGGTTAGTTTTACAAAATGGTAAATTAGCAGTGGTTTCAACACCGAATCAAGATACCCCGATTATGGGTGAAAAATTTGCTGGCGTTTGGGGTACACCCATTCTAACGCTTGATGTTTGGGAACACTCTTATTACCTCAAATATCAAAACCGTCGTGTTGATTATATTGCTGCGTTTTGGAATATCGTAAACTGGGATAAAGTTGCTCAGTTGTATGCGGCTGCTAAGTAGTTAATCACTTCATCAATAAAAAATACCGTTTTAAAACGGTATTTTTTTGCCTATAATTTGGCTGATTACTGTAATCTCAAGCATGATTACAGCAATACCTCCATCTTCTCATTTTACTTATTTAAATTAGTGTGACTCGATTTGTTTGGTGAGCTGCCATTGCAGCAGCTTTGTCCAACTTTGCCAACGTGAGAGCACGGCTTGTTGCGCTGGCGTTAATTCGTGTTGACCATCACTGACCGCTAGTCCTTCAGTATCTTGCCAAGGTAAAAACGTGTTGTTAGTTAACGCATACGCCCCATATTGATCAATTGTTACATAAGGATTATAGCCGACATTACACCATAACGGATTAAGGGTTGTTGCTAATAAGTTACAGCCAGTTTGATAGTAAGGCGTTTGAGAAAGTGACAGCTGATACAAGGTCGGCATAATATCTTTATGGCTACCGATACGGCGCTTATCATAGACAGAATTGTATTGATAGGCTTTGGGTACATACAAGTAGAATGGTACTGCATGGCTCAACACTAAATCTTGTGGATCGGGATAGCCAATACGGCGCAGATTATGGTCGCCAGTTGCAGCTAAAATTGTGTGATCAGCCAGTGGTTGCGATTTGACCCAGTTAATAAAATTACCGAGCTGTTCATTACTGTAGCGAAATGTATTGAACATATTTCTTAATTCAATTTCTGAATCCATATTTTTAAATCTTTGTAACTCTTGAGGGGTGAAAGTATAGTTAAAATAAGGATTACCAGCCGGAAGGTGATAAGGCGGATGATTGGTGACCGACATCATCATGATCATGACATGTTCACCGTTTTTTTCCGCTTGCGCCAATCTCTTTTCGGCATATTTAAACATATACTCATCAGGCACGCCCCAAGTACTTAGCTCTGCATCTGGAAATTCATGCTGTAGTGTATTTTGTTCAATAAATTCATCAACGCCTAATTTTGGTAGAAATTGATTTAAATTTCGCCAAGCACCATTACCGGCAGTGATATAAATAATTTTATAACCATTATCTTTAAAAGGCTTAAACATGTTACTAATAAATTGGGCATCTTGTGCAATCGATTGGCTGATTTTATCCATTGGACTGCGAACAAAAAAACGATTAAGTGAGTCAATTGTGCCATCGCCTTCCGAAACAAAGCGAGAGAACAACCAATCATTTTGCCAATGTGGTCGCAGTGTGCCTAGCAGATCCCGGTTAGCGCTATCGAATTGGAATAAATGACTACCCATACTTTCCATCACCGAAAAAACAACATTGGGCAATTTGGCTTCTGCGATTGGATTTTGGTCAGTTTCACTCATAAAAATATTGACTGAATCTGGTTTATCTTCACCAAAAAATGCTTTCATCGCTTGTTCGCGCTGTACTGGTGAAAGATGTACTAGCTGATCTTCTAACTGATAAGCCGTATAAGCCCAATTCATGGCAATAACGCCATTTGGCACAAATTGATTTAACATGGCATAGCGCGATATTTGGCCATTAGCTTCCCTTAATGGGAATGTGCTGACGCCGCCACGACAGCCAATAAATAGCATGATTAACACAACGATAGCACACGGTATAGCAATCGATGATGAAGTTGTGTGATTAATTCTTTTGGTAATCAAACACCGCCAAAAGGTGGTGAATTTAAATAAAACGTACGTTAATAAGATTAAAGCAAACCCACCCCATATCACGGGATAATCAGACCAGATCGTTTTTAGTACCGCAACAGTATCATCATCAATCAATCCAAAAATAAACACATCAATATGGCGATCGTAGGTTATGTAGTAGAAAATATTGATGACAGTAAAAACAGTGATTAATAGCAGACAACATGTGGCTAAATAACTGAGTATTTTTTGCCAAAACGCGGTGACTTTGGCAGAAAATAGGGTGAATAGGCTTAAAATCAGTAATGTGCCAAACGCTATATTAGCAATTCTAATATCAAAGCGTAGACCGATTGTTAATAGTTCAATAACATCGTTTTGATATTCTAAAATTTTGTGTTGGCTGACGTAAGTGAACAGTAGAAATAAGCGTCCTAAGCTTTGGACGATCAGTGATAATAGCCATGGCATAAATAAAATCGCCATCGCTTGTTTGAATCGAATAAACCACATAGATAAAGCGCTCGATGATGTTGATATTGTATAGCAGCGCACTCTGCTACTAAGTAAGCCGACCATTGTAAATAAAATATGATAATTTGTGTATTAACTTTGAGTATCAAATTCCTTTTTTATACTTATTTGTGTTTTATTTCACCGATGAATACCGCTTTTATATATTAAAATTGACGATGATAAATAATCATGATAAATAGCTAACCTCTTATTATATATCAATATTATCTAAATGAGTTATTGATACCGCATCATTTTGATGTGTAAATATAATAGGCATTATTCTAATATTTAAAAAGGAAAGGAATTCATATGTATTCTCTAAAAATAAGATGTGTTGCTGAAACATTTGGCACGTTCTGGCTTGTTCTGGGTGGCTGTGGTAGTGCAGTTTTAGCTGGTTCATTTATTGGCTATGCAGGCGTGGCTTTAGCATTTGGCTTAACTGTGCTAACCATGGCGTATGCAATTGGGCATATTTCAGGCTGTCACCTTAACCCGGCTGTGACAATTGGCTTATCGGTCGGTAAACGTTTTCCATTGAAGGAAGCAATACCCTATATTATTGCTCAGGTTATTGGCGGCATCATTGCGGCAGCAGTAATTTATGTGATTGCAAGTGGCCAAACAGGATTTAGTTTAGCTGATGGCTTTGCGGCTAATGGTGTGGGTGAACACTCGCCGGCTAAATATAGCTTACTTGCTGGCATGGTATGTGAAATTGTAATGACTTTTGCTTTTTTGATGATTATTATGGGCTCAACGCATAGTAAAGCACCAGTAGGTTTTGCACCTATCGCAATTGGTTTGGGCTTAACGTTGATTCACTTAATTAGCATTCCCGTTACTAATACTTCAGTTAATCCAGCTCGCGCAACGAGTCAGGCTATTTTTGTTCAAGGATGGGCACTTGAACAACTTTGGATTTTCTGGGTTGGTCCAATTATTGGTGCGGTATTAGCTGGGATTATCTATCCTTTATTATGTAAAAATGATAAATAGTCAATACACATTAATTGATCTAAAAAGATGCCTTGTATGAGGCATTTTTTTAGCAAAGTATCACTATCTTGGTACCATTTGCAGATATTTAATCTCACGGTTATCTCATGCAGAGTCATATGCTGCAAGCCATTGAGAATTTGCGTGGTTTTACGCTGTTAAACTATCAGATTATTCAAATTATACTGATAATATTTCTCACTAATTAAGCAAATTAGCCTGTCGATAATCCAATTCCTATTATATTAATATGGAAATAGCTATTTGTGCTTATTGCTTTTATGGCATACATTATAGCAAAACAAAGAAAGTGTTGTTTACAGGCTGGCTTATATCGAAATTTCCAGTATGGTTGATATTCGAAATGATTATCGTAGTCACCATTTTCGAATTATTTATACATTAAATAAGGGGATAATTCTATGAATTCATCTGCGATGTTAGAAGGAACTTTTTTTGATAGATTTTTATCTATTACTCATTATCAAACACTAGTAGGTATTGTTGCGATTTTAATTTGTTTTTTTGTTTTGAAGCAATTACAAAATAAAAAATATTCTTTTTCATTAAGAATGGTTGTTGCGTTGATCTTGGGGGCTATTTTAGGATTATCAATTCAAGCATTTGGCGGTTTTCCAACTACATCTTCAGTGTGGATGAATGAAATCAGTATATGGTATGGGCTTGTTGGTAATGCCTTTATTGCATTTATCCGCATGCTCGTTATTCCATTGATTTTTGTTTCTATTGTCAAAGTGATTATTGATTTTGCGGGTAAAGAAAACTTACCTAAAATCGCATTTAGAGGTATTTTTTGGTTATTGTTTACAACCGCAATTGCTTGTGTATTAGGTGCGCTATTAGCAAATATATTTAATTTGGGTGCGAGTACCTCAAGTACTTCGGTTGTTGCTCAAGCCAAAACCTATACTAATTTAGTTGATACGCTACTACGTTTAATTCCAAGTAATATTATCACCGCAATGAATACCGAAAATATTGTTGGTTTGGTGATCTTTTCTGCTTTACTTGGTATTGCGGCCAATCGAATGGAAAAGAAAAATCCCGAAATTATTGGGGTATTTAAAAATTTAATTCAAGGTTTATATAAAATCGTGATGTCGGTGACAATGACTATCATTAAATATATGCCTTTTGCTGTTGTTGCGTTACTTGCACGCACTATTGTTTCGAATGGTATCCCAGCAATTATCGATGTATCTAGTTTTGTCTTAGCAATTTACATTGCTATGCTTGTGATGTTGGTTGTTCATATTGTGATTATTGCTATCCATGGTGTGCCTCCGGTTATGTTTATCCGAAAAGCTTTCAGTACATGGTTACTTGCCTTTACCAGCCGCTCATCGATTGGTACTTTACCAATGACCATTTCAACCTTGACCAATCGGATGGGTGTAAACAGTGGTACGGCGAATTTAGTCGGCTCATTAGGTAGTACCATGGGTATGAACGGCTGTGCCGGTTTTTTTCCGGCAATGATTGCAGTTATGGTTGCACATATGATTGGCATCGAAACTGGGGTACAATTTTATATTATGATGCTCATTGTGGTGGTAATTGGCTCAATTGGAATTGCGGGTATACCGGGAACAGCAACGGTTGCTGCGACAATTGTTTTATCGGGTATGGGCATGGCCGAGTCTTTTGCTTTAATTGGTATTGTGTTGGCAATCGATCCTATTATTGATATGGCAAGAACCGTTGCTAATGTATCTGGAACAATGGCCTCTGCAGTTGCGACTGACCGTGAAGTTGGCACAATGGATATGGATGTGTTTAATGATCCACAAGCGGGGCTTGATAGCTTAGATGAGCTATCTTAGCGTTAAATGGGTGATGACAAGAATTTAAATTGCATTGATATATTCGGTGGTTAAGGAGTGTAAATGAATTATTTAATTTTAGGTGCCAATGCCGCAGGGCTTTCTGCTGCTGTGCGAATTTTGAAGTGTGATAAAAATGCAAAAATCACCGTGCTAGAAAAAAGTGAGGTTGTTTCGTTTGGTTCATGTGGTATTCCATACTATGTGGCTGGGGAATTTACTGATATTGAACAAATGACCGCTAGGCCTTATCAGGATTTTATAAAATTAGGCATTGATATTAAGTTACAGCATGAAGCGATTGAGATTGATATAAAGCATAAAACGGTAATAAGTCATCATCTTAGCGATAAAAAACAGGTTGAGTTTGTGTATGACAAGCTATTAATTGCTGTTGGTGCATCGCCCTCTCGTCCGCCAGTGAATGGCTTGGATGTGCAAAATGTGATGACAATGCATTCACGCGATGATGCAAAAAGAATTGTCAATGCGCTAGATCATACCGAAAACGTGGTAATTATTGGTGGTGGTTTTATTGGGCTTGAAGCGGCTGAAGCATTGAGACATCAAGGTAAAAATGTTACCCTCGTTGAATTTGCACCGCGTATTTTAAATAAAGCTTTTGATGAGCAAATCACAACATTATTGCAGCAAGAGTTGGTCAAAAATGGGGTTAATTTAAGAACTGAAGAAGCGGTAAATAGCATTCTGAGTGACAATGGTAAAGTCACAGCGGTTGTCACGAATAAAAATAGCTACCTTGCTGATCTGGTTATTGTAGCAACAGGCTTTAAGCCAAACACGGCCTTTTTAAAGCAAAGTGGTATTGAATTAACCCCCCAAGGGGCGATTATTATCGACAATGCGTGTCGCACTAATATTGTTGATGTCTATGCGGCTGGCGATTGTGCGACGGTTGTGCATTGTATTTTGGGTAATACTTTTATTCCGCTTGCGACCACCGCCAATAAATTAGGCCGCTTAGTGGGCGATGTAATGGCTGGTCATAATAGCCAATTCATTGGCACGCTTGGCTCGAGTGGCATCCGTATTTTTGACTTTGAAGCGGGCCGTACGGGAATTACTGAAGAAGAGGCTAAGCACAATAATATCGATTATGGTGTTGTTTTTGTCAAAGATAAAAATCACACAGACTATGTGCAACCACAAACAGATATTTGGGTTAAGCTTATTTACGATAAAGTTTCGCGAGTATTATTGGGCGGGCAAATTTGCGGTGCCTATTTAGGTGGGAGTGTTCACCGTGTTGATGCATTAGCCGTGGCGATTTATGCAAAACTAACTGTTGAACAGCTTGGCTTTATGGATTTTATTTATGCTCCGCCTTTTGCAAGAACCTGGGATGTACTCAATATTGCCGGTAACGTCGCAAAATAGATTAACGGTATTTCTGGTGTTAATAAATACCATTAACTGAAAATATTCAATGTAATAAGATGAGTTTAATGGTATCGATCTTGATAATAATCTTGTTTATTCGCGTTAATTATCTGTATTATTTATTCATATTTCGTTAAAATAAGGCCTAATATAACACGATTTAAATTGAGTATTATGTTTGAAATTAATCCAGTCAGAAGTAAAATTGTAGAACTAACAGAACGTACAGCGGTTATCCGGGGGTACCTTTGACTATGAAGAGAAGAAAGAGCGTCTTGAGGAAGTTAACGGTGAACTCGAACAGGCGGATGTTTGGTCTAATCCAGAAAAAGCGCAATCACTCGGCAAAGAGCGAGTAGCGCTTGAAGAAATCGTCAGTACCATCGACTCACTTATTCAAGGTCTAGATGATGTAGCAGAGCTATTAGAGCTAGCTATTGAGGCGGAAGATCAAGATACATTTGATGAAACAAATTTCGAACTAATTGAACTCGAAAAAAAACTCGATAAACTAGAATTTTGTCGCATGTTTGCGGGTCAATATGATAGTGCTGATTGTTATTTGGATATTCAATCCGGTTCAGGTGGTACGGAAGCTCAAGATTGGGCTGAAATGCTATTACGCATGTATTTGCGCTGGGCTGAATCACGTTCATTTACCACGGAAGTGATGGAGATCTCCGATGGCGATGTTGCTGGTATTAAATCAGCCACAATTCGTATTGCGGGTGACTATGCTTATGGTTGGTTACGCACCGAAACCGGGGTTCATCGTTTAGTCCGCAAAAGCCCTTTTGACTCAGGTAATCGTCGGCATACTTCGTTTGCGTCAGTATTTGTCTATCCTGAAGTCGATGATGATATTGATATTGAAATTAATCCGGTAGATTTACGTATTGATGTTTACCGCGCGTCAGGTGCCGGAGGGCAGCATGTTAATAAGACTGAATCAGCTGTTCGAATTACGCACATTCCAACCGGCATTGTGACGCAATGCCAGAATAATCGTTCACAACACAGCAATAAAGATCAAGCAATGAAACAGTTGAAAGCAAAATTGTATGAGCTTGAAATGCACAAGAAAAATGCCGAGAAGCAACAGATGGAAGAGAATAAATCGGATATCGGTTGGGGCAGCCAGATACGTTCTTATGTTTTGGATGATTCTCGAATCAAAGATTTACGAACTGGCGTGGAAACACGTAATACACAAGCCGTCTTGGATGGTGATTTAGATCAATTCATTGAAGAAAGCTTAAAAGCTGGATTATAAATAGTTAATTTAAGGTAAAAACCATGTCAACAGAAACTCAAGATCAAATTCAAAATAGCTTAGAAGAGTTAAATAATGAACTGAAAACTCGTCGTGAAAAGCTTGTACAGATTCGTGAACAAGGTATTGCATTCCCTAATGATTTTCGTCGTGATGCGATTTCTAACCAATTACATGAGAAATATGGCGAGAAGACGAACGAAGAACTTGTTGAATCAAAAATTTATGTTGCTGTTGCAGGACGAATGATGATGCGCCGAATTATGGGTAAAGCATCGTTTGTATCATTACAAGATGTTGGTGGCCAAATTCAGCTTTATGTGACACGTGATGATTTACCGGAAGGGCTATACAACGAACAATTTAAAAAATGGGACTTAGGCGATATTATTGCTGCTAAAGGTTATCTGTTTAAAACCAAAACCGGTGAGTTATCGATTCATTGTGAAGAAATTCGATTATTAACTAAAGCCCTTAGACCGCTACCGGACAAATTCCATGGTTTAGCGGATCAAGAGACGCGTTACCGTCAACGTTATCTTGATTTGATTACCAATGAAGAATCTCGTGCGACATTTAAAGTCCGTTCGCAAATTGTGGCTGAAATTCGTCAATTTATGGCTGAGCAGCACTTTATGGAAGTTGAAACACCGATGATGCAAGTCATTCCTGGCGGTGCATCAGCTAAGCCATTTATTACTCATCATAATGCGCTTGATTTAGATATGTACTTGCGCATTGCACCTGAGCTTTATCTTAAACGATTAGTTGTGGGTGGTTTTGAACGCGTTTATGAAATCAACCGTAACTTCCGTAATGAAGGTGTATCACCTCGGCATAACCCCGAGTTTACGATGATGGAGCTTTATATGGCTTATGCTGATTATAAAGATCTTATTATTCTTACTGAAACATTATTCCGCCGTTTAGCGGTGGTGACAACAGGTTCACCAGTGGTTCAGTATGGTGAGCATAGCTTTGATTTTGGTAAACCATTTATTAAAATGACGATGCGTGAAGCAATTTGCCATTATCGACCAGAAACAAACAATGCCGATCTCGATGATTTTGATAAAGCTTGTGCAGTTGCAAAAACAGTCGGTATTGAGGTTGAAAAATCTTGGGGATTAGGTCGCGTAGTAACTGAAATTTTTGAAGAAGTTGCCGAAGCGAATTTAATTCAACCAACCTTTATTACTGAGTATCCAGCTGAAGTATCTCCTCTGGCACGTCGTAATGATGACAACCCATTTGTGACGGATCGTTTTGAATTTTTTATTGGTGGACGTGAAATTGGTAATGGTTTCTCAGAACTCAATGATGCTGAAGATCAAGCAGAGCGCTTTGCTGATCAGGTTAAACAAAAAGATTCAGGCGATGATGAAGCGATGTTTTATGATGAAGACTATGTTACGGCACTTGAGCATGGCTTACCGCCAACAGCAGGGCTTGGTATTGGTATCGATCGCAGCGTGATGCTTTTCACTAATAGTCATACTATTCGCGATGTTATTTTGTTCCCAGCAATGCGACCAGTTAAATAAAATCAAAGTAAAAAAGCGGCATTAGCCGCTTTTTTTATCAATGTTATGTGATAAATAATTAAAGATATAGTGCTTAATAAAACAAAAAGGTCAAATTATTTAATAATTTGACCTAAAATCCTGACTAATTCAATTAGAATAATTATCAGCTACAATTAGCGAATATAAATTATTTAACTGCGTCTTTTAAACCTTTACCTGCAACAAACGCTGGAACTTTAGTTGCTGCGATTTTGATTTCTTTACCAGTTTTAGGGTTGCGACCAGTACGTGCTTTACGGCTGTTTACTTTGAAAGTACCAAAACCAACTAGTTGAACTGCATCACCTTTCTCAAGTGATTCAGATACAGCTGCTAACGTTGCTTCAAGAGCCGTTTTTGCTGCAACTTTAGTGATGTTAGCTTTAGCTGCAATCGCATCTACAAGTTCTGTCTTATTCATGAACATATCCTTACATAATATTTATTGTTGATTGAAATAATGTGGCTGAACACATACTCATTGTGTCTAAATGTAGACTATATTTAGAGAAGATTAAAGTAAAATTTTTCAAAAATTTGTAAAAATTTACTTTCACTGCGTTTAATCGGTTAAAAAAACACCAATATTGCTGATGGGCTCTTCCTGCAAGTCGTTTTTTAATCCTTTGATCAAGGTAATGTTGAGTTGTTCTTCATCCTTGAGTAAACGGTATATGTCCCATTGTATATCGAGCTCATCGAGTACTGGTTGGCATTTTTCCAGTGCCGCTTGGGTCAAGTTGTTATCATTTTTAGCCATTTCGAGTTCAACAATAGTTTTTAATGATATTTGGCTAATGGCGATGGCGTGTTTAACTAATTCTTCACCGCTAAGGTACGAATGCAGTAGCTCACTTAACGCCTCACACGCATCAAGTGCCGGATAAATACTATATGGACTTTGTTCATTGACAGAGGGAATGATCTCTTCTAGTTTTTCGAGTTGGCTATCAAAATTGATTTTGCTTTTTTTAACTAATAACGTTTCCCAGTTTAGTGCTAGAATCGATTGGTATTTTGTCGCCGCTTCAGAGTCTGTCTGTCGACAGTAAAGTGCAAAATTGGGATACATTCGTTCGCATAGGCACACCATGAATAACCTGAGTTGCCAAGTTGCTAGTTTTTCTAAGCGTAGGTGGATTGGATTTTTAATCATGCTAATTCTCTATTATACTTCTCTTTTGGAAAATTGGTGTACGGCGTTAATCAGGGTTTCTACGCTTGCAATCGGCGTGTCTTGGTTAATACCATGTCCTAAATTAAATACATGACCGTTATGAGGTCCGAACTCTTTTAAAATTAATGCCGTATTTTGCTCAATCGTTGTTTTATCAGCATATAAAATAGTTGGATCTAAATTACCTTGTATCGCGGTATGCCCTTTTGGTAAAGTGCTTAAATCAACGGTCCAGTCGACCCCTACTGCGTCACATCCCGTGGCCATAATTTTATCAAGCCATAGACCGCCGCCTTTGGTAAACAGCGTGACAGGGACATATTCGGGTGTATATTGAGTGCCGCGTTGTCCTCGCTGTAAGGCGGCCAGAATTTTTTGCATATACTGCAGCGAAAACTCCACGTAGCTGCGATGGCTTAATGCGCCGCCCCATGAATCAAATATCATAATCGACTGTGCACCAGCTTGTATTTGGGCATTGAGGTATAACGCAACACTATCTGCAAGCTTATCAAGCAATAAATGCAAAGCGGCGGGATCGCTATAAAGCATTTTTTTGATTTTACCGAATGTTTTACTGCTTCCGCCTTCAACCATGTAAGTTGCGAGTGTCCATGGACTACCTGCGAAACCAATTAAAGGCACTTTACCTTGTAGTGATTGACGGGTTAAGCGGATTGCATCGGTGACATAAGCGAGTTCTAACTCCGGATCTGGAATCGGTAAAGCCTCAATATCGGCAAGACTGGTGATATTGCGTTGAAATTTAGGTCCTTCACCTTGTTCAAAGTATAAACCTAATCCCATTGCATCTGGAATTGTTAGGATATCAGAGAAGATAATTGCAGCATCAAGATCAAAGCGGCGCAGGGGCTGTAGTGTTGCTTCACATGCGAGCTCCGGATTTTTGCACATCGTCATAAAATCGCCAGCCTTTGCTCTGAGTTGGCGGTACTCTGGTAAATAGCGGCCAGCCTGGCGCATCATCCATACAGGAGTGCAATCAACGGGTTGGCACTGTAGTGCGCGCAAGTATCGATCATTTTTTAGTTGCATATTATTTCCAATGATATTGTGACGTAATATTTAAGATTATATCCTAATACTTATTTTGATGTAAAAATTAATCAAATCAAATTGATTTACATTGTTATCGATGCAGTCTTTTATTATAGTAACCGTATTATTTTTTATGCGATTATGATGATGTCTAAATTAAGCGCTGTGATTCTTGCTGCCGGTAAAGGCACCAGGATGTATTCACAACTTCCCAAAGTGTTACATAAAATTGGGCATAAATCGATGCTACAACATGTGGTTGATACGGTTGAATCACTTAAGGTAGACAATATTTATGTTATCTATGGTCATGGTAAAGAGCAGCTTGCTACTGCATTACAGGGTCAAAACGTTCAGCTAGTATTACAAGAGCAACAGCTTGGTACCGCTCACGCGGTTTTACAAGCTGTGCCTTATCTACAAGATGACGAAGATGTGTTAATTCTTTATGCCGACACGCCATTGATTGCGGTAAAAACCCTACAAGATCTCATTAACAATAAGCCTGCCAATGGTATCTCGTTGTTAACGGCAATGTTAGCTGATCCGACGGGGTATGGTCGCATTGTCCGAAATAATGATGAAATTACGGCGATTGTTGAGCAAAAAGATGCCACTGCCGAGCAACAAGCGATTACAGAAATTAATACAGGTATCATGCTCGCTCAAGGTAAACAACTTAAGCATTGGCTGAGTAAAATTACCAATCATAATGCCCAACAAGAATTCTATTTAACTGATGTTATTGATTTTGCGCACCAAGATGGGTGTGAGATTAAAGCGACGCATCCCCTTCATGTTTACGAAATAGAAGGGGTGAATAATCGTATGCAGCTTGCTCATTTGGAGCGAACTTACCAACGTAATCTTGCCGACAAACTGCTACTTGCCGGAGTAACATTACGTGATCCGAGCCGTTTTGATTTACGCGGTGAGCTTGTACATGGCATGGATGTGGTGATCGATAGTAATGTGATTATTGAAGGCTCGGTTAATTTAGGTAATCGGGTATATATCGGCGCTGGATGTATATTAAAAAACTGTGTGATTGATGATGACTGTGAAATTAGTCCTTACAGTATTATTGAAAATTCTGTTATCGCTAAAGCCTGCACTGTTGGGCCTTTTGCTCGAGTAAGACCCGGCTGTAAACTAGATGAAAAAGCCCATATCGGTAATTTTGTCGAGCTGAAAAAAGCCCATTTAGGCAAAGGAACTAAAGCTGGCCACTTAACGTATTTAGGTGATAGCGAAATTGGCGATAATGTGAATATTGGTGCCGGCACGATTACGTGTAATTATGATGGTGCGAATAAATTTCAAACAGTGATCGAGGATGATGTGTTTGTCGGTTCGGATAGCCAGCTGATTGCGCCAGTAAAAATTGCTAAAGGTGCAACAATCGCTGCCGGGACAACTGTCACCAATGATGTGGCTGAAAATGAGCTAGTGGTTAGCCGTGTTAAGCAAAAACAGATTGCTAACTGGAAACGTCCACTCAAACAAAAGAAATGATTGAATGCTAAGGAACTAAATATGTGTGGAATTGTAGGTGCAATAGCAAAGCGAGATATTGCTGAAATCTTGTTAGAAGGTTTAAAACGATTGGAGTATCGTGGTTACGATTCAGCGGGTGTTGCGATTATTTCACCACAAGGTGAATTACAACGCATCAGACGAGTGGGTAAAGTACAAGTTTTGCGTGATGCAGTGCAGGAAAACCCACTAGCCGGTTCAACTGGGATTGCACATACTCGTTGGGCGACACATGGTGAACCAACAGAACTCAATGCTCATCCACATGTCTCTGATTTTATTGCTGTTGTGCACAATGGTATTATTGAAAATTTTGAGCCTTTGCGTGAAACACTCATTGCCAAGGGATATCAATTTCGCTCTGAGACGGATACCGAGGTTATTGCACATTTAGTGCATTATACTATTACGCAATTACAGTGCTCGCTCTTTGACGCCGTGCAGAAAGTGATTCCGCAGTTAAAAGGGGCTTATGGTACGGTTATTATGGATAGCCGTAACCCTGATATTTTGGTGGCAGCCCGTTCAGGTAGTCCATTAGTGATTGGGCTTGGCGTTGGTGAAAACTTTATCGCATCCGATCAGCTTGCATTACTTCCAGTCACCCGCCGCTTTATTTTCTTAGAGGAGGGGGATATTGCGGAAATTACGCATCGTAAAGTCACGATTCTTGATAAAGCTAATCAGCCCGTTGCACGTAAAGAAGTTGAGTCTGATGCCAAATATGATGCTGGTGATAAAGCAGGCTATCGCCATTACATGCAAAAAGAGATTTATGAACAGCCTAACGCGATTAAAAACACGCTTGAAGGCCGTATTAAACATGGTCTTATTGATGTGTCCGAGCTCGGTGAGCATAGTGATGCTATTTTAGCAAAAGTTGAGCACATTCAAATTGTTGCTTGTGGCACAGCTTATAATGCGGGATTAGTTTCTCGTTACTGGTTTGAAGCGTTAGCAGGTATTCCATGTGATGTTGAGATCGCTTCTGAATTTCGTTATCGTAAACCGGCTCGTCGTAAAAATAGCTTATTTATTACCTTATCACAATCTGGTGAAACGGCGGATACATTAGCCGCGTTACGTTTAGCCCAAGAGTTAGGTTATTTGAGTACCTTAGCGGTTTGTAATGTTGCTGCTTCAACATTGGTTCGTGAAGCTGAGTTAGTGCTATTAACGAAAGCGGGCGCCGAAGTGGGTGTTGCCTCGACGAAAGCATTTACCACTCAGCTAACAGTGCTGTTAATGTTAGTTGCTAAATTAGGCCGTGTTCATGGCATGTCGGATCAAACTGAAAAAGCAATTGTTCATGCTTTACAAGCTCTACCGAGTCGTATTGAACAAGTATTAATGTTTGAGAACCAAATTGAAAAATTAGCAACACGCTTCGTCGATAAACACCATGCGTTGTTCCTTGGCCGCGGTGATGAATATCCGATTGCGATGGAAGCGGCATTAAAACTGAAAGAGATCTCTTATATTCATGCCGAAGCTTATGCCGCGGGTGAACTTAAGCATGGTCCACTTGCACTTATCGATAAAGAAATGCCGGTAATTGTCATGGCACCAACGAATGATTTACAAGAAAAGCTCCGATCAAATATTGAGGAAGTCAGGGCACGAGGCGGGCAACTTTATGTCTTCGCAGAGGAAAATGCTGGTTTTGTCAGTGATGATACGATGACCGTGATTTCTCTGCCGCATATTGAAGAGTTGACGGCGCCGATCTACTATACTGTGCCAACGCAATTACTGGCTTATCATGTTGCGTTAATTAAAGGCACGGATGTTGATCAACCAAGAAACTTAGCGAAGTCAGTAACCGTCGAGTAATTTTTTACTATGTAGTGATTGCTAGCGTAAAAACTGTGAGAGTCAGGATAATGGTATTCTGATATCTGGCTTTTTTTGCGACGGCAATCAATTTCTCGCCTCTTTGATTTTCGTATTTATCGCCGCTATTTTTTGTATTCTATTGTAGAGAGTGATTATGTCATTTATTTGCATAAAATTGCTTGCCATTTGCTAAAAAATAAATAAAAATACATAAATACTGCATATTTATTCATTTTTAGGTATTTGAGTCAAGATGAAAGAGCGCACAACAGAATTAGTCAAAGGCTTAAGGCATTCGGTGCCTTATATCAATGCACATCAAGGCAAAACTTTTGTTATTTTATTAACTGGTGCAACGTTGAAAAGCCATAATTATGCAAACATTATTAATGATTTAGGATTGTTACATAGTTTAGGTATCAAGTTAGTTATCATCAATGGTGCCAGAAATCAAATCGATGATGCGTTGCAGAGTTTACATATTGAGCCAAAATATCATAAATACACTCGAGTCACTGACGCCAGAACCCTAGAGGTCGTTAAACAAGTGACCGGTTTATTGCAGCTTAATATCACCGCGAGTTTATCGATGAGTTTGAATAATACCCCATTACAAGGATCACATATTAATGTGGTGAGTGGTAACTTTGTGATTGCACAACCATTAGGTGTGGATGATGGTATTGATTATTGCCATACTGGTAAGATTCGCCGTATTAATTGTGATGCGATTAATGAACAACTTAATCACGGTTCGATTGTGCTGCTTGGCCCTGTTGCGGTATCTGTTACCGGCGAAAGTTTTAATTTATCATCTGAAGATGTGGCGGCGGAAGTGGCGATCAAGATAAAAGCAGATAAGTTAATTAGTTTTTGTGCAGAACAAGGTATTTTAGATAGCGATGGGAATGTCATTACAGATCTGTTCCCCAATGACGCTGATAATTACGTTAAAGAGCGTATGAGCAAGGATCAGTATTTATCTAGTGATATTCGTTTCTTACGCGTGGCATCACGTGCATGTCGTAATAATGTCTATCGTTGCCATTTGGTCAGTTATTTAGTGGATGGTGCGATATTACAAGAGCTTTTCTCGCGAGATGGTATTGGTACACAAGTTGCGGTGGAGCATTCAGAACAAATTCGTAAAGCAACCATTGATGATATTGGTGGTATTTTAGAACTGATTCGACCACTTGAAGAACAAGGGATTCTCGTACGCCGTTCACGTGAGCAACTTGAGATGGAAATTGATAAATTTACCATTATTGAGCGTGATAGCACAACGATTGGCTGCGCAGCACTGTATCCTTATCTTGAGGAGGGTATGGCCGAAATGGCTTGTGTTGCTATCCATCCAGAATATCGTAGCTCGGCTAGGGGGGATATGCTGCTTGATAAATTGATTGAGCAAGCACAAAAAATGAAAATCAGCCAGCTATTTGTCTTAACCACACGCAGTATTCATTGGTTTAGAGAAAAGGGATTTATTCCTGCACAAGTCGATAACTTACCCATTAAGAAAAAACAGCTTTATAACTATCAAAGGAACTCCAAAATTCTCATTTTAGATATTGATTAATTTTGCTGCGTTACTTGGTTTAGATAGTTGTTTAATATTTGGGCCGTGAATTGTTTTTTGAGATAAAACCCTCTTGGGCGAGTCATAATCGGCTCGCCATATTCATTAAAGGCGGTTGTTAATGCTTTGCCATTTGCTGCTTTAGGACGAATTTGTAAAACCTCTCCCTGTCTGGCGGTGATCTGCTCGATTTGCCCCAAAACAATCATATCCATGAGTTCTTGCCAATCTTGTTTTAATTGTTGTTCTTCGCCAGCTGATGGTTGCCATAATATTGGTGTACCAACGCGCCTTTCAGCAAGCGGAATATCACGTTCCCCCTCAACGGGAATCCAAAGTACCTTATTTAATTTGTATTTCACATGACTACTTTCCCATGTGATACCGTGATTGGCGGTTAGTGGGGCAACGCAGACAAAGGTTGTTTCGAGTGGTTGACCTAGTTGATTGATCGGAATGGTTTTTAATTCAATACCAAGATGGGCAAAATCGCGCTCAGCCTTACTACCCGCATCGGCACCAAGGTACAGTTCAATGAGTTTACCAACCCAGCCTTTTTCCCTTCTGAGATCGTTTGGAATCGTCAGGTCAATATGCGTTGCAATAGCTTTAAATGAATATCCTGCAATGGTTGCTGCGCGTTGAATTAACTCAGCTTCACTTGTTGGACGAGGGTGTATTTTCATTTATGAAATCAATGTGTTGTAGGCAATAATTAAAAAGATGTCGCCATAGATAAATTTAGTATCAATTCGCTATTTTATTGTATAAAATAGCCAAATGCAAAATTATGTAAAGTTTTTATTATGTTTGAATGGATAGCTGATCCTAATGCCTGGCTAGCATTAACTACTCTGACTTTTTTAGAAATTATTCTGGGTATTGATAATATTATTTTTCTGTCTCTTGTTGTGGCAAGATTGCCTAAACATCAGCAAAATTTAGGGCGCAAGTTAGGATTAGGCGGGGCAATGATTATGCGTATTGCATTACTTGCCTCGCTTGCCTGGGTCGTTCGATTATCTCATCCGTTGTTTTATATTCACCAATGGCAATTTTTGGGTTCACAAGCAGATGTGAGTGAGTTAATTGGCGTATTTGCTGTCTCTGCCCGAGATATTGTGTTGTTTTTAGGTGGTGCATTTTTAGTTTGGAAAGGTTCGCTTGAGATCAAAGAAATGCTCTCAGTTGGCCATCACGAGAGTAAAAGTATTAAACAGTTATCGTTTTGTAAGGCGATTGCTGAAATCATGGCGCTTGATATGGTTTTCAGTTTAGATTCGGTTATTACCGCAGTGGGCCTTTCGGATCACATTTTTATTATGATTGCAGCTGTGGTAATAGCGGTGATGTTAATGATGTTTGCCGCTAGAGCTATTGGTGATTTTGTTGAAGCTCATCCCACAATTAAGATGCTAGCGATTGTTTTTTTAGTCATGGTTGGCTTGGTATTAATGATAGAAAGTTTACATATTCATGTACCAAAAGCTTATATCTACTTTGCGATGTTCTTTTCTCTTGCGGTAGAAGCACTGAATTTATGGCGAGCGAAAAAACTTAAACAGGCTCAAAAATAAAAAAAAGCACCGATAGGTGCTTTTTTTTATCAAAATTAGTCTATTTTACTTTTTCAAACCAAGCTGCATAGGCATCGATAAATTGTTTTAGAAATGCCTTTGTCTTTTCATTAATCTCACCTTTTTCATCAAAGGATTGAGCTACGCTACCAACGTAAGCTTCTGGCTGTTGTAGGGTTGGCATATCTAGAAAAACCAATGATTGGCGTAAGTGATGATTAGCACCAAAACCGCCAATGGCACCTTGTGAGACTGAGATTACTGCTGCAGGCTTTTTAGACCACACACTTTTACCATAAGGACGTGAACCAACATCAATCGCATTCTTAATTACGGCAGGTGTGGTGCGATTGTATTCTGGTGTCACAAATATTACACCTTGACTTGCTGCGATGTCATTTCTAAACCGGGCATAGCTTGCTGGTGGCGTTGCGGTATCAATATCTTCATTATAAAGAGGCAGATCACCAATTTGGATAATGTTTAGTTTAAGGGAGGCCGGCGCTAATTTTACTAAAGTGTTTGCGACTTTTAGATTATAAGACTCTTTACGTAGACTACCGACTAATACAGCGATCGATTTATTCATTATCAAGCTCCATTTTATTTTAGAGATAGGCAGAAAAAGCCTCGCCACTATTGTGACGAGAACTTATCATCAATAATAATTAATGACCTGATGAATCTGATTTTCTACTCGTTTCAAATAAGAACCAAGCACGTTGTTCTGCCTGATTAATCCACTCTTCAATGAGGCTTGCGGTTGCAGTGTCATTATATTGACCACAGATATCGTGAGCTGCACGTAAACGTGAGGTTAAGGTAATATTATCTTGGCATAACTCTGCTAACATATCTGATGGTTCAACAAAGTCTGCATCGTTATCTTTGATACTTTGTAATTTAGAAATATGTCCAATAGAACGTAATGTTGTGCCGCCGAGTTTACGCACGCGCTCTGCAATCGGATCAGTCATTGCAAAGATTTCTGTGCCGTGATCATCAAACATTAAATGGTAATCGCGAAAGTGTGGGCCACTAACATGCCAATGAAAATTTTTGGTTTTTAAATAGAGTGCAAAAACATCAGCTAATACAGAATTCATTGCAGCCGAAATATCTTTTGATGCCTTTTCTCCTAAATCGGTAGGAAATAAAAGTGGAGCTTTACGTAAATTTTTCGCTTGTTCAATCGTTTTCTCAGTTACTTTTTTTACAGTTGTAGTTGGTGTGACCTTCTTGGCTGTAGATGTACTTTTAGCCATAATAAATCTCCTTATTTGAGCGTAATTGCACTGCGATTTAAATTCATTAATAACCATACGGTTATTATTTATAAAATTACAACCTTCACGTGTTGATGTCCAGCAAATTAACCAAATTTTTAACTATCATTACTCTTTTATTTTCGACTTATTGTGATTATTACGAGATGAAAATTTTCATTAGCCATGACATTATTGATCAGGATAAATTATTTTCAGCTATAGATTCTGATAGCTCTTTCAACTTTCTTGTTAAAGTATTACGGCCCCAACCGAGTAATTTTGCTGCTTCTTGTTTATGGCCACGGGTAAATTCTAGCGCAGTTTCAAGTAAAATTCGCTCAACGTGATAATTCACTTCAGATAAGATATTGTCTTTACCCGCTAATAGCGCAAATTTACTCCATTTTTTGAGTTGATTTTGCCACTCCTCAGCGGAAATATTAGGCTGTGTTGCCAATCCATTAGTGTGGTTTCTTTCATCACTATGACGTATTTGTGTCTCGTCTATCAGTAGATCTGTCGGTAGATCTTGAGGTAAGATTTCTTTGCTTGACGACATGACGGTGAGCCAGCGGCAGATATTTTCTAATTGTCTGACATTTCCAGGCCAATTTAGTTGTGACATAATGTGTAGTGCATCTGGTGTTAAAATTTTCGGCTCAACACCGAGCTCTTTGGCGGTGGTTTGTAAGAAGTGCTGTGCTAAGGTTGGGATATCTGTTGCGCGTTCACGAAGTGGTGGTAATACAATTCTAATGACATTGAGGCGATGAAACAGATCTTCACGAAATAGCCCTTCTTTCACTCGATACTCTAAGTTTTGATGTGTTGCGGCAATAATCCGCACATCGACTTTTACCGGAGAATAACCGCCGATGCGATAGAATTGACCATCTGCAAGTACCCTGAGTAAACGCGTCTGGACATCTAATGGCATATCGCCAATTTCATCTAAAAATAGTGTACCACCATTGGCTTGTTCAAATCGTCCGTGGCGAATTTGTGTTGCGCCGGTAAAGGCACCTTTTTCATGACCAAACAGTTCTGCCTCAATCAAATCTTTGGGAATTGCTGCCATATTTAAAGCAATAAAGGGGGCATGGGCTTTGGGGCTATGAGTATGTAAGGCTTGGGCAACTAGCTCTTTGCCGGTACCTGATTCACCATTGATTAAGACATTAATCGATGACTTGGATAATCGGCCGATAATACGAAATACTTCTTGCATTGCAGGGGCTTCACCAATAATACCAGTCGAAGTCGATTTATTTTCAATCTGTGATGAACCATTAATTTGGTTTTGAATGATTGCCCGTTCAACCAGTTGTATCATTTCATCGACATCAAATGGTTTAGGGATATAATCAAACGCCCCTTTTTGGTAAGCGTTAACTGCGGCATCAAGATCAGAATGCGCGGTCATAATAATCACCGGTAAATTCGGATAATGTTCTTTAACCGATTTAAGTAGCGTCAGGCCATCTATTTCGGGCATTTTAATATCTGAGATAAGCACTGCTGGTTTTTGAATCGTGGTTTCAAGTGCATTAAGGGCACTGAGACCATTGTCAAAACAGCGACAGAGAAAACCCACTTGGGTTAAGGCTTTTTCGAGTACCCAACGAATTGAATTATCATCATCGATTACCCAAACTTGTTTGTTGTTAATTGCGGTGCTGTTATCGCTGCAATTAATCGTGGGACTAATATTATGGATATGATAATTCATCATATTGCTCCTTTACTGGCGAATCGGTAGATAAATAGAAAATATTGTATGCCCAGGCCAGCTGCTGAATTCAATTTTTCCATGATGTTGATCAATGATATTGCGTGCAATAGATAGCCCTAATCCTGAACCGTTTTCATGACCACTGACCATTGGGTAAAAAATGGTATCTTGTAGATGCATTGGAACACCGGGGCCATTATCTTCAATATCAATTCTGGCGCATAAACGATAACGAGATCCTTGAATTGTAACTTGAAATGCGGTACGTGTTTTTATGATAATCATACCATCAGGCTGGTTATTTAGCGCCTGTAGGGCATTGCGGGTAATATTTAAGATAACTTGCTCGATTTGTTCGGGATCATGAAATAATTCTGGCAAACTGGGATCATAATCGCGCATGATCGTGATATTGTCTGGTTTTTCAAATCTTAATAGAGCGTAAGTACGTTCAATAGATTGGTGAATATTGGCCATTTTTTGCTGTAAAACATGTTGTGGGCCAAGTAATCTATCGACTAGATTTCTTAATCTGTCGGCTTGTTCAATGATTAAGCGGGTATAATCTTGTAATTCATTTTGTGGTAACTCTTTTGATAACAGTTGCGCGGCGCCACGTAAACCACCTAAGGGATTTTTAATTTCATGAGCTAGCCCGCGAACCAGTTCTCGAGCGGCTGTTTGCTGTGCTTGTTGTAACTGTTCTTGTGATAACTTTTTATGATTATTGAGTGGAGTCATTTCGATAATAATCGAATGATGATTAAACTGTTGTGCTGTTAAGGAAAGTACATAAAGCTGAGTATTGACGACGATATTAACTTCGTTATCCGTAAAACCTTGCCCTTGTGCTAGTGCAATATTCATCAATGAAATATCTAATGAACAATATTGAAGTAGCGATGGAAAATGGGCGCCATAAAGTTTTTTAGTGCTTTGGGCAAGTAACTGCTGAGCGGCCATATTCGCGTAAATAACATGAAGCTTATTATCGAGTACTAAAATGTTGGTGAGTAATGAATTGAGAATGGCATCAGTTTCGGAAAATCGCTTTGTGACCAAAATTTGCCTCCCTAGAAAAGTTATCTATATTCGCTATTGTTAATAGACTTACTATTTTAATAATAGTAAGTCTATTAACAATGCGCGTTACAGACTGTAATAAAGTTCAAACTCAACCGGATGTGGCGTCATACGGACACGATCAACTTCTTCGGTTTTTAATGCGATATAGGCATCAATCGTATCATCAGTGAAGACATTTCCGCGAGTTAAGAATTCACGATCTTTATTCAGTGCTTCAAGTGCTTCTTCTAATGAGCCTGCAACTTGTGGAATTAACTTAGACTCTTCTGGTGGTAGGTCATATAAGTTTTTATCCATTGCATCGCCCGGATGGATTTTGTTAATAATGCCGTCAAGGCCAGCCATTAACTGTGCTGCAAATGATAAGTATGGGTTACTTGTTGGATCAGGGAAACGTACTTCGATACGACGAGCTTTCGGGCTGCTCACAACTGGAATACGAATTGATGCAGAGCGGTTACGTGCTGAGTAAGCAAGCATAACAGGTGCTTCATAACCAGGTACTAAACGTTTATAAGAGTTGGTTGTTGCATTTGAAAATGCATTAATCGCTTTAGCATGTTTGATGATACCGCCGATATAAAATAGCGCCATTTCTGATAAACCAGCATATTTATCTCCCGCAAAAAGGTTCACACCATCTTTAGCTAAAGATTGATGGCAGTGCATACCAGAGCCGTTATCGCCAAACATTGGTTTTGGCATAAAGGTTGCTGTTTTTCCATAAGCGTGTGCTACGTTTTGTACTACATATTTGTAAATTTGTACTTCATCTGCTTTTTTGGTTAATGTATTAAAGCGGCAAGCAATTTCATTTTGTCCCGCTGTTGCAACTTCATGGTGATGCGCTTCAACAACAAGTCCTAATTGTTCCATGATTAAACACATAGCAGAGCGGATATCTTGTGATGAGTCGACTGGGGGCAGTGGGAAATAGCCACCTTTTACACCAGGACGATGGCCTTTATTGCCTTCATCATATTTAGTACCAGTATTCCACGCGGCTTCGATATCATCGATATGCACGAAGCTGCCAGACATTGGCGTACCAAAACGGACATCATCAAATAAGAAAAATTCTGGTTCTGGCCCAACAATCACCGTATCAGCAATACCTGATGCTTTTAAAAACTCTTCCGCCTTTTTAGCAATTGAACGTGGGTCGCGATCATAACCTTGTAGCGTTGCTGGCTCTAAAATATCACAACGCAGATTAACCGTTGCATCTTCAAAGAACGGATCGATAACCGCACTGTCTAAGTCAGGCATTAGCACCATATCGGATTCATTAATCCCTTTCCATCCTGCAATTGAAGAACCATCGAACATTTTACCATCTTCAAAGAAATCAGCATCAATTTGGCTTACAGGAATGGTAATGTGATGCTCTTTACCTTTAGTATCAGTAAAGCGCAAATCAACAAATTTGGCATCGTTTTCTTTAATCATTGTTAAAACTTTTTCTATAGACATATCGGTTCTCCATAATTAGGATGAAATATAAACAATATATTGAAATAATTTCCAGTAAATGAAGATAAGCAAAAACAATGCCAACATTTCAAGTAATGTGAAAATAAAAAATAAAGCATATATTTCAAAATACTATATTTTTTAATTGAGAATTATAAGGTCAATAACTCAAACTACAATTAGGATTTTATTGCTCATGCACCAATTTGGAATTAATGCACTAAATTAATGCAATTGTACGCTGCTTTGGTTCGAAATGATATCATCTGTTACGATTTTTGTTGTCTTAGATATAAAATTTGAAGAAGTTAGTGATCATTCGCTAGCGTAAATTAGTCAAAATGTCTGCCTTTTTGATTCAAGACTATATTTCGGTCAACAATATCGTTATAATCACCATTTAATTTTAAGACATCAACCAACACAGGTAATTGTATTAATATGGACTACATGATTAGCGAAATAATCCCTTTTATAAAAAATCACCCAATTTTGACATTGGCGTGGATTGCACTTTTTGTGGCGATTATTTATCTTACGGTTAAAAGTAAATTAACTAAAGTTAAAACGATTACAAATGCACAAGCGATTCATATGATGAATAAGCAAGAGGCTGTCATTGTTGATCTTCGTTCTGCTGATCACTTCAAGAAAGGGCATATTACAGAAGCATTGAATATTTTGCCTATTGATATTAAAAACGGTAGTATAAAGCTAATTGAAAAGTATAAAACCTCGCCGGTTATCCTTGTTGATGATAATGGAATGCTCGCTAATGCATCAGGTGATATTCTGTCTAAGCATGGATTTGAGCAAGTTTTTGCATTAAAAGATGGTATTTCTGGTTGGAATGGTGAGAATTTGCCATTAGTAAAAAAATAGGATAAATAAAGTAGGAAAGTAACTATGACAGAACAAAGTAATGCACAACAATCACACAGTTTTTCGATTCAACGTCTTTATATTAAAGATGTTTCATTTGAAACACCTAACGTACCACATATTTTTCAAAAGGAGTGGAAACCTGACGTTAATCTTGAAATAAATACTTCATCTCAGTTAATTACTGATGAAATTTATGAGGTTTCACTACGTCTGACCTTGACAACAAAATCTAACGATGAGATTGCTTACATTTGTGAAGTCACGCAGGCCGGTATTTTCTCAATGGTGGGTTTTTCGGGTAATCAGCTGCAGCATTGTCTTGGTGCATTTTGCCCAAATATTTTATTCCCATATGCGCGTGAAGCCATTTCTAGTTTAGTGAATAAAGGGACTTTCCAAACAGTGAATTTAGAGCCAGTTAATTTTGATGCGCTATTTATGAACTACGTCCAACAACAAAATAATGCTAATCACACAGCTGACAGTCAACAAGCCAATAACGGTGAGCATTTACAATAATTCATTTTTTAGCAGGTGAATATGGATCTTCAAACGCATTCTACAATCACCGTCATTGGTGCAGGTTCTTATGGCACGGCGCTGGCTATTTTGCTTGCTCGTAATGGTCATCAGACCATTTTATGGGGGCATGATGCTAATGAAATGAATGCGCTTGATCAAGATCGGCAAAACCGTAAATTTTTACCTGATATTTCATTCCCTAACAACCTTTTGATCGAAAAAACACTATCAACAGCAGTGATGGCATCACATATTTTATTAATTGTTGTGCCGAGTCATGCTTTTGGTGACGTATTAGCTAAAATTAAACCCTTTTTACAACCCGAATCGAAAATTGTTTGGGCGACCAAGGGGCTTGAAATGAATTCGGGACGTTTGCTACAAGAAGTGGCTAAAGATATTTTGGGAACGCAGATTCCTCTTGCCGTGATTTCAGGCCCCACTTTTGCAAAAGAAGTGGCGCAAGGCTTACCAACGGCTGTGACTGTTGCTTCAACCAACGATGCATTTCTTACTGAGTTACAAATATTGTTCCATTGCGGTAAGAGTTTTCGAGTATATAGCAGCAAAGATTTCGTCGGCGTGCAGCTCGGTGGCGCTGTAAAAAACGTGATCGCAATTGGTGCTGGGTTATCTGATGGTTTGGGATTTGGGGCGAATGCTCGCACCGCCTTGATTACGCGAGGACTAGCTGAAATGATGCGTTTAGGTGCGGCGCTAGGTGCAGACCCAGTTACATTTATGGGTATGGCCGGCCTTGGTGATCTGGTGCTAACTTGTACCGATAATCAGTCGCGAAATCGCCGTTTCGGGATTTTGCTTGGTCAGAACAAAACGATAGATGAAGCAAAAACTGCCATTGGTCAGGTAGTTGAAGGCTGTCAAAATACCAAAGAAGTTTGGTTACTTGCACAACAGCATCATGTTGATATGCCGATTACTGAGCAAATCTACCAAATTCTTTATTGTAATAAAGATCCAAAAGAAGCAGCCAAAGCTTTGCTTGGGCGTACGCAAAAAGAAGAATTGAAAAGTCACGATACGAAAAAATAGCATATTGTTATACGCCAGATAACAGAGGTATTGGTTTGTGGATAAGGTAAAAAAAATGGTTATGCCTGACGCACTTTGGCAAACGATTCGTGAAGAAGCTCAGCAGTTAGTCGAGAGCGAACCAATGCTAGCTAGTTACTTCCATGCCACATTACTCAATCATGATAATATTGGTAGCGCAATTAGCTATATCTTGGCCAATAAGCTAGCTAATGATGTGATGCCTGCGATTGATATTCGCGAGGTGATTAGGCAAGCTTATCTGGCTGAACCCTCGATTTTACACGCAAGTGTTACTGATATAATTGCCGTGTATCTGCGTGATCCAGCCACCAATTATTATTCAACCCCGTTACTTTATTATAAAGGCTTTTTAGCGTTACAAGCTTATCGCATTGCTCACTGGCTGTGGCATCAAAATCGACGAGCGTTAGCGATATTTTTGCAAAGCCAAATTGCCATCGTATTTGGTGTTGATATTCATCCTGCTGCTAAGATCGGCTGTGGCGTGATGTTTGATCACGCTACAGGCATTGTTATTGGTGAAACGGTTGTTATTGAAAACGATGTCTCGATTTTACAATCTGTCACACTAGGCGGAACTGGCAAAGAGAATGGCGATCGTCATCCGAAGATACGTGAAGGTGTGATGATTGGTGCTAATGCGACAATTTTGGGTAATATTGAAATAGGGCGAGGGGCTAAAATTGGTGCAGGCTCTGTGGTTTTAAGTCCCGTACCGGCTCATACTACCGTGGCAGGTGTTCCCGCTAAAGAAGTTGGTTGTCCTGATTGTGATAAGCCGGCCTTAAATATGGACCAAGATATTTAGAATAGATCGTTTAGGCACCTATTGTATGAGTGCCTTTAAGATGTCTGCTGTATTGATTGTGCTATGACTTTTTAATATTGACATCCATTGTTGGGTAGGGAATGTTAATCTGACTGCTATCAAGATCCACTTTAATATTTTCAAGTAGTACGGTTCTTACCGATGAGTAATCTTCATTGGTTGCCCAAACATATACCACGAAATTGATTGATGAGCCACCAAGTTCGTTAAAACGTATTGTTATACCAAGATCTTTTAGAATTTTTGGTGTTTTCTCGACTGAATTTTGCAATATGCTGTAGACTTGTTTAATATCTGCGCTATAGTCGACGCCAATATTGAGATCAATTCTGCGGTTAGGTTGGCGGGTATAGTTAATGATATTGGTGCCAAGTACTTGGCTATTTGGTATCGTAACAGTTTCACCTGTTGGGGTGATAATCGTTGTTGAAAATATTTGGATGGCATCTACCGTACCTTGAATACTGCTGATGACGACCAACTCGCCAACTTTAAACGGTCGGAAAAGTATCAGCAACACGCCTGCTGCAAAATTAGATAGCGAGCCTTGTAATGCTAAGCCAATTGCTAAACCTGCCGCACCAATAATTGCAACAATTGAAGTGGTTTGAACACCTAATTGTCCAAGAACCGCAACTACTGTAAAGCCCATAATGGTGTAGCGAGCGGAGGAAGAGGTAAATTTTACAATAGTGGTTTCAACATCTCTGTTTAACAGAATTTTACGGAGTTGTTTACTTACAAAAGATGCGATAAACCGGCCGAGTAAAAAGATTAGTATTGCAAATCCAATATGGAAGAGATATTCCAGCACGACACTGTCGTATTTTTCAATAAATTGAGCCAGTTTTTCAAAAACATTCATTGCAAATCACCTTATACCTGTTACAGATAAAATTGGCTACGAGACTGACAATTTAACTGCATTTGCGTATTTCGTAGCATAATTGTGTAAAATCTAATATTGCTAACTAAACTAACTGTTTTTCGATTAATGACCAGCGCGATTCAAAGTCAGAAGTGGGTGAATACTTGAAACCTGAACGGACATAGCGTGCTATCATTCCTTCACAAAAAGCGAGTATTTGGCTTGCTAGAATTCGTTCATCTGTCATGTATGCAATGCCAGCTCGTAATTTTCTTTCACGTAATACCTGTTTTATTTGTGTTTCAATGCGCTCAAAAAGTTGACTAACTCTATCTTGCAGTACTTCTGGCTCAAACATTAACGCATGGCTAGTCATAATGCGCGTTAAGCCAGGGTTTTTTTCCGCAAAGCCAAGAATGAGGGCGGTGATTAAACGCAGCCGCATTTCGGTATCTTTTTCATCTTGTAAAATAAGATTAATCCGCGAAAGTAAATTATCTTCAATAAAGATAATAAGGCTTTCAAACATCTTGGTTTTACTGGCAAAGTGCCGATATAGCGCCGCTTCAGAAACACCAACTGTTGCCGCTAGCTTTGCCGTTGTAATGCGCTGTGAGCCTTCATTTGATTCAAGCATTGTAGCTAATGCTTGTAAAATATCTTCTTTGCGATTTCTTCGTTTCGTTGTCACGGTTATTTTTTACCTGAATGACCAAAGCCGCCTTCACCACGAGATGACTCATCAAATTTATCAACAATATTAAATTCAGCTTGAATAACCGGCACAATAATTAGTTGTGCAATACGATCACCGGGTTCTATTGTGAATGGGATCTGGCTGCGATTCCATACGGGAACAAATAGTTGCCCCTGGTAATCTGAATCAATAAGGCCCACTAAGTTACCGAGTACAATACCATTTTTTGAGCCTAATCCAGATCGAGGTAGAACAAGGGCCGCTAAGTTAGGATCAGCAATAAACATGGCAAGGCCAGTTGGTGTTAAAACAGTTTCACCCGGTTTGATTTCTGTTTTTGTATCAAACATCGCACGTAAATCAATACCTGCTGATCCTTCAGTTGCATAAGTAGGTAGCGGAAACTCGTTACCAAGTCGTGTGTCTAAGATTTTGATATCAATTGTCTTTTTCATTATTATACTCGTTGTAGTGTTTAATGATTTCAGTGACTAGCTGAGTGGCTAGCTGATTTTTATTCGTTAATGGTAATGCTAATTTGCCTGACTGCCAATAGAGGGTTAGGGCATTATTGTCAGCATTAAAACCTTGTTCTTTCGATGAGACATCATTGGCACAGATCATATCCAAATTTTTGCTCACCAGTTTTTTTAATGCGTAGGCTTCGATATTGTTTGTTTCAGCGGCAAACCCAACCACAAAAGGTCGATGTTGCTGCATAGCTGCGATATCGGCAACAATATCTGAATTTTTAACTAGCGTCAGAGTTAATTCATCACTATCCGACTGCTTTTTCATTTTTTCAGGCGCAATCACTTTGGCACGGTAATCGGCAACTGCGGCACAGGCGATAAAGATATTAGCGTTTTGTGCATATTGTAAGGCTGTTTGGTGCATCTGTGCCGCGCTAGTGACTGACTCTCGCTGCACGCCTTCTGGCGTTGTAAGGTTAACTGGACCACTGATTAAGGTGACATTTGCGCCGAGTTTTGCCGCTGCTTGTGCAATTGCAAATCCCATTTTACCTGAGCTATGATTAGTAATATAACGCACTGGATCGAGTGCTTCTTGCGTTGGGCCTGCTGTAATGACAATATTAAGATGAGCCAGTTCAGGTTTTATAGCAAAATATTTAGCGACATATTGTGCCAGCATATGCGGTTCAAGCATTCTACCTGGCCCAATATCGCCACAAGCTTGTTCACCTTGATCGGGTCCCCATATCTGCACACCGCGGTTTTTCAGGCGCTCAAGATTATGCTGAGTAGCCTGTGCTTGATACATTTGTTGATTCATCGCTGGCGCAATCGCAATTGGTGCGGTTGTTGCCAGACACAGTGTTGTTAATAGATCATCGGCAATGCCATGAGCCAGTTTAGCAATGATGTTTGCCGTACTGGGCGCAATGAGTATTAAATCAGCCCATTTTGCTAATTCAATGTGCCCCATCGATAATTCAGCTGATGAATCGAAAAGATCGTAAGAGACTTTATGGCCAGATACAGCTTGTAATGATAATTCGGACACAAAATGCTTAGCTGAATCGGTCATTACGACATGGACTTGTGCACCCATTTTCTTGAGCTGGCGGACTAATTCCGGGCATTTATAGGCTGCGATGCCACCTGAGATGCCAACTAAGATATGTTTATTGGTTAAATTCATGGTTGTCTACTTGTCTTGTATCATGAAAGATTGCGATATTTTAACATGAATTATATTCTATATTAACCAAATACTGTCTTAAATCGGCATCATATCAAGGCATTACTTTCGGTTTTCGCCAATACTACTTCGTAATTAATAGTTCTTTTGCATTCGCTAAGGTATTTTCGGTAATGGTGTCTCCGCCTAATAATCTGGCTAACTCTTGTAACCGGCTTGGTTTATCTAATTGATTGATTGTCGTTTGCGTATTTTTGCCATCAGTTTGCTTGGCAACAAAGTAGTGATGATGGGCATTACCAGCAACTTGAGGTAAGTGAGTCACGGTAATGACTTGGGTGGACTCACCGAGTTTTCGCAGTAAATTACCGACTTTAGCGGCAGTTGGCCCACTGATACCCACGTCAATTTCATCAAAAATGAGTGCTGGTGTTTCCATTTTTTGTGCCGTAAGCACTTGAATCGTCAACGCAATACGCGAGAGTTCCCCACCAGAGGCAACTTTACTAATTGGTTGTAGGGGTTGCCCTGGATTGGTGGTAACTAAAAAGGTAATATGATCGATACCCGTTTCGGTTATTTTATTTTGATCTGCGACAATATCGATACTAAACTGCCCGTGTGGCATCGAAAGTGCCTGAATATTTTGGCTAATTTTTTCTGATAAAGCCGCGGCGATTTTGATACGTTTCGCATGCAGCTTTTGTGCGTAAGCGAGCGCAACTTGATAGTATTGTTCAATATCTTTTTTTAGTTGCTCGCCCATTTCATCTTGGTTTGATAATTGTTTAAATTCATCGAGCAGCTGTTGATGAAATTCTGGTAGTTTATCAGGTTGGATATGGTGTTTACGGGCTAATGAAATTTGTTTGGATAGCCGCTGCTCAAGCTGCATGACGCGAGAGGGATCAATCTCTAGTGTGTCGACATAGCGGTGCAGTTCATAGCTTGCTTCTTTGAGTTGGATGGTCGCATCCGCTAACATGGTTGGTACATCAGCGAGCTGTGCATCTAAATGTGCAAGTTCATGCGCTGTGTGAGTTGCACTGTTGAGTTGATTTAAAATATTGAATTCTTGATTTTCTTCTAATAAGTTAATGAGTTGATTGCTAAATTTAATCAGTTGTTCGCTGTTAGATAACCGTTTGTATTCGTCATCAATTTGTTGATACTCACCTTCAGAAGGTGAGAATTCATTGAGCTCTTTTAGCTGATATTGCAATAATTGAATATGTGATTCTCGTTCTTGTTGAGACTTTTGGTATTGTTGATATTGCTCTTTTGCCGATTTCCATTGTTTATAAGCGACTTTCATGGCTGATAGCAAGGTATTTTCTGCCATATATTGATCGAGTAAAAGGTGTTGATACTCTGGATGTAAAAGCTGTTGATGTTCATGTTGACCATGAATCTGAATGAGCATTTGCCCTAATTCTTTTAACTGTGCGATCGGCACAGCTCGTCCATTGATAAATGCTTTTGAGCGGCCATCTTGATTCATAACACGTCTTAAAATACACTCATTATGATCATTTAATTGATTATCGGTGAGCCAGGTTAGGGCGCTTGGCGTATCATCAAGTAGAAAATGAGCCGAAATATCCAGCCTTTCACTACCATGTTTAATTAAGGATGCTTCGGCTCTGGCACCTAAGCATAGCCCGAGTGCATCAATGGCAATTGATTTTCCTGCGCCAGTTTCCCCTGTGATGGCGGTCATGCCTTGATTAAAGTCAACGAGTAAGTTATCAACAATTGCAAAGTTATTAACAGTAAGTTGTGTCAGCATATTAGAATAGTAATTTTAGTGGCATAGGTTAGTATTGTATCATTATATTACTGTAAATAAATACAGTTATTTTATATTAATATTATAGATGGGTATGATTATGACGTTTGATATCATGAGAGATAAATCTTAATCTATATTTAAATTGTGGTGTGTAGGCCGTTATTTTAATTTCACACATAAAAAAATAGAGGGTTACCCCTCTATATATGTTATTTGAATCGATTACTCGTAAATACCCAATTTCTTTTCCAAATAATGGATATTTGTGCCGCCTTTTTCAAAGTTTTCATCATTCATGATGTTAACGTGTAAATCAATATTTGTTTTGATACCATCAATCACAAGTTCAGCGAGTGCATTTTTCATTCTAGCAATCGCAATGCTACGCGTTTCGCCGTAAGTGATAAGTTTACCTATCATTGAATCATAATGTGGTGGAACTGTATATCCGGCATAAATATGTGATTCCCAGCGAATACCAAATCCCCCAGGAGCATGGAATCGAGTAATTTTTCCTGGCGATGGCATAAAGGTTTTAGCATCTTCAGCATTGATTCGACATTCAATAGCATGACCTTTAATGTGAATATCATTTTGTGTAATGCTTAATGGCTGTCCTGATGCAATACTAATTTGTTCCTTAATCAAATCAACTCCAGTAATCATTTCAGTAACTGGATGCTCAACTTGGATACGGGTATTCATTTCAATAAAATAGAATTCGCCGTTTTCGAATAGGAATTCAAATGTACCTGCGCCACGATAGCCTATTTCAATACATGCTTTCGCGCAACGTTCACCGATAAATTTGCGCATTTCAGGTGTAACGCCAATCGCAGGTGCTTCTTCAACAACTTTTTGGTGACGTCTTTGCATTGAGCAATCACGTTCACCTAGATAAACTGCATGACCTTGACCGTCAGCAAGCACTTGAATCTCAATATGGCGTGGATTTTCAAGAAATTTTTCCATGTAGACCATATCATTATTAAATGCGGTTTTGGCTTCCATTTTAGTCATTTTGATCGATTGTTCTAAATCTTTTTCATGACGAACAATTCGCATACCACGACCGCCACCCCCACCCGATGCTTTAATTATGACTGGGTAGCCAATTTTTTTAGCAATTTTTTTGTTTAATTCCATGTCATTGCCAAGTGAACCATCAGATCCTGGAACACAAGGAACACCCGCTTTTTTCATGGCATTAATCGCCGATACTTTATCACCCATTAGGCGAATAGTATCAGCTTTGGGACCAATAAAAATAAATCCAGAACGTTCTACTTGTTCAGCGAAGTCAGCATTTTCAGAAAGAAAACCATAACCTGGATGAATTGCTGATGTACAAGTGACTTCTGCTGCTGCGATTAATGCCGGAATATTTAAGTAACTTTTGGCTGATGGTGCAGGTCCAATACACACGGTTTCGTCAGCAAGTAGAACATGTTTCAAGTCTTTATCTGCTGTTGAATGCACGGCAACGGTTCGGATACCAAGCTCTTTACATGCTCTTAAAATACGTAAAGCTATCTCGCCGCGATTGGCAATTAAAATTTTATCAAGCATACTAACCTCTATGCAGATTTGTGAATAAGGGATTTGTTTGAAAACATTATCAACAAATTAATTTTATTCGATCACAAATAAGGGTTGATCAAATTCAACAGGTTGGCCGTTTTCTACTAAAATCGCTTTAATTACGCCTGCTTTTTCAGATTCGATTTGATTCATCATTTTCATTGCTTCGACAATGCACAATACATCACCAACGTTGATCTTTTGACCCACTTCAACAAAAGATTTTGAGTCAGGGCTTGGGGTACGGTAAAACGTTCCAACCATCGGTGATTTAATGGTTTGGCCACTAACGGCACAATGATCATTATTCGAAGATGCTGAACTTTGAGTTGGTTGTTCGATAGTTGTGTTGACAACGTTAGGGGCCGGCTGTGCTACATGAATATTTTGTACGGGATAAGCTGCTTGAGGTAGCGCTCGACTTATTCTAACTGATTCTTCACCTTCTGAAATTTCTAATTCTGAAATACCAGATTCTTCAACTAATTCAATCAATTTTTTAATTTTACGTATATCCATGAATAACACCGTATTATTGTTCATAAAATGAAATGATAAGCAATGAATGCATCACCATTCGTTCGTTATATTTGTATGTTGACTAAGCTATAATAGCTTAGTTTAACCGAAGTTTGCCGAAATTTTTATTGTTTTTATGACAAATTATATTAGCGGGCAAGGATACACCGTTAAAATTCATTTGTCATTACATATCTCTTACTTAGATGTTTTTTCCGTCAAAAAGTTGCAAATAAATAATCTAAATATTCAGCTTTGTTACGATTTCTAACTAGGCGTTAGTTTATAATTGCGCTACAATAATGTCATGTTAATGTATCAAATTGTCACCGGAACGATAGGATGGATCATCCTGCATTCCCTCCACAAATTGAAATCATGTTTATACTATTAAATGTAGGAAGAGTTTTTATTATGTTCAAAAAAATCCGTGGTCTTTTTTCTAATGATCTGTCTATCGATTTAGGTACTGCAAATACACTTATTTACGTTAAAGGTCAAGGAATTGTACTTAATGAACCGTCTGTTGTTGCGATTCGTCAAGATCGCAGTGGCGCGCCAAAAAGTGTTGCTGCCGTTGGGCATGCTGCCAAATTAATGTTAGGCCGAACACCAGGAAATATTGCTGCTATTAGGCCAATGAAAGACGGTGTTATTGCTGATTTTTCTGTGACAGAAAAAATGTTGCAGCATTTTATTAGACAAGTTCATAGCCACAGCTTTTTAAGACCAAGTCCACGTGTTTTAGTTTGTGTACCTGTCGGCGCGACTCAGGTTGAGCGCCGAGCTATTCGCGAATCAGCTTTAGGTGCAGGTGCAAGGGAAGTTTATTTAATTGAAGAGCCTATGGCCGCAGCAATTGGTGCCGATTTGCCAGTTTCTGAACCAACGGGATCAATGGTTGTCGATATCGGTGGTGGTACTACCGAAGTTGCGGTTATTTCGTTGAATGGTGTCGTTTATTCTGCTTCTGCTAGAATTGGTGGTGATCGTTTTGATGAAGCAATTATTAACTATGTTAGACGTAATTATGGTGCCTTAATTGGTGAAGCAACGGCAGAAAGAATTAAACATACCATTGGTAGTGCATATCCTGGTGATGAAGTACTGGAGATTGAAGTGCGCGGGCGTAATTTAGCCGAAGGTGTGCCACGTAGTTTTACACTAAATTCTAACGAAATTCTTGAGGCATTACAAGAACCATTAAGTGGTATTGTTAGCGCGGTTAAAGTTGCCTTAGAGCAGTGCCCTCCTGAGCTTGCATCTGATATTTCTGAACATGGTATGGTGATGACCGGTGGGGGAGCTTTACTGCGTAATATTGATAAGCTACTTTCTGCTGAAACGGGTATTCATGTTGTTGTTGCTGATGATCCACTTACCAGTGTTGCAAGAGGTGGTGGTAAGGCATTGGATATGGTTGATATGCATGGCGGTGATCTGTTTAGTGAAGATTAGTCAGCATTCAATTATTAAAACCACGTTTTATATTATTGATAAAAGGTGGTTTTTGTTATGAAACGATTATTTACCAAAGGAACGCCGCTCGCACTACAGCTTTTTGTTGCATTAATTTTAGCTGTTGCCATGATTGTTTCTGATGTTAATTACCGATCTTTTGCGATTGCGCGTTTTTATTTAGATACGATCATTTCACCATTATATTATATTTCAAATTCACCACGAGCAACCTTTGATTCTTTATATACTATGTCTAAAACCCGTCAAATATTGCTTGATGAGAATACATATCTAAAAAATGAATTACAGAGTCAGCAAAGTGATTTATTACAGTTGGCTTTTCTAAAAAAAGAGAATAACAAGCTGCGAGAATTGCTCGGCTCACCTTTACAACATGATGAATATAAGCAAGTTGCGCAAGTATTATTGGCCGATTCAGATCCTTATGTGTATCAAATTGTCTTAAACAAGGGTGAAAAAGACGGCGTATTTGTAGGCCAACCTGTTGTTGATGAGAAGGGTATTGTTGGACAGATTTATAAGACGGCAGATAATACAAGCCGGGCAATTTTACTTTGTGATAATCAACATGCTATACCCGTGCAAGTGTTAAGAAATGACATGGCAATGGTTGCGGTCGGTAATGGTTGTAGTAATGATTTGTTATTAGATTTTTTACCGAATAATGTGGATGTACAAGTCGGTGATGTGCTTGTCACCTCCGGTCTTGATGGGCGTTTCCCCGAAGGGTATCCTGTCGCTATTGTTAGTTCGGTTAAGCTCGATTTACATGATTCGACACCGGTGATTTCAGCAACGCCTACCGCGGATCTAAAACGTTTGCGTTATCTATTATTGTTATGGAACGAACAGAACAAAAAGGATAAACCGCAGACAACCGAGATACCGGCTGTGGTACAAGAGGCGCCAACTCATGAATAAATTTTCACATAACTATTGGATGATTTGGGTAACATTATTTATTGGGTTATTATTACAAATTATGCCATGGACATCGTCGTTTTATATGTTAAAACCACATTGGTTAATGTTAATTACAATGTATTGGGTATTAGCACTTCCTCATCGAGTTGGCATTTGGACGGCATTTTTAGTGGGGATTATTTTGGACCTTTTTTCCGGAACGGTATTAGGCGTGCATGCATTTATCTTTGCACTTATTGCCTATTTAATACTTTTCCGTTTTCAATTGGTTAGAAATCTTGCTTTATGGCAACAATCTTTTATTATTTTTGGATTATCTTGTTGTTATGATTTGATGTTATTTATATTTGAAATTTTGATATATCAAATGATTACGATATCACCTCTAATTTTCTTATCAGCGTTTATTGATGCCGTCATATGGACATGGTTATTTTTATTATTACGACAAATTAGGCGTGCTTTTGCAATAGATTAAACGAGGATATTATGTCTGTAGAGTTGTTGATGAATGTGACTCCATCGGAAACACGAGTTGCGTATATTGAAGACGGGATTTTACAAGAAATCCATGTTGATAGAGAGTCTAGGCGAGGGATTGTCGGAAATATTTATAAAGGTAAAATTATTCGTATTTTACCCGGTATGCAGGCGGCATTTGTTGATATTGGTCTTGAAAAAGCCGCATTTTTGCATGCATCTGATATCATGCCTTATACTGAATGTGTATCTGATAAAGAGCAGTTCCAAGTTAAAGATATTTCTGAGCTTGTTCGTCAAGGACAAGATCTTATGGTACAAGTCGTCAAAGATCCAATTGGCACAAAAGGTGCAAGGCTGACCACTGATATCACTTTACCATCACGTTACTTAGTCTTTATGCCTGGCTTAAATTCAGCCCATGTTGCCACTTCTCAGCGTATTGAAAGTGAAGAAGAGCGAGCACGATTAAAAGAGATTGTTGAAAAATACATTACCGAGGAAGGCGGCTTTATTGTCAGGACGGCGGCAGAGGGTGCAAACCAGCATGAATTAGAGCAAGATGTTGCATTTTTAAGTCGGTTATGGAAAAAAATTCAGGCTAGAATGTCCCGCCCAGTTAGTAAGAACTTACTCTATGGTGAGCTTGATCTATCACAGCGCATTTTAAGGGATTTTGTCGGTGATCCGATTGAGCGTATATTGGTTGATTCTAAGCAAACCTTTGACTTACTATCTGAGTTTACGCAGGAATTTATGCCAGAAGTCACCAGTAAGCTGGTGCACTATAAAGCTAATAGTCCTATTTTTGATCTACATGATATTGAAAATGAGATTCAGCGTGCTTTAGAGCGTAAAGTTAAACTCAAATCAGGTGGCTATTTAATTATTGATCAAACAGAAGCAATGACCACTATCGATATTAATACGGGTGCATTTGTTGGGCATCGTAACCTTGAAGAAACCATTTTTAATACCAATATAGAAGCAACCATCGCAATTGCAAGGCAGTTAAGATTACGCAATTTAGGTGGTATTGTAATTATTGATTTTATTGATATGCAAGAAGCACACCATCGTGAAAGGGTATTACAATCGTTACAAGAATCGCTGAGCAAAGACCGCGCTAAAACATCAGTCAATCATTTTTCAGCGCTTGGTTTAGTCGAAATGACACGCAAACGCACTCGAGAGAGCATTGAGCATATATTATGTGAAGAGTGCCCCGCTTGTCATGGACGTGGTATGGTTAAATCCGTTGAAACGGTTTGTAATGAAATTCTGCGTGAGATTGTCCGTGTGCATAAAGCTCATCGAAGTGAATATTTCTTGGTGTATGCATCGACCGCGGTGGCAAAAGCGTTAACAGTCGATGAGTCTCATGCCTTAGCTGAAGTCGAATTATTTGTTGGAAAACGCGTCGAAGTGAAACTTGATCCGCTGTACGTTCAAGAACAGTACGATGTGGTATTAATGTAATTGGTTTTCACCAATTAAATCATAATATTTGCTATCTTTTAAGGAATGTATGCTAGTAACTGATGTCAGTGAGCGTTTACTTGCTGAAAATAATTTAAAGCAATGCGATTTAGCTAATCTATTAGATATTTTATCTGCGCGTCGCATTGATTATGGTGATGTGTATTTTTTATCTGGCTATTATGAAAGCTGGACGCTGGATGATAAAATTATTAAAAATGCCTCATTTCACCGAGATCAAGGGGTTGGGATTCGAGCTATCTCTGGTGAAAAGACGGGATTTGCTTATACTGATCATATTACGCTTGCTAAGCTCGAGCAAAGTGCAGTTGCTGCGCAAAGTATCGTAAAACAGAGTCAGCCACTTATGGTTACGCCACTAAAAGCGACCGAACAATTGGCGATTTATGCCAGTGTCAATCCAATTAATAGTTTGCCGCAAGAGACAAAAATACAGCTACTCCAACATATTGACAGCTTAGCTCGTTCACTCGATAGCCATGTTATTGATGTGACCGCGTCGTTATCAGGAAGTTATGAGGATGTGCTCATTGCTGCAACTGATGGCACATTTGCGGCTGATATTCGCCCGTTAGTCCGTTTGTCGGTATCAGTATTAGTCGAGAAAGATGGAGTACGTGAGCGTGGTAGTTGTGGTGGTGGTGGCCGATTTGGTTATGACTATTTCTTTACGATTAATCCGGCAACGGGAGAGAGTCAGGCTGATACTTATACCAAAGAAGCGGTAAGGCTGGCACGACTTGCTCTATCGGCGGTGGCAGCTCCGGCAGGTACTATGCCGGTTGTATTAGGTGCTGGCTGGCCGGCTGTTTTGCTGCATGAAGCAGTTGGTCATGGCTTAGAAGGTGACTTTAATCGCAAAGAGAGCTCGGTTTTTTCTGGTAAGATTGGCGAATTAGTCACATCAGATTTATGTACTATTGTTGATGATGGCACGCTAAAAGATCATCGAGGTTCATTAACGATTGATGATGAGGGCGTTGCTGGTCAGCGTACCGTATTAATTGAAAATGGTATCTTAAAAGGCTATATGTTTGATAAGTTAAACGCCAAATTAATGGGCACAGCATCGACGGGCAATGGACGACGTGAGAACTATGCGTGCTTACCGATGCCAAGAATGACCAATACTTACATGCTTGGAGGTCAATCAACGTTTGATGAAATTATTAGCAGCGTCGATTACGGTTTGTATGCTCCAGGTTTTGCTGGTGGTCAGGTTGATATTACATCGGGTAAATTTGTGTTTTCAACGTCAGAAGCGTATTTGATTGAGAAAGGTAAAATTACCCATCCTGTTAAAGGTGCAACCCTAATTGGTTCGGGGATTGAGGCGATGCAAAATATTTCGATGGTTGGTAATGATATGCGTCTTGATATTGGCGTTGGCGTGTGCGGTAAAGCAGGACAAAGCGTGCCAGTTGGTGTTGGGCAACCAACATTAAAAGTGGATAATCTAACGGTTGGTGGTACTATTAACGGTTAGTAATGTTTTATTTGACGAGATAAAGAATAAATGGACACAATAATTACACTCTATCATGCTTTTTTAGCGATGGATTTGGTTGTTTTACAAGATCCTAAAGTATTATGGACACTTTATGGCATGTTGTTTGTCATTTTGTTATTGGAAAATGGTATTTTACCCGCTGCTTTTTTACCGGGCGATAGTTTGCTATTTTTGACGGGTGTGCTTATCAGCTTAGATATTTTCCATTTTGGGTTGATTAATGTGGTGTTGATTTTTGGCGCTGCCTGTGGAACATGGCTTGGCTACCTACAAGGCCGCTGGCTTGGTAATACTAAAATTATCAAAAATTGGATGGCTCATTTACCCGAAAAATATCATAAAAGGACCGAATTACTGTTTCATAAGTATGGCTTACAAGCGTTATTTATTGGCCGATTTATTCCGTTTGTCCGCACAGCTTTGCCTATTATGGCCGGCCTTTCAGGGTTAAAAAACAATCGTTTTCATCTTTATAATTGGGTCAGTGCAACACTCTGGATTTTCTTGATTGTCACACTCGGTTACTTATTTGGATTATCACCGATATTCAAAGCTTATGAAAAAGAGTTCATGACCTTTTTGATGTTAATACCGGTATTACTCTTAATGCTTGGGCTTATTGCTTCAGTTGGCGTAGTTGTTAAACGTAAGCTGTCAAAAAATCAGTCTAAAGCGGCGGCAACACAAGAGAAAGAAAAAGAAATCAACCGATAAGCCGGGTTCTGTCGAGGACAATCATTCATCTAGGCTAATACTCACGTATTAGCTCAAGCAGTCTACCCGGATTCAACGCGGGCCGCGCCAATGAATCCCTATTTGACCTTGCTCCAAGTGGAGTTTACCGTGCCACAACTGTTACCAGTTGCGCGGTGCGCTCTTACCGCACCCTTTCACCCTTACCTGTGCTGCAAGCAGCCATCGGCGGTATACTCTCTGTTGCACTTGTCGTGAACTTTCGCTCTCGCAAAAGCCCCCCAGGCGTTACCTGGCACTTTGCCCTATGGAGCCCGGACTTTCCTCTCCTCTGTTTGTCTCCTTGCGGACAACAACAAAGCAGCGATTGTCTGGTTGATTTCGCTGACGAGCATACGCTAATAACAGCCAGTTGTAAATGTTTTCGCAACAAATGACCTGTGCAAGCGAGGGACTAATTGGTTTAATGGGTGACTTTTGACCATGCTCTCTGTTTCTTTTTGTATTATTCCTTTGGGATGCTCGCAAGCGCTTCATCTAATGTGGAATAAAAGACCAGTTTATTAGGAATTGGTATAATGTTCGCTCTGGCTAGCGTTTTTAACGGTTGAAATTGCAATTCTGTTATTGCCAGTTCTACATTATCTGGCAGTTCTTCAATAAAATGCGTTAGGGCATTTAACCCTCCTGCATCGAGAATCGGCACGGCATCCCATTGTAAGACGATGTGCTTATACCCGTTAATTCGATGATAAAGCGCTAAAAATATTTTCTCTGCTGCCGCAAAAAACAGTGGCCCATTAATTCTAATGACCAGCATTTTTTCATTACTTTGCGTTAATTCAACCAGTTTAGTCATCTGTGATATTCGGCGCATGAACAGTAATGATGCCAGCACAATACCAAAACTAATAGCAATAACCATATCAAATAATACCGTTAATGACAGACACATCAGCATAATAATCATGTCGTCTTTTGGTGCTCGCTTAAGCATATAAATCACGCGTTGTATTTCGCTCATGTTCCAAGCAACCATTATCAGTAATCCAGCCATTGCTGAGAGGGGTAAAAACGATAAAATAGGCGCAAGGCTGACTAAAGCGAGCAAAACGACTAAAGCATGAAAACAAGAGGCTAACGGCGAGGTGGCACCCGCTTTAACATTTGCTGCCGAGCGAGCGATTGCCGCGGTTGCAGAAATACCGCCAAAAAATGGCACAATCATGTTACCGAGTCCTTGCCCAATGAGCTCACTGTTGGAATTGTGTTTGGTATGGGTCATTTCATCAAGTACAACTGCACAGAGCAGTGATTCAATTGCGCACAACATCGCCATCGTTAACGCAATTGGCATTAAGGCTGTTACTGTTGACCAATGCCACTTAAAATCGGCGAGTTCCCATGGCAGTGCCAACTCAGGTAAAACGTTAGGAATGCCGTATCCGATAGAACCATCAGCTAATTGGTAATGAAATTTTGAGCCAATTGTTGCAACGTTAAAATCAAGTTGTTGTAGAATCATCATGACAATAATGCCAGCGATTAAAGCAGGCAGATGGCCGGGGAATCTCAGGCGCAGTTTGGGCCAGAGAATCAATACGGATAAGGTGCTAATACCGATTAACATATCAGCGATATTGCAAGAGGGAAAAGCATGGATGATTGCTGAGATTTTGCCTGTATAGGTTTCGGGCATCTGTTCGATAGTTAATCCAAAAAAATCTTTAAACTGCATGGTTGCGATAGTGATCGCAATGCCAGAAGTAAATCCTAAAACGACTGGCAATGGGATGTATTCAATGAGACGGCCTAATCGTGCAACGCCCATCAGGACTAAGAAAAAGCCAGATAACAAGGTTGCGATCAATAAGCCTGATAAGCCATATTGTAGTGACATCGGATACAAAACCACCACAAATGCGGCGGTAGGACCTGAGATACTAAATCGAGAGCCACCGGTTAATGCAATGATAAAACCCGCAATAATGGCGGTATATAAACCCTGCTGTGGGGCAACGCCACTGGCAATTGCTAATGCCATCGCTAGTGGAATCGCAATAATGCCAACAGTGATGCCGGCAAGGATATCTTTAAGTAATCGTGTTTTATGATAAGGTTCTTTAAGACAAGACACTCTAAAGGCTGTACCGATCTGTATTTGAGATAAACTATACCACTTCATTTTGTCATTTCACTCTTGGTTTGACCATTATGTAAAAAGAGAATGGCACTGAACATATCAATGGAGATGGTTAAATAAGATACGCCTTTTCCACAAAAATAAAAGGGTTATCCAAATAATTTTTTCCCGTTGATCTGGCTTACTTCGTTTATTGCGAGGGATTGATATTAGATTTGCAACCAGAAAGTTACGGGGCCATCATTGACCAATGATATTTGCATATCGGCGGCAAATATACCTGTTTGGGTTGGTAGCACTTTATGGCAATAGTTAACAAAGTGTTCGTATAGGTGCTTTGCAAGAATTGGCGGAGCGCTTTTACTAAAGCTTGGTCTCATACCTTTTTGGGTATCGGCTGCCAACGTAAATTGTGATACAACCAGTATTTGCCCTTGAATTTGTTGCACGTTCAGATTCATCTTGCCATCGCTGTCGCCAAACACACGGTATCCAAGAACTTTATCACATAGTCGCTGTGCTTTTTGTTCATCATCGTGTTGTTCAACGCCAAGTAAAACCAGTAAACCCTGCTCAATCTGACCAACTATTTTGTTTTCGACTTTAACGCTAGCGTTGGTGACGCGTTGAATAAGGGCAATCATAGATTGTTGGTTCCCGAGTTGATTGAAGTCGATTGATTCGTTAGCGCTTTACGGCGGTTGTTAAACTCTGATAATGCCGAGGCAAATTCAGCGCCAAATAAGATAATACACCAAGAGAAATAGATCCAAATCAGAAGTAATGGTATTGATGACAGCACACCGTAAATTAACTGATAAGTGGGGAACGATGAGACATATAGTGTAAAGCCTTTTTTACCTAACTCAAATAACATTGCGGCAATAATTGCCCCTATCATGGACTCTTTTATTGGTACTGATTCGGTCGGTACGATGCAGTATAATAACCAAAAACCAATAACCGAGATAACAAATGGCAAGAAGCCTAAAAAAACGTGGCTTACCGGGTTATCAGATAACCAGTTTACTGAAAAAATATAAGAGCTGATGGCAATACTCGCTCCAATGAGCATTGGCCCGAGTGTCAATATAGTCCAATATATCGTTAAGTTATACATGATTGAACGTGTGCGCTTAGTACGCCAAATATAATTTAAGGCATTATCAATTGAGCGAATAAGTAGTAATGAGGTAGCCATTAAACCAATTAAACCAAATACTGTCATGCGGTTAGTATTGGCGATAAATTGATCCAAATATTCTTGGATAGTATCACTTGCAGCTGGTGCAAGATTGTTATAAACCAGCGTACGAAAAGCTTGGCTAGCTTCATTAAATATCGGAAATGCTGAGAGCAGTGAAAAAATAACCGTGATTAATGGCACCAGTGCTAAAATGGACGTATAGGCAAGGCTTGCTGCCGATGTTGTTAATCTATCACGATTGATTCTTTGCCATAAAATGACGATAAACCGCAAAAGATTAGTGATTGTTGGCTTCATTCTATCTATTAGCACCATGTCAGCATGACCTATAGTAAACAGTTATTTTTGGGTTGTAATACAACTCGTTGTGCCATTGCTTTTAAGCATTGCAACCACTTTGTCTGCTTCTGCTTTGGATGGGTAAGGGCCAACTAGTACACGATAAAACTTTTCATTTTTGACAAAGCCGCTCACGCCAATCATTGCAAGTTTTGCTTTTAATGACTCGGCATTTCCCTTATCTTTAAATGCACCGCATTGCAATAACCATGTGCCAGTTTGTTCACTGCTACTCGATTGCGTTTTTGGTGGCTCGATTTTTACAGGCGGAGCTTGAGTATTGTTTTGCACGGAATTAATTGCATTACCAATAGCCACAGGAGCTTTTGGGGGAACGATTTGCTTATCGGTACTAAAGCTATCTAGAATTTTTTGACGTTCTTTTTCTTGAGCCGATGGGGGGATTTGTGATGATAGAATTTGATTATCACCATCTGGGTTTTCTAATTCTTTTAAATAGGTCCAGCGTTCTTCAGGTTTATCAGGAAGTGTGGCTTGTGGTCGTTCGGTCACATTTGCCGTTGGAATAACAGGTTTTTTTGTTTTATTTGTGGAGACAAAGTACAAAATCGCGACAAATAAGATAACCAATATCACGGCGATAGCCATCATCAAATTGGGAATGATACGTGAATTGCTTTTTGCTTTCGTTTTCTTTTTGACATAATCACGCTGTGCCACAGTAGACTCTCTTTAGACTTTAAACTTTAATGCGATAAATTACCATAATATACAAATAAAAAAAGTGGCTTTCACCACTTTTTTATTAAATTGAAATCTAAAATACACCCAAAACTCAGTGTATTACTAGGTTTATAAACAATTATGCAATCGCATTAATTTGTTTAATTAAATTCGCTTTATGGCGCGCAGCTTTATTTTTGTGGATTAAACCACGAGCCGCTTGACGATCAACAACTTCTTGCATATCTTTGTACGCATTTTGTGCTGACTCTTTATCGCCCGCTGCAATAGCTGCGTAGACTTTTTTGATATAAGTACGCATCATTGAACGACGACTAGCGTTGTGTTTACGGCGTTTTTCAGATTGAACTGCACGCTTCTTAGCTGATTTAATATTAGCCAAGGTCAACTCCCAAATTAGATGAACTAATAAATGTAATTATCATTAAGGCGGGAAAATATGCCTTATTTACCTAATTTTGTCAATAAGAAATTTTTGCTAAATCCTATTTTAAATTTATCTGCTATAAAATATTTGTGTTAAACTGTCTACAGTTTATTGAATTTGATTATTTTGAAAGAGGAAATTTCATGGCTATTATTAATATGACTGATCTTGATCTTAAAGGTAAACGTGTTTTTATTCGTTCTGATCTCAATGTGCCAGTTAAAAAGGGTAAAGTAACGTCTGATGCCCGAATTCGTGCTTCATTGCCAACGATTGAACTTGCTATTAAGCAAGGTGCAAAAGTGATGGTCACTTCACACATCGGACGCCCAACTGAAGGTGAGTATAACTCGGAATACTCGTTACAACCAGTAGTTGATTACTTAAAAGAGCACGTGAGTTTCCCTGTTCGATTAGTCAAAGATTATTTAGAGGGTGTTGATGTCAAAGCAGGCGAACTTGTTGTATTAGAAAATGTTCGTTTTAATAAGGGTGAAGGCAAAGACGATGAAGTGCTTTCTAAAAAATATGCTGCATTGTGCGATATTTATGTAATGGATGCATTTGGTACTGCTCACCGAGCTCAAGCATCAACGCATGGCGCCGGTAAATTTGCACCTATCGCTTGCGCAGGTCCATTATTAGCGGCAGAATTAGACGCATTAGGTAAAGCGCTTGATAATCCAGCAAGACCAATGGTTGCTATTGTTGCTGGTTCTAAAGTATCAACGAAATTGACCGTACTTGATTCATTATCAAAGATTGCTGATCAAATCATTGTTGGCGGTGGTATTGCCAATACATTTATCGCCGCAGAAGGCTATAATGTGGGTAAATCACTTTACGAAGCAGACCTAATTCCTGAAGCCAAAAAATTGATGGCAAACTGTCAAATTCCGGTACCGAAGGATGTTCGCGTGGCAACTGAGTTTAGTGAGACCGCAACAGCAACGTTGAAATCAGTGAAAGACGTTAAAGAAAATGAACAAATTCTTGATATTGGTGATGCTTCGGCGCAAGAGTTAGCTCAAATTATCAAAAATGCTAAGACCATTTTGTGGAATGGCCCTGTGGGCGTGTTTGAGTTTGCTAATTTCCGTCGTGGTACTGAGATTGTAGCTAAAGCGATTGCCGATAGCGCAGGGTTCTCAATCGCTGGTGGCGGTGATACATTGGCTGCAATTGATCTCTTTGGCATTGAAGATAAAATTTCGTATATCTCAACTGGTGGTGGTGCATTCCTTGAATTTGTTGAAGGTAAGGTTCTTCCAGCGGTTGCAATGCTAGAAGCCAGAGGGAAATAATTGTATAATTATCCCTGCTTGATCAAGGATGAGGAATAATCTCATCCTTTTCTGTTTATATTGATAAAAAATCTATAGGTAAAAAATAATGACGACTAAGATTTCAGATGTAATTAAACCTGGTGTTGTGACTGGCGATGATGTGCAGAAACTTTTTCAGATCGCTCGTGATAATAATTTTGCATTACCGGCGGTTAACTGTGTTAACACCGATACGATTAATGCTGTAATTGAAACAGCTGCAAAAGTACGTTCACCTGTTGTTGTTCAGTTTTCTAACGGCGGCGCACAATTTATTGCTGGTAAAGGTCTTAAATTAGAAGGTCAAGGTAGTGCGGTACTCGGAGCGATCTCTGGTGCTAAACATGTGCATTTTGTTGCTGAAAAATACGGTGTACCAGTATTAGTTCATACTGACCATTGTGCGAAAAAATTATTACCATGGATCGATGGATTATTAGATGCGGGTGAAGCGCATTTTGCTCGTACAGGTAAACCACTATTCTCATCTCATATGATTGATTTATCTGAAGAAAGCTTAAAAGATAATATTGATCTATGCTGCCAATATCTAGCGCGTATGAAATCACTTGGTATGACTCTTGAGTTAGAATTAGGTTGTACTGGCGGTGAAGAAGATGGTGTGGATAATAGCCACATGGATAGCTCAGCACTTTATACTCAGCCTGAAGATGTTGCTTATGCTTATGAAAGACTAAGTGCTATTAGCCCAAGATTTACTATCGCAGCGGCATTTGGTAATGTACACGGTGTGTATAAACCGGGTAATGTGAAATTAACGCCAAAAATTCTTGATAACTCACAAAAATATGTGGCAGAGAAATTTGGTTTACCAAGCAAACCATTGAATTTTGTATTCCACGGTGGTTCTGGTTCAACGCCAGAAGAAATCGCAGAAGCAGTCAGCTACGGTGTAGTGAAAATGAATATCGATACCGATACTCAATGGGCGAATTGGGAAGGTATTTTAAATTACTATAAAGAAAACGAAGCTTATTTGCAGGCTCAATTAGGTAATCCAGAAGGTGCAGATGCGCCGAATAAAAAATACTATGATCCACGTGTATGGTTACGTAAAGGTGAAGAGTCAATGATGGCTCGTTTAGAGTTAGCATTTAAAGAGCTTAATGCAATTGATGTATTATAAGTTTTTGCTGTGTTAACTAAAAAGCCACGCAAAGCGTGGCTTTTTTTATCTCGGTAATCAAAGGCTAACAGTCGTTAAGCCGATTAATTCACGTCAAGCGGATCGACATCAATACTCCAGCGTAAATTTTTCGCCTCAGGCCAGCTTTCAATAGCCATGACAAGTTCATGTAATATGCTTTGTAATTTCGCCCGCTGTGGGTGCTGTAATAATAAATGCCAACGATGATATCCCGCTTTTTTAGCTTGATTTGCTTGAGCGGGGCCAAGTAACCATAGTGATTGGTCAGTAAAATGCGAGTTTAACCAGTTAACGATAGTATGTAAAAATTGCGGCGCATATTGATTATTGCGATCTGCTGCGTGGATTAAGGCTTGATAACTAAATGGCGGTAAGAGTGTCATTTGTCTTTCTTGCAGGGCTTGTTGGGCAAATGCTTGATATCCTTGTTGCAGCAAAACATTGAGTAAAGGATGATCGGGATGGTAAGTTTGTAAAATCACTTCACCAGCTTTATTTTCTCGTCCTGCTCGGCCTGAGACTTGGGTATAGATTTGAGCAAAGCGCTCTGTTGCTCTAAAGTCGCTTGAAAATAGCGCGCCATCAACATCGACGATACCGACTAACGTTACATCTGCAAAGTGGTGACCTTTCGCTAAAATTTGTGTACCAACCAAAATGTGTTTACCGCCTTGATTGATTGCTTGTAAATACTGTTCTAAAGCACCTTTTTTACTGATGGAGTCTCGATCAATACGGCTAACTGGCACATCGGGGAACAGCTGGTTAAGGTGTTTCTCAAGTTGTTCTGTACCAAAACCAATTGGGACTAAATGGGTTGAACCACACTTTGGGCATTGATCCGGGATTGTTCTTGGCGTATCACAATGGTGACAAATAAGTTTATGCTGTTTTTGATGGTAGGTATAAGGCCGATCGCAACGAGGGCATTCTGCTATCCAGCCGCAATCGTGGCAAATCAATAACGGAGCAAAGCCTCGTCGATTGAGAAATAACATCACTTGATTATTATTGGCCAGGTGGACTTTAATTTGATTAATCAGCGGCTGGGATAAACCGGCTGATAAGACTAAACCTTTTATATCAAAAATAGTCTGTTTTGCTAATTTAGCATCACCGGCTCTTTCGGTCAGCATTAAGTGCTGATAACGGTTAAGTTTCGCATTATTGAGGGTTTCTAATGATGGCGTGGCTGAACCTAGAATAATCGGCACATTTTCGATTTTAGCGCGCACCATCGCTAAGTCTCTGGCATGATAGCGCCAACCTTCTTGCTGTTTATAAGAGCCGTCATGCTCTTCATCGATGATGATCATACCCAGATTTTTAAATGGGCTAAACAGCGCAGAACGTGTGCCAACAACGATGGCAATCTCACCATTTTGGCATTGCAGCCACGCTGATAGACGTACTTTTTCGCTCATAGCGGAGTGTAAAATCGCAATAGGCACATTGAAACGCTGTTTAAAACGCGCAATAGTTTGTGGCGTTAAACCGATTTCAGGCACCAGAACCAGTGCTTGTTTACCTTGTTCAATAACCGCTTGGATCGCGTTTAAATAGACCTCTGTTTTCCCCGATCCTGTTACACCATCGAGTAAAAATGCGGCGAAATGGTTTAATTGTTGCGCGATTGCCATAATGGCATCATACTGCTGTGCATTAAGTGCAAATGGGCTTGGATTGGTTAATACCGTTTGTTGCCAATCATTTTTTGCTGTCGTTATGGCGACTTTGGCGATCAAACCTTTGCTGCATAACCCATGATAGACTGCAGGCGAAAAATCCGTTGCATCCAGAGATTGCTGCTTTTGCATTAAGCGTAGTAATGTCTGTTGCTTTTTTGAACGAGACAGCTGCTCGCTATCAACGTTTTTTCCTTGTTCGGTTAATTGCCATACCAAAGTTTCGGTCATGGCGGCAGGGCGGCCTTGTCGTAATAGCACGGGAATTGCGTGAAATAATACTTCGCCAAGCGGATAATGATAATAGTCTGCAGCCCAACGTAAAAATTGCCACATTTGTGCTGAAAATAACGGGCATTCATCAATAATTTCATCAATGCTTTTGAGTTTTTCAATGTCGAATTCGCTATGAGCGCTGGTATTGGTAATAATACCAATAGCATGGCGCTTACCAAACGGGACTTTAACCCGTTGGCCGACCATCACCAAGTGAGCTTGATCATCAGGTACAAGATAATCAAAGACTTGATGTAGTCGAATGGGCAGAGCAACTTGAGCGATGAGCATAGTGAATCAGTGTAATAATAAAATAATGGCTATAGTAACATATTTTTATTGCTGCAAACTTTTACCTGTCATCATTATGCTGATTACTCTGGCGATAAATCCAAATACGATACCTAGCACTACTGCCTGATAAATCAGCACCCAGTCGCCGTTTTGCATCACAAGCAATGATAATGTTATTAATGAACAGGCAAAGTATTTTAAGTACTGTGTTTGGGTGATTAAATAAAGTAAAAATACCATAACGGCAATAATGATTTCCATTTTATAGGCGAAATGCCCTAAGTGTGGCATAATTTGCATATAAATCACGCCAAATAAAATGCCTAATAATGCAGTAAATAGTGTGGTTACAAGGCCAAGCAAATTGGCTTGTGGGGCAGCGAAAAAAAGCGCGCTACTTAATAAACAGTACCAAAATGGTAGTTGCAGATAATGACTCATCCAGACTAATGCCGAGGCGAGTAATGCGGTGATAAGTGCGGCAAAAACGGTTTTACTCATACTATTTCCTTATATCTTCAGACTCTTTGGTCGTTATTATTTATTGTAAAATATGCTATTTTTGGTGCACTTATTGTGGCAATAGCTCACACTGGGTCATTTTACCGCTATCAAATCCCTGTTTGAACCATTGATAACGCTGCGCTGATGTACCATGGGTAAAACTATCGGGAACAATTTTGCCAGAACCTTGTTGTTGAAGGCGATCGTCACCGATTGCTTCTGCGGTATTGAGCGCTGTTTCAAGATCGCCTACTTCAAGGATATTCTCTTTGCTCATTTGATGTCCCCAAAGCCCGGCATAACAATCGGCTTGAAGCTCAAGTTGTACTGACAGTTGATTTTTAATACGTTGAGATTGACCTTGACCAAGCTTATCAATATAGGCAAACGTACCTAATAAATTTTGTACATGATGGCCAATTTCATGGGCAATGACATAACCTTGAGCAAAATCACCGCCACCACCGAGTTGGCGCTTCATCTCTTGGTAAAATGATAAATCGAGGTAAACCGTTTTATCGACACTACAATAAAAAGGCCCCATTATAGCCTGACCCATGCCACATGCCGTTGTGGTAGAGCCTTTATATAGCACAAGCTTAGGTTCGATATACTGCTTACCGATTAGATTAAATTGCTGCTGCCAGTAATCTTCTGTTGAGGCTAAAATAACGGATGTGAATTTTGCCGCTTCTTGCTCCTCTGTTGGCGTACTGGCATAAGTACTTTGCTCTGTATCATTCAATGAGCCATTAAGTAATCCAGTTAAATCTACACCATAATAACCGGCAACGAGAATGATAACTAATAAAACGAAGCCACTTTTACCTTGGATAGGAATACGGCCTCCTATGCTAGAACCAGATTGAGAGCGGCGATCTTCAATATTGTCACTACTTCGTTTATTTTGCCAGCGCATAACATTGCCTTATCGAAATGAAATAATTGATATTTTAGAGTAGAATACGTCTTGATGCTATGTGTGTTGTTGAAAATATATTGATACTACTCAGTATGATGATTACTAAGTGGGTGGTTAAAATTAAGTATTTAATTTAGCCTCGCGATAGCGCACAGCTAGTGGCTGCACGCTTTATTATGGCAAAATATTATCGTTGAGTCGCGTTTTTCATCGTGTGAACAAATGCGGCTAATTTATCTAACATCACTACTGGATTATCAAGATTCTCTGCAATAATTTTAACGGTTGCTGAGCCTGCAATCGCACCGGCTGCGCCAGCTTGAATCGTTTTGCTCACTTGTTCTGGTGTTGAGATACCAAAGCCTTGAATAGCCGGTGGTGCACCATATTGCTTCAGTTTGGCGATTAAATGGGTTAATGGTGTATTGGCTTTATTTTCGGTGCCAGTTACTCCCGCTCTGGACACTAAATAGGTATATCCTTGACCATGAGCTGCAATCGCTTGTATCACATCATCATCCGCATTAGGTGGGCAGATAAAGATTGGATCGATACCATGTTTTAATGCCGCAGCTTTAAACGGAGCTGATTCTGATAAGGGAACATCGGCAATGAGTACGGAATCAACGCCCGCCTTGGCGCAGCGCAGATAGAAATTATCGATACCTCCCTTAAAAACCAGATTCGCATAGATAAGTAGCCCAATAGGGATAGTTGGGTGCTTCGCTCTCACCTGTACTAAAATTTCAAAACATTTTTCAACATTAATGCCTCCAGCGAATGCGCGTAAATTCGCCTCTTGTATTGTTGGACCATCGGCTAACGGATCTGAAAAGGGAATACCTAATTCTAATGCATCAGCACCAGCGGTGACTAAAGTATCAATAATTTTTAGTGACAATTCTGGGGTCGGATCACCGAGTGCAACAAATGGCACAAAAGCACCGTGGTTGTTTTTAGCAAGCTGAGTAAATAGTGTTTGGTAACGATGTGGATTACTTAACTGACTCATTCGATTTCTCCTCTTGCTTTTAAAATATCATAAACCGTAAAAATATCTTTATCACCACGACCTGATAAATTGACAATCAATAGCTGCTCTTTATTGGGTTGCTGTTTAATGAGTTTTAGTGCATAAGCTAACGCATGGGATGATTCTAAAGCAGGAATAATGCCCTCATGTCGAGATAAGGCTTTAAAGGCATCTAATGCTTCATCATCGGTAATTGACACATATTCAGCGCGGCCAATACTATCGAGGTAAGCATGCTGTGGACCAACCGATGGGAAATCAAGTCCAGCGGAGATCGAATAAGACTCTTCAATCTGACCCTCTTCCGTTTGCATCATTGGCGATTTCATCCCAAAGTATATGCCTAGTTTCCCATGTTTTAGCGATGCGCCATGATGACCCGATTCGATACCGTGACCGCCCGGTTCTACGCCAATTAGTTTAACGTCTTTTTCATCAATAAAATTGGCAAACATGCCAATGGCATTCGAACCACCGCCGACGCAGGCAATCACGGCATCAGGTAGTCGTCCCTCTTTGTCGAGGATTTGTGCTTTCGCCTCTGCGCTAATCATTTGCTGAAATTCACGAACAATGGTTGGAAATGGGTGTGGCCCGGCTGCGGTTCCTAGCATATAGTGAGCGGTTGCGTAGCTACCTGACCAGTCACGCAGTGCTTCATTACAGGCATCTTTTAAGGTGGCTGAGCCGCTAGTAACCGGGATCACGGTTGCGCCCATTAGTCGCATACGAAACACGTTGGGTGCTTGTCGCTCGACATCTTTTGCACCCATATAGATTCGGCATTTTAAGCCCAATAATGCACAGGCTAATGCTGATGCTACGCCGTGTTGCCCTGCGCCAGTTTCGGCTATAATTTCGGTTTTGCCCATTCGTTTAGCGAGTAACGCTTGGCCTAATACTTGGTTAGTTTTGTGTGCACCGCCGTGCACTAAGTCTTCTCGTTTTAAGTACAGTTTAGTGTTGGTGCCGGCGGTTAAATTGCGGCACAGTGTTAAGGCGGTCGGACGACCGGCATAATTTTTTAATAAGTCGCTGAACTCTTTTTGAAATGCTGGATCATCTTTGGCTGCCAGAAAAGCGGCTTCTAATTCATCGAGTACGGGAATGAGAATTTGCGGGACATATTGGCCGCCAAATTCACCAAAATAGGGATCTAATTTCGACATAATGCTTTTCCTTTTAATTGCGATAGGGGTAATTGCGCAGTACGGCAAATAACTGCGCGATTTTATGATGATCTTTGACGCCCGGCGATATTTCAACACCGGAATTAACATCTAGCCCAAGCACACCTGTTTCGATTGCTTGCTGCGCATTATCTGGACTAATACCGCCGGCTAAAATCACTTTCTCAAGGGAGTGATTCGCCAGTAATTGCCAATTGAATGCTTTACCGCTGCCGCCGTTACCGTGATCGAATACATAACGTTTAACCTGGGGATTATTTAAAACTGGGATATCCGCTTGAATGCTGATTGCTTGCCAAATTTGGCAATGCTCCGGTAATTGTGTGCGTAATTGCGCGATATAGGCATCATCTTCCTGGCCATGGAGCTGGACGGCAAATAATTTTAGTGAGTGAGCGATACGGGCAATTTCAGCAATATTTTGATCTTTAAACACGCCAACCCAGCACAGTGGTGCGCCAGCCATAACGGATTGTGCCTGATTAGGCGTAATATAACGCGGTGAGCTTGGTACAAAAATAAGCCCGCCATAAATAGCGCCGGCATCATACGCTGATTGTGCATCATTTGGTGTGGTCAGACCACAGACTTTATTTTCACCCAGTATCACTTTGCGAATGGCAAATTCTAAATCAGCCTCTGACATTAATGCGCTACCAATTAAAAAACCATTAGCGTATTGGCTCAGTTCCAGAACTTGGTTATGCGTATAAATGCCAGATTCGCTGATGATAATGCGATCACTTGGAATCATCGGTGCGAGCTGTTTAGCGCGATTGAGGTCGACACTGAGATCACGTAAATCGCGATTATTAATGCCGATGACTTTGGCATTGAGCTTAACTGCGCGCAAAACTTCATCGGCGGTACTCGCTTCGGTTAGCACGCCCATGTGAAGGCGATGGGCAAGCTCGCTTAGCTGTTGATATTCTTCATCATTTAATACCGATAACATCAATAAAACGGCATCAGCTTGATAGTGCCTTGCCAGATAAACCTGATATTCATCAATAATAAAATCTTTACACAAGATTGGTTGATGGGTGTGGGCTTTCACGATGGGTAAAAAATCAAAACGGCCCTGAAAGTATTTTTCATCGGTTAAGACCGAGATCGCGGCAGCATGATGTTGGTAGACTTTTGCAATTGCTTGTGGATTAAAGTCATCGCGGATCAGCCCCTTTGACGGCGAGGCTTTTTTGCATTCAAGAATAAACACCGAATGTGACTTGGTTAAGGCTTGATAAAAGCTGCGATCACTCGGTTGCAGATCGTTAATAAATATTGATAACGGTTGCTGTAGCTTGCGCTGCTCAACCCATATGGCTTTATCGGCGATAATTTTTTTCAAGACCGTCGCCATTTGCACATCATTACGTAGGGATTCAATTGCCATCATTAACCTCGCTCAGCCAATGCCGATAATAATTGATAAGGTTTTCCGGTGCGCATCATATCCATTGCTTGCTTAGCATTCGCTTTTAAATCATTGTGATCAAATAGCTTCATTAGCATAGCCACATTCACGGCAATCGCTGCTTGATGAGCCGCCTGACCTTGTCCTTGTAGAATATCAATTAACATATCACGATTCTGTTCTGGTGTACCGCCTTCAATATCTTTTAAGGTGTAAGTCCCTAAGCCAAAATCTTGCGGGTTAACCTCGTAGTATTCAATGCTTCCGTTGTTAACTTCGGCGACATAGGTTGTGCCATGTACGGCAACTTCATCCATTCCTGCGCCGTGCACGACCAGCGCATGCGTATAGCCTAGCATACATAATGTTTGGGCGATTGGTGCTAAGAGATCGCGATGATATACGCCCAACAAAATACGCTTAGGTCTCGCTGGATTAATTAATGGGCCGAGAATATTAAAAATGGTTCGCGTTTTAAGCTGCTGACGAACAGGGGCAGCATGACGAAAGCCCGAATGATATTGCTGCGCGAATAAAAAGCAGACCCCTAAATCATCAAGTGCTTGTCTGGCAATATCTGCTGACATATTGAGTTTGATGCCAAGCGCCGCCAGTACATCTGATGAGCCTGATTTACTCGAAACGCCTCGGTTTCCATGTTTGGCAACTTTATATCCCATTGCGGCGGCGACAAATGCGCTTGCTGTTGAGATGTTGATGCTATTAGTGCCATCACCGCCCGTGCCAACAATATCGGTAAAATCATAATCTGGTATTGCAAAATCATCAGCATTGTTAAGTAAAGCGGTTGCAGCACCAGCGATTTCTTCGGGTTTTTCACCGCGAACTTTCATACTAATAATTGCTGTTGCAAGAGTAGTCGGTTGCAATTTCCCTTGGATAATTTGATTGAATAACACTTCACTTTCATCTTTGGTCAGGGTTTTACCTTGATAAAGTTTGTCTAAAATTGGCTGGATATGGCGTTCTTGTTTGTCTTGCACGGTATGCGGATGTTGATGCGGTGCAGTCGTTTCAGTCGTTGATTGTGCCCGTGATAATGCCCATTCAATCGTTTGATTAAGTAATTTGACGCCCTGAATGGTTAAAATCGACTCTGGATGGAATTGAAACCCACACACTCGGTCTTGGTCATGACGTACCGCCATCACAATATTATTAAAGTAAGCATTAATGGTTAATTCGGCTGGGATATTTTCCGCTTTTAATGAGTGGTAACGTGCAACGGGTAATGGGTTGGGGAGATCATGAAACATCTGTTGGTTATCATGTTCAATCAATGAGGCTTTACCGTGTAGAATATCGCCTGCTGGTACAATCGTGCCACCGTAAGATTCAACAATGGCTTGATGACCCAGACAGATACCGATAATAGGCAGTTGCCCTTTGAGCTGTTTTAACAGTTCAGGCATGCAACCAGCTTCGCTTGGTGCACCGGGGCCTGGCGATAAGAATAAAATTGGATCTTGCATATGTGATAATTTTTCTATAATCAGCTGTGCCGGTAACGTGTTACGATAAATGGTAACATGATGACCGCTATAGCGTAGTTGATCGACTAAGTTATAGGTAAAAGAATCAATGTTGTCTAAAAATAAGATATTGGCCATTAGAATGCTCCTTTTACGTTATGCGCGGTTGTAATGGCACGAATGACGGCTCTGGCTTTATTACGTGTCTCATCTGACTCTGCTTGTGGGTTTGAGTCTAGCACTACGCCAGCGCCTGCTTGTACTGTTGCTATACCATCTTCGACATAAGCACTACGAATAACGATACAGGTATCTAAATCACCATTAGCGGTAAAATAACCAATTGCGCCGCCGTAGCTGCCACGTTTGACTTTTTCTGCTTCAGCAATGAGCTGCATTGCACGAACTTTTGGCGCGCCAGTTAATGTGCCCATATTCATTGTGGCTTGATAGGCATGTAAGGCATCTAAATCCATACGTAGCTTACCAACAACGCGTGAAACGAGATGCATAACAAATGAGTAACGATCAACCTTGAGTAACTCTTTGGTATAGCGTGAACCGGGCTCGCAAATGCGGGCTAAATCGTTACGAGCCAGATCAACTAGCATCAGATGCTCTGCTAACTCTTTTTTATCGGTGCGCATTTCCAGCTCTAAGCGACTATCGAGATCATGATCAATTTCCCCTGTCGCTGACAGGCCACGAGGCCTGGTACCGGCGATAGGATAAATCTCGACTTGGTTGGTCTCTTTGGTATATTTTAACGCGCTCTCTGGTGAGGCCCCAAAAATGGTGAAGTCTTGGTCCTGCATGTAAAACATATAAGGGCTTGGATTATTTTGTTTTAAGATATGGTAAGCGGCTAAGGGCTGTGGACATGGTAATTGAAATCGCCTTGATGGCACAACTTGGAAAATTTCACCTTGTTCAATGGCATCTTGCATCTTTTTGATGATGGTATTGAAGTCATCATCACTGAGGTTACAGCTAACATCGCACTGCGATAAGGTTTGTTGGGCGATCGGTTTAAGTGGCAGTGCTAGTTGCGCGCTGAGTTCTTGTAATCTTGATTTAAGTCGGCTTTCTTCTGCTGCGTTGCTAGTAAATAAGCTCGCTCTTAGCTCTGCGGTTTGGTTTTTATGGTTGATCTCAAGCAGTGTTTCTGCCAGATAGACGCAGTAATCTTGGCAGCGCTGCTTTGCGGGTAAGTGAGGCAAATTTTCAAAGCCCATGGCTAAGTCATAACCAAATAAACCACCCAGAAAGATCGCATCAGTACTTGTGTCGCTCGGAATATTAACGAGTTTAAGCGTATTACGTAAAGCATCGAAGATTGAGAGTGAGGTTAAACGAGAATCTTCATCTTGTAAGTGGCTGATAGGTGGGAAGTTAAGCGTTAAGGTGTGCGGTGTTAACTGCTGTTTTTGCACATGTTCTGGGAAAGATTGTGCCAGAAGGGGGAGTAGGCTTAATCCATTGGTTGTCAGTGCTACCACTTCAACGGTTGTATCTAAGGCGGTGATTCTCAGTGCACTATCGACAATCATGACACTTTTAATTCCTTGCTTATTGTCAATTTCTGCAGACTCTAACAATAACGTTGCAGGGCGGTTTGTACAAATATGGTTAAAAATTTGGGTTGGATCATTGTGATAACCAATTGATTGTTTGAGCTGTTTTAATTTAGGCATTTTATTTATTCCTAATCATGAGACTAAACGGCATAAAAAAACCCGCATTAGCGGGCTTTGTGGATTTTATTCATATAGCAAAAAACACATTACCCAATAAATGTAATGCGCCACCAAGAAGATACAACCGTCATTAAGCCTGTCATTATTTGCTATCCAAATACTATTTTGTACTATTAAACTAGTCCACGCTTATTTTGTCAAGCAAATATTGTTTTATATTATCTCACATCTCATTAAAATATAATGTAAACTTAATTTATATTAAATAGTTTACATGTTAAATAAAATCAGGCATGATAATTATCTTTTAATTTATGCAGAATGAATTGGCGATGAAACAACACACGATTACACCTTATCCTACCCTTGTTACCACATTAATTACACTAACGACTTGGCAGCGTAAATTACTGGCAACATCGATTGCAACCTGTATTTTGGCATGTGCGGCAAATATCAGTATCCCAGCTTATCCCGTGCCATTTACCCTGCAATCTCTGGCTGTATTACTGGTTGGTGCATTTTTAGGTCGAAGATTAGGTGCACTTGCCTTATTACAATATTTAGCGGTTGGCGCAATAGGTCTACCGGTTTTTGCTAACGGCAGCGGTGGCATTATGGCGTTAGCGTCGCCTTCTGCTGGTTATTTATATGGCTATGTCGTAAGTGCGTATTTTTCTGGTCTAGCAAGTGAACGTGGCTATGATCGTAAACTATTATCAGGATTGCTAGCATTTGCCTTTGCTCATCAAATTTTATTTGTGTTTGGGGTACTCTACTTAGCGGTTTACTTTAACATCAGCTTAATGGCCGCCATCAAAGTCGGTTACTTACCTTTTGTGGGTTTAGATTTGCTCAAATTTGTATTAGCAACGGTGATTATGTTTATGCTATGGCGATATCGCGCTAAATACTAATATGCTTTACCTTAAAGCCGGAACCATTATTTTTCAAAGCCTGAAGAAACAAGAATCATTTCACTGTGCGGTGAATGCGTCGAGTCGCTTTGAGCAATCTACGGCTCTGACTTGTACTATTAATCATGTCGGTTTGTATGTCGGTAATGATTCAGTGATTGAAGCCACGCGGGGCTATGGTGTGATTGAGCGTACTTTAAGTAATTTTTTATCTGATGGATGTTATCATCTGGCGGCTATTATTAAAGATAGTGCACTGGCTAAGTTGGCCATGACTAAAGCTTATGGCTACTTAGGTTTACCTTATAATCATAGTTTTGAACCAAACGGTGCGGGCCTTTATTGCAGTGAATTGATTATTGAAGCCTTTTCATATCCTAATGGCCAGCATTATTTTCAGCTTTATCCGATGAACTTTGGTGATATTGTGACTAAGCAGATTCTGCCTTACTGGATTGAATATTATCGTTCCTTGGGGCGGGTTATCCCACAAGGAACATTAGGTTCGAACCCTCAACAGCTGTTAAGACAAACATCGCTGTATGATTCGGTATTTCCAATCATAAGATAAATGGCTTAAAGTTTGCCATTTGATTTATACAGATAGTACAGTTTGACATATTTATTCATCGTATAAAAATAGTGATTTACCGATAAAATCCATCCCATTTTACCATCCAAGCAGCCACCTTGAATAAAATAGACTTTCATAAATGCCCACAATGGCCTTAACATAATGTCCTTAAAAAAATAGCATTTTTTATGATTTTTTTTATATTTTTCAGCTGATAATGTTGTGTATTTATTAAATTTATTAAAATATTGTTCCCAATTATCATAGGTATAGTGGTATAAATATCCCGATAGTTTTTGACTTGGGTATGGTGTTACGATCTGTTGATGCACGTAACCTTCTACATAAGTCCCTTGTTTTGGCATTAAGCGGCAAACAAAATCGGGGCGTAAAATACCATGAGTTGCTTTATTAAAGCGGAATTTATTTTGTCGCTGAATCCAGTAAGCTGTTTTATCGTTACGATTCACGGCTTCGCTAATTTGCTGCGCCAGTTCATCAGATACTCGCTCATCTGCATCAATCAGAAAAATCCAGTCATAGCTAGCTTGTTCGATTGCAAATGTTTGCTGCCCCCCCCAATCTCCTGCTAGCGCACGTTGAATAACTTTTGCACCTAAGCTAGTTGCGATTTTAGCCGTATCATCACTGCTATAATCGTCAATGACGATCACTTCTTTAGCAAATTGGCAACTTTTAATACAATCACCAATGTTATGTTGTTCATTTTTGGCCACAATTAAGACCGATATTTCAAGCATGTTTAACCTCAGATGTATGATACGCTAGATGTTGTTTGATGCCATGTTGACAATAGCATTCTTTATTGCTGATGGCTAAAGCGAGTCGTTTATCATTGTCAGCGAGATTACTACGCGTATTTTCATGATGAAATAAATGGTATGCCACACCACCAAAACGTAAATCCTGACGCTTGATCCCGCTATTTAATAACCGCACAATAAACTCACTATCTTCCCGACCCCAGCCTACAAAATCCTCATTAAAGCCATTAATGGTTATAATGTTAGATCGCCATGCCGCTAGATTACAACTCCGAATAGAGTGGTAGGATTTCTTTGAGAGAAGAGGGCTCATTAATGTCGATAATAAAGGACTGCAAATGGCATTCATTTTATTTTTAATATCGGCAGAAAATAAAGAGAGCGATAAACTGTGATCGTGAAAGAGTTGCTCTGTCAGTCTTGGTGTTAAAATAACTCGCCGACCCTGAATAAAATAATCGGGTTTAGCTATTCGCTTATGATCACGGATAAAATGACGATGCAATAACATGTCACCATCAATCATTACAATGTAGTCACTTTGTGCTCGGGCAATAGCTAGATTACGTGATCGAGCTGCGCGAAAGCCTGTATCTTCTTGCCAGCTATGAATTAACGGTACGGGAAAGTGTTGTTGATATTGGTTAATGAGTTGTCTGGTGTCATCCGTTGAGCCATCGTCAGCAATAATCACTTCATTGGGCAACATTGATTGGCGTTCAATTGATCTGAGCACTAATTCAAGTGCCTTAGGCCAATTATAGGTGGTGACAATTAAAGAAACCGATTTTGGTTGCATAATATAATCCGAATAGTTTTCATGCTAAGAGACGTGTTGAATTATTTTAGCCTAATATAAATAAGCTGTATATTTGCTAACAATTCTCACTAAATTTAGGTTATGATATAGCCTTTCATACTTTATATATCATACACAGGTTTACAAATGAAAAAAATGCTTACAGCAATTTTTCCTGGTACGTTTGATCCTATTACCAATGGACATGTCGATCTGATTGCCAGAACTTCTGTCTTGTTTCCTCGGTTAATTGTCGCGGTTGCTGAAAATCCAGCAAAAAATACCTTATTTACGCTAGCTGAGCGAGTTGATTTAGCCTGTTCTGCGCTTGAACATTTATTAAATGTTGAAGTCATTGGTTACTCAAATTTGATGGCGAATTTTGCCAGAGATCATCAGGCGACAGTATTAGTTCGTGGTGTGCGTACAACTTATGATTTTGAATATGAACGGCAATTGGCTGAGATTAACCGTAATTTAAAAGAGGATTTAGATACAATCTTTTTAATGCCTTCATTGGCTACTGGCTTTATTTCATCGACTATTGTGAAAGATGTTGCGTTGCATGAAGGCGAGATTTCAACATTAGTTCCTCAGCATGTTAAAATTGCACTATTAAAGAGAATTGCATCGAAGTAATATTATGGTTGTATTTTATTCCCCCGTAAAAAAATCTGCTCCACAGCAAAAAGCGATAACACTGCATATCGATACTATTGATGCTTTTGGTCAAGGTGTTGCTCATTATCATGGTAAAACGATCTTTGTTAAAAATGCCTTACCTTCTGAAGAGGTTGACGTTAGATTAACAGAGGATAAAAAGCAATATGCTAAGGCTAAAGTGCTCAAGTACCGGACTAAAAGTGAACAACGTGTTGAGCACATTTGTCCACATTATCATGTTTGTGGTGGCTGCGAAATGCAGCATATGCCCAGTTCGATGCAACATACGGTTAAAGCGCAAGCTTTATCGGATCACTTAAAAAAAGAAACGGGTTATGCTATTGCGGTCAATGATATTAATATTATTGCTGCTAAGCCTTATCACTATCGTCGCCGAGCGCGTTTAGCCATTATGTGCGACAAAAATCATCTCGTGATTGGTTTTAGGCAGTTGGAATCAAACCATATTGTTGATATCAACGCGTGCCCTGTTTTAGTCACGGCGCTAGCGGATTTGATTCAACCATTAAAAACCTGTTTATATGGGATCAAAGATAAAAAAGCGCTGGGGCACATTGAGCTAATTGATGTTGATAGTGGCACGATTTGTGTCTTGAGACATATTCGACCGTTATCTGAGCAAGATAGGTTACGACTACACAAATTTGCGCTACATCATAAGATAAGTTTGTACCTATACGGCGATGAACTGATGCACTTTGCCGGGTTGAGTGAACATTACTATTGTGTCAATCAATTAAAGTTAACATTTAGCCCACTGGATTTTATTCAAGTTAATCGCGACATTAATTTAAAGATGATCGAGCAGGCTATTGATTGGCTTGATGTCAGAGCCGATGACCGGATACTTGATCTGTTTTGTGGCATGGGCAATTTTTCGCTACCACTGGCGACGCTCTGTCAGCAAGTCATCGGTGTTGAAGGGGTTAATGCATTAGTTGAAAAAGCCCAATATAACGTCACATCAAATCGTCAGCAGTTAACGGCGCAAGTTGAGTTTTTTGTCAGTAATCTTGAGGAAACCGAGAATAACATGACATGGTTCGTTCCGGGTATTAATAAAGTCTTGCTCGATCCCGCTAGAGCGGGCGCATATCAAGTGATTGATAAACTCATTGCCCATGCGCCAAGTCATATTGTGTATATTTCATGTAATCCGGCAACACTGATTCGCGATAGTCTTAAATTATTACAAGCAGGTTATCGCATCACCAATGCGTCAATTTTAGATATGTTTCCCCAAACCAAACACATTGAGTCAATGTTATTGTTTACAAACTTAGGGATAAAAGAAAATGGTATCAATACGAGAAGCACACCAACATACTAATGAGCGTTATGCATTAGCACAGTTTGATGCTGAACAGTGGGCTAAACAAATTTTATCTTTAAATCAACCCAATGCTTACGAAAAATTCAAAGCAGTATGGGACTTTTGTTTTGAAAGTAGTGCTGGCTCGCCGGAGCAATATCACTGCTTTGAGAATGCGATTGAAATGGTAGAGATTTTATCGACCTTAAATATGGATATTGATAGTCTTTGTGCGGCATTATTATTCCCTTTCCTTGATGCTAAAATTATTCGCCGTGAAGATATTAGTGAGGTTTTTGATCGCGAAATCTTGCATCTTGTGTCTAGCATTATTCGGATGAAAGAAATTCGCCAGCTTAGAGCGGTGCGTAATGGTAGTGCGACACTCGAACAAATTGATAGTATCAGACGAATGTTATTGGCGATGGTAAACGATTTTCGCAGCGTCGTGATTAAACTCGCTGAACGAATTACCTATTTACGCGATTTGATTCATGCTCCACGAGAAAAACAGGTTTTAGCCGCTAAAGAGTGCTTCAATATTTATGCCCCATTAGCCAATCGTTTAGGTATTGGTCAGCTCAAATGGGAGATTGAAGACTTTTGTTTCCGTTACTTGCATCCCGATGAATACCGCTTAATTGCTAATAAATTGCATGAGAAACGCATGGACCGTGAACGTTACATTCATGAGTTTGTGGACAATTTACAGCAATTAATGCACCAAGATCATATTCGCGCTGAAGTCTATGGGCGACCAAAACATATTTATAGTATTTGGCGAAAAATGGAGCGTAAGCACTTACAGTTTGAACAACTCTATGATATCCGTGCCGTGCGAATTATTTGCGATAGAATTGAAGATTGCTATGCCGCATTGGGTATTGTACATAGTCAATACAAGCACATTGCTAAAGAGTTTGATGATTATGTCGCTAATCCTAAACCGAATGGTTATCAGTCGATTCACACCGTCGTATATGGCCCAGAAGACAAAGTCATTGAAATTCAGATTCGAACGCAGCAAATGCATGATGATGCTGAGTTAGGTGTTGCTGCTCATTGGAAATACAAAGAAGGCAGTACGGATAAGATGACTGCTTATGATCAGCGTATTAGCTGGTTAAGAAAACTGCTCGCTTGGCAGCAAGAAATGTCAGAGCGCGGTGAAATCCAAGAGCAAGTTCGTAGTCAGGTGTTTGATGATCGCGTTTATGTCTTTACACCAAAAGGTGATGTGGTTGATTTACCGGTCGGCTCTACGCCACTGGATTTTGCTTATCACATTCACAGCGATGTCGGACACCGCTGTATTGGCGCCAAAATTAGTGGCAGGATAGTGCCGTTTACTTATCAGCTCAAAATGGGTGATCAAGTTGAAGTGATTACGCAAAAGCAGCCAAACCCTAGCCGAGATTGGTTAAACCCAAATGCAGGCTTTATTAATAGTGGTAGGGCTCGGGCAAAAATTCAAGCTTGGTTTAAAAAGCAAGACCGTGATAAAAATATTATGGCCGGTAAGGATATTTTAGATAACGAGCTGGTATCACTTGAATTGACGATAAGGGATGTTGAAAAATTATTAGTCAATCGCTATAACGCCCATACTTTTGATGAAGTGTTAGCCGGTATTGGTAGTGGTGACATTCGCATTAATCAATTAACTAACTATCTTAATGCGCAGTTTAACCGACCAACGGCGGAAGAAGAAGATCAAGCGGCATTAAAGCAGATAACGCAAAAATCCAACACCCAGGTTAAAAACAGTAAGAAAAACCACAGTGAAATTATTATTGATGGCGTTGGTAATTTGATGATGACGATTGCCAAATGTTGCCGCCCTATTCCGGGTGATGATATCGTCGGTTTTATTACATTAGGCCGCGGCGTCTCAATTCACCGTGCCGATTGCGAACAGTTGCTTGAACTGAAAGATCATGCCCCAGAACGCATTGTTGATGCATCATGGAATAGTCATAATGTGAGCAGCTACAGTATGGTGATGCGAGTTATTGCCAATGATCGCAATGGATTATTACGTGATATTACAACGATTTTGGCCAATGAAAAAGTCAATGTGCTAGGGGTCTCAAGTCGTAGTGATGTTAAGCAGCAAATTGCAACGATTGATATGGATATGGAAGTCAGTAGCCAAGATTCACTTAATCGAGTGCTGACGAAATTAACACAATTGCCCGATGTTATTGAAGCAAAGCGCTTAGTGAGTTAATCATTAAGTGTAACAATCGGTGGTATTTGAAATAAAAGCGCGCTGTTAATCGGATATTAAGTTGATAACACTTAATATCCGATGCATTATCGCTGGTTAGGTTTTTCAAGAATTTCAAATGTGTAGGGATATTGGTTTTTTTCATCCGCGTGATGATGCTCAGTAAACATCATTTGCCACTGTTCGCGGTGATAGTCAGGAAAACAGGTATCACCTGGTAATTGCGCATCAATATGGGTCAAATAAAGACGGTTGGCGTAGGGTAGCGCTTGTTGGTAAATGTTACCGCCACCAATAATCAAAACTTCTTCACTATTTTTGGCGAGATTGATCGCTTCTGTTAATGATGATACCCAAGTTAGTTGGGGGTTATCACTCGGCTTCGGGGTTCGGCTAATAATAATATTATGGCGATTCGGTAAAGGACGTCCAATCGATTCAAATGTTTTTCGTCCCATAATAATTGGTTTATTGACGGTGTTTTGTTTAAACCAAGCTAAATCTGCCGGTAAATGCCATGGCATTTGGTTATTTAGGCCAATAACACGGTTATGTGTCATCGCGACGATAAGACTGATAATCATATTTTTCCTTTCAAATACATTATATGGCATAGCCTAGTGCTTTAATTTTTTGCTGAACATGCGCCGGGAATACAGTTTGTTGCCATAAACGGTTGCTCAGTGACGATAATGTTTCTTGCCGTCCTGCCACAATCCAGTTAGCAAGCTCGGTTGCTACATCGGGGTAAATCACCGCTGACGGCGAGGATTGTTTTAGCCATTGTTCAATTGTTTTTTTATCTAAGGTATTCATCACTGTCGCTAAGTCTAGCTTAGATAAGCACTCACCATTGTAAATTTGTTCAAATTGTCCTGATACCGGCTTAGTAAGAATTTTTTTGCCGAGTACTAACGCTTCAGAAATCAGCGCAAATCCTGTATTGGCGATAATACCAGAACAAGAGGCGACCGCATGGGTAAAGCTATCTCTACTCAATGGCATGAGTTTAATGAAATTATTGCTACTTTCTTGCTTAACATCGGGATGAAAACACTCAAATTCATACTCTTGGCTAAACGGAATTAAGGTATGAATAATATCTTCTATTGATTCAAAGGGCAGATAAACCACAATTTTACCATTTTCATGTTGGTTTATTAGCGGATCTATCATTGGTGGCACTAAAGTGTGACCAAAATGGAACCAGTGTAAACCAATTGGCTGCGTGACAGGCGCGTAGAATTTCATAATGATACTGGCCAAAATGCCGTATTCTTTGGGTTTGAAATATTGGCAAACAGCCTGGTTACTAATACCTAGGCATTCACGTTCTTGATGGTGGGCAGCCCAAGCACTGACTGGCTCAAAATCGCTGATAATAGTATCATATTGTGATAAATCGAGATCACGAACATCTTTAATGAGGCGAAAAGCGCGAATACGTTGTACGGTTTTGCGCAGGTTAATTTTGCCATTCTTGGTTGCAAAACTCATCCCTTCATAGGTTTTATATTGGCCAAATGCATCCATATCGAAGTAATCTTTAGCGTCACGGCCACTTAAGATATAATCGACTTCTGCTCCAGCTGTTTTTAAGGCCTTTGCCAGTGTTCTACAGCGGCTAATATGTCCATTTCCGGTCCCTTGTACTCCAAACAAGATCTTCATTCTCTACCCTTGTTATATTGCACTGATATTATTATGAGTTTTATTATCATATCAGAATCTCTGTTTTCTTTGATATAAATCTGACCAATAAAGACTAAATTAATTCATTAAATTACGTTAATTCTCTGCTGTTTTATTGCGCTTGTGATGATTAAAGGCTGCATGTTGGCTAAATTGTGGTATATACTAAGCGCCATTAAAAATTACCTTAACTAAATAACATGTTTGCTTTATTTCCTGTGAATGCTTGGATTATTGTTCCGCTATTGATGATTTCGATTGTGCTTGCCTCGTTTGTTTCATCCAAAAAAGTCAAATTAGTCATTGTTACTTTAATGACGATTTTTATTGTTATGGAATTGATTTCTATCTATTTTAGTGGTGGTTTTATCAATTATCAATTCTATGTTAATTTAAATATTAACGATATTATTGAAGGTCTCTTTATTTTTAAGATCCAAGCTTTGTTAGCGATAGTTGCATTTTTTGTGCTGGTTTTTTTATTGGTCAAGCTGTCAACTTATTTTCAGCAAAAGTTACATTTTATCATTCGGTTAGCTATTCTTATTATTGCGTTATTTTCGCTAAATTATCACAATGGACCTATTGATAAATTAGTGGAGATATATCGCGTGATTCGCGCCCCTAAAGTGGCTTTTAATGATGCATTGGGGGCGTTAAATTTAGCATCTTATCCAGTTAAAGAGGACATTGAGGCAACGAAAGGCAAAAACATTATTGTGCTTTCGTTAGAGTCATTTGAACAAGGATTTTTGGACAGGCCAAATATCACGCCGAATTTAAATAAGCTTAAGCATCAGTATTCGTTTTATCCCAATATTCCGATGGGTATGGGCAGTTCATGGACGACGGCTTCGATGTATACGTATATGACTGGGATGCCATTTTTAATTGGCGGCGTAAATACTTCACCGTTAAGTGATATCTCGCAAACCCAGTTGGTGAGTTTAGGTGATGTATTGCATAAAGCCGATTACCAAACACGCTATATTATTGGTAGCCCAACTTTTGCCGGAATTGGGCATATTATTTCGTTATTTGGCGTTGATATTATCAGTGAAAAAAATTATCCCGGCAAATACCCAACTGCGCCGTTTGGTTTATACGATAAAGATACGTTTGATATAGCGGAGCATCAGGTTGAGGAATTATCGAAGAGCGATCAGCCATTTGCATTATTTATTTCAACGATTTCAACACACGCTCCTAATGGATTTTATGATCAGAGAATGGAAAATGTGATTGATAAACAGCTTGATGACATGTCATTTGCCGCGGCATCGCTTGATTACAATCTGGGTCAGTTTATTGATTATTTAGAGCAAAAAGGCTTATTGGCCAATACGGTGTTCTATATTTTCCCTGATCATTTGATGATGGGATCCGGTACGAAAACGATTGCGACTTTATCTGAAAATCCGCGTTTTCTATATTTGTTAACGAATGCACAAGCGGCTGATTTAGGTGAATATACGGCGAAAGAAGGCAATATTTATCAGTTGGATTTACCGCGTATTATTCTTGATGGCGCACAAATTAAAACGAATGCTCGCTTTTGGACCGATAGTTTTTCAATTGGTAATGGTGAAAATCGCGCAGCGATGATTGAAAACAACATAACCAATATTGCGACATTAAATCGCTCAGCGGGAGTGATACAGCCATGACATTAGATCTTTTGCTGATGGTCGCGACAATTGGTTTTTTGGGAATGATATCGCCAGGACCTGACTTTTTTTTCGTAGTGAAAAGTAGTTTAAGTTACCCACGTCGCTACGCCATGATGACATGTTTAGGTGTGGTACTCGGCATTATGACGCATATGGTTTACTGCGTTGCCGGCATTGCGATCATTATTAAAACAACACCTTGGTTATTTTCGCTATTACGCTATGTGGGGGCGCTGTATTTAATTTGGCTAGGGATTAAGGCTATTTTTAGTAAAGTGCATGGGAATATTTATCTTGGTCATAATGCGAAGAAACATAACATCAGTTATACAAAAGCACTCATAAAAGGTTACTTATGTAACTTGTTAAACCCCAAAGCCACACTATTTTTTCTGGCGATTTTTACTCAATTTTTAACCGTCGATTCCTCGCTACTCGATAAATTAACCGTCTCGGTGATTATTTTATTGGAGGCACTTATCTGGTGGCCTTTTGTCGTTTTTGTCTTTCAATCAGAGGCGGTACAAAGACGTTATTTTAAAATGCAATTTATTATTGATAAGCTATTAGGTTTAGTATTGATTGCCCTTGGTATTAAAGTGGCCCTAGGGGCAATTTAAAGGGGGCAAGATTTCCCTAACTCATCAGTTTGCCTCAAACTCGATGCGATTAGTTAGTGTTGAGTAAGTTTTGATAGAGATTTTTTTCAAACTCAATAATCGCGCTATTTTGGGGTTTATTATCATCGGTCATGTAATGATAGCCTGAAATAAATTGAATAAAGGCAATATAATGATTCTCTTTGGTTTTAATAAAACCCGCAAGATTGTAATTGCCTTCCAGATAACCCGTTTTTGCATAAATAATTGATTTTAAACCATTATTTGAAAAGCTTTTACGATATTGTAACGTGCCATCAACGCCGGCAACAGGCAGCATAGCAATCATTTGTAATGCATCATTATTGGCGGCAATATATTGTAGTACCTGCATAAGCTTATTGGCGTCAATTAAGTTTAGGCGGGATAATCCTGAGCCATCAACAATCACGGCATTTTCTAAATCAATATTGGCTTTTTTCAGTAAAATGGCCTTAATCGCATCGCTAGAATTTTGCCACGTTCCTGGCATATTAAAATAGTGTGCGCCTATCGTACGAAAAACCGTATCAGCAATCAGATTATTCGATTTTTTTAACATGATAGTCAGCAGATCACTCAGTGGTGCGGATTGATTGGTTGCTAAAGGCACGAGCGAGACGATAATCGGCTCTTTGGTTTCGATGATTTTGCCAGTAAATTTAACCTTTTTTTGTGCTAGCTCGGTTTTTAATATTGATGCAAAGTAATTAAATCCATCAGCCACAGCAAATTTTAAGTAGCTTTTTTGGCTACTGTGCTTGATACAGCCAGATAAATTGTAGTGATTTTTATCCGAGGTAGTCATATCTAACTCACAGTATTTATCTTCTACCGCATCACTAAGATTGCTAATTGTACGAACATTGCTAGTGAGTTTGATTGGATAAATCGCTGAGACCGAGGTTGTGGCTTTTTCGCCGATTTTAGGTGCGGGTAAAATACCTGCGTAAAAACAATTTCCATCGATAATTATTGCTGATGGCGCGGTATTATAGCACGAGGTTAAGTTATTCCATGACCAACCTGACGCTTTATCATGACCGGCAAATATCGAACTATCGATAATAATGTTACCGTTAATCTTATCGATACCTTTAAGTTTTAGCACAGATAACATTTCACGCAGTTGCTTGCGATTAAATGTCGGATCGCCACTCATTTGCACGACAAGATCACCATTGAGCTGTTTGTTGGTGATTTTACCATTGGTTTGTAAGCGTGTAATAAACCGAAAGTCTCGTCCTAATTCAAGTTCAGCTGCAAGTGCTGTAATCAATTTTTGTACGCTAGCGGGCTGTTTAAATTGGTCATTTTGGTAAGCGAGGATGGTAGCTGGATTCTTTTCGACTGTTTGCACTAAAAGAGATAAATCAGTACCGTTTGGTAACAGCGGTAAATAGGGCGCAAGGGAATCTTGCGCTTGTGCATAGCCATTGGTCACTTTAATAATTGTAATCAATACCATGAATTTAATGATCGTTTTGGCTAGCTTTTTCATATTTAACACTGTCTGTATTGTATCAATTAATCAAATGGTAATACTACGCCACCTTGTTGTGTCTGCGTAACTAATACGGGTGCAGCCAACATTGAAGCTTGTATTGGTTTACAAATATCGCCTTTATTCGCTTGCCCCGAGACGAGTTGACTATAAGCGATAACACTTGTTGAGCGAGTAATTAATAATTTCCCGACGATATTTTGTTCATATCCCAGTAAGCTTTCGGTATAGACATCTTTTACCTTATTACCTAAGCGCATGACATCACACTGTGCGTTTTGTGGTAACGGGTAATCTAAAATAATCTCGCCTTGTTCTTGAGCCAAAATTCTGATTGGATAAATTTCGTTAATAATTTCGTTTTTCATTAAATTGGCAACAGAATGAAGAGTATTATTAATGGTTGTGCTAAAACTTTCGTTGTAAGTTGTGCTTTTTAGTTGATAATTAAGTGAACGACTAAAAACAATCTTATTGCTTTTTGCATCAATAATCTGATAAAGCACTGTTGCGGCAACGGTTTTTTCTTCGACGCCTTGTCCCGTCGCTTTTAAAATCCGCACCGTTTCTTGAGTATCGAGTTGATTTAACGTACTTTTAAGATAAAAATCCGCCGTATTTTTTCGTGATGATTCGTCTTGTTCTTCTGACACGTCCTCACTCTCATTCGCTAAAATATCAAAGCGATGCGTCTCATATAGTGCTGTTGCGATATCATGTGATAACGTTTTTGATAAGGCACTTGGTGAAAGTGGGAACGTATTTTGTGTGGTCAAATCAACTTGCGTTGGTAAAACAACCATTTCATAGCGTTCGATTTGTGTTTCACCTAAACTATTCTCATAGCGGCTATTATTCTCAATTTGCTCACTGCTACTGGCATTGGTTTCGTTGCTAAATTCTGGCGATTGCATTGGTTTTGAGGTACTACAAGCCGATAGGAGTAATACCGCAATTATGCTAAGACTGAATTTTATTGGTGTTTTCATCATCCTTCCTTTGTTTTACCAAGCGGTTGATTTATTGCTGCCGAGTTTACGGACCGTGCTTTCATTTTCCCAGTAGGCTAGCCCACTTTTGATATCGGTTAATGTAAGCTGTAGGTAATATTCTACCAGTTGCTTATTTTTACCGGTACGAGAAATACGTTGTAATATTTTTCCGGTTAATGAAAAGTCAGGTGCATATAAGGTGCCTTTACCTGCGATGGTATCTTGCTTAAATTCATCGTTTCCTCGTAGTTCACGCACATCATAGATAAGATCATCAACATTGTTACTATTACCTGCAATTGCTGTTGTCACAACGGCTTTACCTGATTGTAACATGCCGATACGAATTTTTTTCACTAACATGTCGGTATCAATACGGAGTGTTGTATCGTTGATTACTTTACCAATAGCGACCACGTAACGACCTCCGCCAGGTTTGTTTAAGGCATTGCTTGCTAGTAATGAATTGAGTGCTTCTTGTGCCGCTTGCTCAAAATCTTGGCTATCAAGTCCTAAACTAATTGCATCTGCTGCATTATCAGCGGTGACATATTCAACATTTGATGAGCATCCCGAGAGTGAGAGCGCGACGCCTAATGCGATGATAGTGGTATATTTGTTAAATGGTTTGAATAAGTTAATCATATAAGCCTCATTAATCGTTATGGTTTGTGCTTTTTTGTATAATGTGAATGGTATTATGATCCACTAGATCGGATTTAATGTAAATAACTGCATCACGATCGGGTTGGAGTGAATCGATTTGTGTCAAAATAGAGCCATCGGGTTTATATATGGTGAGCCGGTTGTCGGTCATGGGTACTCTGGCAATTTGAAAATTTTTCGGCATTGCTCGCCACTGTCTGACATCCGCCGTATCTGTGGCTAATTGGTACAGAAATCCCCATAATTTACCGCCATACTCTTCCAGATTTTTCTCTAGCGTATATTGCATCGCTGATTTAGCCACCATATTGAGCATCGCTTCGGTAATAATACCAGGTAGTTTTTTACTAAACTCAATTTGAATAATATTATCCATGTTGGTGATTTCAGTTGTCTTCGTTTGATTGAGCTTTAAGTAGGGATAAGATACCGAGCGTTTATAGATTGTTGGTAAACTGACATCACTCGTCACGACTTTATCGGTAAACAAGTAAGCCGGAAAACGGTAAGTAAATGAGCGTTTAATCATGCCTTGACCATTTTCATAAATTAACCAAGCGTAATGCTGTTTTGTTTGTGCGCCTTGCTCGGCTAATTTGAGATCGGCTTGCACCTGTTGTTGGTTAGGTAACATGCGCGTGGTCTGCTTAAAGAGATCACGGGCTTTGCTGTAGTCCTTATCTAAATAGAAAAACAGTGCGCTGATATATGTCGCGAATGGATTGACAAAATTAGGGTAGATCATTTCTGGTGTGATATCACCATTATAACGGCTAATTTTTGTGTTTTCTGCGACAGGCTGACATATTTCACGCATGTACTCAGACTGATTATATTGGTTATAAGCGTTATCAATCTCTTTTTCAAAGAACTCGGTTGCGCGTCGTTGTCGATCTAACACGCGATTAAACTCTACTCTGGCATAATCAAAATCATTGAGTGACATAAAGTTAAGTCCTTTATAGACATTCATCATGATTTTTTCATAGTTTTCGCCTTGATAGTCATTAATATTATTATTCACCAGTATCGAGGCAACAGAATGACCAATGCTATTAATCTCCAACGCAGTCTCTTGTTGCTTGAAGATGGCTTCTGCTTGATCTAAATATTCAATACTCTTTTTATAGTCGCTGCACTGGCGCGCTAAGGCCCCGCCATTTAGCGTCCAAAGTAAGGGGTCACTTTTTATTTGGGCATCAATCGGCGTGTAATCACAATTATGGTTAATTAGCTGCTGCTCGTATTGATTGAGATCCTCATTAAAACCTAAAAATGCCGCGCACCCACTCAACGTTGTCAGTAGTGAGATAATACAGGTGAGGCGAACACGTGTCATGATAAGCATTGAAAATAATTATCTTTGCTGATATTTTTTATCGATATACTGGATAACGGCAATCATAATCAGAATGGGTAAAATACATTCCAGGTACTCTTCTTGTGGCTGCTGAACGGCTATCATCCATCTTGGTGCCATCCAGCCAGTGATTTCATTAATCATATTGAAAGAACGGTCAAGAATCTTTGATACGACTAAAACGATGAAGAACATCAAAACACTAATGGCATAGGCGTACTTCTGTTTAAGATCGTTATACCATGTTTTATAGTTATTTAAAATGATATAAAAAATAGCGTATAAGATTGCCAGAATAATGAGTGCGGATAGAAACTTAGATTGTAAATCGGCAGCATCGGTTAACCAGAATTTGATTTTTAGCATACTCATGCCGAATATTTTATGTAAGTCAGCTTCGCGGGCCATCATGGCAAACAAAATAAAGACGAGTGAAAAACGATAGCTTAATTTGATGGTGCCTAATTTATAAAAAATGACAAAGACGATAGCAATAACATAGAAAATCAAGGTCAGACTTTCAACAAAATGGCCTTCATCAACGAAATCGAGCAGCCACTCATGGTCCAAAAAGACAGAGCAGAGTAATGCTAACACCATGGTGAAAATGGTTAAGTAGACCGCAGAATATGGGCGTTTTATCCAATTCATAATGTATTCCTATATTATGTTTTTATTGTGGTTATATTGTATGATGGCAACAATAATCAAAAGTGGTAAGAGGCATTCAAGATACTCTTCTTGAGGTAGTTGTATTGCCACCACCCAAGTTGGGGCCATCCAATTAGTCATTTCGTCAATCATATTGACTGAACGATCGATGATTTTTGATATTACCAGCACGGCCAAAAAAAGCCAAAGCGTAATGGCATAAGCTAAGCCGTGTTTTGAATCAGATAACCACTGCTTGCCAGCATTACGTATTAATATATAAAGCGCGAATGCTAAAAAAAGTATAATCAATATCGCGGCAAGTTTGGCGGTAAATGTGGACTCTGTTGTAAGCCAAAACTTAATTTTGAGCATGCTCATGCCAAATACTTTATGCAGGTCAGCTTCGCGAGCTAGCATGGCAATCATTAAAATGGCAATAGCAACACGAGAAGTCAGTCTGATCGTTTTACGTCCATACCACAAAGCAAATACTGCGGCGATAGCGTAAAAGAATAGCGTCAATGTTTCAATAAATCCGCCTTCATCAACGAAGCGGAGTAAGAAATCATAGTCTAATAGCACGCTACTGAGCAGTGCTAAGCAGCAAGTTAATAGTATTAGACATAAACTAAAATAGCGATGAGTGATTAGAGTCATGGTTGATGTAGCTTTGTTATAATTTTTTGAAATAATATCATTTATTTGATTTATATACGTTATTCTAATTGTTATCAGTAAATAAATCGCTGCTTTTTTTAAGATTTTTGTAATTTTGTGTAGAAAAAACCATCACCACCATTTTCATCTGGCAGATATTGCTGCATTTCTCCTACTTGCTTTGCATTATCATGGTCAGCTAAAAAACGCAATATCTGTGCGCTGTTTTCATCGGGCAAAATTGAGCAGGTTGCGTACACTAAAATTCCGCCTGATTTGAGGTAAGGCCAAATGTTGACGAGTATTTGGTACTGTAATTTTGCCAGCTCAGCAATATCACTGTCACGTCTTAACCATTTGATATCAGGATGACGACGAATCACGCCGGTTGCCGAACAAGGTGCATCGAGTAAAATACGATCAAATTGCTGGTTTTCACACCACTGCTCTGGCGTTAGGCCATCGCCGATTTTTACTTCAGCCCGTAGCTTTAAGCGCTTAAGATTTTGATGAATACGCTTAACGCGCTCAGAATCAATATCGACCGCAAGCACCTGAGCTTGTGGCGCTAATTCTAAAATATGTGTCGTTTTACCTCCTGGTGCAGCGCAGAGATCTAAGATAGTTTCATGATCTTGAGGTGCAAGTAAGTAAGCGGCATGCTGCGCTGATAAATCTTGTACGGTAGCAGCACCAAGTTCAAAGTCAGGTAATTGATTAACTGGCACAGGTAAAACGACTCTCAGTGCGCAATCAAGGTTATTATCAGTAAGCGTGTCGATTCCTTTGGTGTGCAGCTTTTGTTGATACTCCTTTACACAATCGTGTTGCTTATTTACCCGAATCCACATCGGTGGTCTTTGGTTATTGGCATTGATGATCGTTTGCCAGCTATCTGGATAAGCGTGTTTGATTCGAGTAAGAAGCCAATTTGGGTGCAATGACGTGTTGCCTTGCTGTTTAAATTGCTCGTTTAACTCAGTTTTTTGTCGTAAAAATGAGCGTAATACACCGTTAACGACCCCTTTGAGTTGTTGTTTTTTTAATACGACAACGCCATTTACGGTTTCACTTGCCGCAGCGTGTTCGGGAATTCGGGTATAAAGAATTTGGTAAAGCCCAACCAGTAATAGATAATGAACTACCCGATTTTTACCGGTAAAGACTTTATCCATTAAGTTCTGTACGTAAAATTCGAGTTCAGGTAGCATACGCATAATGCCAAAGCAAATTTCTTGCATTAAAGCGCGATCTTTATCATTCACTTTATTAGCATAACTATTGAGAGGCTGACTGAGCGAAGCACCGTGCTCAAGGACCTCTAAAATAGCCTGCGCACAGAGTGCCCGGAGATTATATCGTTCTGATTGTGGTTTGTTGGATGATGTCATTATTACAATTACCTTTGTATGATCTGGCGATAAGCATAACTTAATCTTTTGGACTGTAAAGTGATTTTATGCATTTCATGATGAAACAAAATGAGGCTAGCTTATTCGCTCATTGGTGATAGCAATTTGCACGACAACCTGACGAATATCGTGTTGGTTAATCTGAGCACCAACAATGTGCCAAATAAGGGTAATTAAATGGTGTTACCAACGCTAAACCAGGCTTTACGTGAATTTAACAGGTCAGCTGCGGACATCGGTTTTTTACCAGCGGGTTGTAGCTGGGTTAAATTTAAAATCCCATCTTGGGTGGCAATTTGTATGCCGTGTTTATCTGCTTGTAAAATGGTACCTGGCGGCTGGGTTGTTGAGTGTGAAATAACCGTTGCCTGCCAAACTTTGATTGGTTCACCATGAATTTCAAAATAACTGATTGGCCAAGGGTTAAATGCTCTGATACAGCGTTCTAATTGCGCCGCGGATAATGACCAGTTGAGCTTTGCTTCTTGTTTAGAGAGTTTTTCGGCATAAGTTACTTCAGATGAATTTTGCTTCTCGGGGGTAATTTTGCCTGCGGTGATTTGCGCTAAGGTTTCAAGTAGTGCATCTGGCCCTAATATCGCAAGTTTGTCGTATAATGAGGCACTCGTATCTGTTTTTTCGATAGGGCATTTGACTTTAAATAACATATCGCCAGTATCTAATCCTGCATCCATTTGCATAATCGTAATACCCGTTTCAAGATCACCCGCCCAACAAGCGCGCTGAATTGGCGCCGCACCGCGCCAGCGAGGTAATAATGAACCATGTACGTTTAAGCAGCCTAATTTCGGGGTATCCAGTACAACTTGTGGCAAAATTAAACCATAGGCAACAACGATCATAATGTCGGCATTGAGATCGCCAATAGTTTGCTGTGCTTCTGCTGTTTTTAGCGTTGCGGGTTGATAAACGGTAATATTATGGTCGATGGCCAACTGCTTTACTGGTGGAGCGGTGAGTTTATTGCCCCTTCCTGCTGGGCGGTCAGGCAGAGTTAATACGGCAATAACCTCATGCTGAGAATGGATTAACGCTTCTAAATGCTTTGCAGCAAAATCGGGTGTGCCAGCAAAAATAATTTTAAGTGGCGGTGATGAATGTGTGTTGGTCATTTTCTGTTACCTGCAAAATATGTCATCAATAAAATTTATCTGCTTTTATGGGTAGTATAGCGTATTTTTACTGTTTTGGCGTTTTCAAGATTATTGATATTGGATTAGTATTATATGAAGTCGATGTGCGTTTTTTTTGATTACCCACAAAATATCTTGGTAAGGTTTTGTGCTAGGATAAAATATATCGTAATATAATTCAAAGCCGAAGCTATTTTATCAAATTGAAAAATTACCGTGGTAAGGTGCCACATTCTCATCATGAAATCAAATTTTACGCCTAATAAATATGAATAAAAAACGTCGACTAGGACTTCTTGATATCGCTAACCTTGCGGGAGTGAGTAAAATGACAATTAGTCGTTTTATGAAAGATCCGAATTTGGTTTCACCGTTATTAAGGCAAAAAATCGCCGCCATCATCGATGAATTAGGGTATATCCCCAATAAAGCGCCAGATATTTTATCCAATGCGAAGAGTCATGCGATAGGGGTTTTTTTCCCTTCGTTGACTAACCATGTTTTTGCTGATGTATTAAAAGGCATTGAAATGGTAACCGATAAATATGGCTATCAAACAATGATTGCTCATACTAGCTATGATAAGCAAAAAGAAGAAATGCGTTTACGCTCGCTGCTCTCTTATAACATTGATGGTATTATTTTATCTGAACGAAGCCATACGCCAGCCGCAGTTAAAATGTTACAAATTGCTCATATACCAATTGTTGAAATTATGGATAGTGTATCGCCTTGCATTGATATGGCGGTTGGATTTGATAATTTTGCTGCGGCAAAAAATATGATTAATATTATGATTGGCAAGGGAAAACGAAATATTGTCTATTTTGGTGCGCGTTCAGATGAACGCAGTGTGATTCGTCAGCAAGGGTATATTGCAGCGATGACCGATCACGGCCTAGCCAATTATACTATTACAAGTAAAGAAGTCTCTTCTTATACTCTTGGTGGGAAATTATTACACCAAGCCTTACGTGAGTTTCCAAATGTAGATGGCATATTTTGCAGTAACGATAATTTAGCGTTAGGGGTGCTCTTTGAGTGTCAACGGCTTAAAATTAGTGTGCCGGCACAATTAGCTATTGCTGGATTTCATGGTCATAATATTAGTCAAGCGGTAACTCCACAACTGACGTCGGTATTAACGCCTCGTGTTGATATGGGCAGAATCGCTGCAGAATTAATACTCAAGCGGCTCAATAATGAAGTTATTGAGCAGAAAGTTGTTGATTTGTCTGTAACGTATTTAGCGGGTGAAAGTATTTAATTATCTTATAAAATATCAGACTGAGATTGAAAGCATATCATCGTAAATAGCACGAGTTAATGTATTGTCCGCTTTATGCTGACCAAAAATGTAAATTGTGATTACAATCACAATTCTCTATTCTAAGAGTTGATTTTATTGTGTAACAGAAATATGTTACCAGTAACATTTTCAATGTCGTGAAAACGAATAATCGGTTGTAACACGGTATGATGCCATTTTGTTATCCTAGTTTTTGCTAAGAAATGTATTGAAATGTTGGGAAAATAAAAGGAAAAGGGAATATTGGTTGTGAATCGTATTGCTTCGATATTCATTTAAATATGCCAAATTACACATAAATATTGATTTTTCAAGTCAGGATTATAAGCGGCATCAATTTGATAGGTGCTCAACAATGATAATAATTTATTGAGTATTGAGCTAATAGCTAATCTCAATAGTTTGGTCATATGTTTATTAACTTTACGGTAGAATAAAAACAAGGAGTTTCTTGTGAAAAGTTACAAAATAGCAATCGTCAATTCCAGTAGTTTTGGTAAGTACTTTCCAGATCAAATGGAACGATTAAAAAAAATAGGTGAAGTTGAATCATTTGTTTTTGATAATGATATTAGTGGTAAAGATTTAGCCCAAGCTTTAAAGGGGTTTAATATTATTATTGCCAGTGTCAGACCATTTTTTAATAAAGATTTCTTTGATCATAAAGACGAGTTACTACTACTATCGCGTCATGGCATTGGTTTTAACAATGTTGATGTTGTAGCGGCTAAAGCTCATGGTACGATTGTGACGATTGTTCCGGCTTTAGTTGAACGAGATGCCGTTGCTGAAAATGCAGTGACTAATTTACTTGCTTTAGTGAGAAGAACAGTTGATTCACAACAAGCGGTTAAAGAGAACCAATGGGTTAAAAGAGCAACTTTCCTAGGTATGAATGTGACGGGTAAAGCGGTCGGTGTTATTGGTTGCGGTAACATTGGGAGCCGGGTTGCTGAAATCTTTAAGCATGGCTTTAATGCCAGACTTCTTGTCGTTGATCCCAACGTTGATTTAGATTGGGCCAAAAAGCATAATGTTGAGGTCGTCGAATTAGACCATTTGTTACAACATGCTGATGTGATTTCATTAAATGCTTCTTTGAATGAAACTAGCTATCATATTTTGCAACAAAAGCAGTTTGCTTTAATGAAGAAAGGCGTTTATATCACCAATACAGCAAGAGCTGAATTAGTGAATGAAGAAGCACTTTTACAAGCATTAGATAATGGTATTGTTGCTGGCTATGCGACCGATGTTATGTATAAAGAACCCTCATTTAATGATAATCCGCTAGTCAAACATGACAAAGTGTTAGTGACACCACATACTTCAGCTTATGCGATTGAATGCTTAAGAGGAATGGGCGATAAGTGTGTCAGCGATGTTGAAAATTTAGTTAGTAATACCCCTTTAGTTAGCGTTGTTTCATAACAACCCAATAAAGGATTAACGATATTTCAGTTTACTACTGAGTATTTATCAAATTATTTAAAATGTTAACTTTACGGAGTTATTTATGGAAGTCACATTTCTTCAAGCTGCGGTTATTGCAATTTGGGTCGCTTTAGTTATGTCGAGGGCATTAGGGGGGGCAACGTTAACGCTACGTTTTACACCACTAATGACCGGGTTAGTTGTTGGGGTTGTCTTTGGTGATATTGCGCAGGCAATGATGATAACCGCCGCGATTCAATTGATGTATATGGGCGTGTTTTCTCCTGGTGGTCAAATGCCGTCAGAGCCTGCAGTTGCTGCAGCGATTGCTGTGCCAGTTGCATTGTTGAGTAATATGCAACCAACTGCCGCGGTTGGTATTGCTGTACCCGTTGGGTTACTTGGCTCTTATCTTTATCAGTTCCGCTTTTTTGTTAATACCTTTATTATGCAAAAATTTACTGAAAAGTATGCCGAGCAAGGAAATAGTTCAGGATTAACATTCTCGATTATTATTTTACCAACAATTTGTTCATTTATTATCTTTATTCCATTCATTTTTGTCGTACTTTATTATGGTGCACCGGTTATTGCTGATCTGATTAGGCAAAATGAAGGCAACATTATATTCCATATTTTGAGTGTTATTGGTGGTGGTTTAGCTGCGGTTGGTATTGCATTAACGGTTTATGTTATTGGTAAACGTAATTATGTGATTTTCTTCGTGTTGGCATATTTCCTTGCCGTTACAACAAAATCGTTAAACATTACCATGGTAACTTACGCGATTATCGGCGCAATTATCGCATTCTTATTTGTACTAGTGAAAAGCGAAACATTTAATTCCGTGAAAGACACTTTAGGTCGTGGCACGTCAAATAATTCAGCTAACACTCGTGATGATGACGATGATTATTAATCATTGCAAACGATTGTCATTGTTACAAACAGAATATTAGAAGGAAAAGAGTATGAGTGAGATAACACAACAAAGTATTGATTTAAAACCGCAAGAGATCACCAAACGTGACGTGACATTTGCTTGGTTAAGATGGTATTACGCCAATGAAATTCCCCATTCATTTGACCGCTACCTTGCTGCGTCATTGATGTGGGCATTGATTCCAATTTTAAAAAAATTGTATAAAGATAAAGCACAGCTTGCCGCGGCGTATCAACGTCATTTGCTATTCTTTAATACTCAGTTAACTTGGGGTGGGGGAACGATTACGGGGATTATGTCATCTCTCGAATCGGTAAGAGCGAATGAAATATATGAAAACAAACCAATCAGTATTGATGATAATTTGTTATATAATACTAAAGCAGGTTTAATGGGAGCATTAGCCGGTATTGGTGATGCGATTGACTCTGGTACAGTCCAGTATATTTTTATTGCGATCGCGTTACCTTGGGCACAACAAGGATCGGCTGCGGGTGCGTTATTCCCATTCATTGCGTTTGTGCTTTATCAATTAGCGGTTGGTTATTATTTTGCTCAGTTAGGTTTCAAATTAGGGCGAAATGCGGGAGCTGAAGTTGTCGGCGCGAAAATGCAAATGCTGATTGAAGGTCTATCAATACTTGGTCTTTTCATGATGGGTATTTTGGCTGCAAGCTATATTAAAGTTTCATCTAGTTTACAATTTGATATCTCTGGCAAGCAATTTGTTATTCAACAATTGCTGGATCAAATTTTACCAGGTGTTTTGCCATTGTTAGTTGTTGCTGGTCTTTATGTTTATTTCGTGAAAAAAGGTTTAAAAGTAACCAATGCTTTAGTGGGATTAACAGTTATCCTTGCGGTATTAGCGGCAATTGGTGTGTTATAAGATATTGTAATTTTAAAAAAATAGGGTTTTTATTATGGGTAAAGTTGTTTTAGCACGAGTTGACAGCCGTTTAATTCACGGTCAGGTTGCAACCAATGTATCAAAATCAGCAGGTGCTAATGCACTATTTGTGGCAGATGATGTGTCTGCCAACGATGAGTTTACAAAAAACATTATTGTTAGTGCGGGTTCACAAACAGGTCATAAAATACGCGTATTAAAAGAAGATGGCGCAGTACGTTATTGGAATGATCGCCAGTATGATGATTTTAATGTGATGTTAATTACTAAAAGCATTGAAGTGATGTATAAAATACTTAAAGCAGGTGTACCGGTTGCTGAATTAAATATCGGTGGTATTCCACAGACTCCAGGCACCACTAAAGTCATCAACGAAGTGGCAATTAATAAAGAGCAATTAGATCTTTTAGTGGATTTAAAACAAAGCTTAGGCATTGATATTTATTTCCAGGCAACACCTTCATTGAAAAAAGTTTCATTAGATGAAGCTGTCAAAATGTTTGCTTAATTGAGGAGTAAGTTATGATCGGTGTATTATTAGTTAGTCACGGCAAAATGGCTGAAGGTATTAAAGATAGCGTTGGGATGATTGTTGGTGATATCGGCCAATTTGATACACTGGCACTTATACCGGGTCAAGATATTGCAAATTTAGGGACAGACATTTTAGCAAAAACGAAAGCGCTGAATTCTGGAGACGGCGTGCTTATTTTTGTTGATCTATTTGGTGCATCGCCTTATAACGCTTCAATGAAATGTTTACCTGAGTGGGATAAGCTTAATATACAAACACGTGTTGTCACTGGTATGAGTTTACCAATGGTGATTACTGCGGTTTGCAACCGTGATTTTTCATCTCTTGAAGAGCTTGCACAAGATTCTATTAATGCTGGCATTGAAAATATGAAAGATGCGGTAGCTGAGTTACAAGCTGCAAATAGCTCGGCAAGTGATGGGGATGACTACTAGTTTTCCTTCTATTGGATGAATAGCGCTAGGTTATTCATCCAATCACATCAATTTAACGTAATGGGTCTCGATTAGTCGTATGCTGTAAAATAGATAGCATATTGAAGAATTAATTTATTTTATTCTAGCTAAGATTTTTCCATATAACATTCGCATTAGATTAGGTATTTTATTAATGGATTCCTTAACTGATCTTATATTACGGTATTGTATTATCTTCGGCAGACGTTTTTTTGCTAAAGAAAAAATTTCCTTTCTGCGCGTATTTAGCAAAGAAGTGATGCAATTAGGGTATCAATTAGATGCAAAATTAGCTAGATTACAACTGACTAAAAGACGACATCAAAATTTCTACAATGGTTATATTGGCGATTTACATAAAGCCGATATCATTATCTGCACACACTATGATACGGGCGTTAAAAATTTTAATCTAACCAACAAGTACGCATTTAATAGCTATTTTGATAAAAAAAATTATCTAATTAGCTTATTACCGATAATCATTGCATTTCTAATTTCAATTGCCTTAAACCTGTTTCTTTTTATTCCCGGTATTCGTGAAGTGGGTTTGATCAGTTTCTCAGGATTACTATCTTTACTAACAACAATAGTCTTATTCTATTTTATCGTGCGTTATCACAGCGGTGTACCAAATCAGAAAAATTTTGTGTGCAATAGTTCTAGTTTGATTCTATTGCTTAATGTGATGAGTAAGCTAGATAAAAAACGTAAAAGAAAAATAGCATTTGTGTTACTTGATGGTGGATGCACTAATTCCTTTGGTTTGAGAATGTTAGAAAGCTACTCAAAAGATATTCTTAAAAAAACTATTATCTTTGTTGATAGTATTGGTAATGATGAACAGATCCAGATATTCAAGCCTGATAGTTATACGCCGAATTTACAGGATCAGGATATCGAGTTTACGGAAGGGTATATTGATACTCAATTTAAACGTTATCTATTACTTACATCCGGCCATTTAGATAGATTAAAACGAGTCAAAGTCAACTATGCTAATTCCAGTAAAGACAATGCATTATCTGCTGAGCGAATTGAGAAGCATACCGAGACGATACTGAACTTATGCTCACGATTAGTTAGCAGTGATGACGAGTTAGCTGACGATAAAACCAATAAACGCAGTGCCAAAATGTAATTATTCAGTGATTTGATGGATTTAAACGCCTAAGTTTAAGTCTGAATTGTATAACGAAAGATATTGCTATAGGACGACATATGTTAAAAATACAAACACCAAAAAATTATTTACAAGCGTCGGATATTTTATCTCAAGTCGGTAATTATGTTGCTGAATGTGGTCAAGATGCTTTTATTATTGCTGGAGAGAAAGCTTGGCAACAAACGGGGGCTGTGATTGAAAAATCGCTACAAGCTGCGAATGTAAAATTTACCGTTAAACTCATTTCATATAAATGTAATTTAGAAAAACTCACCGCGGTCGCTGATGAAGTTAATGCCCAAAAATCATCAGTAGTTATTGGCGTGGGTGGCGGCACGATTATGGATTGCAGTAAAGTGGTTGCCGAGCTTGCAGGTCCTTTACCGGTTATTCAAGTTCCAACGATTGCGGCGACTTGTGCAGCGTGGTCACCATTTAGTGTGTTATATGATGATAAAGGTGCACATGTAAAAAGTTTTCCATTATCGCGTTATCCTGAATGGATTTTAGTGGACCCTAAAGTCATTGTTAAAGCGCCAGTTCGTTTTTTAAAAGCAGGTATTATTGATGCAGCAGCAAAATGGTATGAGTTTTCACCATATTTAAAAACAAGCGATGACGTTAATTTATTACTTCAGCTGCAAGTGGCGAAATTAACGTATGATATTTTAGTTGAGCACAGTGATCAGGCAATTGAGGATTATAAAGCAGGCCAAGTAACCAAATCACTCAGCCATACCATTGATGCGACTATTGCGTTAGCGGGACTTGCCAATAGCGTGAGAGATAGTGCGCAAAGAACGGGGATTGCTCATGCGATTCACGATAGCTTAACGCATATTCCTGATGTACTAAAATGGGTTCATGGTGAAAAAGTCGGTTATGGTCTGGCAATTCAAGCTATTTTAGAATACCCAAATCCACAAGATCGATTACCGTTACTTAATTGGTTAGCGCGTTTAGATATGCCATTGACACCAGCACAATTATCATCAGCTATATCAGATGAAACACTAGTTGAAATTGCCAATCGCACTAAAATTAAGCCGAACTCATATAAAATGATGCCGTTTGACATTAGTGCTGAATCTATTTTAAACGCATTAAGAGAAAGTCAATCGTTAATCGATTTCATAAACAAAAATCAATAGTTTCTATTTTACTTCCTTATTAATTTAGCCTAGCAATTAGCGCACTAGATTAATAAGGTAAGCTAATGTGCGGTTTTATTAGTATTTGCTGAAGGTTTATAGATTGATTGAAGGGAAACAGTCTTAAGAATTTACATGATTAAAACTTGCATCACTCGATAATTTCAGTATAATAACCAGACTTTGCCGATTAAGGTGAAGATTATTTTTGATATAATTTAGATTATATCGCTACAATACTCCCGATTTGGGGGTTACGTAAAAGAACGGATTACACTCTCCTGTCAATCGAAACAGGATATGAGGAGTAGTCTTTTGTTATAACTTTTTTATAATGGAGCTCTGGTCTCATGCAGAACCAAAGAATCCGAATCCGTCTAAAAGCATTTGATCATCGTTTGATCGATCAATCTACTGCGGAAATCGTTGAAACTGCGAAGCGCACTGGTGCGCAAGTTCGTGGTCCTATTCCATTACCGACGCGCAAAGAGCGTTTCACAATATTGATTTCTCCGCATGTTAATAAAGATGCGCGTGATCAATATGAGATCCGTACTCATAAACGTCTAGTTGATATCGTTGAACCAACTGAAAAAACAGTTGATGCATTGATGCGTCTAGATCTTGCTGCTGGTGTCGACGTGCAGATCAGTTTAGGTTAAGGCCTAGATTGGTAAAGATTGAGAGGTTGAAACAATGATTGGTTTAGTCGGTCGAAAAGTGGGAATGACACGAATCTTCACAGAAGATGGTGTTTCTATCCCTGTAACCGTAGTTGAAGTTGAAGCAAACCGCGTTACTCAAGTTAAAACACTTGAAAATGATGGTTATCAAGCTGTTCAGGTTACCACAGGTAGCAAAAAAGCTAGCCGTGTAAACAAACCTGATGCAGGTCATTTTGCTAAGGCTGGTGTTGAAGCTGGTCGTGGTCTATGGGAATTTCGTTTTGAAGAAGGCGAATTTGCGGTAGGTCAAAGTATTAATGTCGATATATTTACTGACGTTAAAAAAGTGGATGTTACTGGTACATCAAAAGGTAAAGGATTTGCTGGCGTTACTAAGCGTTGGAATTTCCGTACTCAAGATGCTACACATGGTAACTCTTTGGCACACCGTGGTCATGGCTCTATTGGTCAAAATCAAACCCCGGGTAAAGTGTTCAAAGGTCGTAAAATGGCAGGTCACTTAGGTAATGAACGTGTAACTGTTCAAAACCTTGATATTGTTCGCGTAGATTCAGAACGTAACCTTATTTTAATTAAGGGTGCAGTACCTGGCGCAATCAATAGTGACGTTATTGTTAAACCAGCGATTAAAGCTTAACGTCGAGGAGAGTGAAATGGAATTAGTAGTTAAAGACGCGCAAGCGATCTCTGTTTCTGAAACTACCTTCGGACGTGATTTTAATGAAGCATTAGTTCACCAAGTTGTTGTTGCATATGCATCAGGAGCTCGCCAAGGAACTCGTGGTCAAAAAACTCGTGCTGAAGTTGCTGGTTCAGGCAAAAAACCATGGCGTCAAAAAGGTACTGGTCGCGCTCGTGCAGGTTCTGTTAAGAGCCCAATCTGGCGTAGTGGTGGTGTTACATTTGCTGCTAAAAATCAGGATCATAGCCAAAAAGTTAACCGTAAAATGTATCGTGGAGCATTAAAGAGTATTTTCTCTGAATTAGTGCGTCAAGAACGTTTAGTGGTTGTTGAAAAGTTCACTGTAGAAGCACCTAAGACTAAGTTATTAACTCAGAAATTAAAAGATATGGATCTTAACGATGTATTGATTATTACTTCTGAAGTTGATGAAAACCTATTCTTAGCTTCACGTAATATCTATAAAGTCGATGTGCGTGATGTTGCGGGTATTGATCCAGTTAGTTTAATTGCGTTTGACAAAGTTGTGATGACTGTTGATGCAGTGAAACAAGTTGAGGCAATGTTAGCAGAGGAGAAAGTAGCATGATTCGTGAAGAGCGTCTACTAAAAGTCCTGCGCGCACCACATGTTTCTGAAAAAGCATCTCTTTCAATGGAAAAAGCAAATACGTTAGTATTAAAAGTTGCTAAAGATGCTACTAAGAAAGAGATCAAAGCCGCAGTTGAACAACTATTTGAAGTTAAGGTAAATGATGTTAATACGCTTATCGTAAAAGGTAAAGTGAAACGTCGTGGTCAACAAATCGGTCGTCGTAGCGACTGGAAAAAAGCTTACGTCACTTTAGCGGAAGGTCAGAACTTAGACCTTGCGGGCGTCGCTGAGTAATTCGGAGGAGTAAGAACAATGGCAGTTGTTAAGTGTAAACCTACATCTCCGGGTCGTCGCCACGTTGTTAAAGTGGTTAACCCAGAGTTGCATAAAGGAAAACCTTATGCACCGTTGCTTGATTCAAAAAGCAAAACTGGTGGTCGCAATAATAATGGTCGTATCACTACTCGTCATATTGGCGGTGGTCATAAACAACATTATCGTATTGTTGACTTTAAGCGAAATAAAGATGGTATCCCTGCAGTAGTTGAGCGTTTGGAGTATGATCCAAACCGTAGCGCGAATATCGCTTTAGTGTTATATAAAGACGGTGAACGTCGATATATTTTAGCTCCAAAAGGACTAAAAGCTGGAGATCCGATCCAATCTGGTGTTGATGCATCGATTAAAACAGGTAACTGTTTGCCAATGCGTAATATCCCTGTTGGTTCTACTGTTCACAATATTGAATTGAAACCAGGTAAAGGCGGTCAGCTTGCTCGCTCAGCTGGTAGCTATGTGCAAATTGTTGCACGAGATGGTTCATATGTGACTCTTCGTCTTCGTTCTGGCGAAATGCGTAAAGTATTAGCTGATTGCCGCGCAACCATTGGTGAAGTAGGTAATTCAGAACATATGCTTCGCGTATTAGGTAAAGCTGGTGCAAGCCGTTGGCGTGGTATTCGTCCGACTGTACGTGGTACAGCGATGAACCCAGTAGATCACCCGCATGGTGGTGGTGAAGGTCGTAACTTTGGTAAACATCCTGTGTCGCCATGGGGTCAAAAAGCCAAAGGATTGAAAACGCGTAGCAACAAACGTACTGATAAGTACATTGTTCGCCATCGTAATAAAAAATAATTAAATAGAGGATTAGCTATGCCACGTTCTCTCAAGAAGGGTCCTTTTATTGACCTACACTTGCTGAAGAAGGTAGAGAAAGCGGTGGAAAGCGGAGACAAGAAGCCTTTGCGCACTTGGTCCCGTCGTTCAACGATCTTTCCTAACATGATCGGTTTGACCATCGCTGTCCATAATGGTCGTCAGCACGTTCCTGTTTATGTCACCGATGAAATGGTTGGTCATAAACTGGGTGAATTCGCGCCGACTCGTACTTATCGCGGTCACGCAGCAGATAAGAAAGCTAAGAAGAAATAAGTAGGAGAAAGAGATGGAAACAATTGCAAAATATCGCCACGCTCGTTCTTCTGCGCAAAAAGTTCGCTTAGTTGCTGATCTTATTCGCGGTAAGAGTGTGTCGCAAGCACTTAATATTTTAACTTACACCAATAAAAAAGCGGCTGTATTAGTTAAAAAAGTATTGGAGTCTGCAATTGCTAATGCAGAGCATAACGATGGTGCTGATATTGATGATCTGAAAGTTGCAAAAATTTTCGTAGATGAAGGCCCTAGCATGAAGCGTATTATGCCTCGAGCTAAAGGTCGTGCAGATCGAATTTTGAAGCGTACGAGTCACATAACTGTGATCGTGTCTGATCGCTAGGTCTGGAGAATAGCAATGGGTCAAAAAGTAAATCCAAATGGTATCCGATTAGGTATTGTCAAACCTTGGACATCTACCTGGTATGCAGATACAAAAGAATTCGCTGATAATTTAGATGGCGATTTTAAAGTGCGTAATTTCTTGAATAAAGAGTTAGCACAAGCGTCAATCTCGAAAATTGTGATCGAACGTCCAGCTAAAAGCATTCGTGTGACTATTCATACGGCTCGTCCTGGTATCGTGATCGGTAAGAAAGGTGAAGACGTTGAAAAATTACGTAATGCCGTAGCAAATATTGCAGGCGTTCCTGCGCAAATCAATATTGCTGAAGTTCGTAAGCCTGAGCTTGATGCAAAATTAGTTGCTGACAGTATCACTGCACAATTAGAGCGTCGTGTGATGTTCCGTCGTGCAATGAAACGTGCAGTACAAAATGCAATGAAAGCTGGCGCTAAAGGTATCAAAGTTGAAGTCAGTGGTCGTTTAGGTGGAGCTGAAATCGCTCGTTCTGAATGGTATCGTGAAGGCCGTGTGCCATTACATACATTACGTGCTGATATCGACTATGGGTTATCTGAAGCACTAACAACTTATGGTATTATTGGTGTTAAAGTGTGGATCTTCAAAGGTGAGATCCTTGGTGGTATGGCTGCCGTTGCAGAAGCAGAAAATAAACCTGCGGCTCAACCGAAAAAGCAGCGTAAAGGCCGGAAACAATAAGGAGCGTCGCTGATGTTACAACCTAAGCGTACAAAATTCCGTAAAATGCATAAGGGTCGCAATCGCGGTCTTGCTGCAGGTGCCGATATCAGTTTTGGTACTTTCGGTCTGAAGGCTGTTGGTCGTGGTCGTTTGACTGCGCGCCAGATCGAAGCAGCGCGTCGTGCTATGACTCGTGCAGTTAAGCGTCAAGGTAAAATCTGGATTCGAGTATTCCCTGATAAACCAATTACTGAAAAACCACTTGAAGTGCGTATGGGTAAAGGTAAGGGTAACGTTGAATATTGGGTTGCACTGATTCAACCAGGTAAAGTCCTTTATGAAATGGATGGTGTACCGGAAGAAGTTGCTCGTGAAGCATTTGCGTTGGCAGCGGCAAAACTGCCGATTAAAACCACCTTTGTAATTAAGACGGTGATGTAAATGAAAGCAAAAGAGCTACGCGAAAAAAGCGTTGAAGAGTTAAATACTGAACTTCTAAACTTATTACGTGAACAATTTAATTTACGTATGCAGTTAGCGGGTGGACAGTTACAACAAACTCATTTAGTTAAACAAGTGCGTCGTGATATTGCACGAGTTAAAACATTATTAACTGAGAAGGCGGGTGCGTAATGACTGATAATATTCGTACTCAGCAAGGTCGTGTGATTAGTGACAAAATGGATAAATCTATTACAGTTGCTATTGAACGTAAAGTGAAACACCCTTTATATGGTAAATTCATTAAGCGTACGACTAAATTGCATGTACATGATGAAAATAACGAGTGTGGTATTGGTGATACTGTTGAAATTAAAGAGTGTCGTCCTTTATCTAAGACTAAGTCTTGGACTTTAGTTCGAATCGTTGAAAAGGCAGTTGTTTAATCTTTTTGATTAAAAATTGTACATAATATCATAAACGGCTAACTATAGCCGTTTATTTTATACTACCCATTTGGATTGAGTGGTGTTATACTATGCACCCTCATGATAATTGGGGATTTGGTTGTTTATTCTTATCCATGGTAATTGATATGGATGAAGGTAGATTAGACAATAATTTATTAATACGGAGCATTAAAATGATCCAAGAACAGACTAGGCTTGATGTTGCCGATAACTCTGGCGCACGTAGCGTAATGTGTATCAAGGTTCTGGGTGGATCGCACCGTCGATATGCGGCAGTCGGTGATATCATCAAAGTTACCATTAAAGAAGCAATTCCACGTGGTAAAGTAAAAAAAGGTGATGTACTGAAAGCTGTTGTGGTGCGCACTAGAAAGGGAGTTCGTCGCCCTGATGGATCTGTCATTCGTTTCGATCGTAACGCTTGTGTTATTTTAAATAATAATAGTGAGCAGCCGATTGGTACGCGTATTTTTGGACCGGTCACTCGTGAACTTCGTTCTGAGAAGTTTATGAAGATCATTTCACTAGCACCAGAAGTACTGTAAGGAGCGGGTAATGGCAGCGAAAATCCGTCGAGAAGATGAAGTTATCGTGTTAACTGGTAAAGATAAAGGTAAACGCGGTAAAGTTAAAAGTGTTTTGTCTACAGGCAAAGTGATTGTTGAAGGTATTAATTTGGTGCGAAAACATCAAAAACCAGTACCAGCATTAAATCAAGAGGGTGGGATTGTTGAACAAGAAGCAGCTATTAATGTTTCTAATGTTGCAATTTACAACTCTGCTACAGGCAAAGCTGATCGCGTAGGCTTCCGTTTTGAAGATGGCAAAAAAGTCCGCTTCTACAAGTCTACTAATGAAACAATTAAGTAATTTGGAGTGTACGATGGCGAAACTGCATGATTACTACAATGCACAGGTAGTAAATAAACTGCAAGAACAGTTTGGCTACAAATCTGTCATGCAAGTCCCTCGGATCGAAAAGATCACCTTGAATATGGGTGTGGGTGAGGCTATTACTGATAAGAAATTATTAGATAATGCTGTAGCAGATTTAGCTGCTATCAGTGGTCAAAAACCACTAGTCACTAAAGCACGCAAATCAGTTGCTGGTTTTAAAATCCGTCAAGGGTATCCTATTGGTTGTAAAGTAACTTTACGTGGCGAACGTATGTGGGAGTTCTTTGAACGTCTTGTATATATAGCACTACCACGTACTCGAGATTTTCGTGGTTTAAGCGCAAAATCTTTTGATGGTCGTGGTAACTATAGTATGGGTGTTCGTGAGCAGATCGTTTTCCCTGAAATTGACTATGATAAAGTCGATCGTGTTCGTGGTCTAGATATTACTATCACGACTACTGCACAATCAGATGATGAAGGCCGCGCGTTGTTGTCTGCCTTTAACTTTCCATTTCGCAAGTAAGGGTAGGGTAAACTAATGGCTAAACAATCAATGATTGAGCGTGATAAAAAACGCGTAAAGCTAGCAAATAGATACTTTGCAAAGCGTCAAGAATTAAAGGCGATCATCTCTGATGTGAATGCAACAGATGAAGATCGTTGGAATGCAGTGCTTAAATTGCAAACGCTTCCTCGAGATTCTAGTCCATCTCGTCAACGTAACCGTTGTCGTCAAACGGGCCGTCCTCATGGCGTCCTTCGTAAGTTTGGTCTAAGCCGTATTAAGATTAGGGAAACTGCTATGCGCGGTGAAATTCCTGGTCTTAAAAAGGCAAGTTGGTAATCAGAGGAGTGTTATAGATGAGCATGCAAGATCCTATCGCAGATATGTTGACCCGAGTTCGTAATGGGCAAGCTGCGAACAAAGTTGCGGTCACCATGCCTTCCTCTAAGTTAAAAGTGGCAATTGCCAACGTGCTAAAAGAAGAAGGTTATATCCAAGACTATAAAGTTACAGGTGACACAAAACCTGAATTGGAAATTACATTAAAGTATTTCCAAGGTAAGGCAGTTGTAGAAAGTATCAAACGCGTTAGTCGTCCTGGTTTACGTATTTATAAACGTAAAGATGAATTACCAAAAGTAATGGCAGGATTAGGTATCGCAGTTATTTCTACTTCTAAAGGTGTTATGACTGATCGTGCAGCACGCCAAGCAGGTCTTGGTGGTGAAATTATCTGCTACGTAGCGTAAGGGAGAAAAAAATGTCTCGTGTTGCTAAAGCACCTGTCGTTATTCCTGCTGGCGTAGAGGTAAAACTCAACGGTCAGGAAATTACGATTAAAGGTAAAAATGGCGAGTTATCTCGTTCAATTAATAATGCTGTTGTTCTTAACCAAGAAGATGGCGCAATTAAATTTGCTCCACGTGAAGGCGCTGCTAATGCTTGGGCACAAGCAGGAACCGCAAGAGCATTGGTTAACTCAATGGTGATAGGTGTTACTGCCGGATTCACTAAAAAACTTCAGCTAGTTGGTGTGGGTTATCGTGCACAACTTAAAGGTAATGCAATTGGTTTATCACTTGGATTTTCTCATCCAATTGAGCATCAATTACCTGCAGGTGTGACCGCTGAGTGTCCTTCTCAAACTGAAATCATCCTGAAAAGTGCTGATAAACAGTTAATTGGACAAGTTGCAGCAGATATCCGTGCTTATCGTCGTCCTGAGCCTTATAAAGGTAAAGGTGTTCGTTACGCCGATGAAATCGTGCGTACTAAAGAAGCTAAGAAGAAGTAAGGTAACACTATGGATAAGAAATCAGCTCGTATCCGTCGTGCCACAAAAGCGCGTGCTAAGATGCGTGAGTTACTGGCAACACGTCTTGTTGTCCACCGTACTCCGCGTCATATCTATGCGCAGATTATCGCACCAAACGGATCTGAAGTACTGGCAGCCGCTTCAACACTTGAAAAAGCTATCAGTGAAAATTTAAAATACACAGGAAACAAAGAAGCAGCAGCGGCAGTTGGTAAAGCAATTGCAGAACGTGCATTGGCGAAAGATATTAAAGATGTCTCTTTTGACCGTTCTGGTTTCCAATATCATGGTCGAGTTCAGGCGCTAGCAGATGCTGCTCGCGAAGCTGGCCTACAGTTCTAAGGTAGGAGTTAAAGATGTCAAACATCGAAAAACAAGCTGGTGAACTGCAGGAAAAACTAATCGCAGTTAACCGCGTTTCAAAAACCGTTAAAGGCGGCCGTATTTTTAGTTTTTCTGCACTAACAGTGGTTGGTGACGGTAATGGTCGTGTCGGTTTTGGTTATGGTAAAGCTCGTGAAGTTCCAGCCGCTATTCAAAAAGCGATGGAAAAAGCACGTCGTAACATGATTAATGTAGCATTAAACAATGACACGTTACAGCATCCAGTAAAAGGTGCTCACACGGGTTCACGCGTTTACATGCAACCAGCGTCAGAAGGTACAGGTATCATTGCCGGTGGTGCAATGCGTGCTGTACTTGAAGTTGCCGGAGTTCGCAACGTTCTTGCTAAAGCGTATGGTTCTACAAACCCAATTAATGTGGTGCGTGCAACTATTGATGGATTAGAAAATATGAAATCACCAGAAATGGTCGCAGCAAAACGTGGTAAAACCGTCGAAGATATTTTGGGGTAATGAGCCATGGCAAAAACGATTAAAATTACACAAACTCGCAGTTCTATTGGACGTTTACCAAAGCATAAAGCTACGTTACGTGGATTAGGATTACGTGGAATTGGTCATACTGTTGAGCGCGAAGATACACCAGCGATGCGCGGTATGGTTAACCAAGTTTATTACATGGTTAAAGTAGAGGAGTAATAGGTAATGCGTTTAAATACTTTATCTCCTGCTGAAGGTTCAAAGCATGCATCTAAGCGTCTAGGCCGAGGTATTGGATCTGGATTAGGAAAAACAGGTGGTCGTGGTGTTAAAGGTCAGAATTCTCGTTCAGGCGGCGGTGTTCGTCGTGGGTTCGAGGGTGGTCAAATGCCATTATATCGCCGTTTACCGAAATTCGGTTTTACTTCACGCAAATCTTTAGTAACAACTGAAGTTCGTCTTTCAGAATTAATGAAAGTCGAAGGTGATGTTGTTGATTTAAATTCGCTTAAAGCCGCAAACGTAATTGGTACACAAATTGAATTTGCAAAAGTAATGTTAGCAGGTGAAATTACTAAACCAGTAACAGTTCGTGGTATTCGTGTTTCTAAAGGTGCGAAAGCTGCAATTGAAGCTGTTGGTGGAAAAATCGAGGAATAATTAGAAAGATGGCAAAGCAACCAGGATTAGATTTCCAAAGTACGAGAGGCGGTGGCAGTGAGCTCAAAAGGCGATTAATATTTGTTCTTATAGCGCTTGTTGTGTTCCGAATTGGTTCTTTTATTCCCGTTCCTGGTATCGATACTGAGGCATTAACCAAGTTACTTTCACAAGCTGCAAGTAATAATGGTATTATTGGCATGTTCAATATGTTCTCAGGTGGTGCGTTAAGCCGAGCTTCAATTTTTGCATTAGGTATCATGCCGTATATTTCTGCATCAATTATTGTGCAGTTATTAACGGCGATAAATCCTAAGCTTGCAGAGTTGAAAAAAGAAGGTGAATCAGGTCGTAAAAAAATTAGTCAGTATACGCGTTATGGTACTTTAGTTCTTGCGATTTTACAGGCTGTTGGTATTGCGACAGGTTTACCTCAGATTCCAGGATTTGGTCAAGTGGTTATTAATCCTGGTTTCTCTTTTTATTTTATCGCCTCAGTAAGTTTAGTTACTGGCACTATGTTTCTAATGTGGCTTGGTGAACAGATCACTGAACGCGGTGTGGGTAATGGTATCTCAATTATTATCTTTGCTGGTATTGTTGCAGGCCTCCCCCATGCTATTGGTGAAACTATTGCAAAAGCTCGTTTAGGCGAATTGCACCCGCTATTATTATTAGTTGTTGCAGCCTTAGTTATTGGTATTACTTACTTTGTTGTTTTTGTTGAACGTGGTCAACGACGTATTGTGGTAAACTACGCACAACGGCAACAAGGGCGCCGCGTTTATGCGGCACAAAGTACCCATCTACCATTGAAGATTAATATGGCTGGGGTTATTCCTGCTATTTTTGCTTCAACAATTGTGATGTTACCAGCAATGATGGCATCATGGTTACAAGGTGATGGACAAGGTTGGCGTTATATTTTTGTTGTGATTGGGCAGTATTTTTCACATGAACAGCCGCTTTATATTATTTTTTATGCTGCTGCGATTATCTTTTTCTGCTTCTTCTATACAGCATTAGTATTTAATCCTCGTGAAACCGCGGAACAGCTAAAAAAATCAGGCGCATTTATTCAAGGAACTCGCCCTGGTGAACAAACAGCGAAATACATTGACCGAATTATGACGCGTTTAACGTTAGTTGGTGCTCTTTATATCACTTTTGTTTGTTTGGTTCCAATGTTTATGACTTCTGCAATGAAGGTTCCAGTCCAATTTGGTGGAACATCACTATTAATTGTTGTTGTTGTAATCATGGATTTTATGGCTCAGGTACAGACTCTGATGATGCCAAATCGTTATGAGTCCGTTTTAAAGAAAGCGAATCTTAAAGGCTATGGTCGTTAAGATCGCCCGAAGTTACGGAGAAAAAAATGAAAGTTCGTGCTTCAGTCAAGAAATTATGTAGAAATTGCAAAATCATCAAACGTAATGGTATCGTTCGTGTTATCTGCGTTGAAGGTAAGCATAAACAACGCCAAGGTTAAGTAATCTTAACTTTTAAGTTGGACTTTGCATATTTTACTTGCCAAAGTATAGTAAAGCTGGCTAGAATAGCCAGCCTATAATTATTGTGGTCCCTTTATTTGAGTATCCTGAAAACGGGCTTTTCGGTATAGAGGTGACTTAAATTATATTAATATTAACTAATAGGAGTGCATAGTGGCCCGTATAGCAGGCATTAACATTCCTGATCAACAACATGCGGTTATCGCTCTACAAGCGATTTATGGTATCGGTAATACTCGTGCCAAAATCATTTGTGAAGCTGCAGGTATCGCTGAGCATGTTAAGATCAGAGAACTATCTGAAGATCAGATTGAACAGTTACGTGAACAAGTTGCAAAATTCACTGTTGAAGGTGATTTGCGTCGTGAAGTGACTATGAGTATCAAGCGTTTATTAGACCTTGGTTGTTATCGTGGTATACGTCATCGCCGTGGACTTCCAGTTCGTGGTCAACGTACAAAGACTAACGCACGTACCCGTAAGGGACCGCGTAAGCCTATCAAGAAATAATCGGGGTAATTAAGAATGGCAAAGACACCTGTTCGTGCTGCACGTAAGCGTGTAAAAAAACAAGTTTCTGATGGTATAGCTCATGTTCATGCATCTTTCAATAATACAATCGTGACAATTACCGATCGTCAAGGTAATGCATTAGGTTGGGCAACCGCTGGTGGTTCAGGATTCCGAGGCTCTCGAAAATCTACGCCTTTTGCTGCGCAAGTTGCAGCAGAACGTTGTGCTGAGGCTGTGAAAGAATACGGAATTAAGAATCTGGAAGTTATGGTAAAAGGACCTGGTCCTGGTCGTGAGTCAACAATTCGTGCATTGAATGCAGCGGGTTATCGCATCACAAACATCACTGATGTTACTCCGATTCCTCATAACGGTTGTCGTCCACCAAAGAAACGTCGTGTTTAAACACTTGACGTTTTAGGATTATTGGAGAAAGAAAATGGCAAGATATTTGGGACCAAAACTCAAATTAAGTCGTCGTGAAGGTACTGATTTATTTCTTAAATCAGGTGTTCGCGCGATTGAAAGTAAATGTAAACTAGAACAGGCTCCAGGTCAGCATGGTGCGCGTAAGCCACGTTTATCTGACTATGGTGTTCAGTTACGTGAAAAACAAAAAGTTCGTCGTATTTACGGTATTTTAGAAAAACAATTCCGTAACTATTACCATGAAGCTGCTCGTATCAAAGGTAATACAGGTGAAAACTTGTTAAATCTTTTAGAACGACGCTTAGATAATGTTGTGTATCGCATGGGATTTGGTGCAACTCGCGCTGAAGCTCGTCAATTAGTCAGCCACAAAGCTGTGTTGGTTAATGGTCATGTTGTTAATATCGCTTCTTATCAGGTTTCAGCTGAAGATGTTGTTAGCGTTCGTGAGAAAGCTAAAAAACAAGCACGTATTAAAGCTGCGTTAGAGTTAGCAGAACAACGTGAAAAACCAACTTGGTTAGAAGTTGATGCCAGCAAAATGGAAGGAACATTCAAGCGAATTCCTGAACGTGCTGATTTATCAGCTGACATCAATGAACATTTGATCGTCGAACTTTACTCTAAGTAAAGTTAGTACTTAAGAGAGGACACAATGCAGGGTTCTGTAACAGAGTTTTTAAAACCTCACCTAGTTGATGTTGTTCAATACAACCATACTCATGCAAAAGTGACCTTAGAGCCACTAGAGCGTGGATTTGGTCATACACTAGGTAATGCACTGCGCCGTATTTTATTATCATCAATGCCGGGATGTGCTGTAACGGAAGTTGAGATCGATGGCGTTTTGCATGAATACAGTACTAAAGAAGGCGTCCAAGAAGATGTACTTGATATTCTGTTGAATTTGAAAAAGTTGGCAGTAAAAGTACATAGTAAAGATGATGTAATGTTAACACTGAATAAATCTGGATCAGGTGTTGTGACTGCTTCTGATATTACTCATGATGGTGATGTTGAGATCGTCAATCCTAATCTTGTGATCTGTCATCTTACTGACGCTAATGCTTCAATTAATATGAGAATTCGTGTGCAAAGAGGTCGTGGATACGTTCCTGCTTCAGCACGAGTTCGATTAGAAGATGAAGATCGTCCAATTGGTCGTTTATTAGTTGATGCATGTTTCAGTCCAATTGATAAGATTGCATATTCTGTAGAAGCAGCCCGTGTTGAACAACGTACGGATTTAGATAAGTTAGTTATCGATATGGAAACTAACGGAACGATTGATCCCGAAGAGTCAATTAGAAGAGCCTCTACTATTTTGGCTGAGCAACTTGAAGCTTTTGTTGACTTACGAGATATTCGTCAACCAGAAGTTAAAGAAGACAAACCAGAATTTGATCCAATTTTACTACGTCCAGTAGATGATTTGGAGTTAACTGTTCGATCTGCAAACTGTTTGAAAGCAGAAGCAGTTCATTACATTGGTGATTTAGTACAGCGTACTGAAGTTGAGCTTTTAAAAACGCCTAATTTAGGTAAGAAATCACTTACTGAAATTAAGGATGTGCTCGCTTCTCGTGGTCTATCTCTTGGTATGCGCCTTGAGAATTGGCCACCGGCAAGTATTGTTGAAGACTAATATAAAGTTTATATAAGAAGGATAAAGTTATGCGCCATCGTAAAAGTGGTCGTCAGCTTAATCGTAATAGCAGCCATCGTCAGGCGATGTTTCGTAATATGACAAGTTCACTTGTCGAGCACGAAATTATCAAGACAACTTTACCTAAGGCTAAAGAGCTGCGTCGAGTAGTTGAACCGTTAATAACATTAGCTAAAACTGATAGTGTAGCTAATCGTCGTTTGGCTTTTGCTCGTATTCGTAATACGGATGCGGTAAAAAAATTGTTTTCAGATTTAGGTCCACGTTTTGCTAATCGTCCTGGTGGATATATTCGCATTATGAAATGTGGTTTTAGAGCTGGTGACAATGCTCCAATGGCTTATATTGAGTTAGTCGATCGCCCTGAAATCGATGAGTCAAAAGTTGCTACAGCTGAATAGTGCTGTATCATATTAAAACCGACTATATGTCGGTTTTTTTTGTCTTAAACTCTGAAATATTGTGGCTAAGTCAATTTATTGGGGTATTTTAATAATGGGGCGGTGGTGTTTCTTCTGATGCATCGGCGATAATTGATGCATGGGTAGTTTGCAATTTTTTTGATAGCAATGTCAGCTGCTCTTTTATTTTAGCCATATCTGATTGTAATTGGACCACCATTTGGTTAAGTTCTTCAATTGTTAATTCTTGAAAACTGACTTTGGTCTCTAATCGTTCAATTTGTTCACTTAATTTGTCATTTTTCATGTTATGTTCTTCCTTAATTTTACTGCTATCATAATGCAAAATAACATAAGATGCGAGAGTCAGCGTAAGATACTTGTTTTAACAATCAAGATATTTTTGTGAAGGATGATTTTATAACCAACCCCGCTCAGCGAATGACACATATTCGCCTTTGCCAATAACAAAGTGATCAATAATGCGAATATCAACTAAATCACATGCCTTTTCTATTTGATAAGTAATATTGCGATCGGCTTGGCTGGGTTCAGCAACTCCTGACGGATGATTGTGCGCAAGAATAAGCGCTGCGGCATTATGCTTTAAAGCTTCACGAATAATTTCTCTAGGGTGCACTTCTACAGAATTGTAAGTGCCTACAAACATTTCTTTGGTACAAACAACATGATTTTGGTTATTAAGAAAAATCACTAAAAAAATTTCTCGTTCCTCATCTGCTAGTCGACTTGCCAGGTAATGGTAAGTTAGGTTTGGTGAAGTAAGTGAATCTTCTTGCGTCATTTGTACCTTCAAATAGCGAGAAGATAATTCGATAACTGCTTTAAGCTGAGTGTATTTGGCTGTACCGAGCCCTTGTTTTTTACAAAAATCACCATGACTGGCATTCATGAGTTTATTTAAGGATCCAAATTCATACAATAGCATTTGTGATAGACGTAAGACCGGGATACCTTTGGTGCCTGTTCTTAAAAAAAGTGCTAGCAATTCATGATCAGATAGCGCTGCAGCGCCAAATTGTAGTAATTTTTCTCTTGGCATCATTGGATTTAACCTTATTATTAATAATTAATTAAAAGTTAAATTTTGCTAGAAATAGGGAGATGGTACAGCTTAAATATTGAAATATGGTAACGAGCTCGCAAAAGCGTTTTTCTGTGGGATAAAAAGCGCTAAAGATTTAGCGCTTTTTTGAATTAGCTTAGTGCTTACATCCACAGCCACCGTGACCACCACAGCAACCATCATCTTCATCGCTGTCACTGTGATAACCATCATCGTCGTTACTACAGCACCCACCACCGCCATGGTCTCCGCAGCCACAGCCTCCATGGCTATGACCCTGTGTGCCATGAACGTGTCCATGAGCAAGTTCTTCCTCAGTTGCTTCACGTACATTTATGACTTCAACACTAAATTTTAGATCTTGTCCGGCAAGCATATGGTTACCATCAACAGTAATCTTATCACCATCAATAGCTGTAATTTCGACTGGTACTGGACCATGTTCGGTATCTGCAAGAAAACGCATGCCTACTTCAAGATCATCAACACCGACAAACACTTCACGTGGTACTTCTTGTACTAGATTGTCATTGTAATCACCATAAGCGTTACTTGATGCAACGTCAACATCAAATTTATCATTAGCTTGATGGCCATTTAAAGCATCTTCTAGACCTTTAATTAAATTACCTGCGCCATGTAGATATTCAAGCGGAGCAACCACTGTTGCTTCGTCAACTAAGACACCATCTTTTGTGCGAACTTGATAAGCTATACTTACGACACTATCTTTTGCTATTTTCATTTTATCTCCAGTCTTTAGCGAGAAAAGATGCGACGATTTTAGCTGAAAAAAAGCATAATGTATCTTTATTTTTAAAAATTATATTGAGTAATATGACATTATGCCGTTTTAATATGATCATTAAATTCATTTGTCTTAGCCACCATTTGTATTTAATCGGATATTGGATTATTGGTTTCACAACTATCATATATTCCACTATAATTTGTGATATACCGACTTATTGTGAGGTCATTTTAATATGAAAAATTTCGCATTAGCCTATTGTAAACTCATGCGTCTGGATAAACCCATTGGGACATTGTTATTATTGTGGCCAACATTATGGGCGCTATGGTTAGTTGGAGAGCCAACGCTGAAATTATTTATTGTGTTTACGCTAGGTGTTTTTTTAATGCGCTCTGCTGGGTGTGTTGTGAATGACTTTGCCGATAGAAAATTTGATGGTAGCGTTTTAAGAACACGAAATAGACCCTTAGCAAGTGGTCAATTAACAAGTAAAAATGCATTGTTCATATTTTTAGTATTAATTGTTATATCGGTATTATTACTATTTACGTTACCCCCTCTTACTTGGTTAATTGCGTGTTTTGCTTTTTTAACGACGCTAGTCTATCCATTTATGAAAAGATTTACTCATTTTCCCCAATTGATTCTGGGGATTGCATTTAGCTGGGGAATCCCGATGGTTTATGCCGCAACGCTGGGTTCTTTTCCACTGACTTGCTGGCTATTATGTATTGCAAATATTTGTTGGACTATTGCATATGACACAATGTACGCGATGGTTGATCGTGATGATGATTTAAAAATAGGGATTAAATCAACGGCTATTTTATTTGGGGAAAACGATAAATTATGTATCGCAATATTGCAGACCATGACTGTATTGTTATTAATCATGATTGCTGTAATCAATCAGTTAGCTGTCAGTTTTTATTTTGCTTTATTTGCTGTAGTACTACTCTTTATTTATCAACAGACATTGATTGCTAACCGAAATAGAGAATGCTGTTTTAAAGCATTCTTAAATAATAACTATATCGGTTTGAGCATCTTTATTGGTCTACTGGTAAATCATTTTTAGGCTTAATATATTTCTTCTATGGTTTGTAAAACTTGATTTGCGATAAGCGGTTGCAAAATTTGATTCATAGAGCTAATCTTATCAAGATTAGCTTCATTTTTATCATCAAGATATCCCTGTTCTCTTAATGCTGTTATCAATGTAGAAAATACGCCTTTATCACAAAATTCTGGTGCATTAATGCCATGTAATACAGAGAGTCTTTCTGCAATGAGTCGGCTCTCTTTTTCAAGCGTCATTCTGCTTATGGTCGGGTCTTTCTGCAACAGTGAGAATGCAATGCTATAGCGTTGTAAAGTATCATTTGCATTGGAGGCTAATAGTTGAAGTGAGGCAATTTTAAGATAATTAAGTGTAATGCGCTCTTGTGTATAGTTAATTAAATTCATCTCAGCTAAATTCACAATGATTTTATGAACATAATTTAATAGTTGTTCTTCATCAAAATAGAGAAAGAAATCCGATTTAAGCAGTGGATAGAATCTGAGTATTTGTTCAACTAACTCTTGTTGTGAAATCCGATTATGTTTCAGTAGTATTTTGGCAATCAACGCCGGAATAATAATTAAGTGCTGAATGTTATTACGATAAAAAGTCATTAATACGGCTTGTTCTTGACTCAAACTAACAATTTCACCAACTTCATCTTCAGTAATGACAAATTTACCCATTGCTTTGGCATGTTCAAATAATTCTTCTGAACTTTTATGAGGTACTGTAATGAGATCTGAATAGGGCACATTTCTTAGTAAAAATAGTGTACTATCCATATACTCGAGTAAGCGTTTTTTAGTTAATGCACGTTGCTGAGAGGCCAGTAAGATAGAACAACATAGATTCATTGCATTGACTGCTGCTGATGCATTGATGTTTTCCATAATGTTTTTAGCTAATAAATTGGTTGTTGGCGTTAACCAATTTGGTCTCGCTGTCCCTGTCGGTTCTATGGCTTCACGCCATTCAGGAATATTTTGGTTTAAGAATTGGTTTAGCGGAATTGGCTGACCAAAATTTACGTAACCAAGCCCAAGTTTTTTAAGCTTAAGAAAGGCTTTGAGCATTTGCCACAAGCTTTCCTTCTTTTTTGTTGCGCCGCGCAATTCGTTGGCATAGGTTGCTACTTCTAATACATGCTCATAGCCAATGTAAACTGGTACGATAGAAATCGGCCTTGGATCGCCACGTAACAGAGTCTGAATGGTCATCATTAGCATGCCTGTTTTGGGATCGAGTAGACGACCAGTGCGGGATCGCCCGCCTTCAATAAAGTATTCAACTGAGTAGCCACGAATAAAGAGCTCAGCTAAATATTCACGAAATACTGCAGTATACAGTTTATTACCTTTAAATGATCGCCGAATGAAGAATGCGCCAAGCCGGCGAAAGATCGGGCCCGCCGGCCAGAAGTTGAGGTTAATACCTGCCGCAATATGTGGTGGGACTAACCCCTGCCGATAGAGAACATATGAAAGTAATAAATAGTCCATATGGCTGCGATGGCAAGGCGTATAGACGATCTCGTGTCCGTTTTGTGCAAGTTCTCTAACGGGATCGGCATTGGTGACTTTGAGTCCTTGATATAATCGGCTCCATGCCCATGTTAGAACGTAATCTGTTAATTTTAACGCTCGATAGGTAAAATTGGCGGCGATTTCATTTAGCATTCCAAACGCATCTTTTCTGATTTTTTCCTCAGAAATATTTTTATTTTTAGCCTCGTCTTGTATTATTCCGGTAAGGACAGGACTATTAAGCAACTTATTTAACATTTGTTGCCGAACTGGTAGCATAGGGCCTACAGACGCAGTACGCTGCTTGGCAAAATGAATACGTGCTACACGTGATAATTTTAGTGATAGTTTATCAATGTCTTTTGTTGGTGTAGATAATATTATGTTTTTAAATGACACGGTATTCGAAAATCGTGTATAACAATCTCTGCCGGAGAACAGCATCTTTATGAACTTACGTATGCCACCAAGTACTTGTAAAGAGAGTTTCTTTTTACCTTCTTTATTTGGAGCACGGCTAAACATAACCGACACGGGCAACATTTGTACATCTAGCTGTTCATTTTGTTGGTGCGCATCAATATACTGTTTAATAATATTGATTGACCTATTTTTTTGTTGATTTGAAGCAAAGATACCGGGCCCTTTATCAATATAAAGATAAGCTGGTAAAACAGTATGATTGGTATTGATACCTTTTAATGGATCGGGTAATTGATGCTGTTTACACAGCGAACGCAAAACCAACAGATCGATTTTTGAGTTGTATGGTAATACATAGAGAATCGGTCTAGACTTATCTATATTGAGTTCACTAATCGGATCAGTCGGAATTGACTTGCTTTTTACAAATAATCGGACAGGTATATTGATTACTGAAAAACAAGTCGTTGCCCACCAAGAGGTTGTCCACTTTGACATAATTTCAACAACTCAGAATATTAATTTCAAATAGTATATGATAGCAAAAATCAGTGAAAAGGATAGTATATGCCCAATAAAACTTATTGACGATACGCTAAATATAATAAAATTGAGTAAATTTTGAGATTATATCGATGATAAAACAATCTAATTATAGCAACATAGATAAGTATAGTCTGCTTCTACACACTGTTTTAGTGCAATGTTTTTATTTGAATAAGATTTTTTTATTGTAACATGTAATAATACTTGAGAATATTTGCATAACAGCGTATACTTCGCTACCTTAATTATTGTGGGTATAGTATGAGTAGTTGGTCTATTGTTGTTAAGACTTATCTCAACGACCTGATAGAAGACTAAAGCCTGACGAGGTTAATGTTCCATTAACATATTGTATCCAAGGCCTAAGCACTGAAATTTCGGAGAATTATTGACATGTCACGAATCTGCCAAGTAACAGGCAAGAAACCATTAGTAGGAAACAATCGTTCACATGCGATGAATGCTACTAAACGTCGTTTTCTGCCAAATCTTCAAACTCACCGTTTTTGGGTTGAGAGTGAAAAACGTTTTGTAAAATTACGTATATCAGCTAAAGGTATGCGCACTATCGATAAAAAGGGTATTGATGCAGTTTTAGCTGAACTTCGTGCCCGTGGCGAAAAATACTAAGAAGCTATAGAGGAAAATTATCATGGCTAAAGGTGTACGTGAAAAAATTAAATTAGTTTCTTCTGCTGGTACTGGTCATTTTTATACCACTAGCAAAAATAAAAGAACAATGCCTGAAAAAATGGAAATCAAAAAATATGATCCCGTTGTACGTCAGCATGTTGTATATAAAGAAGCTAAAATTAAGTAATCTTAATTTAGATAAAAAAGCCCAGCGTTTGCTGGGTTTTTTTATTAATGAAATATGACGAGTAAATAGCCTATTTTTACCAAAATATATTTTTTCGAGTCAAATTCCTATTTTACTAGGGCACCCTCATCAAACTAGCTATTACATTAAACATCAGCACTGACAAGTTAACTTTTTGATTGATAAATTATTGGCAACATAGCACCTGCTAAAAAGGATAACCCTATACCACAATGGGCATCTGTAGTAAAATACGAGCAGTTTAGATTGGTATATTAAGATAATTTAGGAGCAAATGTGAGCAATACAAACAAAAAACCAATTGTCCTTGTGATTTTAGATGGTTATGGTCATAGAGAAGATCAAAAAGATAATGCCATTGCAGCTGCACGTAAGCCTGTTATGGATAATTTAATCAAGACTTGCCCAAATACTTTAATTAATGCCTCTAGTATGGAGGTGGGTTTGCCATTTGGCCAAATGGGTAACTCTGAAGTTGGACACACTAATATTGGCGCAGGAAGAGTTGTATATCAAGATTTAACTCGTGTCGCTAAAGCAATTATGGACGGTGAGTTTGAGCAAAATCCGGTGCTAATTAAAGCGATTGATGATGCGGTTAAAAGTGATAAAGCTGTTCATATTATGGGATTACTATCATCGGGTGGTGTACACAGCCATGAAGAGCACATCATGGCGATGGTTGAGTTAGCTGCTGCTCGTGGTGCAACTAAACTTTATTTGCATGCCTTTTTAGATGGTCGTGATACACCACCAAGAAGCGCACAAGCGAGCTTACAAGCTTTCTCTGATAAGTTTAAAGCGTTAGGCAAAGGTCGCGTTGCTTCTTTAGTTGGGCGATATTATGCAATGGATCGTGATAATCGTTGGGATCGTGTGGAGCAAGCTTATAATTTATTAGTTGATGCTAAGGGTGAGTTTACTTACGCTTCCGCTGTTGAAGGATTACAAGCTGCTTATCATCGTGATGAAAATGATGAGTTTGTAAAACCAACGGTGATTCAAGCTGTAGATGAGCCAAGTGCAGTAATGCAAGATGGCGATAGCCTAATTTTTATGAATTTCCGAGCAGATCGTGCTCGTGAAATTTCGCGCGCATTTATTAGTAACGATTTTGATGGATTTAAACGCCAGCGCATAGTTAATTTTGCTCATTATGTGTCATTAACTGAATATGCAAGTGACATTAAGTCAACTGTCGCTTATGCACCAGAATCATTGACTAATACACTTGGTGAGTGGTTAGCTAAAAATAATAAAACTCAATTGCGTATTTCAGAAACTGAAAAATATGCACATGTGACATTCTTTTTTAATGGTGGGCTAGAAGTACCATTTGCTAATGAAGATCGCATTTTAATTAACTCACCAAAAGTTGCAACATATGATTTACAACCAGAAATGAGTTCGGGAGAATTAACGGATAAATTAACGGCAGCCATTGAAAGCCAAAAATATGATGTTATTATCTGTAACTATCCTAATGGTGACATGGTTGGTCATACAGGGGTTTTTGATGCTGCCGTAAAAGCGGTTGAAGCTCTAGATCACTGTATTGGACGCGTTGTTGAGTCGGTTAATAAAGTTGCCGGTCAACTATTAATTACGGCAGATCATGGTAATGCAGAAAAAATGCGTGATGACGAAACAGGCCAGGCACATACTGCTCATACGAATTTACCGGTGCCATTGATTTATGTTGGATCTAAATCGGTTAAAGCGGTAGAAGGTGGTAAGCTGTCTGATTTAGCGCCGACAATGCTGACATTAATTGATATGGATGTGCCGGCAGAAATGACAGGTAATGTTTTATTTATTAATAAGTAATTTTATTTTTATCAAAATGTAACGTGCTCTACTTGTTAGAGCACTTTGTTTGATATTCTGTTTGTCAGCAATAAAGCAATCGGTTATAGTGGACAATAAATAAAATATATAATTCTATTTAATAAATCCGATAATCGATAACAATGCGCTCTATTTTCTTCAGCTTACTATTTATATTCAGTGGGATATTATTTGTTCTGCCGTATGGTCATGCTGATGATAAACAAGATCTACAATCTATTCGACAATCTATTCTTGAACAAGAAAAGAAACTCACCGCACAAAAACAGCAGCGTTCTAAAATTCAGGCTGATCTGAAAAAGCAAGAGATTGCAATTGCGGCATTATTAGCATCTTTAGATAAATCAGATCAACTTCTGCGTAATTTATCAGAAGAGATTGCTGAGCTTAGCCGACAAATTAATGACTTAGAAAAGCAACAGCAAGCACAACAAAGTATTTTGGCCAAACAGTTAGAAGGCGCATTTCGACTCGGTAAAACAAGTAGTATGGAACTAGTTTTCTCTGGTCAACAAAGTGATCGTAATGAACGTATTATTGCTTACTACGGATATATCAATATCGAGCGCCAAAATAGAATTAATCAGCTCAAGCAGATTCAGGCAGCATTATCCGAGAAAAGACATTTATTAGAACAAAAACATCAAACTCAGCAAATCTTACAAGTTGAGCAAAAGCAGCAACGAAATTCACTGGTGGTTAATCAAAAAGAACGACAAAAAACCATTAATGCACTTGATCAATCCATGCAATTAAATCAGCAAAAACTTGATGAGCTTAAAGAGAATGAAACGCGGCTTAAAGTACAAATTGCCAAGGCGGAGCAAGAGAGTAAGAAAGTTGCAGAAGATGAAGCAAAACAAGCTGATAAGATTAAAGATAAACAGAAAAACTATAACTATAATCCGACTAAAAACGAACGAGCACTGATGGCAAGAGTAAGCGGAATTGGCAAGCCTAATCACGAGTTAGAGTGGCCAGTATCGGGTAAGATTGTATATCAATTTGGTGAACCACAGCAGGGTGAGTTACGTTGGAAAGGGCTTGTTATTAGTGCTAAAGAAGGGACTAAAGTTAAAGCAATTGCTGATGGTCGCGTAATTTTAGCGAGCTGGTTACAAGGATACGGTTTTATCGTTGTTTTAGAGCATGGTAAAGGTGATATGACGTTATATGGTTACAATCAACGAGTATTAGTGAATGTTGGCGATAAAATTGTACAAGGGCAAGACATAGCTTTAGTGGGGAATACGGGAGGGCAAGGGAGCGCTTCGCTCTATTTTGAAGTTCGCCGGGATGGTAAAGCACTCAATCCAAGTGCATGGTTAAAAAAATGAAACAGTTAATATTATTCGTTCGTGTGATTTTAGTTTTTTTGATGATTATTCCGCTAGCGGATGCGGCAAAATTGGCTCTAGTGATTGATGATTTTGGTTATCGTGAGCATAATGAAGAACAGCTTATATTAATGCCTTATCCAATTACGATTGCAGTGCTACCCCATTCCCCTAATGCAGCTCATATGGCAACACTTGCTCATCAAAATGATAAAGATGTGATTATTCACTTACCGATGGCGCCAATGGGTAAGCAGCCTCTTGAAATTGATACGCTTTTTCCATCCATGAGCGAGTTGGAGATTAAGCGAATTATTGATGAGTCTGTTGAAAAAGTTCCTTATGCGATTGGTGTAAATAATCACATGGGCAGCTTGATGACATCAGATTTGGCGGGAATGCGTAAAGTGATGAGTAGCTTATCACCGTATTCACTATTCTTTTTAGATAGCAGAACGATAGCGAGAAGTCAGGCTATAATTGCTGCGCAAGAGTATCGCGTTGCTTATGCGACTCGGAATGTTTTTCTCGATGATTCTCAAGACGAACAGTCAATTGCTCATCAATTGGATATTGCGATCAGGTTTGCACAAAAACATGGCAGTGCGATCGCCATTGGTCATCCTTATAATGCAACGGTTAAGGTCTTGAAGGAAAAACTCATTCAATTACCCGATGATATTGAGCTAGTCAATGTAAGCAGCTTAGTTTTAGCACCCGAAAAAATTACATTAGGTGATTTAGCCGAACAGTATAAAAGAGAGATAGAGCAGAAAGTATTTGACTACATGTTGTTAAAACAAACTAATAAAAAACCGGATTAATCTCCGGTTTAATTTTAGATTACGCTTTAGGGTTTAGCCCATATTGATTCTCTATAGGCATAGAATCAAGAAACATAAACACTAATAAGATAATTGGTCCAACAATCGGGACAAAGATAATTAAGTACCACCAACCAGATCTTCCTGTATCGTGTAATCTACGCACAGTGACGGCAATCGTTGGAATAATAACTGCTGCGGCAAATATAAAATAAATAAAAACAACAATGCTTGCCAATGAGTGGCTGAAAGAACCGAAAATTCCAGCTAGAATCATGAGAACAAAAATCACAATCCAATTAAATAGCGTAAACATCCAAAACTCTTTACGACGAGCACGACCATTAAAATTAGCGTAATTATCTTTAATACATTTTAAATACCAATCCATTTCTTATCCTTTTTTATATTGTTAATTTTCAATAGAGATGTTATCTATTGCGTCGTTATTTTAATCGAAAAATAGTGAAAAATAAACTGAAACTAGCTAGGCTTTTTGCCATCATCTTATCGTGTGTTGTCTTAGAAATTAATCAAGATCAATTATGGCTTGTATGATGCTAGTGCTTTTTATTTAGCGATGACAACAGTTGTGAATGGGTAGTTTAGCTGAACAGTATTATCAATAGACGAACCAAAATAAAAATAAGTATTGCAAAAAACAGCTATCTTTTCATCAATTAAAAAGATAGCGTTGCTGTTACTTTTGATGCAAACCTTTTTCTAAGCTGCGGTGGCGGGTTTGCACTTGTTGACCATGAACATTAAATAATTTAGCCAGTTTTTCAACAATATAGACCGAGCGATGCTGACCGCCGGTACAACCAATAGAAATTGTGAGGTAACTGCGATTATTTTTTTGCAGTAAAGGTAACCACTGCTGCATATAGTTTGCGGTCTGGTAGATAAAATTGTTGACTTCCCAGTGCTTAGCTAAATATTGTTGTACCGCCTCATCTAAACCGGTTAGTGGCCTTAGACTTGGATCCCAGTGAGGATTTGGTAAAAAGCGCACGTCGAAAACAAAATCAGACTCGGTTGGTAATCCATATTTAAAGCCGAAGGATTCAAATATAATGGTCAATTCACGTTCTTTTTTACCTAAAATACGTTGACGTAAAATATCTGATAATTCGTGAACAGATAAATTATCACTGTTAATCATTAAATCAGCACGGTCTCGAAGTGGTTCAAGGTATTGCTCTTCTAAATCGATAGCTTCTTCAAGCGATCTCCCCTGTATGGCTAAAGGATGATTGCGCCTTGTTTCGCTATAACGGCGGATTAAGGTATTACGACTACTATTTAAGTACAGAATTTGTGGCGTAATCGATTTGGGTAGTTGTGTAATAATCTCACCAAATTGAATAAAACTTGCGGGTAGGTTTCGAATATCAATACTTACGGCAACGGGAGTTTTACTATCTTCTAATACTTTGGCAAGCTCGGGAAGCAGTATAATTGGAATGTTATCAACACAGTAAAATCCCATATCTTCTAATGCCCTTAAAGCAATGGATTTTCCTGAACCTGAACGACCACTTACTATCATTAATAGCATAATCTGAATCCTTTACTCTGTTAATTTGAAGGGTAGGTTATTTAAGCTGCTTACGTTGGCTTGATGGCGGAATCGATAAAGATTCTCGATATTTTGCTATCGTGCGCCTAGCAACTATCATACCTTGATCTTTTAATAGATTAGTTATTTTACTATCACTTAACGGTTTTTGGCTATTTTCGTTTTGGACTAATTTTTTGATTAAAGCTCGTATTGCTGTCGAAGATGCCTCGCCGCCGGATTTTGTTGTCACATGGCTCGAAAAAAAATATTTTAATTCAAAAATACCACGTGGACACTGTAAATATTTTAATGTTGTCACACGTGAAATTGTTGATTCATGCATATTAATCGCATTGGCAATGTCCGCTAATATCATTGGTTTCATGTGTTCTTCACCATATTCAAAAAAGTCTTGTTGATGATCGACAATAAACTGACTGACTTTAGTCAGTGTTTCATTGCGATTTTCGATGCTTTTGATTAACCAATTTGCGTTTTGCAACGATTGCCGAATATATTGCCCATCACTTTCATTAGAAATATTTACCATTGAAGCATAATGTTGGTTAATTTTAAGTTTTGGAAATGAATCATGATTGATTATGACATGCCACTTTTGAGAGACTTTTTTGACTAACACATCTGGGATGACATATTCTGGTGGTGAGGTATTAATCGACTCACCAGGATAGGGTTGCAATTGCTGTATAATATCAATGGCCTGTTTTAATTGCGCGGGTGTAATATTAAGCTGTCTAGTCAAAGATTTATAGTCTTTTTGGCCAAGTTGATCCAAATAGTCTTTAATAATACATGTTGCAAGTTTAATTTCATTAGTTATTGGTATTAATTGATTAATTTGAATTAATAAGCACTCTTGTAATGATCTTGCGCCGATACCTACTGGATCAAAATACTGTACACGCTTTAACACCGTTTCTACTTCATCAATTTCGATATCTTCATTACCTTGTTCTTCTAAAATATCCTGTAATGAGCAGGTTAAATAGCCTCTATCATCAATAGCTTGAATGAGCGAAACGGCAATTGTTTTATCTCGTTCGCTAAATGGACTCAAATTGAGTTGCCACATTAAGTAGTCATTAAGGGTCTGATGGGTTTCGCCTTGATAAAGGGAAAATTCATCATTACGATAGTCGGAATGCGTGCCTGATGGGGTTCCGGCTGTATAGATATCCTCTAAAGAGGCATCAAATGGAATATCTTCAGAAATTTCACGATTTTCCATCATTTCATATGTGTCGATGATATCTGTTTCGCTTTGCGCTTCTACTGTGATTTCCTCATAATGCTCGTCAATTTCGAGTAGTGGGTTATTTTCTAATGAAGTTTGAATTTCTTGACATAGTTCAAGAGTAGAAAGTTGCAACAGCCTAATGGCTTGTTGCAGTTGTGGGGTCATTGTCAGCTGCTGTGAAATCTTTAGTTGTAAACTCGGTTTCATCATAGCCTAAATTCTTCACCTAAGTAAACACGTATAACATGTTCATCGTTTAGGATATGATTTGGGCTACCTTCAGCAATCAAATGTCCCTTACTAACAATGTAAGCGCGTTCGCATACATCGAGGGTTTCACGCACATTATGATCAGTAATTAAAACACCAAGTCCTCTATCGCGTAGTGCTCTAATGATATTTTTAATATCAATAACCGAAATGGGATCTACACCGGCAAAAGGTTCATCTAGTAGAATAAACTTGGGATCAGCAGCCAGTGCTCTGGCTATCTCCACTCGTCGTCTTTCTCCCCCTGATAAAGCTTGCCCTATACTGTCGCGGATATGAGTAATATGAAATTCTTCGAGTAACGCTTGTGCTTTTTCGACTCGCTGCTCTTTTGTCAACGATTTGCGGGTTTCGAGAATAGCCATGATATTGTCAAAAACCGATAAACGCCTAAAGATAGATGCCTCTTGTGGTAAATAACCGATACCAATTCGAGAACGTTCGTGTAGCGGTAATAAACTAATGTCTTTATTATCAAGATAAATATTACCTGCATTCAGAGGCACAATACCTACTACCATATAAAATGTTGTAGTTTTTCCTGCGCCATTCGGTCCTAATAAACCAACTATTTCACCTGAGTTGACAGTAAGACTGACGTCTTCAACAACGCGGCGATTTTTATATACTTTCGCTAAATTGACTGCTTGTAGAGTGGCCATGTTATCGTTTTATCTCTTGGACTTGATTAGGAATGATTGTCGTTTTTACTCTGCTACCTTTATTTGCTTGTGCGAGAATTTTTTGCTGGTTGACATCATAAATAATTTTATTACTCACAATGTGATTATCTTGCTGTAATAACTCTGCATCACCAATTAGCGTAACACTGTTTTCTTTAACTTGATAAATTAATTGATTAGCATGGCCTATAATTGTCTGTTTTGGCGACTGGGCATTCATTTGTTTGAAATATACAGGACTGCCATTGGCGGTAATGATTTGGTTCTCTTTACTATTCATATCGGTAATGACGACCGTATGCGCTTTGACTTCCAAATTATCTTGAATGATAACGACATTCCCTGTAAAGGTAATGGTATTGTTTTTTAAATCTATCTGTTGATTATCGGCATCGATCGAAATTGGTTTATTGTTAATCGTTGCACTTGGTGATGTTTGAGCGTGTGATAATGATGATAGTAAACTAATTATTAGGCCAACTAACATAAATTTAATTTTTGTGGAACGAGAGGGAACATGACGTCTCATTAGTGGTATCCTTAGTTAGTTGGGCTCTGAGTTTGAATGTTGGGTGTATTATAATAAGTTTTTACATTTTCTAATATATCGGCTGTTTTATTTCTTAAATTACCGAAGAGGCCTGTACCTGTTGAGGTGAAATTTGTCCCTTCAATTGTTACAAAATCTTTAGACGTCACAACCTGAGTCGTTAAATCAACAGTCGCATTATCTGTGATAATTTTTTGTAATTGTGAATCGGGTAGAATATTTTGCAGTATCACATTGCCCTCAAGATATAAAAGTTTATCACGTGTTAATGTCGATTGATTTGCAGAAATGTGCCAAGTTTCTATCACGTCTCGATTATATAATGTAATATTTGGCATTTGAAATAATGTTTCGCCTTGACTGTCAAAATGTTTTACCTGGCTGGCAATAATTTTGTAACTTAAATTACCGACCGGATCATATATTGTTGTTTCCATCCGATCACTTTGATAGATAGGTTGAGTCGCTAAGTCAATTGTTTCAACCAAATTAGCATTGCTCTCTTCTCGTTGGTAATAATAAATACCGATAATTAGAATAATGAGTAAAATATAAATGATATTTTTTTTCTTCATTGCCAATGTGTGAGATCCTTATAATGAATATCTTACTGTATGCGCTAGCTATTGAGCCTATTTTACGTTAATTTTGCTTAAAATAATATCTTACATTAAACGGTTATGCGATTTTTATGAGTATTGTTTTTTACATTTCAGTTAAAACATCGATATGTGTTTTGATTGCACAATCAGCGATTTCAGCGTTAGGACTGCATCGTTTTCACATAACCAATTAGATTAAGTTGGCACACCTTGTTGATAAGCAAAAATAGAATACCGCACAATAGCTGGAATGCTTCCGGCAACATGGATAGTCATTATACAAAGAGGAAGTACTTGGCTAAGTAAATTTTTATCTAAATCGCTAAGCTGTTTTTATTATCATTACAATTTATTATTAGCTATTTACTGCAATAATTAGTTATATTACACGATAACACCAAAGATGGTATCGGTTTTTATCTCCTTAGTTGAGATATCTGTGGAAATTTATTTAGTTGAGGCTAGTTATTAATGACATTTTTGAGAAAAATAAAATTTAAATATATTCTTGTGTTACTAGTGATACTTATCATTATCTATGGCGTAAGTCGTCTATTTTTTACTGAGGAGTCAGATACGCGATATATTACGACTAAAGTTGAAAAAGGTCATATTGAGCAGACGGTACTCGCTGATGGGAAAATTAGCGCATTTAAACTAGTGAATGTCGGCGCACAAGTTTCGGGTCAGATTCAAAAGTTATATGTTCAATTAGGTGATAAAGTAAAAGCCGGGGACATGATTGCTGAAATCGATGACCTTAAACAAAAAAATGACTTAATGCAATCAAAAGCATCATTAGCAAGCTTACAAGCACAACGAACAGCAAAAGAGGCGAATTTAAAAAATTATCAGTTAACTTATGGACGCCAATTGAAATTGGTGAATAAAGGTGTTGGTATACAATCTGATTTAGATGCCGCTGAGGCGCAACTAGATGTTATTAAGGCGGATATCGCTTCGCTTGATGCTGATATTATCCGAGCTAAAATTGCAGTAGACACTGCTGAAGTTAATCTTGGTTATACAAAAATCACTTCACCGATTGATGGGATTGTGGTTGCAACACCCGTAGAAGAAGGTCAAACGGTTAACTCGGTGCAAAGTGCGCCAACGATTGTTAAAGTTGCCCAGCTTGATAAAATGACTGTAGAGGCTCAAATTTCAGAAGCTGATGTTATTAAGGTCAAAACGGGTATGCCTGTATACTTTACGATTCTGGGACGACCGAATATGCATTTTAGTGGTATGACTCTTCGCGCGGTTGAGCCAGCACCAACTTCGATTAATAACGAAACATCGACTTCAACCACAACGACTACTGCTATTTATTACAATGGATTATTTGATGTGGATAATCCTGAACATCTTTTACGTATTTCGATGACTGCTCAGGTTTACATTGTATTAGCTAATGCAGAAAATGTACTTTATATACCATCTACCTCGATTCAACAAAATTTTGGTGATGGCAAAGCAACGGTATTTGTATTAGATGATGGGCAAAATATTCGCGAAAAAGCGATTGAAATTGGTATTGATAATAATGTTAATGTAGAAGTCAAATCTGGGCTTGATTTGGGTGATACTATTGTGGTGAGTCGCTTGGATGGTGGTTCTGTCAGCAAGTCTAGAACGCCACGAATGGGATTTTAATGTGATGAATAACATTCCACTCATTGAATTAAAAAATATTGTTCGTGAATTTCCCGCAGGGGAGTCGACAATTAGAGTATTAAAAAATATTGATCTCACAATCAATGCAGGCGAGATGGTGGCGATTGTTGGTTCATCTGGTTCGGGTAAGTCAACACTAATGAATATATTAGGTTGCTTAGATAAAGCTACCAATGGCGTTTATACCATTGGAGGAAGAGAAACGAGTAAACTTACGCCTGACGAACTAGCCGAGCTACGGCGAGAACATTTTGGCTTTATTTTCCAGCGTTATCATTTACTCAATGCGTTAACCGCTGAAGGTAATGTTGAGGTGCCGGCAATTTATGCTGGATGCAAAAAAGCACAACGGCATCAAAAAGCAAGTGACATTTTAACAAGGCTCGGACTGGCAGATAAAATGCACAATAAGCCGACACAATTATCTGGCGGGCAACAGCAACGTGTTAGTATTGGTCGTGCTTTGATGAACGGAGGGCAAATTATTTTAGCTGATGAACCTACTGGCGCTTTAGATCAAAAAAGCGGTCATGAGGTCATGGCAATTTTGCGCGAATTGCATGGACAAGGACACACGATTATTATTGTTACGCATGATCCCAATATTGCACAAAGCGCGCAGCGGATTATTGAAATCAGTGATGGGCGAATTATTGCCGATACGCAAAACCCTGCGTTTGCGGTGAATGCTAATCAGCCTAATGAAGTTAAACAGATTGATATTACTAAAACACAAGATACCTTATCGGCAAAAGCAGATCGCTTTAAAGATGCCTTTAAAATGGCCATTTTGTCGATGCTTTCTCAAAAACTGCGTACATTTTTAACCATGCTTGGAATTATTATTGGTATTGCATCTGTTGTATCGGTGGTGGCGTTGGGAGAAGGTTCAAGACAGCAAATTTTAGCCGATATCAGTTCGATGGGAACGAGTACGTTAGAGATTTTTCCTGGTACCGGTTTTGGTGATCGTAATGCGGGGAGGATTAATACCTTACGTTCGGCCGATGCTGATGCGTTAGCGCAGCAGAGTTATGTTCATAGTGCAACACCGAATGTATCAACGAGTGTTTATTTTAGAAAAGATAATCAAGCACTTTCTGGCACGGTAAATGGTGTCGGCGAGCAGTTTTTTGCGGTTAGGGGCTATGATATCATGCAAGGTAAATTCTTCGATGCTAATAGTATTACTAATTCTGCTCAAGATGTCGTTATTGATGAAAACACAGTGAAACGCTTATTTCCTAATCAAGACCCTATCGGGCAAGTATTTTACGTTGGGCAATTACCCGTTAGGGTCGTTGGTGTTGCAACGCGAAAAAATCAAGGTTGGGGGAGCAATGAAAGCTTAAATGTATGGTTACCTTATTCAACGGTCATTAATCGTATGATTGGTCAAACGACGTTAAAGAGTATTACGGTTAGGGTAAAAGATAATATCGATCTCTCTGTTGCGGAGCAAGATCTTGAGCGTATTATGCTCAAAAGGCACGGAACCAGAGATTTCTTCATTTTTAATTCCGACTCGATTCGCCAAACGATCGAATCGGCAACAGCAACTATGACGCTATTAGTATCCGCTATCGCTTTGATTTCATTGATTGTGGGTGGTATTGGGGTAATGAATATTATGCTAGTGTCTGTTACGGAAAGAACACGGGAAATCGGTGTCAGGATGGCTGTTGGGGCAAGATCAAGCGATATTTTACAACAATTCCTGATTGAAGCTGTATTAGTCTGTTTAATTGGTGGAATATTGGGGATTTTATTATCTTTACTGATTGGTGGATTGTTTGCTTATTTTGTCACCACATTTTCGATGATCTTTTCATTATCAGCCATTATTGCCGCCTTTACATGCTCGAGTCTTATTGGGATTGTTTTTGGCTATTTTCCAGCTAAACGAGCAGCTGGTTTAGATCCTATTTACGCATTAGAGCGAGAATAAATACGTCACCACTATTTGATTTTATAAAATAGTGGTGAGCTTATTTCGTGATTACGTCATCTCTTTGGTGATATGTTTATTGATTAATAAAATAATGCCAATGATTGCCCCGAGTGCAAACAGTGAAATGACATAAAAGGCCGGTGCGAGTTTACTAAATAAATTGGTGAAAACTGACAGCAGTAATGGCGTGATGCCTCCGGCAATCGCATATGCCATATTAAATGAGAATGACACGCCACTATAACGCACTGCCGTTGGAAACGCCTTCACCATAAAACATGCAAATGAACCGACAATACCGACGCCAAAGCCAGCAAGAGGATATGTGATAAATAATAACTCAGCATGATGTTCAAGGGAAAAATAGAACCCTGCAATGGTGATAACGGCAATCATACTACCGATGATGATAATTTTGCCGAGCATAAATTTATCTGCTAAAACCCCATATACTGTGCAGCTGATAATTAAGCCAATGATGGCACAAGTATTGGCTTGTAATGATTCTGTTGCTGAGAAACCAAATTGCTGCTGTAGATAAATTGGTGCCATGAGAATAACAACCATAATACCTGCTGATAAAATCCACGTTAATAACATTGATAATAGCGTTTGTGGCAGGTAATAAATGAGAACGGTTAAGACCGGTAAGCGCTGAGTTGACTCGTGCGATTTACGTTGCTGCATCGCGATAAAAATCGGTGTTTCTTTTAACCAGCGACGCAAATACATCGCTAAAAAGCCAAATCCACCACCAATAATAAAGGGAATACGCCAGCCCCAAGTATTCATTGCCTCGCCAACAAAGATCATATTGATGGCAGTTGAAATGAGTGAGCCAAATAAAATGCCTAAACTGAGTCCACTCGTTAATATGCCACATGCTAGGCCAACACGACGAGGTGGTACATGCTCGGCAACAAATGTCCATGCGCCTGGCACTTCGCCGCCTACGGCGAGTCCTTGGCATAATCGCATTATCAACAATAGAATTGGTGCGGCATAATTAAGCGTAGCATAAGTCGGTAATAAACCAATACATAAAGTCGGTAGTGCCATGAGTAAGATACTTAATGTGAACATTTTTTTGCGACCAAATTTGTCACCAAAGTGTGCCATGACAATACCACCAAAAGGACGAATTAAATAGCCCGCTGCAAAGATGCCAAATGTCTGTATTTGGCTTAACCAACCCGGCATATCGGGTGGAAAAAACAAATGACCAATCGTCGTAGAGAAGAAAACAAAGATAATAAAATCATAAAACTCCAGTGCACCTCCAAGTGATGCGAGCGCAAGGGTTTTATAATCTTGTGCTTGTAATGGATGAGATTGTAATGTTGACGTGACAGAATGATCCATATGATATAACCTAGTTTTATAATTAGTATTGATTAAGTAATGAAAATCGTTTTAATTATTGCATTAGTAAGGAAAACAACACGATAAGTCAGTATCGAGGCAATAAAATTGATGCTAAATATACCTTAATTTACGACAATCTTCTAATAAGATTTGTTTTACCTATGTTTTGATTATCAATATTATGTGTTGGGTGATATTGTTGATTTTCGAGCAGCTGCTTTAAATGAGTAGGTAAATATAAACTCATATTTGATATCATCTACGGCCTTGCAAATAACATAATCAGCACTATGATGCTTAAAATAAGCACAATTTTCACCACTCTAGTCCAGTTATAGGTTTACACTATAAAAACATCCACTTATCAACATTAGGAGTATTGAACATGTCTAAAAAGAGAATCTCCCGCAGAAAATTTAATTGTATGCAGCAATTATCCAATCATGATGGCGTGATTGCCGCATTAGCGATTGATCAACGAGGATCAATGGTTAAAATGATGGAAAGTGCTGTTGGCAAAGAACGCTATCATGTTGATATGGTTTACGAGTTTAAAGAGTTAGTTTCTCAAGAGTTGACCAAGTATGTGAGTGCCATTTTATTGGATGAAGAGTATGGTTTTAAAGGAATGAATGCTAAAAATGCCAATTCAGGACTGATCCTATCATATGAAAAAACGGGATATGATGTGAATACACCAGGCCGTTTACCTGAACTTTTACCGGAAGAGTCCATTCAGCGTTTAATTAAGAAAGGGGCAGATGCGGCAAAAGTATTAGTTTACTATAATCCAGATGACCCAAAGGATATTTTAGATAAAAAACATGCTTTTTTAGAGCGATTAGGCGAAGAAGCAAGAGCGGTGGATTTACCTGTGTTTGTTGAGCCTATTGTGTATGATAATGAGATAATTGATGATAAAAGCCCTGAATTTGCGAAAATAAAACCTCGTAAAGTGATAAAAACCATTGAAGAGTTCACCAAAAAAGCATACCACATTGATGTATTAAAAGTTGAAGTGCCGGTGTTATTTAAATACGTAGCAGGATTTAACGACAATAATCCTATCGTTTATTCGCAAAAAGATGCCGCGAATTATTTTAAAGAAGCGAGTGATGCAACAACGCGCCCATTTATCTATTTAAGTGCTGGCGTACCGACTAAGACTTTCCATGAGGAGCTTATATTTGCAGGTCAATCTGGCGCAAAATATAGTGGTATTTTAGGCGGTAGGGCAACTTGGTTTGATGGCGTCGCTGCTTATGGAAAAGGCGGAAAAGCAGGGCTTCTTGAATGGTTAGACTCGGTTGGTCGCGATAATGTTGAGCATCTTAATAAAATTTTAACACAGTATGCACATCCTTGGTACCATGCTTATGGTGGCCTAGATAATATTGAGGTATTTGATATTAACTTAGCTGATTAACTGCTTGTCGTCAATAAAATGCCACAATATACAAGGTGGCATTTTTATTGAATTACAGATGGGAAACGATATCGTGATGTTGACTCTCAGCTTTTTTCATTTCAAAAATTGCCATATCTGGATTGAGTGCTTCTGCTGTACCTACGAGTTCATATCCTTTACTGATGAGATTTTTTTCTCGAAGACTATTGCCTTGAACGCCAATCACAATAGCTACAGCAAGTTGAACAATAAAAAATACGATGGACCACATTAGTGCTGTATTAAGTGCATTTTGATATTGATAAGAAGACGTGTATCCATCCATATCTGGCGAAACACTATCTGAGATTATAAACAGTGCTATTCTAAATATGATTAATAAAATCGCTACAAACCATAATTTTTTGACTAATCCCCAAATAAATCCTAACCCAAAAATTTCTAACACAAATCCAGGCCACGACCAACCTTGTTTTACTGCCTCAATTCGCCCATCATCATGTTTAAATAATTTATAATTTTTCATCTTTTTGTTTTATTTTCAATAAATAAAGGAATTGGTATTGTATAGTATTTTTTTTATAAAAAACAATATCGCGACGAAAATTTTGCCGAGTATTTATTTTAGTTTAAATCCATATTGTTCAATTAATCTTTTTAATTCACTAATATAGTGCTGAGCAGATTGACTTAACTGAACTTTTTGAGACGTAATCCAACCGACCAGAATTTTTTCCTCTGTTTTTAATGGGATTGAGGCAATATCAGAACCATTTAAATCAGTGCTTAGGACACCGGTACTAATTGTGTAGCCATTTAATCCATGTAGTAAATTGAATAACGTGGCGCGATCGCTCACATGAATACTTTTTTTATGATATACCGTACTTAAGATCTCTTCTGAAAAATAGAAAGAGTTATACTCTCCTTGCTCAAATGACAAGTAAGGGTAGTCTTCTAACTCTTCTAATGTGATTTTGCTATTTAGCGCTAGCGGGTGCTTCGTACTGATAAACACATGGGGATCGGCGTCAAATAATGGATAGAATGTTAAATTATTCTCTTTGAGTAGTCGCCGAATCACTTTTTGGTTGAAATCATTTAGATATAAAATACCAACTTCACTACGTAAAGTGGTGACATCGGTAATAATATCATGGGTGCGAGTTTCTCTTAATGTAAATTCATACTCATCAGTATGATTCTTTTTGATTAGATTAACAAATGCATTAACCGCAAAGGCATAATGCTGAGTGGATATACTACATAACTGTTTTGATGGTAATTTTTTATTATAGTGTTGTTCCAGTAGTTCGGTTTGTTCGAGAATCTGTTTGGCGTAGCCTAAAAACTCAGTGCCTTCGGTCGTTAAAGATACGCCTTTTGTGGTACGAATAAATATTTTTAAATCAAATTCGTCCTCAAGCTCTTTTATTGCTGTAGATAGGCTCGGTTGGGTGATATATAGTTTTTTAGCGGCCTCATTCATTGAACCGGTGCGAGCAACTTCAATAATATAACGGAGTTGATTTAATTTCATTGGCTATTCTCTAATATCAACGTTTGATCATATTCAAACAACAAATCTACTTAAGTGTCCGAGTCTAAGATAATTGTTTTACCTACGGGCAATAAACTAAATTATCATTTTTTTGTTAACTGGGTATATACTAGTCTAGTTTTGTTTAAGTAGCTAGGTATGAAAATGAATTATAAAAATGATGATGTCCATATTTCGAGTATTCGAGAACTTTTACCTCCGATTGCGTTATTAGAAAAATTTCCCGTAACACATTCTGTGGCTAATCTGGTTTGTGATACCCGCCAGAAAATTCACCACATATTAACCCATCAAGACGATCGTTTATTGGTTGTAATTGGACCATGTTCTATTCACGATACGAAGGCTGCATTAGAATATGCAAACCGCCTTAACAGCCTGCGTGCTCAATATCAAAATGAGTTAGAAATTGTGATGCGAGTTTATTTTGAAAAACCAAGAACAACAGTTGGTTGGAAAGGCTTAATTAATGATCCCTTCATTAACCATACCTTTGATATAAATGAAGGGCTTAGAATTGCACGTAAGCTATTAATTGATATCAATGAGTTGGGTGTACCTGCGGCGAGCGAATTTTTAGATATGATTTCACCTCAGTACTTAGCGGATTTAATGAGTTGGGGCGCGATTGGCGCAAGAACAACTGAGTCTCAAGTGCATCGTGAATTAGCATCAGGCTTGTCATGCCCTGTTGGATTTAAAAATGGTACCGATGGAACAATGAAAGTCGCGATCGATGCAATTAACGCTGCAAATGCGCCACATTGTTTCTTATCGGTAACCAAATTTGGTCATTCTGCGATTGTTTCAACTACGGGTAACCCTGATTGCCATATTATTTTACGTGGCGGTAAGGAACCTAATTATAGTGCTGCACATATCGCTGCGGTGAAACAGGATTTAGAACACGCCAGTATGCAATCGAATATTATGATTGATTTTAGTCATGCTAATAGCCGTAAGCAATTTAAAGAGCAAATAAATGTTGGTAATGCTGTTGCACAGCAAATTGCAGAGGGTGAGAAGGCAATTATAGGTGTGATGATAGAAAGTCATCTTGTTGAAGGGACGCAAAACCCAGATAGCGACCAACCGTTAGTGTACGGTAAAAGTATTACAGATGGTTGTATCGGTTGGGATGATTCAGCCGCGTTATTAGATGTATTAGCACTGGCAGTCAAACAACGGCGCAACGCGTAATTCAATAGCCGATAAGCGCAATTATCTTATCGGCTGTAATTAGCCATGATCTCGCGTTTAGTACAAATCTTTAATGATTTGTACAACACACCCGACCACTTTATATTGTTTAAAATCTTTACGAAGAACTGAGATCGTTGCACAGCGATCATTATTACATTGCAGTTCCCAGCCATCAAGTGTTAAGCGGATACGTCTAAGAAGTGTCATATCTTTGTACTCAAGCAGATAAATTGCCCCATCAACAACTTCACGAATATCAGTATTGATGATCAAGCCATTATTATGCTTGATCTCAGGCTCCATAAGATCGCCTTTGGCCCAATAGATAATGAGTTTTTTGGCATCTAAACCACGATATTCTAACCACCCATCAAGTGCTGGGTAGTTCATCACTGGCGGCGTTCCTCGCACGTATTTTTGTGTTCTAGCCTCTTCAATGGTTGGCAATTGTTTCGCATAGACTGGAATACGATGAATATATTCGTTGTAGACATTATCATTTTCAGTATCACTGATATCTTCCAGCTTATGGCCAGTTGCCAGCCAGCAGTAAGAAACATTACATTTCTCGGCGATAGAAGCCAGACGACTAAGCGAGGGATATGTTTTTCCTGATAAATAGTCTCTTATTACTGTTTCTGACATGTTACACTTTTTAGCAAATACAGATACGGAATCGCCTTGCATAACCTCAGTTAAACGATTCTTGAATGTTTGCACACTTTTATTTATTATCACAAGTATTTCCTATTCTTTATGCGTAAAAAAAATAATTATAAATCATTTTTTTGTTAAATTACAATTCAATAATGCAATATCTTTAAAAAGATTTAATGTTTTTTTTAGAGTATCTTTAAATTTAAAGTTTTATTTTTGGTGTTAAACGTGATTATTATTTTTATTTTAAACTAATTAACACGTTTTGCGATTTAAAAAAGTTGTTTTATTTTTTTAAGCGTGTTATTTTACCAGGGTGAAATATTTTCATTTTAAACTCATCTAATTTTTACCCACTTATGTGGGTTTTTTCTATAATATTTATTGTTCTCAAATTATGATATGCTTTGACACAATCAAAAGATTGGATATAAGAGGATATTGTGGTCGATTTTGATGTAATTGTGGTTGGTAGCGGATTAGTTGGGTTAGCAACGGCCAATGCCTTATGTAAGTCAACTATGAATATTGCCGTTGTTGATGCAAAGCACGATATTTATCGCCAACTTATTACAGAGCAGCCCATGATCAGAGCCTCTGCGATCAATTTAGCGAGTCAGCGTTTTTTTGAAGATATTGGTGTTTGGCGAGATATTGAAGAGAGTAATCGTGTTCTGGCATTTGATTCAATTGATGTGTTTGAAAAGCACGGCAATGCAAGACTCGCTGCTGATAGTACTCATTATGATTATTCTAATTTGGGTTATATTATAGAAAATCAACTGATGTTAAATGTCCTTTATCAACGGGCAATTAGTCAACCAAATGTTCATTTTTTACACCATAATGTCCAGGAACTTTTTTTCAGTAGTGATAGAGGGTTTGTGCAATTCGACAATGGTCAGCAAATCTCGGCTAAGCTAATTATTGCCGCTGATGGTGCCAATTCATTGATTCGACAAAAACAGCGGGTGCCTTTAATTCAAAGACCTTACCGTCATCAAGCCATAATTGCAACAGTAGAGACCCAGCTTCCTCATCGAGCTTGTGCTCGGCAAATTTTTTATCCAGATGGAATTGTCGCATTTCTACCGTTATGGCAATCAAATACCAGTTGCTTAGTATGGTCTGCAAAACCGGTACCATCGAGAGAATTGTTAGCAATGGATGATGTTTCATTCGCACAAGCATTGACTAACGTGACCGAGGCTTGTTTGGGGGATTGCCGTGTTATGAGTGAACGGTTAGCCTTCCCTTTGACTGCTCGTTACTGTCCTCAATCAGTACAAGATCGACTGATTTTAATTGGTGATGCTGCCCATACGATTCATCCTTTAGCCGGCCAAGGTGTTAATTTGGGGCTTGAGGACTCCAGACAGTTGGTCAATGTCATCCTAAAAAGTTATGCCGCAGATCAAGACATTGGGTTGAAGCAGCAATTTAGGGCATATCAGCGCATTCGTAATAAAGATGTGATTGCCATGCTAAGCGCTATGCAAATGATTCAGGATATGTTTGAGGGAGAATCGTGGCTAAAAAAACGTGCTAGAGGCATTGGTATGAATGTTATTAATATGGCATCACCCATTAAGAAACATTTGATCAAATATGCATTAGGAATATAGATTAAAACTCATTATTCTTTTCAGCGATGACAAAAAAACCAGCATATGATTGGCTGGTTTTATTAATTAGAAAAATCAATCAATTAAAAATCTAGATTTGATGCCTTTAACGCATTTTCTTCAATAAATGCGCGTCTAGGTTCTACTTCATCGCCCATTAACGTGGTGAATAGTAGATCTGCAGCAATAGCATCTCTGATATTGACTTGCAGCATTCGACGACTAGTTGGATCCATTGTCGTCTCCCATAGCTGATCTGGATTCATCTCGCCAAGACCTTTATAACGCTGAATGGTTAATCCTCTTTTGGATTCCTTAATTAGCCACTCTACTGCACTTTCAAAACTGGTGATGGCCTCTTTTCTTTCGCCGCGTTTTACAAAAGCACCTTCTTCAATGAGTCCTTTCAATTGTGAACCTAAATGCAGGATATTTTTATATTCGTTACTGTGTGCAAAAGCCAGATCAAGATGATAACGATTGTCTACACCATGGGTTCGGATTTTGATCACAGGAATATAGTGCTTTTTGCTTTCATTATATTCAATATCATAATGATAAAGATTACCATTTTGCTCTTTGGTACTGAGTTTTTCGATGATTTTGCTGGCCCAGCTATCTGTGAGTTGCTGATCTAGCATCATCGCTTCAGTTAGTACATCATGGTAAATTAATTCCGCTAATAGCGTTTTTGGATAACGGCGTTCCATTTTACCTAACAATTTTTCAACTTTTTGGTATTCTGCAATTAACTTTTCTAGTGGCTCACCTGCTAATGCTGGAGCATGATTATTAACATGCAAAGAAGCATCCTCAAGTGCTAAGGCAATTTGAAATGCAGTCATGGCATCGTCATCTTTAATATATTGTTCTTGCTTACCTTTTTTCACTTTATAAAGTGGCGGTTGTGCGATATAGACATAGCCACGTTCAATAATTTCAGGCATTTGACGATAGAAGAAGGTTAATAATAACGTTCTGATATGTGATCCATCCACATCAGCATCGGTCATGATGATGATGCTATGGTAGCGCATTTTATTTGGATCATATTCATCGCGACCAATACCACAACCTAGTGCGGTAATTAAGGTAGCAACTTCTTGTGAGGACAGCATTTTATCAAAACGCGCTTTTTCAACATTTAGAATTTTACCTTTTAACGGTAAAATAGCCTGATTTTTACGATTACGCCCTTGTTTGGCAGAGCCACCTGCCGAGTCCCCTTCCACTAAGTATAATTCAGATAATGCTGGATCTTTTTCCTGACAATCAGCCAGTTTTCCAGGTAAACCACCGAGATCAAGTGCACCTTTTCGACGAGTCATCTCTCGTGCTTTACGAGCGGCTTCTCGTGCTCTTGCTGCGTCGATAATTTTACCAACAACAATCTTTGCATCACCTGGCTTTTCAAGTAAATATTCAGATAATTTTTCCGCCATAATCGATTCAACAGCTGATTTCACTTCTGATGAAACCAACTTATCTTTGGTTTGCGAGGAGAATTTAGGATCGGGAACTTTAACAGAAACAACGGCAATTAGACCTTCCCTTGCATCGTCTCCAGTTGCACTTATTTTAGCTTTTTTACTATATCCTTCATTCTCCATATAGTTATTTAAGGTTCGTGTCATTGCACCTCTAAAGCCAGCTAAATGAGTACCGCCATCGCGTTGTGGAATATTGTTGGTAAAACAGTAAATATTTTCTTGATAGCCTTCGTTCCACTGTAATGCGACTTCGACACCGATATCATCTTTTTCTGCACTGAAATAAAAAATATTTGGGTGAATTGGATTTTTGTTTTTATTGAGGTATTCAACAAACGCTTGTATCCCACCTTCATAGTGGAAGTGCTCATTTTTGCCTGTACGCTCATCAAGTAATTTAATTGAGACACCGGAGTTTAAAAATGAAAGCTCACGTAAGCGTTTGGCTAAAATCTCATATTCAAACTCGATATTGGTAAATGTTAATGGACTTGGCCAAAAACGGACATAAGTTCCTGTTTCTGTAGTTTCGTCGATAACAGATAATGGTGCTTGAGGGACTCCAAGATGGTAAAATTGTTGATGAATCTTACCGTCTCGATAAATGATTAATTCAAGTTTGTCCGATAGCGCATTAACAACGGAAACGCCAACACCATGTAGTCCGCCTGAAACTTTATAAGAATTATCATCAAACTTACCACCGGCATGCAAGACAGTCATAATGACTTCTGCCGCTGATACGCCTTCTTCCTCATGAATCCCTGTTGGAATTCCGCGCCCATCATCGCGAACGGATACGGAATTATCTGTGTGGATGATAATATCAATATGGGTACAATGACCTGCAAGTGCTTCATCAATGGCGTTATCCACAACTTCAAAGACCATATGGTGTAAACCAGTGCCATCATCAGTATCACCAATATACATACCCGGGCGTTTGCGGACAGCATCAAGTCCTTTTAATACTTTTATACTTGAGGAATCATAAGAATTAGACATGTATCTCTCGCTAGAACATCATTTGACTGATTAATCGTAAATTTATGCAGAAATTATACCAGATTTTATGTGAAAAATCTTGTCATTTTCGTCAACCATTGATTGAATTTGTTCTTGATCAACGGCGCTAATAAAAACTTGTGCACCCGTCGATTTTAGTCTTTTAGCAAGTAATGCGCGTTTAGTTAAGTCTAATTCTGAAGCAAAATCGTCAAGAAGATAAAGACAGGATTGCTGAGTTTGTTTCGCATAAAATTCACCTTGAGCAAGCCTTAATGCACACATGAGTAATTTAAGTTGACCTCTAGAGAAAAGAACATCGATCGGAATATTATTAACACGTAACCTTAAGTCTGCTTTATGAGGGCCCATTGTTGTGTAATTTAATGCTCTATCTCTTTCAAAGTGTGCAATGAGTATCTCTGCATAGTCTTCCATCTCATCCCAGCCTTGATAAAATTGGCAATCTAATGTGTATTCGGGTAGAAATTCTTGTCCTGTTTGGATAATTTCAGGGCAAATTTGATTAATATAATCTGCTCGAATTTGGCTGACTTGATTAGCGATTGGAATGAGCTCTTTATCCCAAGGACGTAACTGATTATAGTTATGTACATTTTTGAGTAATGCATTGCGTTGCTTGATTAAACGACGCAGATTATTCCATAACATGATAAATTCATTGTAATGATGAAAACAGCCCCAGTCGATAAAAGATCTACGATATTTAGGCCCGCCATTTAATAAATCAAATCCTTCTGGCGTTATAAGCTCAATGGGTAAAAGTTTAGCTAACTCAGCTAATTTAAATCCCTCATCATTATTGATTTTAATTTTATTATCGCCACTGCGTGATTTTGATAATCCAACGGAATTGATTTTCCCACTCGGTGAAATAATATTGCTAAATAGGATCAATTCTGGCTGATGATGTTGGATAACTCGGCTAGAGAGTTGATGACGAAATGCTTTACCATGTCCTAACATGTAGATAGCTTCAAGAAAACTTGTTTTACCACTACCATTATCACCGATAATAAAATTAAAATGTGTAGAGGGCTCAATCTCAGCAAAATCAATATTGCGGAAGTGATAAATTTTCAGTTTTGCAATGGTCATATTCGTATAAATGGTCCACATATTCAGTAGGTCAAACTGAATATGTATTTCAAGAATTATAAACGCATTGGCATCACAACATACGTTGCAGCGTGTTGATTCAAGTCTTCAATCTGTACGCTTGAAGTTGAGTCCGAAAGTAGCATTTGGATGGTGTCACATTTGAGCGTATTGAGTACATCAAGTAAGTAGGTGACATTAAAGCCAATTTCAAGTGCTTCTGATTGATATATTACATCGACAATCTCTTCAGCCTCTTCTTGCTCTGGGTTATTTGCCGTAATTTTCATCTGATTTTCATGGACATAAAGCCGAATTCCTCTGAATTTTTCATTGGATAAAATAGCGGCACGTGACAAGGCATTTTTTAGCTCTTCACAAGATGCTTCAAGCGTTTTATCCGGATTACGTGGTAACACCTTACGGTAATCAGGGAAACGGCCATCGATCAATTTTGAGGTAAAAGTGAGATCTGCAAAATTGACTCTTAAATTATTATTACCAATTTGAATATTGATCAGCTCTTCACTATCGCTCGAGAGTTTAGCCAGCTCTAACACGCTTTTTCTTGGCATTATGACCGAGCAAGTTGTTGGGGTATGTTCGCCAATGGGTAACGCACAGACTGCTAAACGATGACCATCGGTTGCAACAGTTTTAAGTAAATTATTCTCGGTCTCAAATAGCATGCCATTTAGATAGTAGCGTACGTCCTGATTTGCCATTGAAAATTGTACCGCATCAATGAGTGACTTTAAGGTTTTTTGTGGAATAGAAAAATCAGCATCACATTGCCAATTTTCTAAGTTAGGAAAGTCGTTTGCTGGTAATGTGGATAATGAAAATTTACTTCTACCTGATTGAATTGTAAGGCGATTATCATCAAATATCACTGAAATTTTCGCATCATTTGGTAAGCTACGGCAAATATCTAAAAACTTGCGGGCAGGAACAGTTGTTGCGCCAGCTTCACTCGGTTCAGATAAAGGTAATCTTGAAATCATCTCAATTTCGAGATCCGTTCCAGTCATTAATAAAATATTATCACTCACCTGTAACAATAAATTGCCTAAGATAGGTAAAGTCGGACGGCTACTTAATGGTGCTGTGACAAGTTGCAATGGTTTAATTAATTTTTCACGATCAATAATAAATTTCATAATAATTGGTTCTTTATTTTATAAATAATTATGTTGAAAGTGTTCGTATTAAATTAGAATAATCTTCTTTAATATCATTACTTTCTTCCCTTAATTCGGTTATTTTACGACAAGCATGTAACACTGTTGTATGATCTCGTCCACCAAAATCATTGCCGATCTCTGGCAGGCTTTTGTTGGTGAGCTCTTTAGCTAAAGCCATCGCAACCTGTCTTGGACGAGCGACTGAACGAGAGCGTCGTTTTGATAAAAGGTCAGAGACTTTTATTTTATAATATTCAGCAACTGTTTTTTGAATATTTTCAATTGTTATCAGTTTTTCTTGTAAAGCAAGTAAATCTTTTAATGCATCCTTAACAAAATCGATATTAATCGTTTTACCGGTGAAATTTGCATTTGCAATCACTCGATTTAGAGCGCCTTCAAGCTCCCGTACATTAGAACGTAAACGTTTAGCGATAAAAAAAGCGACCTCTTCAGACAATTTAATATTATTTTCTTCCGCTTTTTTCATTAAAATCGCCACTCGTGTTTCGAGTTCTGGCGGCTCGACGGCGATAGTTAGCCCCCAACCAAAACGTGATTTTAATCGATCTTCAACACCATCAATCTCTTTTGGATAGCGATCTGACGTTAATATAATTTGCTGATTACCTTCAAGTAAGGTATTAAAGGTATGGAAAAACTCTTCTTGAGTACGTTCTTTATTAGCAAAAAACTGAATGTCATCGATCAATAAAGCATCAACCGAACGATAATAATTTTTAAAATCTTCTATAGCATTATTTTGTAAAGCTTTGACCATATCTTGGACAAAACGTTCAGAATGCATATAAATGACTTTGGCATCTTTTTTATTTTGCAAGATCTGGTTACCGACTGAATGGAGTAGATGAGTTTTACCCAGTCCTGTTGAACCGTATACGAATAAAGGATTATAGGATTTACCTGGATTTTCGGCTACTTGCTTTGCCGCCGCATTAGCAAGCTGGTTTGATTTACCTTCGACAAAGCTGTCAAATGTATATTTAGGATTAATTCCTGATTGATATACGATATTTTCAGTAATTTTTTGTGTTTTCCATTTGGGCTCTGTAGCGGTTACTTGTTCAGGCCCTTTTGGTCGAGGTGAGGTTTGTGTTGTGCTACGCAATTTTTTAGGTGAACCGACTTCGATTGACAATTTAGGCGATTGTGTATTAAGTAATTGGCTTAGTGACAACGAAATTTTAGCAAGGTATTTATTCTTAACCCAGTCAAGTACAAAACGATTAGGGGCATAAAGATAAAGCTTATTATCCTCCATTTCGGCTTGCAATGGTCTAATCCATAAATTAAATTCCGTAGGCGTTAACTCTTCTTGCAATTGAGATAAACAGGTTTGCCAGATCGTTGTAGGCACGAAAGACTCCAAATAATTTTTAATGTCAATGATTATCCACAAATTTAGTTAATCAATTTCGTTAATTGTGAATAAAAAAAAATATTGCTAGTTTTTGATTTTTTTTTGTACAAATGCTCGGCTAGCAAGATAGGTATTTGATGTCAGCTATTGTAATTGATGTGTATAAATAATCAATAAAAAACCCGGTTATTAAACCGGGTTTTGGTAAAATAAACTAATTATTCAAATTATTTAGTATTATCTTTATGTTCAGTTACTTCAAACTCTTGAACCGATACTGCTTTAACTTCGATCTCAACACGACGATCTGGTGCTAAACAAGTGATAAGCTCTGCACCTTTAAGCGCATTACATTGATCACCAGTAAGTGGCTGTGATTTACCAACACCACGAGCACTGATTAAGTTAGCAGGAACACCTTGAGATACTAGGTAATTCATTACTGCATCTGCACGTTTTTCTGATAATTTTAAGTTATAGCTGCTTGAACCGATACGGTCAGTGTGGCCAATAACTACGATAGCACTTTCAGATGGATTAAGTTTAATTAAAGTGCTCACTAAGTTGTCTAGTGCTGCTTTCCCTTCTGGTTTTAACTCAGCTTTAGCATAAGTAAATAGCACATCTTCATTTAGTACAAAACGATTTTCACGTAATACTAATTCTGATGCTTTAGCTACATTTGGTGAACCTAACGCGTAAGTCACACCTAATGTTAATAGACCATTACTTGGATCTGTTGGGCCATCGTTACCAATTTTGTTAACCCACTGGTATTCTAAACGTGTAGAGAAATCTTCATTTAAACGGTAATCAAAACCTAAAGCATACACAGGAGATACACTTGTATCTGTGCTATGGCTACCGCCAGATTTCCATTTAGTCGTGTGGATGAATGCACCGGCACGAGCATAGATATCTAAATCATCAGAGATAAATGAAATAGGGTAGCTAACTTTACCTGTTAATGATGCACCGTGAACAGTTAATTTACCTGTTGGGCTGCTACCATTTGTTTTATATTCTGCTTTACCTAACCAATCATAACCTAGTTCAGCTGCAAGGTAACGGTTCGCCTGAAAACCAACAAATGCACCACCACCGACACGACTAGCAGATACTTTATCAGCACCTTCAACTTTGTCCGATTCAGTTTTGTAAAATTTTGACCAACCTAATTTACCACCAACATACCAAGTATTTTCTGGTAATGCAGCGTTTGCTACAGATGTTATGCTAGCAATTGCCACAGCTAGCGCTAAAGTTGTTTTTTTCATTTTGTACCTCAACTTGAATTTTTGTTGATAAATATTTTTAACAAACTTAATAATTACTGTTAAAAATAATTCTTTATTTCCATATATTATTTTTATATTTTTCTTACACAGATGCTTTTATAGTATAGCACGTGTAATTTACTTGGCTACAGATAATTTTTACTTTACACAAATTAAAGGGCTTTTTTGTGCCATTTTTCATCTTAATTAATCAGTTATTGTAATTAGTGAGTCAATCGTTTCTGAAAGTGTGCTGGACATAATGAGGAAGTCTGCTTCAATTTTTTTATCTCTTTCTTCCGGCATATAATCTTCATTTTTATCTAAAATACTTGCATCAAACTTGATTCTTTTTAATGTATCATCTCGATTTAGCATAAACGATACGCCTCTACTGTCAATAAGATTTAATTTACTGACTTGCTTACCGGCATCAATGTGTACAAAAATTTCATTACTATCCATATCTTGATTTTTACAACGCACTACCTGACTCTCTTCAATCGCGTCTTTGAGCTCAATTTCATTACCGAGTTCAAGCGGAGGATAGTGCTGTGTGTTTCGGACCCATTCGGTCATCAAATTTTCGAGAGGTTTCGTACTCGAACGAGGTGTAATTGCCAAGCTACCCATTTCTTTTCTAAGTAAAGCGAGTAGATCTTCAGCTTGCTTGAAACTTGAGCTATCGACAATCAATCGTTTTTGTTTTGTATCAATCCATAACCAAAAGAACTGATATTTACTAAAAGCGCGTGGTAATAGGTCAATAAAGACTTCCTCTTTTAATGCAATAGTCTCTGTTTTTTTTAATTTTCTATTTAATGCATCTTCTTGTTTAGCAATTTTTGTAGTAAGTGCCTGTTTGATAACCGAGGATGGTAAAATTTTACTCTCTTTTTTTAAACGTAATAATAACTGTCCATCAATATCAATCATCAGTGGATTATTGCTATTTTCACCATAAGGTGAAATCCAGCCAGATTTAGTACTTTCAGTTTTATCACATGGTATAAAAGGAGCGGCATTAACTGCCTGTTCAACAAGTTGCTTATCCAGTAAATTATCTTTGTTTAATTGATAAATAATGGCATTTTTGAACCAAACCATAGTAATTGATATTTCCTTTGCAAATAAGATTGATGTACCCAACTGGCTAATTAGCCAGTTGGGTATTGAGTTGGATATCGTTCAGCGCAAAATCGCTTTATCCAAAAGCTGAGCTATAAATTATTAGAAACTGTAGTTTATACCCGCAAATACACTTGGAATGGTACTGTTAGCAATCATTGGGCTATTTTTTGCATCACCCGTTAATTTATCGACTCTTACTCCGACGTAAGTTGAAAAACTTTGAGTTAATGTATATGAACCAATTAATGAAACATATGGAGTAAATGAACTTTTCGCGTCATGATAAGCGAGTCCTGAACGTGTCGCTTCACTATGAGAGACGCCATAGTAATAATCATTATGTTTATCATTAGCCCAAAGAAAACCGACTTTAGGTTCAATAACCCATCGGTCACCGGAAATTGGATAAGAATAACTTGCTCCAATCAATACGCTATTGCTTTCATTTAAAATGTCAGCGCCAATACCTGTTGCAAAGTTACCATATTGCGTTGCAATGGAATAGCGTGCTTCTGCAACAACAGTGGAATGACGTTTATCAAGTTGCTTCATTTGATGATTATCAGAATCACTTGGCTTAAATTGTAGTGGAAGATAGCTAAGCCCTAATGAAATTTTTTGATTATTATCGTTATACAGATAAGCGCCAGCCGTAAAATTATTGATAAAGAAGACTTCGTTCTCAAACACGATATGGGGTAATGGATAGTATACCGCACCATAACCTTTATAAGGCGAATCTGTCCAGCTTGCCCCAAGGCCAACTGAAATAGGGGTGGCTTGAGCAGAAAAAGAGGCAATAATCAATGATGTGGTAATCGCCGATAAAGAAATGAGATGCTTGTTCACGAATAACTCCTATGTTTAAAATAATAACGGAGAATTACCTCCGTTAGCTATTCTAAATTATTTTAATACATTTTTACATTTATTTATAAATAACCACTCTTTGGTTATTGCTGATAACATAATCTTTTACAATTTTAGCCCTCGCGATACTTTTATCTTTAAAAATTGAATAATGAGTTGAAATTGGCCTTCGAACAGCATTAAAGCCATTTTTTGCAGGTAAAGTGATCAAGTTTACATCATTACCAAACTTAATTTCCTATTGAGTTGGCGTAATATTAAGGATTTTTGCGCTATGGATTATGATAAGTTCCAATTTCGATGCTTTGATTTATTTGATCTTATCCCATTAAGTAGTAAATATATAATCCCATATGTGCCGCTTGTAACGCATAGATAAAATTTAATTAATTGAACAATAATGAACGTTATTTTTGAGACAACGTTATGCTTAATAACTAATCAATTTGATCTAACGATTATTTTAGTCACCATAATTATGATGGATGACATTCACGAATAACAAAAAATTTGTTATATTCATCTCAAAATTGGTGTGATTTGTTAATCATTACACGGTCATTAAAACATTTTAGGGGAATTTTATGAGCGAAGTTGAGGCTCGTCCAACAAACTTTATCCGTCAAATAATTGATACAGATTTGGCTGACGGTAAATACAAAACGATTCAAACGCGATTTCCGCCTGAACCGAATGGATATTTACATATTGGTCATGCAAAATCTATCTGTTTGAATTTTGGTATAGCGCAAGATTATCGCGGTAAATGCAATTTACGTTTTGATGATACTAATCCGACGAAAGAAGATGTTGAGTATGTTGATTCGATTAAACGAGATGTAGAATGGTTAGGTTTTCATTGGGATGGCGAGGTGCGCTATTCTTCAGATTATTTTGATCAACTTTATCATTATGCTATTGAGTTAATTAATAAAGGCTTGGCTTATGTTGATGAACTCTCTGCCGATGAAATTCGTGAATATCGCGGCACTTTAACACAAGTGGGTAAAAATAGTCCCTATCGTGATCGTTCAGTCGCAGAGAATGTTGCACTATTCAATAAAATGAAAAATGGTGAGTTTGCTGAAGGTAAGGCTTGTCTACGGGCTAAAATTGATATGGCTTCGCCATTTATCGTTATGCGCGATCCGGTTTTATATCGTATAAAATTTGCCAGCCATCATCAAACGGGTGATGCGTGGTGTATTTATCCAATGTACGATTTTACCCATTGTATTTCTGATGCGATTGAAAATATTACCCATTCTTTATGTACGTTAGAGTTTCAGGATAATCGTCGTTTATATGATTGGGTATTAGATAATATTACGATCACAGCACGGCCTCACCAATATGAATTTTCGCGCTTAAATTTAGAATATGCGATTACATCGAAGCGAAAACTTAATTTATTAGTCAGTGAAAAAATTGTCGATGGTTGGAATGATCCCCGTATGCCGACAATTTCAGGGATGCGTCGACGCGGTTACTCTGCAGCAGCAATTCGTGATTTCTGTCAACGAATTGGTGTGACTAAACAAGAAAATACGGTTGAGATGAGTACGCTTGAGTTTTGTGTACGTGAAGACTTGAATGAAAATGCGCCAAGAGCGATGGCCGTGCTTGATCCTGTTCGTGTGGTTATTGAGAACTTTTCTGAAACATTAGATGAAGTGCTGTCGATGCCAAATCATCCTAATCGTCCAGAATTAGGTAATCGTAATGTTGCATTTACTCGTGAAATTTATATTGATCGCGCTGATTTCCGTGAAGAAGCTAACAAAAACTATAAACGTTTAGTATTAGGTAAAGAAGTTCGTTTACGTAATGCTTATGTCATTCGCGCAGATCGTGTTGAAAAAGATAATCAAGGCAATATTACAACCATCTATTGTACTTATGATCCAACTACGTTAAATAAAAACCCGGAAGATGGGCGTAAAATAAAAGGTGTTATTCATTGGGTATCAGTTAAATTCGCTTTACCTGCTGAGATTCGCCTATATGATCGCCTCTTTAATACGCCGAACCCAGGCTCTGCTGATGACTTTTTAGCGACAATTAATGCGGATTCTTTAATCATTAAACAAGGCTTTATTGAACCAAGCTTACGTGATAGCAAGCCTGAATTTGCTTATCAATTTGAGCGAGAAGGCTATTTTTGCTTAGATAGCAAATATTCTAAGGATGATCACTATGTGTTTAACCGCACAGTGGGTCTGCGAGACAGCTGGAGCGAGTAATCGATTATTGCAATAATAACCGCCGTTAAGGCGGTTTTTTTATGCCCGTATGAGTATCGCGATATTAATCTACCTATATCAGTGATTGCCAGCGACGGAGTGACGATTATAAGTTGCGTGTTATCAAGATGGCTGTTAGTATATTTTCCTAATCTTATTCAACGTTATCGCATTAGTATCATTAATCACTCAATAATCATTAACATAAAATTATGCCGTTTTCAGACTCTTATTATCAACGATTTAGTGGTATTGCTCGCCTATATGGTGAACAAGCGCTCGTGCAGTTTCAGCAAGCTTCAATTTGTGTAATTGGGATTGGCGGTGTCGGGTCCTGGGTGGCGGAATCACTCGCGCGCAGCGGTATCGGGAGTATTAGCTTAATTGACATGGACGATGTTTGTATTACTAATACCAACCGCCAAATTCATGCACTTAAAGCCAATATTGGCCAAGCCAAAACCGAGGTAATGGCTGAGCGAATCATACAGATTAATCCCGATTGCCATGTGTGCTCTATCGATGATTTTATCAATCAACATAACGTCAGTGAATACTTAGGGAGTAAAGCGCAACCTAACTATGACTTTATTATTGATGCCATTGACTCTGTTCGCGATAAAGCTGCTGTTTTAGCTTATTGCCGGCGTAATAAGCTAAAAGTGATTACTATTGGCGGGGCTGGAGGACAAAAAGATCCGACTAAAATCCAGATTGCTGATTTAGCCAAAACCGTTCAAGATCCCTTAGTTGCCAAGTTGAGAGAGCGGTTAAAAAATGATTTTAAACTGACCAAGGATAGTAAAGGCAAATATGGTATTCCTTGTGTCTATTCCACAGAACAGCTGACTTATCCAAGCCTAAATGGAGCGGTTTGCTTTAATAAAAAACAGTCTGAAGGCTCTAAAAAAATGGATTGTTCATCAGGGTTTGGTGCAATTACAACCGTAACTGCAACGTTTGGGTTTGTTGCGGTAAGTTATGTTCTAGATAAGTTATCCATTTGATTCCTCGCCAATTACTAAATTGTAAATCGCCCTAATATTATTTTTATCTTATCGGTCCATATCTTAGGGGGCCATTATTCACAATCACAGTCCCGTTACTCAACTTCGGCAAACAGTACGTTTCACAATCTTAAAGTGCAGTTATTAACATAAGTCAAAAAATAGACAAAATATATTTATAAAACGCTAAAAAGTGGATAATTTTGGTATCCAATAAATTGTGTAAACTTTTACCATTTGCGTATTGAACGAAAGTGTAAACTGATTTAGGATAGTAGCATTCGTCAAAGAGTATTGAACAATAAGAATAAATAAAGTAATGCTCTGTAATGCAGCCTAGAAGGACGGGAAGATTTAAACTTAAACTTTAAATTTAAAATTAGGAGATAGTAATATGGCAGTAACTAGCTTAGCCTCATTGGATGAGTTGATTGTTCGAGTCAAACAGGCACAAGAAATTTACGCGACGTTTACACAAGAACAAGTCGATAAGATTTTTGTCGCGGCTGCAACCGCCGCCGCCGCCGCTCGTATTCCGCTAGCACAACAAGCCGTTGCTGAATCAGGCATGGGAATTGTCGAAGATAAAGTGATTAAAAATTTATTTGCGGCAGAGTATATTCTTAATAAATTTCGTCATGAAAAAACATGTGGTGTTATTGCTGAGAATGAACCTTTTGGCACCATTACACTAGCTGAACCTCTCGGCATTATTTGTGGTATTGTGCCAACGACTAATCCAACTTCAACCGCGATCTTTAAATCATTAATCAGTTTGAAAACACGTAATGCGATCGTTTTCTCCCCTCATCCACGCGCCAAAAATGCAACGATTGAAGCGGCACGAATTGTGCTTGATGCTGCCGTTAAAGCAGGGGCACCACAAGATATTATTGGCTGGATTGATGAACCATCAATTGAGTTATCAAATGGCCTAATGCATCACCCGGATGTTGCAGCAATTTTAGCAACCGGTGGACCAGGCATGGTTAAAGCCGCTTACAGTTCAGGTAAACCTGCGTTAGGTGTTGGGGCAGGTAATACGCCGGTAGTGATTGACGAAACTGCTGATTTGAAACGTGCAGTTGCCTCAGTATTAATGTCTAAAACGTTTGATAATGGTATGATTTGTGCCTCTGAACAAGCGATTGTCGTGGTTGCTTCTGTTTATGATGAAGTTCGCCGTTTACTAAACGAATACGGTGCTTATGTACTTAATGCTCAAGAAACTAAAGCTGTACAAGGCATCATTCTCAATGAAAAAGGTGCATTAAATGCCAATATTGTTGGGCAACCTGCGGTAAAAATCGCAGAAATGGCAGGGCTCAAAGTACCATCAGCGGCTAAAGTTTTAGTTGGTGAGGTGTCAAATGTCGATTTATCAGAACCTTTTGCTCATGAAAAACTCTCTCCAACTTTAGCGATGTTTAAAGCGAAAGATTTTACAGAAGCTGTTGATAAAGCTGAAAAATTAGTCGAAATGGGTGGTCTGGGTCATACTTCAGTTCTGTATACTGATCAGGATTCTAATCGAGATCGCATTGCATATTTTGGCAGTAAAATGAAAACTTGTCGTATTTTAATCAACCAACCTGCGGCTCATGGTGGTATCGGTGATTTATATAACTTTGATTTAGCGCCATCGTTAACGCTTGGCTGTGGTTCTTGGGGTGGAAACTCAGTATCTGAAAATGTGGGACCAAAACACTTAATCAATAAAAAAGTTATCGCGAAGAGAGCAGAAAATATGTTATGGCATAAATTACCAAGTTCTATTTATTTTAGACGTGGTTCATTACCTATCGCATTAAATGAGGTAATTGACCAGGGTGCAAAACGTGTATTTGTTGTAACCGATAAATTCTTGTTTAATAATGGCTATTCAAAACAAATTACTGACCAATTGGAAGCTCAAGGTGTGCTTTGTGAAACATTCTATGATGTTGAAGCCGATCCAACTTTAAGCATTGTCCGTAAAGGTACTGATGCGATGATTTCGTTCAAACCTGATACGATTATTGCATTAGGTGGCGGTTCTCCTATGGATGCGGCTAAAATCATGTGGGTTCTTTATGAACACCCGGAAACGAAGTTTGATGAACTTGCATTACGTTTCATGGATATCCGTAAACGTACTTGTCATTTCCCAAATATGGGCGAAAAAGCAAAACTCATTTGCGTTACAACAACGTCAGGTACGGGCTCTGAAGTCACGCCATTTGCAGTTGTAACTGATGATGCAACTGGGCAAAAATATCCGTTAGCAGATTATGCAATTACACCGAACATGGCGATTGTCGATGCGAATTTAGTGATGAATATGCCAAAATCACTCTGTGCTGCTGGAGGATATGATGCTGTTACTCATGCATTAGAAGCTTATGTATCTGTTATGGCCAGTGAATTTTCTGATGGACAAGCTTTGCAAGCATTAAGCATGTTGAAAGCGTATTTACCAGCGAGTTACAAAGAGGGCGCTAAAAATCCAGTTGCACGTGAAAAAGTTCATAGTGCAGCAACACTTGCCGGTGTCGCATTTGCTCAGGCTTTCTTGGGAATTTGTCATTCAATGGCCCATAAAATTGGTGCTGCATTCCATATTCCTCATGGAGTTGCTAATGCGATGTTGATTTCAAATGTGGTGCGTTTTAATGCCACAAATAAACCAACTAAACAAGGTACTTTTAGCCAATACGGTTATCCACAAGCAATTAGTCGTTATGCTGAAGTTGCTGATCATTTAGGCTTGACCCTGTCTTCTGATAAAGCAGAAACAAAAGTTGAAAAACTACTTGGTTGGTTAGATCAATTACGAGCAGATCTTGATATTCCATTCTCAATTAAAGACTTTGGAGTGGATGAAACGCTATTTTTAGCTCAGGTTGATCAACTTGCTGTAGATGCATTTGATGATCAGTGTACCGGCGCTAACCCGCGTTACCCATTGATAGCCGAATTAAAACAAATTCTTCTTGATACCTATTATGGTCGTTCTTATCAAGACAAAGGTGATATCAGTGAAGTTGTGGCAATCACAACGGCGGCTAAAGGGACACCGACCACTAAAAAACAAAAATAATATATAATTTATCTTTTGTTTGATGTTCATCAAAGCCCCAATATTTGGGGCTTTTTTTTAAGTAATTAGTCTGTTTTTGCTTGATAAATGCTCTTTTTGTTTTTTTTTTAAGCAAATAAAATAAAAATGTTTTTTTTCGCTTGCCAAAGGGGGCTAATATACCCTACAATGCGCAGCACTTAGGCCGGCTTAGCTCAGTAGGTAGAGCAACTGACTTGTAATCAGTAGGTCGCCAGTTCGATTCCGGCAGCCGGCACCATTTAAACCTAAGTGAAGTAGTAAAGTGAAGTTTCAATTCGGGGTGGGGTTCCCGAGCGGCCAAAGGGAGCAGACTGTAAATCTGCCGTGTCACACTTCGAAGGTTCGAATCCTTCCCCCACCACCATTTAGATTCATTCATTTTGAATGATTTAAATAAAGTAGAATTTTAATAGCCAGTTCTATTTTATCTCAGCAAACTAAATTGTAAGCAAACAAAAAAAGTGTTTTGCAATAATTGATTTAGCACGCTAAAATTTTGAACATGCGGGCATCGTATAATGGCTATTACCTCAGCCTTCCAAGCTGATGATGCGGGTTCGATTCCCGCTGCCCGCTCCAATGCTGATATGGCTCAGTTGGTAGAGCACACCCTTGGTAAGGGTGAGGTCGGCAGTTCGAATCTGCCTATCAGCACCATCTATTCATTTCCTAAAGTTTACATATTCAATCACAAAACAAATCTAAATATAATAATTTAAATTTTAGCGTTAGATGTTTAAAAATTATTTACGGTATTCCTGACTATAAAACTTGTAACATGATAGCTTTATCTGATATCATTCTGAGCTAATTTTTTAAGTCAGTATTATTTACTTTAATATGGGTTTTCTTATATTAAGTGTGTATAATACTAGGTTAATGTGGTGTTTTTGCACCGATTTGTATTACAGTAGAGGGACAATCAATGTCTAAAGAAAAATTTGAACGAAAAAAACCCCACGTTAACGTAGGTACAATCGGCCACGTTGACCATGGTAAAACAACTTTAACAGCGGCGATCACCACCGTACTTGCGAAGAAATACGGCGGAAGCGCACGTGCATTTGACCAAATCGATAATGCACCGGAAGAAAAAGCACGTGGTATCACCATCAACACGTCACACGTAGAATACGACACACCGACTCGTCACTACGCACACGTAGACTGCCCGGGCCATGCTGACTATGTAAAAAACATGATCACAGGTGCAGCGCAAATGGATGGTGCTATTTTAGTAGTAGCAGCGACAGATGGTCCAATGCCACAAACACGTGAGCACATTCTTTTAGGTCGTCAGGTAGGTGTACCTTATATCATCGTATTTTTAAACAAATGTGATATGGTTGATGACGAAGAGTTATTAGAATTAGTTGAAATGGAAGTGCGTGAGCTTCTATCACAATACGATTTCCCGGGAGATGATACTCCAGTAGTGCGTGGCTCTGCGTTACAAGCGTTAAACGGCGTAGCAGAGTGGGAAGAAAAAATTGTTGAATTAGCGGGTTACCTAGACTCTTACATTCCAGAGCCAGAGCGTGACATTGATAAACCATTCCTATTACCAATCGAAGACGTATTCTCAATTTCAGGTCGTGGTACAGTAGTAACAGGGCGTGTTGAACGTGGTATTGTAAAAGTAGGTGAAGAAGTTGAAATTGTTGGGATCAAACCGACGACTAAAACGACTTGTACTGGTGTTGAGATGTTCCGTAAATTACTCGACGAAGGTCGTGCAGGTGAGAACGTAGGTGTGTTATTACGTGGAACTAAACGTGAAGACATCGAACGTGGTCAAGTACTTGCAAAACCGGGTTCAATTACACCACATACTGATTTTGAATCAGAAGTGTATATTTTAAGCAAAGAAGAAGGTGGACGTCACACTCCATTCTTCAAAGGTTACCGTCCACAGTTCTACTTCCGTACAACTGACGTAACGGGCACAATCACGTTACCAGAAGGCGTAGAGATGGTAATGCCAGGCGATAACATCAAGATGGTCGTATCCTTAATTCACCCAATCGCGATGGCAGACGGCTTACGTTTTGCGATCCGTGAAGGTGGACGTACCGTTGGTGCGGGTGTGGTTGCTAAGGTTATTAAGTAATTTACCTTAATAATTATTAAAATAGTGAAGGGGTATCTTAAGATGCCCTTTCTTATCTTGTCGGATCACATGAAAACTGATAGTCTATTTAGTAAAATGTTTTGGCTTTTGGATAGGGCATTTTATAAAGTAGATTATTATTCAAGTAGATTATTATTCAATAAGATAAAAGATAAATAATAGGTTTTATATGAGTATTGTTCGTGATAACCAAGAAACAAGTAAATCGTTTGATAAAATAAAATGGTTTTTTGTTTTTGTATTAGTCGCTCTAATCGTATGGGGTAATTTTTATTTTTCTGAGCCAGATGCTGTTTACCAACCTGGCACTATTATTCGAATTGTTGGTGTTGTGGTACTTTCTGCTTTGACACTATTACTTGCAATGACGACGAATAAAGGGAAAAGCTTTATTACCTTTGCGAAAGAGTCTCGTATGGAAGTGCGTAAAGTTGTGTGGCCAACGAGAAAAGAGACAATACAAACAACATTATTAATTGCAGTAATAACGATCGTTGTTGGTCTGTGTTTGTGGGGACTAGATACTTTCTTCTTCTGGGGAATATCAAAATTAACAGTGTTAGGACATTAGAATGAGTGAAGCTCAAAATAAGCGTTGGTATGTAATTCAGGCATACTCTGGCTATGAAGCGCGTGTTGCTCAATCATTGCGTGAATACATCAAATTACATAATATGGAAGATTCTTTTGGTGAAGTATTGGTGCCAACAGAAGAAGTTGTTGAAATGAAGGGCGGTCAACGCCGTAAAAGTGAACGAAAATTTTTTCCTGGTTATGTTTTAGTTGAAATGTTAATGAATGATGCTACTTGGCATTTAGTTCGTAGTGTGCCTAGAACAATGGGTTTCATTGGTGGGACCTCCGATAGACCTGCGCCAATCTCTCAAAGAGAAGTTGATGCTATTATGAATCGTTTACAACAAGTTGGTGATAAACCGAGACCGAAAACAATGTTTGAACCAGGTGAATTGGTTCGTGTTAATGAAGGGCCTTTCTCTGACTTTAATGGCGTTGTTGAAGAAGTGGATTACGAAAAAAGCCGCTTAAAAGTTTCAGTTTCAATTTTTGGTCGTTCAACTCCTGTTGAATTAGATTTCAGTCAGGTCGAAAAAAGTTAATGATAACTTTAGTGATTTAATAATAAAAAAACCGGGTTTTTACTCGGTTTTTTTATGGTTGGATTACGGATTTAATCCATATTAATACTTGTTCGTGTTGAGCGATAAACTTTATTCGCCCTAGCCAATCGATAGGTTTTAACGACGCCAAATAGCGCGACTGGGTGAAAGCGATATAGCATTTTATAAATACATAAAGCCATCCAGCCTTAACGCCCATCTGATTCTTACCTACTGTTTTTATCAATTAAAGTGATATGTGCTTTACCTGATTTACCGAGCTTCCTACCTAATTGTGTTGCAAGTTCTAAGTCACCCGCTCCGCCACCAACAATCACTATTTTTTTCATTTTTATTGACCTCATTAAATTATTTATTAATATCATACTAAATCAGTAGGTTTTTATCTTATCAATTATTGGGAATCAACAAAACTGGGTTAGGGATATAAAATATTATGCAATTGTTATAGTAATTTATTCCTCTCTTATGTAGAATGAATCTTCCTAAGAAGAATAAGTGATAAATAATCCATCTAATTCATTATTTAATCTAAATATTATACTTATCCTGTTTGATTCTAATCACACTAATTTATTATGAATAAAAAAATATTCGCAGTAGTATTGTTCGTTGTTATTACGATTTCAATGGCAATTTTAATTCGTTCGCATAATAGTCAACTTATCTTACAAGGCGAAGTTGATGCCCCACATGTTAATATCTCATCAAAAGCTCGAGGTCGAGTTATGGTTATTAATGTCAATCGAGGCGATGATGTACGGATGGGGGATATTCTACTGACATTAGACAGCCCTGAATTACTTGCTCAAGTTAAGGCCGCTGAGGCAACACGCGATCAATCCAAAGCCCAGCTGGATTTATCTGAGCATGGCACCCGTGAGGAGAGTATTCGACATTATCAAGCACTATTGGCACAGTCCAAAGTGAATTATGATAATGCTTCAAAAGAGTACACACGTAATCAAGCGATCTCTAATAAAGGTTATGTTTCTCAATCGGTACTCGATAACGCGTTAAAAGCTAAAGATGCGGCGTACCAACAAGTGCTTTCTGATCAGGCAAATTTAGATCAAGCCGTGCATGGGGATCGTATTGAACAACGAAAAATTTATGAAGCGCAATTAGAACAGGCTGAAGAAAATTTGAAACAGCTTGTTATTCAATACGAAGATCTTAATGTCAAATCACCAGTAGATGGTGAAGTTGGATCTATTCCAGCTGAGGTGGGTGAGCTGTTTAATGCAACGAGTCCTTTATTAACGGTGACACGGCTATCTCAAGCTTATTTTGTATTTAATATCCGTGAGAATATTCTCGTTAATATCCATAAAGGTGATCGTGTATTTTTAGACGTACCTGCACTCGGAGCAGAGCCAATTGAAGCAGAAGTACGTTACATCGCTCCGATGGGCGATTATGCAACTAAAAGAGCGACAAGGGCCACCGGTGATTTCGATTTAAAAACATTCGAAATTAGGTTATATCCTTTAAATCCAGTAAAAAATTTACGCGCTGGTATGAGTGTTTTATGGAAGTTAGACGAGTAGTTATTGATTTTTACCAGCGTTTTAAGGTTGCTTTTAGTGATGAAATGTCTTTCATCTTTAAACGCTTCACTTACCACTGGTTACTGTGGATCTTACCATTAATCATTTATGGGCTAATCAGCAGTATCTTTTCGACAGGGGTATTATATGATTTGCCTGTTGGTTATGTTGATCAAGATAAAAGTGCCTTATCACAAGAGATGATTCGCGATCTCAATGCTGGAGCGCATGCAGATCTAGTTAATTATGAAGATTCATTGTATGACGGCGAGAAAGCATTAGCTAAGGCTAAAATTTACGGTTTGTTATATATTCCTCCGCATTTTGAGGCCGATGTCTTATCTGGCAAGCAGCCGGTACCGATTTTATATTATAATGCTCTATATTATAGTGCTGGACTTTATTCTGTTATGGATTATTCAGGGCTTATTACTGATTTTAACAGTCGGTATCGTAGTATTATGGCGGCAAAAATCGGATTAAGTGTTCCAACACTTGCAAACGCTACGTTCAATTATGATGGATTGTTTAATGCCAGCGGTAACTCGATGTACTTTCAACAGTTCTCTGCTGTAGTGCATTTACTGCAATTATTTGTTGTGACAATGACCATTCACATTTTGGGGAAATTACCTCGCCGAACTAGGCCTACCTATCCGTTTGTACTGGGTAAACTTGCACCTTATACGCTATGGTATACGATGCTATTGATTTTCGAAATTGCCTTATTAGTTTTTTTTTCGCAAGCACGAGTCTCTGGGAATCCATTTGCTATGCTATTAGTGGTTTTTTTCTACGTGATTGCAGCGCAGAGTATCGGTATCTTATTATTTAGTTTTACGCGTTCTACAATAGATGCTTATTCTTATATTGGTCTATTAGTTGGGTTAGCACTTACTTACTCTGGTGTCGTAGTACCGGAATTATCGATGCCGCCCATTGCAAGAGTGATTTCATCTATTGAGCCATTGACCTATGCATTAAATACCTTATTTGATCTCTTCTTAAGGCATGCTGGGGTCGTTTCGCTCGTTAAAACCTGTCTTATTTTAATGATTTATCCCGTGATTATTACGTTACTTGTTCGTAAACGTTTAGTTCGGCGTTTAAATAGAGAAGAGGTAATACAATAATGCTTAAGATGTATTGGGGCGCTTTAAAGCGTATTTTATTGAGACTATTAACTCAGCCTAAATGGTTATTATTGTTAGTATCAATTAGCTTAATGAGTTTAGTATACAGTAAAGGTAGTATTACTGATTTACCTATCGCTGTTGTTGATTTAGATCACTCGGCATCAAGCCGTGATTTAACTCGCGCCTTGGCTACAAGCGCTAAAGTCACTATTGTAAGTTATGATAATTCATCTGATGCATATCGTGATATAAATGCTCGTAAAGTTTTTGCTGTTATAACGATACCGCGTGATTATGAAAAACGATTAATTAAAGGTGATTCTGTTACTATTGCCGCTTATGGTGACGCTTCAAGTCGGCTTGCAAATGGTCAGATTCAACAAGATTTAAAAGCGATTTATCAACAATTTTTAATCGATTATAACGCCGTACTTATGCGCAATAGTGGATTTACTGATGCGCAAATAGATATTGTACTTTCACCGATTAAAGGCCAGACGGATCCATTATTCAATCCTGGTATCAGCTTAGCAGCGATTAATTTTCCGGGTTTATTAGTCATGTTATTGCAGCACTCATTACTTTTAGCATCAACTAGAACACATATTGCTTTAAATACTTTACCGCAAGGCAAGCCCTCTAAAATTATTTTTCTGGGGAGTTTCTCTGCGTTATTTCCGATATGGTTATTTTTGTCGATCATTTTATTTGGTTTATGGCCTTGGATTCTGGGGTATCGGCAATTAGCGTCTCTGCCTGTGATATTATTAATGGCATTGCCATTTTTATTTGCTGTAATGGGACTGGCTAAACTGCTAACGGAGTGCTTAAGGCGGGTTGAAATGATCTATCTCACGCTATCATTTATTACAACGCCCGTTTTTTATCTTTCAGGGACTATTTGGCCATTGGATGCGATGCCTTATTGGGTGCAGTGTGTTGCCAAACTATTACCTTCTACTTGGGCGGTAAATATGATTGCCGGCGTGAATCAAATGGGGCTACATATTAGTGATAATGGCTTTAATTTATTGATGTTGATCGTCTTAGGCATTGTTTATCTATCACTGGGTATATTTATTTCAGCACTGCGAGAAGGGCGTGTTCGTCAATTTATTCATCATTGGCGAATAGTGAATCGTTAATAAGAGTGTCTTGGATAAAGTTGACGGATTACTTAGCAAGATCCTTCGCATTAACAACGGATCTTGCTAACTCATTAGCCTAAAGCGTGATGCCTTATTACCACTCAAGATTCATTAGATAATCACGTAAATGGGCAAAGTCATTATCCATCACATGCGATAATAGCGTCATATCGGCACGTTCAGCGAGCTCTGCGGGCAGCGCAATAGATTTACCTAAAATATTTTCAACCACTTCTTTAAATTTTGCTGGGTGAGCGGTACCTAAAAATAGACCATATTCATCTGCTTGTAGCTGATCGCGCAGCACTCGATAAGCAATCGCACCGTGTGGTTCAGATAGATAACCTTTCTGATCAAGTTCACGTACTGCTGCTTCAGATTGCTCATCCGTTACGGTGCCACGGCCTAATGATTTTAATGTCCAGGCTTCGCGATGATAAATTTCTTCAATACGTGGCCAGTTATTTGGTTGGCTCACATCCATAGCGTTAGACAGAGTTGCAACTGTTTGATGCGGTTCCCATTTACCTGTTTCAAGGTAGCGTGGCACGGTATCATTAGCATTGGTTGCGGCGATAAAGCGCTTAATTGGTAGCCCCATTGTTTTGGCTAATAAGCCCGCAGTTAAGTCACCAAAATTACCGCTCGGTACTGAAATAACCAGTTGCTCACGTTGTTTTGGCGCTAATTGCGCAAATGCTTCAAAATAGTAGCAAATTTGTGCCAGTAAACGACTAATATTAATTGAATTTGCTGAGTTTAATCCAATTTTAGCTTTTAACTCACTGTCATCAAATGATTTTTTGACCAGAGCCTGACACGTGTCAAAGTCACTTTTAATGGCAATTGTGTGAATATTATCGCCAAGGGTACAAAATAGTTTTTCTTGTAATGGGCTAATTTTGCCTTGTGGATAAAGAATAACAACGCGAATATTGGGTAGGTGGTAAAACGCATGGGCAACAGCTGCGCCAGTATCACCAGATGTTGCCGTCAGAATCGTGATTTTTTTATCTGCCGCTACTTGTACTAAAGCTTGTGCCATAAACCGTCCACCAAAGTCTTTGAAAGCCAGGGTTGGACCATGAAATAGTTCTAATGTACCAATATCGTCTTCAACGGATTTAACGGGTGCTGGAAACTGAAAGGCATTTTTGACCAGGCGCTGCATATCGTCATCACTAATTTCATTACCGATAAAGGCTGATAAAATTTTAGCGCTACGTGTTACGAAATCCAATTTGAGTAGTGCGCCAATTTCACTGGCACTAAATTTAGGTAATTCGGATGGAAAGAATAAACCTTGCCCTTTACCAAGGCCTTGTTGCACGGCTTGAGCAAAACTCACTTGTTCTGAATGATCTTTTAAATTATAAAGTTTCATAATAGGTTCCAGTTTGTTTCTATACTGCAAATTATGTTAACTCACGGTGTCAACTAAAACCAGACTAGCCGTGAGATGCTGAGTTTTAACTTATATTATACGTTGTGGCCGACTAAATTACCCTTGCACCGAGTTTATCGATCTTGCAAATGTGGGTGAATCCTTCTGTATTTTGCAAGTAATTCTCTTGCAACCATGATTCAATTTTTTGTGCGGCCGCTAAGTTATCAGTAATGGTGAATATCGTTGGTCCTGAGCCCGAAATTCCAGATGCTAACGCGCCTAATTGTTTGACGGTTTGCACCGTTTTATCAAAATGCGGTAATAATTGTTTACGGTATGGTTCGGCAATATTATCTTGTAACATTGCTACCGCTAATTGCGGCTGCTTAGTATAACAGGCATGTACAAAGCCACCAACATAACGTCCGTGTGCAACGCAGTCATGTTTGGCGTATTGCACCGGTAAAATTGCTCTTGCTTCGGCAGTTGAGACCTTTATACCCGGATACGCCATGACCCAAAACCAATCCTCAAAATGTGGTAGGCGCTGACTGATAATACCCAGTTCATCGACGATTAACTGCATTCCGCCTAAATAACACGGCGCAACATTATCATAATGTACGCTACCTGACACGCGGCCTTCTAGCTCACCCATCATGCTGAGCATTTGTTGTTCATTAAATGGTCGATCAAAAAATTCATTTAGCGCAACTAGTGCCCCCACCACTGAGCAGGCACTAGAGCCAAGACCAGAGCCAATAGGCATATTTTTCTCAAGGGTCATGGCGACAGGCTGTTCTTGCCCCATTTGTTGACAAAAATACTGCCAGCATTGATAAACAATATTCAATTTAGGATCTTTAGGCAGCTTGCTGACAAATTGCCCTTTATTAACAAGTGCAAATTGAGATGCTCTCTCAACGGTGACACAATCGCCGAGCATTGCACCACTAATTGGATTAATTGCCGCACCTAAAATATCAAAACCAACACTGATGTTAGCCATTGAAGCGGGTGCATATACCTTGATTATCTTACTCATTTAACCACCGATTTTACTAGAAGTTGTACGTAAAATGTCCGCAAATATCCCGGCTGCGGTGACATCATTACCCGCTCCATACCCGCGTAATACGAGAGGGATAGGTTGGTAATAGCGGGTATAAAATGCTAAGGCATTCTCGCCATTTTTAATTTTAAACAGCGGATCATCACTATCCACCGCTTCAATTTTAACGTTACACTGGCCATTTTCAATACTACCAACATAGCGTAATACTTTGCCCGATTGTTTCGCTTCCTCGACCCGATGTTTAAAGTCGTTATCGAGTTGAGGTAATTTTTGCATAAACTCATCGATACTTCCTTGCGCGTAAGAAGCGGGTAACACCGATTCGACATTAATTTGCTCTAATTCAAGTTGTAGGCCAGATTCCCTGGCTAAAATAAGCAGTTTTCTTGCAACATCAGTACCGGATAAATCATCACGCGGATCGGGTTCGGTAAAGCCTTTTTCTTTGGCAAGCTTTGTTGCTTGAGATAATGACATGCCTTCGTCAAGTTTACCAAAAATAAATGAAAGCGATCCAGATAAAATCCCTGAGAAACGGCTTAACTCATCGCCGGCATTAAGTAAATTTTGTAAATTTTCAATAACTGGTAAACCGGCACCAACATTAGTATCATACTGAAACTTACGTTTACTTTTACTCGCCGCTTGGCGTAAACGAAAATAGTAATCCATTGAGCTAGTATTCGCTTTTTTATTTGGCGTGACAACATGAAAGCCGTTTTCTAATAATTCGGCATATTTATTCGCAACTGTCGCGCTTGATGTACAGTCAACCAAGATTGGATTGAGTAAGCGATTCTCTTTAGCAAAGGCAATAATTGCATCTAATGTATAGCTCTGGTTGCTGTTTTTTATGTGTTCGCGCCAGTTAGCTAAAGTCAGACCATCACGATTTAACACGCAATGTTTTGAATTAAATAATCCACATACTCTTAAATCAATTTGTTTCTTCTTCAGCCATTGTTGTTGACGACTGATCTGATCAACTAATGCACCGCCGACGCCGCCAACGCCGATGACAAAGACATCAAGAATTTGATCGGTACCAAATAACATCTGGTGTGTAACGCGTACGCCCATAATCGCCACATCATTATCGACAACGACAGAAATAGATCGCTCGGATGATCCTTGCGCAATGGCTACAATATTAATATTGGCTTTAGCTAAGGCGGTAAAAAAATTGGCTGATAATCCACGTAGAGTCCGCATACCATCACCGACCACTGAAATGATAGCAAGATTTTCAATTACATCAATCGGTTCAATTAAGCCATCTTTTAATTCAAGATAAAATTCTTCTTTTAATGCCTGCTCTGCTAATAAAAGCTCTATTTGTGGAACACAAAAACTGATGCTGTATTCTGATGATGACTGAGTAATTAATACGACTGAAATACCTGACGCTGACATCGCTGAAAAAACACGTGCTGACATGCCAACCATGCCTTTTAAACCAGGGCCAGAAACATTGATCATTGCCATATTATTTAAATTGGTAATGCCTTTAACCGGTAATGAGACATCAACTTCATTGGTACCAATTAATGTGCCAGGTGCCTGTGGATTATTAGTATTTTTGATTAAGCAAGGAATTTGGAATTGGGCAATTGGCAGTATGGTTCGTGGATGCAAGACTTTTGCGCCAAAATAAGACAGTTCCATCGCTTCTTGATAAGACATTGTTTTGAGTAATCTGGCATCAGGAACAAGGCGTGGATCGCAAGTATATACGCCATCGACATCGGTCCAAATTTCACAGCTATCCGCGCGAAGGCATGCAGCTAAGGCCGCAGCTGAATAGTCTGATCCATTGCGACCTAATACAACAAGTTCACCTTGTGCATTACCCGCGGTAAATCCAGGCATCAAAATAATATCGCCTTTTGGTATGTTTAATGCTTTGATGCGCTGTGTTGATTGATTTATATCAACAGTTGATTCAAGGTAATCACCTTCAGCAAGTAGGGTCTCAACAGGATTAATCACGGTGACACTATGACCCATGGCTTTAAGTAATGCTTGCATAATCGCAATCGATAACTTTTCACCGCGGCAAATAATTGAGGCATTGATGCTATCTGGGCACTGACCTAATAGGCGAATACCATGAAAAAGTTGTTTAAGATGGTTGAGTTCATTTAACGCAAAACGTTTCATTTCTTCATAAGCAAAATGCGATTGCTGTTTTGATAAACCGTCAAGTAAATCTGCAAAAATTTTCTCAGCTTCAGTAATATTGTCTTGAATATCTTGTCCTGCAACGGTTTTTTCAACCATAGCCACTAAGTGATTGGTGATTTTTGCGGGTGCGGATAGTACCGTTGCAGTTTGTTCTTGCTTAGCATTGTTTTCAATAATCCGAGCAACGCTAAAAAAACGTTCTGCATTGGCGACGGATGTTCCTCCAAATTTTAAGACTTTCATATTGCACCTTTTTATTGATTCATCAAAATTTAAATTAGTTATGTGTTTTCAGGGTGGTTTGACCCATTGAAAACATAAAAAAACCCGCTAATTCTGCGGGCTGTTTCGACGATTTTTTAGGAAAAGTCAACCCGCTCCGAGCCTAATGGTGCCAGAGGTGCCAATAATCATACCAATCATAATTACTGTTTTCATGTTCCTAAAACCTTCTCACTTAAGTTGTGGTAAATCTAAAACAAAACAGCCTGACGTTTTAGGTCAGGCTGCAATAATATTAAAACACTTTTTTGCTGTTTTCATACTCATTAACAACACGGTTTAATGCATGGTATAAACTTGCAGCATCACCTTTTTGTAGCGCCTCATCTAATATATGAAGATAGGATAACATCAGTTTTTGGTTATCTTCGGCAAATTGTGGTGACACTTCTTGATCTTCATACAACATGACATAAGTTCTTGCAAAGCCAAATACTAAGAAATAGACCGAAGCATTATTTGGATCTTCTTGAATAAGTGTTTGCATCGACTGACGTAATTTCACATAGGTATCAGTACCTGGAAGGCTACTTGCAAATTTATTGAGAACTGTCGAAAATGTCATTGTTAATCAACCTTAACTTACCATACTAGAATAAAAGAATAGCAATCACTGAACATAAGTGCAAGTGTATTTTAGTCACAGTTAGAAAATTTTTATACTTAATTTGTTACAATATTGCACTTTAGACAAAATTTTTTGCTAAGACATTTTTAGAGTAGCAAAATAGCGCATCAGTTATTTGAGAATATTGATGTTAGTCAGAGTATTGAACAGAGAGGCCTTTGTTTTTTCTCTCTGCCCAGTAAGATGCTAACGGGTATAGCCAGATAGCGGAATATAAAGGATTACTGCATGTTTTTCGAGACAGCAAGTCCGGCTGGTACTTGAGCTGTTGGCATGATTTCGATAGCGTTGACGTTAAAATGTGCTGGCGAATTGACTAACCATGAAATGGTATTCGCAATATCTTGTGCGCTAATAGCGTCGACATTATCATAAACAGCCTTAGCTTGCGCGACGTCGCCATGAAATCGCACATTGGAAAATTCAGTACCACCACATAAGCCCGGTTCAATATTGGTGACGCGTATTTTTTTACCAAATAAATCAGTACGCAAGTTGGCACTGAACTGTTTGACGAACGCTTTCGTCGCACCGTAAACATTGCCGCCTCGGTAAGGATAATTACCGGCGGTTGAACCAATATTAATGATATAACCCGTGTTACGCGCTACCATAGTTGGTAAAATAATGCGTGTTAAATGAATTAGGCCGATGATATTGGTATGTACCATCGTATCCCAATCATCATAATTTGCTTCATAAGCCGGTTCCATACCAAGAGCCAATCCGGCATTATTAATTAAAATATCGATATCTTTAAAACCGATCGGAAGTGTTAAAAGCACATTATTGACCGCATCTTTTTGGGTAATATCTAATTGTATTGGTAAAAAATTGCTACCTAATTCTGCCGCTAAGCATGATAACTTATCTTGCCGACGTGCAGCACCAATCACTTTATAACCATCGGTAATTAATTGGCGGCAGATTGCTGTACCAAATCCAGCTGATGCACCGGTAACGAAAGCAATATTCATTTTGTTTCTCCTGTAGTGATAAAGATGATAAACAACCGTTATACTGAGATGATATGGAAGTTACATTAAATTACACGTCAATCGATAGCGAATCAATTGCTATTTACATACGGGAAAATCATGCATGACGCACTGAGGTTTTTTAGTTAAACTAATAGGCATGTATTATGGTAGTGGCTTCAATTGAGGATTCAATATGGCGGTGGTATTTGTTGCTCTGGGAGCGAATTTGGGTGATCCGTTCAAGCAGGCTCAGCAGGCCATTGATGCTATTGCGCTGATACCCGATACGGTAATTATGGCGGTGTCTCCTTTTTATCGCAGTAAGCCACTAGGGCCGCAAGATCAGCCAGATTATTTAAATGCGGTTTTGAAAATTGAAACCGCTTTATTACCCATTGCGTTATTACATGCGTTGCAGCAGATCGAAAAGTACCTAGGCCGAGTACGAAAAGCCAATCGCTGGGGACCAAGAACGCTTGATTTAGATATCCTGCTTTATGACAACTTACAAATAAATACCGACGAATTAACGGTGCCTCATTATGATATGAAAAATCGTGAATTTGTGTTATACCCTTTATTTGATATCGCGCCACAGTTAATTTTACCTGACGCGAGCTCATTAGCTGTGCTTTTACAGTATATCCCAATGAATAATATGACCTTATGGTGAGATATTATTATTATTTAAGTACTGTATATTTATCTATTAATATGAGCGGAGCCGATACAATTTATTTTTTTACAAAAATCGTTAAAAACAATTTGATAAAGCAGAATTTATTGCTATAGTTTAGCGCTTTAAAAAATTGTTTGAAAGGAGATTTCGGTGAAAAAGGAACAAAAAATAAATAGCTCATCCCTAAGCCTTCTCGCTATGGCGGGTCTTGAACCTTATAATGAGGCAAAAGATGAAGAGTACATGAATCCGAACCAATTGAAACATTTTCGCCTAATTTTAGAAACTTGGCTTAATCAGCTTAGAGGTGAAATGGATCGAACGGTAACTTATATGCAAGACGAAGCTGCTAATTTCCCTGATCCTGCCGATAGAGCGACTCAAGAAGAAGAGTTTAGTTTAGAGCTTAGAGCGCGAGATAGAGAACGTAAGCTGATCAAAAAAATTGAGAAAACGTTACTAAAAATTGACCATGATGATTTTGGTTATTGTGATTCGTGTGGCGTGGAAATTGGTATCAAGCGATTAGAAGCAAGACCAACAGCAGATCTTTGCATTGATTGTAAAACGGTAGCTGAGCTGCGTGAAAAACAGATGGGGATGTAGTATTTAGTAATAATGTGTTATGAATAGGATAACAGTGAGCTGATTTTTTAATTAAATATGAAAAACAGTGTGGGGCGTTTTGCTCCGTCACCTTCAGGTTTGTTACACTTTGGCTCGTTTATTACAGCCTTAGGTAGTTATCTACAAGCAAAATCAGCGCAGGGCCATTGGCTTGTTCGTATTGAAGATCTCGATCCCCCTCGTGAAGTTAGTGGTGCTGCAGCTGATATTTTGTTTACGCTTGAAAAATTAGGGCTCTATTGGGATGGTGAGGTTGTCTATCAATCTACTCGTTTAGCTCGGTATCAGGATATTTTACATTCTTTAATTCAGGATAAAGGTGCTTATTATTGTGATTGCTCAAGACAGCGAGTACAAAATTTAGCTTCGCACGTTTATGATAATCACTGCCAAAATCGCCATTTGACTGCAAGCCATCAGCGGGCTATTCGCTTCAAACAAACTTATGTTATCGATCGGTTTATTGATAATATTCGGCAATGTCAACGAATTTCGGTTCCCAAACAGCATGAAGATTTTATTATTAGGCGAAAAGATGGTTTATTTGCGTATAATTTTGCCGTGGTCATTGATGATCATGAACAAGGAGTGACCGAGGTTGTCAGAGGGGCGGATCTACTGTCAGTGACCACTAAACAGATGTCACTTTATTTACAATTAGGATGGTCCTTGCCGAGTTACTATCATTTACCGCTAGTGCTTAATCAAAACCGTGATAAGTTATCTAAGCAAAATCATGCTCCACCAATTAAACTTGATAATATTACACAATTATTGATTAAAGGATTGGTTTTTTTGGGGCAGCCGATTCCCCATGATTGGCAAGATGGCAGCAAAGAACAACTCTTACAATGGGCGATTAATCATTGGAATGCCGTTCGTGTACCACAAAAAGATAGCATTATACCGGATTTAACCGCCAATATATGAGAGATTTGGCGTAATACCTGCGTGATGTTGATGCAGAAAATGCGTCTCTGGTTTGATGCGTAATGATGCTAAAATTCGTGCCTTTAATAATGCTTGTTGACTGCTGTCTTGCAATAAGTCGCGCAGATCGATTGCAGAATCACCAAACAAACAATAGTGCAATTTACCGATCGAAGATACGCGCAGTCGATTGCAGCTTTGGCAGAAATTCTTCGAGTACGGCATAATTAGTCCAACTCGCCCTTGATAATCACGGTGCTGATAAACTTTGGCCGGACCGGCAAGCTTATCTTTATCCATTAGTTGCCAACCTTGCGCAACTAATTGTTGCTCAATTTCTGTTCCTGATAAGTGAAAACGATTGAAGTGAGCAGAGCCTTCGCCAGTTTCCATCAGTTCGATAAAACGCAAATCGACGCGACGATCTTTAATCCAGGGCAAATACTCATTTAAACCATCGGTTAAGCCTTTCATTAATACAGTATTAATTTTGACTTTCTGCATACCGATTTCAAGTGCTCTATCGATGCCTGCGAGTACTTGATGCAACTTATTTTCACCTGTAATGAGTGCAAATCGGGCAGGTGAAAAACTATCAATACTCACATTAAGTGCAGTTAGGCCGGCTTGTTGCCATTGGGTAATACGATTGAGTAACCGATCACCATTCGTTGTGACGGCAATTTCTTTAATAGAAGCCTGTTTAGCGAGCAGCATAATAATATCGGCAAAATCTCGACGCAGTGTCGGCTCTCCGCCTGTTAAACGAATTTTTTGCACACCAAGATCACTAAATACATTGGCAATATTGGCGATTTCATTTAAGGTCAAAAATTGATGTGCTCTATTGGGCTGATATCCGTTTGGCAAACAATACTGACAACGAAAATTACACAATTCCGTTAAAGATAAGCGCAGATATTGAAACCGACGTTGATAATTATCAACTAGCTGTTGTTGCATTTAAAAAACACCTTTCCAAAATTCGGGAGGCATACGTATTTCTACAGCATACCCGGCGATAACATCGCGGCAAGTAAACCTTATCAGTAGACTTAGGTGTAATTGCTTCAGAGTTTTCATTTTGACTTATCATAACATAAGTTTAATCGATTAGTAGTGTTTGTGTCAGATTGGTCCTGAAAATAACAGAATCGTTTACGTCATGATAAAAGTGTGTATCAAAGACTGGATTGAATTATTTTCCTCACTATAACTTGATATGGCACAACATAATTAATGAATATGACAAAATCAGCACTTTAATTTACTTGCTATCCTGCCATGAAATGTTAATAATATAGGAGAGTTTTTTTATTTATAATGCGGCAATGGCATCAGACATTATAGATATTAATTTACAGACATTTTTGTTAACAATAACAAGTAAGTAGAATAACGAATTAAATAAGAGTGTTATTTTAACCATAGTACCTATTGAGTTGAAAAGTCGGGCAGATATAACGCTAGATGGTATTTTCAATTTGAAGAGCAAATATATAAAATTTTTTAGCTATACTGACTTTAGTTCGGCAATTATTGTGGTGAGTATCGCTAAATTTATAATGAAAATGTGTTCACATAATATAATAACAATAATTATATAAATAAAATAATGAATACAATTACGATTGGTCTAATTTAAATATTTGATAAAGTGCGATTAAAATAAATTCTCTTTTTTCATTTGCTTGATTCTGCTGCTTCTGAATTTAAAGAGTATATAACAATGAAAAGAATGCTAATTAATGCAACACAGCAAGAAGAGCTGCGTATTGCACTTGTAGATGGTCAGCGGCTATACGATCTTGATATCGAAAGCTTAGGTCATGAACAGAAAAAAGCCAATATTTACAAAGGTACTATTACTAAAATTAATCCCAGCTTAGAAGCCGCTTTTGTGTCATATGGCGGTGAACGAGACGGATTCCTTCCATTGAAAGAGATTGCAGAAAATTATTTTCCAAATGATATTTCTGGGCGTCGTAGTATCAAGCATTTACAAGAAGGCCAAGAAGTCCTTATTCAAATTGAAAAAGAAATTCGCGGTAAAAAAGGCGCAGCGCTGACGACTTATATCAGTTTAGCGGGTAGCTATCTAGTCTTAATGCCAAATGATCCTCGTGCTGGCGGTGTTTCAAGGCGGATTGAAGGGGAAGATCGCGCTGATTTGAAGCGGAATATTGATGCGCTTGAAAAACCACGCGGTATGGGGGTTATCGCTCGTACTGCTGGCGTGGGTAAAACGCAACAAGAGTTACAACAAGATCTTGATGCTTTAATTACTTATTGGAAAGCGATTCAAAATGAAGCGAAAAATCATCCCGCACCGAGTTTAATTCATAAAGAAAGCGATGTGATTACTCGCGCTTTTCGTGATTATTTACGTGATGATGTTGGTGAAATATTCATCGATAATCAAAAAATACTTGAAATAGCGAAAAAGCGTTTAGAGGATTTAGGGCGCGTTGAGTATATTAGTCGTTTAAAACTGTATTCAGGTGAAATTTCATTATTTAGTCACTACCAAATTGAAGGTCAGATCGAATCTGCATTTCAACGAGAAGTCCGATTACCATCTGGTGGTTCTATCGTTATCGATTCAACTGAAGCACTTACTGCTATTGATATCAACTCCGCTAAATCAATTAAAGGCAGTGATATTGAAGAAACGGCATTTACCACTAATCTTGAAGCGGCAGATGAGATTGCAAGGCAGCTTCGTTTACGTGATTTAGGTGGACTAATTGTCATTGATTTTATTGATATGACACCGATTCGTAACCAGCGTGAAGTGGAAAATCGCTTAAAAGAAGCGATGAAAACCGACCGTGCACGTATTCAGACTGCCAGAATTTCGCGTTTTGGATTATTAGAGATGTCTCGGCAAAGATTGAGTCCGTCACTGCGTGAGGCAACGCATCATATTTGTCCGCGTTGTCAGGGAACCGGTACTGTACGCGATAACAACTCCTTATCGCTTTCAATTCTGCGATTAATTCAAGAAGAAGCGCTAAAAGATAATACTGTACAAATTGATGTCATCGTGCCGGTACCTATTGCTAGTTATTTACTCAATGAAAAGCGTCGTGCGATTACCAATATAGAAAGTAATTACCCCGATATTAAAATTGTTATCGCAGCAGATAGCGAAATGGAAACGCCGCTCTACAAGGTTATTCGTAAACGCCGTGGTGAGGAAACAGATGTACTGAGTTACAATCTACCTAAGCTCATTCGTGAGCTCGAAGAAGAGGATGACGAGGCAGTAACAGAATATGTTGCTGAAGAAGCCATTTTATCTGGCGTTAAAGTGGAGTTGAATCCAGCGATAGTAAAAGTCAAAAATACTGAAGAAGTCGCACCTTCACTAGGTTTATTTGGTTCGTTGGCTAAAAAGTTACGCGGTTTATTTGCACATGATGAAAAAAATGCTACGTCAGTAAAAGCAACGTCAGATAAGGTTGTTGATAATACTAAAGATGTGAGCAAAAAAGACGATAAACGACCGATTAATCATCGTCGAAATAAGTATAACAGTAAAAATAATACTGCTCGTACCGATGTCAAAGATAAAGAAAAAGATAGAGATCGCGAGAAAGAAACCACTGCGAAAAATAATCGTCGCCCAAGGCAGAATAAAGCAGAAGAGACAGCTAAGCCAACTGAGACCGAAATTGTTGCAGCTCCCCAAGTCGCGCCAGTGAAGGCTGAAGTTAAGCCAAGAAGAGCGCCGCGTACATTAAACAAAAAAGTCAGAGTCGCACATGATGCCGATATGCCAGCTACGCAGAGCCTAAGTGTAAAAGAGTCAAATAAGCCTAAAATGGTTATCCCTGCGCTTTTATTACCTGTCGTGCTCAAAAATGACAGTGAAACCCATGGCAGTAAAGATAACAGCCAAAGTGCTCGTCGCCCAAGACGAACGTCTCGCCATTTACGTTTAAATGGTCAGCGTCGAAAAAAAGCGAAGACAGTTGTTGCCAATGCTTCGCCTATGCCATTAGTGCTTGCGGTTTATTCTCCTGAATTAGCGTTAGGCCGAATTGCCATTGACTATCGTTTTGTTAAAGTAGTGTCACAACAAAATGAACAGCCCTCTATGGCTATCATTGCTGATGAGCAGACAACTCAGCTAATACCTGCACTGATTCCTTCGTTATTGCAGCCAGTAGTGATAACGGAACAAGAAGAGGCACAAGTCGCTCTAGCACAGCCGCAGGAAAATCACAAACAAGAAGCACCCAAAACCGTAGAGATTGCACCAGTTGAACATTCAGCTGATGAGACTGTGATAACGGGATTTGCATCATCAAGCATGATGAAAGCACCATCACTCGGTGTGAACAGTGATGATTCATTGACAGCTGTTTTGCAGAGAGACGAATCAAACTATCGATACATTGGTAAAGGAAAGGCGGGTGCATTAAGTGCGCAAGAACATGCCTATGCTGGTGCAAGTAAACCTGAGTTATCATCTAACTCATACGTAATCGATGAGCAATAGCCTGTATTGAACATGTCGTTATTAAGCCCATATTTTATCAATATGGGCTTAATTGTAAGTCGTCAAAAATTCGTTTGGTATTTTCTACAATCAATATTTTGCTGAGATAAATAATGCTTATATACATAATAAAAAAGATTACTTCTTTTTTGCTGGTTCTGCTTTTATTATCTCTAATTAGTGTGGTAATTATCTATTTTGCCCCTAATTCACCGTTTAATAACCTGTCTTTTTTTGAGGTATATCAGGTTTTTTATCAGCAGATTTTCTTTAATGAATTTGTAATTTCCAACAAATCATTATGGGAGATTTTCACACAAATTCTGTTACCAACATTTGAATTATCTATTCTGGCGATTATCGGATCGATTATTGTTGGTTTCCCGATAGGTATTTTTGCTGGTTTAACTAAAAGTAATAAAATTAATCATTTCATTAAGCTAGTGTGCTTGGTATTGTATGCCTGCCCGATTATTTGGTTGACCATTTTGGTGATGTTTGTGCTTTCTACTGATTGGCTGTTTATCAAAAATCCACAATACGAACCCTCCGTCAGAAGCTTATCGCTGTTACATATATTACTGACACCGCACGAGGATAAATTAGGTTTGCTATTGACTGAAATGAAATATTTATTTGTTCCAGTCATGATATTAACAATTCAACCTTGCATTATTACAATACAGCTCATTAGCCAGCGCGTGAGTATTACCGCTCGGCAAAACTATATTAAAGTTGCCAGTATTCGTGAAAATTCATCACGTAAAGTCCTGTTTCGTCACTTATTACCCAATGCGGTACCAACGGCAATTCCACAGTTGGCATATAATATTACCACTTTGCTTTTTTCAACGATGACAATTGAGATATTATTAAACCGCTCTGGGCTTGGAACGTGGGTTTTTTCGGCGTTTCACCAGCAAGATTATGTGGTGATTGCGCTGGCGATTTTTAGTTGCGGCGCATTAGTTAGTTTGTTGACGTTATTGAGCGAAATCTTTGTCGTTGCAATCTATCCGATGCAATCAAGGACGTTATATGAATAAGATGATTCAGGCGATGATTAAATCGCGCATTAGTATCAAAAATAGTCTTCATAGCAATATTTATATTATGATTGGTAGTTATGGTGTGCTTGCGATTATTTTACTTTGCTTGGCAATGAAATGGTTGTTTAATGTACAATTAGAGCCTGTTTTTCAGCAGCAATTACCACCGGCATGGCAGAGTAATGGTGATTTGAATCATCTGCTGGGGACGGATTCAGTTGGTCACGATATTTTTAATTATCTATTAGTGAGTTATAAAACAACGCTGACATTAACATTAAGAGCGACCTTTTATGTGGTTGTGGTCGGCGCAATCATGAATTATTTACTCTTTTTTATCCCACTATTTAGAAGCATTATCGCACTATTTTTTCGAGTTATTATGACAATTCCACCATTACTGAGCGCGATTGTAATTGCATTAGTATGGCATAATAACATTCACTCTATTCTAATCATCGTGGGTCTATCTTATTTGCCGCGTTTTGTTCATAATTTACACCATCAAATTATACAAGAATGGCAAAAAACCTATATCACAGCTCATCGACTTGATGGTTTATCTACAGCAAAAATTCTTAATGGCTATATTATTCCCAATATTTTTCCGACTTATTTAATTGAAGTGATTGTATTGTTTTGTCACATTATTTTAGCATTAACGGTGCTCACTTTTTTAGGCTTTGGTGATAATTTGAGCCCACCTGATCTTGGTGCAATGATGTATAGGATGCTTAGTATCATTAATAGCAATTATTGGGCATTTTTTTCCTCAGGTATTCCTATTGTGATTACGGTACTATTTATCCATATGCTTAATTTTGGCGTTCATATTGTATTAACTAAGCGAGCGGGAAATTAAGATGGCATTACTGGATATTCGTAATTTAACGGTTGAGTTTATTACACCAAATGGCTTATTACGTGCGGTAGATCGAGTTAATATCCGGCTCAATGAGGGGGAAATACGCGGATTGGTTGGTGAGTCAGGATCCGGAAAAAGTTTAATCGCCAAAGCGATACTTGGAGCGACCAATAATAACTGGAAAGTGACTGCGGATCGATTCTATTTTGATGGGATTGATTTACTTCGGCTTTCACCTAAAAAACGTCGGAAAATTATCAGTGCCAATATTTCAATGATTTTCCAAGAACCGCAATCGTGCCTTGATCCGACTATGAAAATTGGGCGCTTTTTAATTCAGTCGATTCCATCTTGGACCTTTAAAGGACGATGGTGGCAAAGACTATTTTGGCGTAAAAATAGGGCAATTGAACTACTGCATCGAGTTGGGATAAAAGAGCACAAAGAGATCATGAACGCGTATCCAAAGGAACTCACCGAAGGCGAGTGCCAAAAAGTCATGATCGCTATCGCGTTAGCAAATCAACCTAAATTACTGATTGCTGATGAGCCAACTAATGCGATGGAATCGACGACAGAAGCGCAAATATTCAGATTATTAGCTAGTTTGAATCAAAATTCAGGCACGACAATCTTATTTATTAGCCACGATTTACAAATGGTGACCCGCTGGACCGATCGTATTAATGTATTGTATTGTGGGCAGACGGTTGAAATTGCGGATAGTGAAGAGCTGATCAAAAAGCCATATCATCCTTATACTCAGGCACTGATTTTTGCCATTCCTGATTTTGGTAAAGCCATTCCTCATAAACGCCCACTTAACTCATTGCCAGGTGTGATTCCGCCATTAGAGCATTTACCAATAGGTTGCCGACTAGGCCCGCGCTGTCCTTATGCGCAGCGCAAGTGCATTGAAGCCCCAAAGCTCATTGCCATGAAAGATCATGCGGTGGCGTGCCATTTTCCACTCAACACTGAATTACAGGATAGTCGGTCATGAATCCCGTATTAAAAGTACGTAATTTATCAAAATGTTTTCAGATACCGAAGGGATTATTCGGCCATATTATGATTGAGGCAGTCAAATCAGTCTCTTTTTCCTTAAATGAGGGTAAAACCTTAGCCATTATTGGTGAGAATGGATCTGGCAAATCGACACTGGCTAAAATGCTAGTTGGCATGATGAGCCCTGATGAGGGCGATATCTGGGTTGAGGAGCAAAAATTAGAGTATGGTGATTATCAAACTCGCTGTAAATTGATTCGTATGATCTTCCAAAATGTGGATAGTTCTTTTGATCCGCGGCTGAAAATTGGCAAAATATTAGATATTCCACTAAAACAAAATACGACATTATCAACCAGCGAGCGAGAAGTCTTGATTTATGATGTATTAAAGCAAGTTGGCTTATCGGCAGAGCATGCTTCTTACTACCCATCGGTTATGGCGGCAGGGCAAAAGCAACGCGTTGCTTTGGCGCGCGCATTGATATTACAGCCTAAAGTGATTATTTTCGATGAGGCGTTAACTGCCTTAGATATTTCGATGCGTTCGCAAATTATCAATTTAATGCTCTCTTTACAAGAAGAACACAAATTATCCTATGTTTATGTTACGCAAGATATTGGCATGATGAAGCACATTAGCGATCAAATTTTGGTTATGCACGATGGTGAAGTGGTTGAGAGTGGTAATACCGCGGAAGTACTCGCATCCCCTCTTAGTGATATCACGCAAAAATTAGTACAAAGTTATTTTGGTGAGGCGCTGACTGCTGATACATGGCGCACAGATACCCGTATGTTTTAATATCTGTGCAATCATGTTGATAATTTCACTTGAACGGTATTGCTCATTTTCTAAATGAGCGTGAATAGCACAATACGATTATAAATATCGGCAAAGGTAAGCGGTTGGCTCTGCGACTTGCACACTAAATTGGCTTTTTACTTGCACATGAAAAACTTGACCCGCTTCAAAACTCTGCCAATCTTTTGCCGTAGGTAAGAGTACATTTAACGAGCCTGAAATCACGGTCATCTCTTCCGCATTATTAGTACTAAACGTATATTCACCAACTTCCATTACGCCAACACTCGCCGCGCCACGACTTGCGTTAGTAAAACTAATGGATTTCACATTGCCTGTAAAATATTCATTAACGGTTAACATAGTGATTCTCTTATTGTCATGGATTAGGATCTCACTATACTCAAATTGTGCGCAGATTTCTATCGGTCTATATTGGTTATTAGATTAATTAATTATTTGATTTAACTTATAATATCGTCTCTATATTTTGCCTTTTTTATCCGCTTTACAATCATAATTACATTTTTAAGCAAATTCTCATTGATTTAATTAAAAATTCCGTCCAAAATTATCGGTTCAGCATGTGCTGTTTAATAAAAGGTAACCACCCGAGATATGGAATGGATCATGGATCCTACAATTTGGATTGGACTGTCAACACTGATTGTTCTTGAAATTGTCCTAGGTATTGATAATATTGTTTTTATCGCAATTCTTGCCGAAAAGCTCCCACCAGAAAAACGTGATCATGCTCGAATTATTGGGCTATCATTAGCGCTGGTTATGCGCATTATTTTATTAATGTTTACCGGCTGGCTCGTCACATTAACGGCCCCTCTTTTCTCTGCACTCGGTATTAGTTTTAATGCCCGTCAGCTAATTATGCTCATTGGAGGCTTATTCCTCTTGTTTAAAGCGACGATGGAGCTCAATGAGCGGCTAGAAGGTGGTAACCACGAATCCACTAAACAGAAAAAGGCTTCTCGCTTTTGGACCGTCGTTGCACAAATCGTGGTGTTAGATGCGGTGTTCTCGCTCGACTCGGTAATTACCGCAGTTGGTATGGTTGAGCATGTACCGGTTATGATAGTGGCGGTGTGTATCGCGATGGTAATTATGATGATTGCCAGCAAACCACTGGCGAACTTTGTTAATTGCCATCCGACAATTGTCATTTTATGTCTTAGCTTTTTATTGATGATCGGTTTTAGCTTGATCGCAGAAGGCTTTGGTTTCTCTATTCCGAAAGGTTATCTCTATGCTGCGATTGGTTTCTCGATTCTTATCGAGTTCTTTAATCAGATGGCAAGCTTTAATCGTCGACGCTTTTTAAGTAAAAAACCACTACGTCAACGTACAGCAGAAGCAATCTTAAGTTTAGTGAAAGGGGATGTGGAAGACGAGGATCTTGATACCAATAGTAAAGATTTAATCGCCGATGCAGGTAAGCAAACCGCGGTATTTAATGATCAAGAATTGAGTATGATTGAACGCGTATTAGGGTTAGCTCAGCGCTCTGTTAGTAGTATCATGACATCAAGACTCGATATTAAGATGATTAATATTAATGATGATAAAGAAACGATTCTTAACGACCTCCTTGAAAATCAGCATACTCGCTTGATTGTCACTGATAATGTCTCAATTGGTGAGCCAATTGGTATCATACCAGTCAATGATTTATTAAAAGAAGTGCTAAATAATCAACATGATATCTCATTTACTAAATTAATTAAACAGCCGTTAATTTTCCCAGAGACTATCTCTTTATTAGTCGCGCTTGAGCAGTTCAAAACCGCTAAGACTCACTTTGCTTTTGTGGTCGATGAGTTTGGCTCGATGCAAGGGATTGTCTCTGTGACTGATGTGACCGAGACGATTGCTGGCGAATTCCCTACAGAAGGCGAAGATATTGATGCAAGGCATGATATTCAAAGTGGTGGCGAGAATTGCTGGATTGCTAACGGCTATACGCCTTTAGAAGAACTCGTACGGTTTGTGCCAATTAAAATCGATGATAAGCGTGAGTATCATACGCTTGCTGGGCTATTGATGGAACATTCACAGCATATTCCACAAGCGGGCGAAGTAATTGAGTTTGATCACTATCTGTTTGAAATTCTCGAAGTAGAAAGCCATCGTATTGTCAAAGTTAAAATTACGCATACTGATGCAAGCGAGTATCAAATTTAATTTTAGAAAAAACGTATAAGAGGCGCATTTCCTCTTATACGTACGCTTAATTGATTATAAAATGCGTATCGTTGATGTTCTCATCCGATTTAAATTATTAGTATCCGCGCTTTTCATCTTTACGCTGCATTAATTATATGCCTTTTTTATAATACCAATGACATAATGCCGATTGAATCATGGCAATAATGCACTGTATTTGCTGTTTATGAATTAAACAAGCAAAATATTTAACAAAATGAAGTAAAATACGCTAGAATATTTCACAGTTCAAATAAGAATCAGAATAATTTAAAGGAGTTGATGATGCATGACACAGGGCCGCTACTAGCAGCAATTATTGGGGGAATTGTTTTAGCTGCGATTTTAGGTATGTTGGCTGATCGATTACGTGTCTCTCCTTTAGTCGGTTACCTTATTGCGGGGATTATTTTTGGACCGGCAACACCAGGCTATGTCGCTGATACCGCGATAATTAGTCAGTTAGCAGAAATTGGTGTAATTTTATTAATGTTTGCCGTTGGCTTGCATTTTTCCTTGAAAGACTTAATGGCGGTAAAATTAATTGCGATTCCTGGTGCGGTGGTACAAATTGCGGTTGCAACGCTGCTTGGAATGGGATTATCGTCTATCTTAGGCTGGTCAATGACAACGGGCTTGGTGTTTGGTCTATGTTTATCAACAGCCAGTACCGTGGTATTGCTGCGCGCACTTGAAGAGCGAGACTTGATTGAAAGTAAACGAGGACGCATTGCGATTGGTTGGTTAATTGTTGAAGATCTCGCGATGGTCTTAACCTTAGTGTTATTACCACCAATTGTTACCATGCTCGGTGATAATGCGGATGTGAATGTTTGGAATGTATTAACTGAAATTGCCAAAACTATTGGTTTAGTAATTGTCTTTATTGCTTTAATGATTGTCGTTGGGCGCCGAGTCATCCCTTGGTTATTGGCCAAAAGTGCCAGTACTGGTTCAGAAGAGTTATTTACATTATCGGTGCTAGCGATTGCGCTCGGTATTGCTTTAGCCGCAGTACAATTGTTTGGAGCATCCTTTGCACTAGGTGCATTTTTTGCTGGCATGGCGTTGACCGAATCGGAGTTAAGTCATCGTGCAGCTAAAAATATTTTACCGCTCAAAGACGCTTTTGCCGTGCTCTTTTTTGTGTCGGTAGGGATGTTGTTTGATCCACATATTTTAATTGAGCACCCTTTAGCAACGTTATCGACTGTTGTCATTATTATTTTTGGTAAATCGATTGCTGCATATTTTATCGTCCGTATTTTTGGTCACACTAAGCGCACCGCATTAACCATTTCAGCTAGTTTGGCTCAAATCGGTGAGTTTGCCTTTATCTTAGCGGCTTTAGGAAAAGTACTCGGTGTATTCCCGAATGAGGCCTATAGTTTGATTTTAGCCGGAGCAATTATTTCGATTGTTATTAATCCGTTTATCTTCAATTTAATTGAGCGCTATTTAGCGAAAACGGAAAGTATCGTTGATAAAATTATTGATCCGATAGCGGTCATTAATCAGCAAGTACCTAAAGGGCTTACCGATCATGCCATTCTCGTTGGGCATGGCCGATTGGGGAGCACAATTGCTAAGCAGCTTAAAATTCGTCATATCCCATTTGTTGCTGTTGATAATTCCTTAACACTCGTTGAGCAGTTGCGCCATGATGATATTGCCGCTGTTTTTGGTAATGCATCTAAACCCGAGACATTAGAACTTGCTCAGTTGGACACCGCTAAATGGTTAATTATTTCGACCCCTAATGGCTATGAGGCAGGTGAAATCTGTTCGCAAGCACGCAAAGTCAGACCTGATTTAGCCATCTATGTCCGCGCTTTTTATGATGATGAGGCTGAATATATTGCCGAACATGGTGCAACAGGCGTTATCACCGGTGAAAATGAGATTGCTAAACATATACTCTCGTTAATGCAGCTTAATCCCTCTGATGAGACTGATAAGGATATCGAATCGGTAGAGCCGATCGAGAAAGAGAAAAAAATTGATATTCCGGTTCACGCTAATTTACCTGCTGGTGAAGGCAGCCCAATTGAATAAAATTGCTTGACCTCGTTAAATATCTGTTAATAATAACGGGGCCATTTATTTCATTTTAATTTAGGTTTATTTATGAGTGATATGCAATCGAGTCGTGATCGTTCTTTGTTTGAAAAAATTTTTCAACTGAAAGAGAAAAAATCAACAGTAGGAACAGAAATTATTGCTGGCTGTACAACTTTTTTAACTATGGTGTACATTATCTTTGTTAATCCAGATATTCTCAGTGTAACTGGGATGGATAAAGAAGCCGTGTTTGTGTTAACGTGTCTGGTGACGGCTTTTGCCAGTATTTTAATGGGATTTGCTGCTAATTTGCCGATTGCTTTAGCGCCAGCCATGGGGCTTAATGCATTTTTTGCCTTTAGTATTTGTTCTAAGTATTCTTGGGAAGTGGGAATGGGAGCGATTTTTTGGGGCTCGCTACTCTTCTTTATCCTATCACTATTTAAAATTCGTCACTGGTTAATCTCAAATATTCCACATTGTTTACGCGCTGGGATTAGTGCTGGAATCGGCTTATTTATTGCCTTTATGGGCTTTAAAAATATGGCGTTGATTCAGTCTTCTCAGGCAACATTATTGACCATGGGGGATATTTTGTCTTTACCAGTATTACTTGGCTCGCTTGGTTTTTTTATTATTATCGTTCTTGCTGCTCGTAATGTGCATGCTGCTGTGTTGATTTCAATTTTAGTGGTGTCATTACTCGGATTATGGCTTGACCCGAATATCCATTATTCAGGTATTATCTCTATGCCACCAGATGTAACTAAGGTTGTTGGTCATATCGATTTGCTTGGCGCATTAAATATTGGTATGGCAGGCATTATTTTTTCGATTATGATTGTGAGCTTATTTGATTCATCGGGAACGATTTTAGCGGTAACGGATAAAGCTGGCATTGCCGATAGTCAGGGGCGTTTCCCAAAAATGCGTCAGGCATTACTGGTCGATAGTTTTAGTTCGACGTTAGGCGGGTTATTTGGCACATCATCAGTTCTTACCTATATTGAAAGCTCAGCCGGTGTTTCAGTCGGTGGTCGAACAGGATTAACGGCGATTGTGGTTGGTATTTTATTCCTACTTGTGATTTTCTTATCGCCATTAGCACATATTGTTCCCGGGTATGCGACGTCTGGTGCGTTAATCTTTGTGGGTATTTTAATGATGTCTAGTTTGGTTAAAGTTGATTGGCATGATCTGACTGAAGCAACGCCCGCTTTTATTACGGCATTAATGATGCCATTTGCATTCGCGATAACTGAAGGTGTTGCGTTAGGTTTTATCTCTTACGTTGTATTAAAAACATGTACCGGTAAATTTAAACAGCTCAATATTTGTGTGGTGGCTGTTGCCGTGCTATTTGTCCTCAAATTTATTTTTATTGGTCATTAATTCCATTATCAATTAATAAAGCGCGCAGACAACGCGCTTTTTTTGTGGCTTGCCGGTCAGCAAGCATTTTTTATAATGCCGCTAACTCTTCAACATATCGACCCGTTTTAAGCGATAAAAATTTAATGACAGCTTGCGGACTGTGATTAATAATCCGCTCTGCTGGAAAATTAACATCTTTAATGAGTTCGAAACAATGACTAAAATTGCCGAGCGTATTAGCAATATGAGAGTCAGAACCTAATGAGAGCATTCCACCAGCATCTTTGACGGCTTGCGCGATTTTACGACAATTATCTTCACTGCCCTTACGCGAAATAAAAGAGGAATTATTGATTTCTAAAGCAACATGATACGCTTTAGCCACCTTAGCAACTTCATCAATATGGATAGGATAATTTTTATTACCCGGATGACTAATAATATTTACTTTAGGGTTTTTAATCGTTGCGATCATCGCTTCGGTATTGCTATCGATATCGCTTGATGCTAAAGCCGGTTCATGAAAACCGGCTATCACCATATCAAGCTCACGATACATTCCGTCATCGCAATCAATATCGCCTTGTCGATTTAAGATATTTGCTTCAATACCACGTAAAATACCAATACCATCGATAATTCGAGGAATAATTCGCATATTAATAAAGTGCCAGCGATGCGGACTATCACCTAATGCCATACCATGATCGGTAATAGCAATGAGTTTAAGGCCTTTCAATTTTGCCTGTAAAATATAGTCATGTATTGTGCTATATGCATGAGTACTGGCAACCGTGTGCATATGGAGATCAATGACGTATCGCATATTTAATATCCTTTATTTAAAGCATGTATAATCTGCACATATGAATTGATTTTTAATATGACGACCATCAGTATGGCATAAGAAACCAGTTTTATGAGCAAATAGCGAAACATTGTGCGTTTAAATCTTAACAATATAGTAGCATAACTGCCTTAGTACGAGTATAAAATCCTGTCTTATTATGAGCAAAAACTTGACATTACCCCCCTTCAATACTAGAATCGTGCGACCCAAAAGCTATATTTATAGTATTTTGGCACAGTTATTTTACGTATCTAACAAGCAATTTTAATTTAATTTTTTTAAATTATATAAAAAAATCAGGAGCTTATTAATGGCAACAATTAATCAGCTGGTACGCAAACCTCGAGCACTTAAGGAAGTTAAAAGTAATGTTCCTGCTCTTGAAGCATGCCCGCAAAAACGAGGTGTTTGTACTCGTGTTTATACTACAACACCTAAAAAACCAAACTCAGCGCTACGTAAAGTATGTCGTGTACGTTTGACTAATGGTTTTGAAGTAACCTCTTATATCGGTGGTGAAGGCCATAATCTACAAGAGCATAGCGTGATTTTAATCCGTGGTGGTCGTGTGAAAGATTTACCTGGTGTTCGTTACCATACTGTTCGTGGAGCGCTTGACTGTGCGGGAGTTAAAGACCGTAAACAATCACGTTCTAAATATGGTGTGAAAAGACCTAAGGCTTAATGGATATCCGTTAAGTAAGGCCAAACTTTATAATTCCATTTAACTCAATCTGAGTTTTGGGTAAACCTGAAATAAAATGTTAAGTATTAAACTTAATAAAAAGAAAACGGAGTATTCCAATGCCACGTCGTCACATTGCCGGTCAAAGAAAGATTCTACCTGATCCGAAGTTCAGTTCAGAATTACTGGCTAAATTTGTAAATATTTTAATGATAGATGGTAAAAAATCTGTCGCAGAATCAATTGTATATTCAGCTCTTGATACGCTTTCTGAGCGTAGCGGGAAAGACCATTTAGCAGCTTTTGAAGTTGCATTAGATAACGTAAGACCAACTGTAGAAGTTAAGTCTCGCCGTGTTGGTGGTTCTACATACCAAGTACCAGTTGAGGTGCGTCCTGTTCGTCGTAATGCGCTTGCGATGCGTTGGATTGTAGAAGCTGCACGTAAACGTGGCGATAAATCAATGGCTTTACGCCTTGCAAATGAACTTTCTGATGCTTTTGAAAACAAAGGTACAGCCGTTAAAAAACGTGAAGATGTTCATCGTATGGCAGAAGCTAATAGGGCGTTTGCTCATTATCGTTGGTAATTATTCAACTATTTGAATACCGGCTTATGGCGCTCTTGCGCTATAAGTCACTAGCGATAGTCTAAATAATAAACGACCTAAAAGTAGAGGATTAATATGGCTCGTACAACCCCCATAGCGCGTTACCGTAATATTGGTATTAGTGCGCATATTGACGCAGGTAAAACAACCACAACCGAACGTATTTTGTTTTATACTGGTGTTAGTCACAAAATTGGTGAAGTTCATGATGGCGCTGCCACAATGGACTGGATGGAACAAGAACAAGAACGTGGTATCACAATTACCTCAGCTGCAACAACTGCATTCTGGTCTGGTATGGCGAAACAGTTTGAACCACACCGAGTCAATATCATTGACACCCCGGGACACGTTGACTTTACAATCGAAGTTGAGCGTTCAATGCGTGTACTTGATGGCGCTGTAATGGTTTATTGTGCGGTTGGTGGTGTTCAACCACAGTCTGAAACTGTATGGCGTCAAGCGAATAAATATAAAGTACCACGTATTGCATTTGTAAACAAAATGGACCGTATGGGTGCTAATTTCTTACGTGTTGTATCACAGATCAAAACACGTTTAGCAGCAGTTCCAGTTCCGCTTGTATTACCAATTGGTGCTGAAGAAAAGTTCACCGGTGTAATTGACTTACTTAAACGTAAAGCAATCAACTGGAATGATGCCGACCAAGGTGTCACATTTACATATGAAGATGTTCCTGCTGATATGGTTGATCTTGTTGAAGAACATCGTGCAAACTTGATTGAAGCAGCTGCTGAAGCTAACGAAGAGTTAATGGAAAAATACCTCGGTGGCGAAGAGTTAACTGAAGAAGAAGTTAAAGGCGCGCTACGTCAACGAGTGCTTGAAAATGAAATCATCTTAGTTACGTGTGGTAGTGCATTTAAAAATAAAGGCGTTCAATTTATGCTTGATGCCGTTATTGAGTATTTGCCGGCACCAACAGACGTTCCTGCAATCAAAGGTGAACTACAAAATGGTCAACCAGCTGAACGTCATTCAAGTGATGAAGAGCCATTTGCTGCACTTGCATTTAAAATTGCAACTGACCCATTTGTTGGTAACTTAACATTCTTCCGTGTTTATTCAGGTGTGGTTAATTCGGGTGATTCAGTACTTAACTCAGTGAAAGACAGAAAAGAACGTTTTGGTCGTATCGTTCAGATGCACGCTAACAAACGTGAAGAAATTAAAGAAGTTCGTGCAGGTGATATTGCTGCTGCTATCGGTCTTAAAGATGTCACAACGGGTGATACATTATGTTCTGAAAGTGCGCCAATTATCCTTGAAAGAATGGAATTCCCTGAACCAGTTATCTCGGTTGCGGTAGAGCCTAAAACTAAAGCTGACCAAGAAAAAATGGGTGTTGCTTTAGGTCGTTTGGCGAAAGAGGATCCATCATTCCGAGTATGGACTGATGAAGAATCTAACCAAACTATCATCGCAGGTATGGGTGAATTACATCTTGAAATCATCGTAGACCGAATGAAACGTGAATTTAACGTTGAAGCGAACGTAGGTAAACCTCAAGTGGCTTACCGTGAAACAATTCGTTCAACTGTTAAAGATATCGAAGGTAAACATGCGAAACAGTCTGGTGGTCGTGGTCAATACGGTCATGTTGTTATCGACATGTATCCATTAGAAGCGGGTGGCGCTGGTTACGAATTTGTTAACGAAATCAAAGGTGGGGTAATTCCTGGTGAATTTATTCCTGCAGTAGATAAAGGAATCCAAGAACAATTGAAATCTGGTCCTTTAGCTGGCTATCCGGTTGTGGATCTTGGTGTTCGTTTACATTTTGGTTCTTACCATGATGTCGACTCCTCTGAAATTGCCTTTAAATTAGCTGCTTCAATGGCATTTAAAGAAGGTTTCATGAAAGCAAAACCAGCACTTTTAGAACCAATTATGAAAGTTGAAGTGGAAACTCCAGAAGATTATATGGGCGATGTAATTGGTGACTTAAACCGTCGTCGCGGTATGATTGAAGGAATGGATGATACTGCAACAGGTAAAACTGTTCGTGCGCAAGTACCTCTTTCAGAGATGTTTGGCTATGCAACAGACCTTCGTTCACAAACACAAGGTCGTGCTTCATACTCTATGGAGTTCTTGAAGTACAATGAAGCACCTACAAACATCGTAACAGCGATTATTGAAGCGCGTAAAGCGAGATAATTTGTTTTATTCTTTCCTCATTGATTTGGGGAAAGAAATTTTTATAAAGGAACATAAAAAATGTCTAAAGAAAAATTTGAACGAAAAAAACCCCACGTTAACGTAGGTACAATCGGCCACGTTGACCATGGTAAAACAACTTTAACAGCGGCGATCACCACCGTACTTGCGAAGAAATACGGCGGAAGCGCACGTGCATTTGACCAAATCGATAATGCACCGGAAGAAAAAGCACGTGGTATCACCATCAACACGTCACACGTAGAATACGACACACCGACTCGTCACTACGCACACGTAGACTGCCCGGGCCATGCTGACTATGTAAAAAACATGATCACAGGTGCAGCGCAAATGGATGGTGCTATTTTAGTAGTAGCAGCGACAGATGGTCCAATGCCACAAACACGTGAGCACATTCTTTTAGGTCGTCAGGTAGGTGTACCTTATATCATCGTATTTTTAAACAAATGTGATATGGTTGATGACGAAGAGTTATTAGAATTAGTTGAAATGGAAGTGCGTGAGCTTCTATCACAATACGATTTCCCGGGAGATGATACTCCAGTAGTGCGTGGCTCTGCGTTACAAGCGTTAAACGGCGTAGCAGAGTGGGAAGAAAAAATTGTTGAATTAGCGGGTTACCTAGACTCTTACATTCCAGAGCCAGAGCGTGACATTGATAAACCATTCCTATTACCAATCGAAGACGTATTCTCAATTTCAGGTCGTGGTACAGTAGTAACAGGGCGTGTTGAACGTGGTATTGTAAAAGTAGGTGAAGAAGTTGAAATTGTTGGGATCAAACCGACGACTAAAACGACTTGTACTGGTGTTGAGATGTTCCGTAAATTACTCGACGAAGGTCGTGCAGGTGAGAACGTAGGTGTGTTATTACGTGGAACTAAACGTGAAGACATCGAACGTGGTCAAGTACTTGCAAAACCGGGTTCAATTACACCACATACTGATTTTGAATCAGAAGTGTATATTTTAAGCAAAGAAGAAGGTGGACGTCACACTCCATTCTTCAAAGGTTACCGTCCACAGTTCTACTTCCGTACAACTGACGTAACGGGCACAATCACGTTACCAGAAGGCGTAGAGATGGTAATGCCAGGCGATAACATCAAGATGGTCGTATCCTTAATTCACCCAATCGCGATGGCAGACGGCTTACGTTTTGCGATCCGTGAAGGTGGACGTACCGTTGGTGCGGGTGTGGTTGCTAAGGTTATTAAGTAATC
>NZ_RBWY01000002.1:395564-439344 GCF_003634275.1 Orbus hercynius
TTCACCCAATCGCGATGGCAGACGGCTTACGTTTTGCGATCCGTGAAGGTGGACGTACCGTTGGTGCGGGTGTGGTTGCTAAGGTTATTAAGTAATCTTACCATTACACTTTGTATAAAAAAGACCGCAATGCGGTCTTTTTTTATTTTTAATATTGCGACTATCTCTGAAAAGCCACTGCCATATGATGGATTGCGTCATACTATAAATAACAAAATAAAAAAATAAAAAAGTACATTATGATCTGAATAGTTTACTAAATTAGTCGGTTATTTAGTATAATATGAGAACATAAACAATTAACACATTAAATTAGGAATATATAATGAAGGTTCTTTGCTTAACATCAAGCATTTTAGATGATTTTTCTATTTCAAATGGATTAGTCAAAGAGGTAATGAGTCATCTTAAGTCTAAAAATAGCCATCTTACGATCACTGAAAAACACCTAGGTGAGCAGCCTCCAGCGCATTTAACAGCAGCAGTATTGACCGCAATAAGAAGCGGCGATATACACCATTTGACAGAACAACAAAAACAAGTGTATCAAGAAATTTTGCACGCAATTGATGAACTTAAAACGGCGGATATGATAATCATAGGTGCGCCAATGTATAACCTCAGTGTTAGTAGCGGTTTAAAAACATGGATTGATCAGATTTGCCAAGCTGGATTGACATTTAGCTATACTGAGAATGGACCTAAAGGACTGGTTAATAATAAACCCGTTATCATTGTCTCGACGCGTGGTGGGATGTATAGTATGGCGCCATACAATGTATTAGATCATCAAGAATCTTATCTACAGGCGATTTTAGGCTTAGTTGGCATAACTGATATAAAATTTATTCGGGCTGAAGGTGTAAATATTAGCCCAGAAATGAAAGAGCAGGCTCTTAAACAAGCACGCCTGGATATTTTGTCACTATAAAAAACAATAATGAGATAAAACCATTTGATTTTATCTCATTTATCGTGAATTATTCTTCAATTTCTAAGGCAATTTCCGACAGAATAATGCCCGTATTATCCGCATAGATAAAATCACCAGAAAAGAACGTCACACCTGCAAAATTAACTTTTATGTCGGTTTCCCCAATACCTTGATCTTCAGCGCCGACAGGAATTGCTGCGGTTGCTTGAATACCAATTTCAGCGTCAGCTAGATAATCGACTTGCCTTACTGCACCGTAAATGATGATACCTTGCCAGCTATTTTGTACTGCAATATCCACCAACTCACCATCAAGCAATGCACGACGTACTGAGCCACCACCATCAACAACCAACACTTTACCAGTACCATCATTTTGTAATACTTCGTATAGCAAACCATTATCTTCAAAACATTTCACGGTCACAACTTGCCCTGAAAATTGACTAATGCCACCAAAATTAGTAAAAATTGGTTCAACAACATTAATATCTTCAGGATAAAAGTCGCAAAGCACTGATGTATCGAAATCCATATTACACCTCACTATTTCAAAAATTTATTTCACTAGTATACTGCCAAAGTGATACAGATAGCAAAATTAACTCCGATTACCGTCAGCTAAACGTGAACTTACGCAATATTTAGTTGGTATCAGTTAGCAAATTTCATGTCTGATCGGAGAAACTATTGTTAAAATCAAGGATTTCGGCTATTGTAATGCCAATTCTTGACACCGATCGCGGAGATAATAGATGCACTGTCCTTTTTGTAATGCTGACGATACCAAAGTCATTGATTCTCGTTTAGTGAGCGAAGGATATCAAGTTCGCCGTAGGCGCCAATGTAATGAATGCAACGAGCGTTTTACCACATTTGAAGTCGCTGAACTTATCATGCCAAATGTGATTAAGCGCAATAAAATTCGCGAACCTTTCAATGAAGAAAAATTACGTAATGGTATGAAGCGTGCATTAGAAAAACGCCCAGTATGCTCTGATGCGATTGAGGATGCAATTACCCGAATCAAATCAAAATTACGTGCAACTGGAGAACGAGAAGTACTGGGTAAACTCGTTGGTGATTATGTCATGGAAGAGCTCAAAAATTTGGATAAAGTGGCCTATATTCGCTTCGCTTCGGTCTATTTTAGTTTCGATGATATTGAGCAATTTAGTAAAGAAATTGCTAAATTACAATAAACCTCATTATGAATTATTCATCTCATTTTACTGACAGCGACCGTTTGTATATGGCAGAGGCGATCGAGTTAGCCCAGTTTGGTCGCTTTACCACCCCACCCAATCCAAATGTTGGCTGCATTATTGTCAAACATAATCAAATCATTGCAACTGGGTATCATCGTCAAGCCGGTCAACCTCACGCCGAAGTATATGCTTTAAGGCAAGCCGGTGATAGGGCGCAAGGGGCAACGGCATATGTCACACTAGAACCCTGTAGCCATTTTGGTCGAACGCCGCCTTGCGCTGATGCGCTTATTAATGCTGGTATCACTCGGGTCGTCGTTGCGATGCAAGATCCCAATCCTAATGTTGCCGGGCAAGGCATCAAAAGGCTGCGTCAAGCCGGTATTCAAGTTGACGTCGGGTTACTCGCTGATGAAGCACAGTTAATAAACCGCGCATTTTTAAAACGCATGCGAACGGGTATGCCTTATGTTCAGCTAAAATTAGCAACTTCGCTAGATGGCAAGATTGCCATGGCCTCTGGTGAAAGTCAGTGGATTACTTCACGTGAAGCTAGGCAAGATGTGCAAGTGTTTCGTGCGCAAGCAAGTGCTATTTTAAGCACTCGCGCAACCGTGCAAGCAGATAATGCTAGTCTAACGGTGAGGCACCATGAGCTACCGCCAAATATACAACAGATTTATCCTATTGAGAGTGTTCGCAAGCCAGTACGTGTGATTCTTGACAGCCAAAATCAACTCACAGGAGATGAAAATCTCTTTCAACAGTCAGGCAAAATTTGGCTAGTGCGTAAGCAAAATATCGAGTTTAATCAGCAAAATACAACCGTGTTAATTGAGTCTTCGGCAAGCAAGCATATTGATTTGTATTTATTATTAAAGCAATTAGCCTTGCAGCAAATAAATTCGGTCTGGGTCGAGGCGGGTAGCCACTTAGCCGGTGCTTTGCTTGAACAAAATCTGGTTGATGAGTTAATTATTTACTATGCACCTAAACTACTCGGTCATAATGCCTTAGATCTGTGCTTTTTACCCCATTTACATCAACTCGCCTTGGTGCCAGAGTTCGAGTTTCAATCAGTACAGATGGTCGGGCCAGATTTACGTTGCATTTTAACCAAGAAAAGCCTGTGATCGGCTTTTCTAGTCGTTAGAGCCCATTTAGTCATTTTGTGCCTGCAAAATCGCTAATAGGTCGGCAGGGGTTTGGACCTTTTTGATCCGCGCTAGCGTGTCCTCTGCGATGACTGCATGAGTTAATTGCCGTAGTACATTGAGGTGCTCATTGGCTTTAGCGGCGATACCAATAATCACATAAGCGATATTGCCCTCGTCATCCCAAACGATTCCCTGCGGACAAAACAAGACATGCACACCCGTTTTGAGTACGCTATCGCGCTTTTCGGTTGTGCCATGAGGGATCGCGATACCATTGCCTAAAAAAGTGGAGATTTGTTCATCACGATCAAACATTGCTTGCACATAATCGGTTTTGACTAAGTTTGCCGCAATCATGTTTTCTGCGACGGTTTTTATCGCTTGCTGCTTGCTACAAGACTGGTTAATGAAGGTAATATCATGTTGATTAAGCTCGAGCGTATTCATTTTTGACTCCTGGTTATAATAGGCGGGTATGATGCTCGCCTATTGATTGATCATTTAGCGCGCTATGACGCTGAGTTTTCGATTTTGATGTATACGACTGAAGCCCAATAAAATTGCACCCACAAGTGCACCAATAAAGATACAGCCTACCCACATCAACGGTTTATTCACTAATGGTAATACCAAAAAGCCACCATGTGGCGCAGGTACTTGAATTTCAACCAAAAACGTTAATACCGCGGCAATTGCTGAAGAGAGCATCATAATTGGAATCACCCGAATGGGATCCTTTGCGGCAAACGGAATGGCACCTTCGGTGATATGGGTTGCGCCTAATACGTAATTGACAATGCCGGCTGCTCTTTCATCTTCACTAAATGCCTTACCTCTAAATAGCGTGGTGGAAAACGCGATAACAAAAGGGGGGACAATACATGCTGCTGAAACGCCGGCCATAAAGAAAAAGTTACCTTCACCTAATAGCATCGTGCCAGTGACATAGGCCGCTTTGTTCACTGGGCCACCAAAGTCAAATGAACACATGGCACCAATGACAATACCGAGTAAGATCGGATTGGCGGTTTGTAACGAAGATAACCAAGATTTCATGCCATTATTGATTGCGGCAATCGGTTCCCCTAATAAGAACATACCGGCTCCAATAACAAAGACACCAATGAGCGGCATAATAAAAATCGACTTAAGGCCTTCAAACTGGCGCGGTAGGTGATCCAGTAATTTTTTAACATAAAGCATAAGGTAACCCGCGGCAAAGCCAGCAATAATGCCGCCAAGAAAACCCGCTCCTGTGACATTAGCAATCAAGCCACCGACAAATCCTGCCACCATGCCGGGTCTACCGGCAATTGATGAAGCAATAAATGCGGTAAAAACTGGCACCATAATGCCAAAAGCTTGTCCACCGATTTTCATCAACAGCGCAGCAAAGGCATTATATTGTGCGTTTTGTGGATCGGCCGAATAGATGCCCCATAAAAATGAAAGTGCAATTAATACGCCACCCGCCACCACGAAAGGCAGCATATTCGAGACGCCGCTCATCAAATGCTTATAGATTTGGCGGCCAATTGATTGTTTAACGTGAAGACTATCGATTGTATTGGCAGCAGGGGATTGATTTCCTTGCCGAATGGGTACCTTGCCCGCTAATATTTGCTCGATTAAAGCGTTAGCTTTGTGGATACCATCTTTAACCGGCACCTCAATGACGGCCATGCCATTAAAACGATCGACATTGACATCTTTATCGGCGGCAATAATCACGCCAATTGCATCAGTAAGGTCAGCATCGGTTATCGCGTTATCGATGCCGCCAGCACCATTGGTTTCAACTTTAATGTCAACCTGAGCTTTTTTCGCCGCCGATTTTAATGATTCTTCGGCCATGTAAGTATGAGCAATACCAGTTGGGCAGCCGGTTACTGCGAGTATTTTTTTCATCATCATTCCCTTATTTGATTTGGGTTACACTGAGCTGTGTCATGTAACGATCAATGTTATTCAGTTGCCCTAAGCCATCCGATTCGGCAACATTGGCACCTGTTGCCGATGCCTTTTTCATCGCCAGTTCGATATCGGTTTGTTTAGGTAGCCAAATACTTAAAAATGCTGCTAAAGATGCATCGCCAGCACAAGCCGAACTCACCAACTCAATCGGCATCGCATCACAAAACCAGATCTGTTTACCGTTTGAGAAATATAGACCATTCGCTCCCATCGTTAATAAAACGTGTTGCGCACCTAGTATATGTAAGTGTTCGAGGGCAAAAATGATCTGCTCGGTAGTGTTGGTTTCTAAACCAAAAATCTCTTTTACTTCATCGTTGTTTGGCTTAATTAATAACGGTTTGTAAGCAAGTAAATCACTGAGTTTTGGGTGACTAATATCTAAAATAAAGTCGATATTTTTTTGCTGGCATAACGCTAAAATAAGATCATAATAATCGGCGTCGATATTGTTTGGTAAGCTGCCACTCATCACCAAATAACTATTATCATTTAGCTCTTTAAGCATCGATAGCATTGCCAATTTTTTCTCATCAGCAATAAAAGGGCCCTTACCCACTAATTTGTATTCGGTGATGGTGTCATTAATAAACACATTTATACGAGTAATATCATCGACCCAACAGGGAATGGTTGTTATCTTGCGTTTATGCAGTTCATCAACAATATATTTGCCGGAAAAACCACCAAAGAATCCGAGCGCCGTGGTGTCTTGACCAAATCGATTGAGGACGATTGCAACGTTAATAGCCTTACCATTGGGACTATACTCAGTATGCTCTGTTCGATTAACGCTGTTGGGCGTTAATGCTTGGCAGCGAATGTTCATATCGATTGCAGTATTGAGCGTGAGCGTATATATCATAGCTGTCTCCTTTAAAGTTTACCGGCACTACCGCAAGTATCAATAATTTTGGCGACGATATGTTGCATCGCGGCTTTCGCCGGTTTCATATAGTCACGAGGATCATTCGCCTCAGGATGGTCAATAAAATATTGTTTGAGCGCATCTGAGAAGGCAATTTTTAATTCAGTGGCGACATTCACTTTACAGATGCCTCGTTTAATACATTCACGAACATCGTTGTCAGTTAAGCCTGATGCGCCGTGTAATACTAGCGGCACATCAACCGCAGAACGAATGTGTGACAAGCGTTCAAAGTCCAATTTTGGGGTCGATTTATACATGCCATGAGCGGTACCAATGGCAATGGCTAAGGAATCAATACCGGTTTTATCGATAAATTCAGCTGCTTGTTGTGGATTGGTATAAAGGGCATCTTTACTATCAACGATGAGATCGTCTTCTTGGCCACCAAGTCGACCTAACTCGGCTTCGACGCTGACATCAAAGCGGTGAGCGTAATCCACCACCTGTTTTACAATCGCAATATTGTCGCTAAACGCTGCATGAGAGCCATCAATCATCACCGAGCGAATGCCTGAGTTGATTTTATGGGTGATATCGTCATAACTCTCATGATGATCAAGGTGTAAAGCGAGGGGCAGTTTATGTTTGGCCGCGAGTGCACCAGCAATGGCAATAATGTTTTCGGTTCCAGCATAGCTATAGGTACCTGGAGTACCAGCTAGGATAACTGGAGATTGATACTCGGCCGCTGTCGCCACAATGACTTGCATCGTTTCTAAATTATGAATATTAAACGCAGGTACGGCATAATGCTCAGCTTGGGCTTTTTTTAACATTTGTTGGCTTGAAATAATAAACATCGTATTTTCTCCATCAATAATTATTTTCATAATGAAAGTTATTTTTAAAATATATATTACAAAATATAATTTATTTGCTGGAAATACAGTGATTATCATCACATAAATGCATTTTAACTTTCATTTTAAAATTTATTATTTAATTTTAATTTTATTTCGAAAGTTATTTTTATATAATGTGTCTATCGATTGGTGTGTTGCAATCAAGAAAGCGAGCTTGACCAATATTAGTGTTGATTTTATGATTAACGAATCCATGTCGTTATTATTTTGATTATAGGGAAAGTAAAGTTGGCAAGAGCATCTTCTGCATTACTCAAACGTAGGTTAGATATCGCCGAAATCGTCCGTAAACAAGGCGAGGTTAAAGTCGATGAACTCTCCGAGTTACTCAATGTTTCAGGGGTGACGATTCGACAGGATTTAACTTATCTTGAGCAACAAGGTTATTTAAAACGTTCATTTGGTGGGGCGATTTATCTCGCACCAGAGGGCAGCGCCAGTACCGATCACCGATCAACTGAGCGTTATCAGCAACCGATTGACCATCAAAGTGATATTGAACTCGTGCAGCAAAGCCTGAATTATATTCAAGATGGTGATACGTTATTTTTAGGTCATGGCCAGTTAATTCGTAAGTTGATTCCATTTTTATATGGTAAAAAAGGCATCAAATTGATTATTAATGATCTGGCTAATGCTTTGCTAGCAAAAGAGTTTACTCAAGCAGAGGTCATTATTGTTGGGGGAATGCTAGCGGATAATAACCTTATTCAAGATGACAATGTGCTGCGGTTTATTATAAGCCAATACCCGATTTCGCGATTTATTATTGAAGTTGCAGCAATGAGTCGTGATAATGCGTTAATTATTGAGAATAGTGAACAGCTCAAATCTTATCAGCAAGTGCTTAAGCATGCACAGCAAACGATTGCTATTTTACCGCAGCGATTGGTGAATGATGCTCACAATAGTGTCGGTAAATTAAAAGACGTAGAGATAGCTATTTTATCCAGAGCTGCTGTCGCGCATTACCACCAGCAGTTATTTGATTGCTATTTTACACAAAGCTATGCGACTAAGCATAGTATTACCTATCAAAATAAGCAGGAGGCATAATATGAATTTTAAAATTTGTACTATGGGGGAGCTTCTTGTTGAGTTCTTAGCAAAAGAACAACATCAACGCTTTGATGAAATTGGCGAGTTTATCGGGCCTTTCCCGAGCGGTGCTCCGGCTATTTTTGCCTCACAAATCGCTAAACTGGGTTTTCCCGTTGTGTTCTTTAGCTGTGTTGGTAAAGATGTTTTTGGTAAAATGTGTGTGCAACGTTTGAAAGCCGATGGCGTGATTATCGACGGTATATCTACGCATCATAAAGCCACAACTGGCAGTGCTTTTGTGAGTTATAAGGGTCACAATGAACGCGATTTTATTTTCAATATTCCCAATAGCGCCTGTGGATTATTATCATTTGATCATATCAATGAAAATTTATTAAAAGACTGTAATCACTTGCATGTGATGGGGTCATCGCTTTACTCATTTAGGGTGATAGATGCGATGCGTAAAGCGCTTGATAGGGTCAAAAATAACGGTGGCACTATCTCATTTGATCCTAACTTACGTAAAGAGATGTTCGATATACCTGAGATGGAAGCGTCCTTTGATTATATTATGGATTATACCGATATCTTTTTACCAAGTGAAAGCGAAGTCAGCTATTTTGCGAGTCAATCAGGCGAAAGTGAATACCAAACCATGATGACATTGCTGGAACGGGGAGTAAAACATATTGTAGTTAAGGGCGGAGCTAAAGGGGCGAATTATTACGGCAGGGATCAACACAATAATGTTCAGACTTTGCAAGTTGAAAGTTACGGCGTTAATGCTGTCGATCCCACCGGGGCCGGTGACTGTTTTGGTGCGACATTTGTGAGCCTAATGCTAGCAGGATATGATGTCGAAAGCGCATTGCAGTATGCTAATGCGAGTGGTGCTTTAGCCGTATTACAAAAAGGGCCAATGGAGGGCACATCAACATTGGCACAATTACAACAGTTTATCGCTTCACAGGCATCTTAACACTATTCGATAAACCGATAACTATCACCTAGCGCACTACCTTGTGGGCCAAATAGACGCAAATTCTGATCGACTGCATTCATTGATTCCCAGTGGTTTGTGCACCAATCGGGCGCGAGTAACGTTGGCTTGCGTGCATTAGCCGAAATACGGTGATAAATAATGTGTTTGGGCGTACGGCGAATTATATCGCCAGCAATATCAACGTACTCATCAAGGGTTAAAACCGATTGCCGGCCAGCGCGCCAGGCTTTGGCCATAATACTACCTTCAACAATATGTAGTGGATGGAGTTTTAATCCATCAACACCGGTTTCTAATACTTTATCGAGCGTGATTAAACTGTCTTGCTTCGTTTCTTTAGGTAATCCAACGATTAAATGGCTACAGACTTTAATGCCTAACTGACGTGCCTTTTGAGTGGTTTGGTGATACTGTGCATAAGTATGACCACGATTAATTTCATGCAAAGTTTTATCATTGGCGGTTTGCAGACCAAGTTCTAACCAAACTTCATAACCTTTATCCTGATAGCGGGCTAATAAGTCTAGCGCCTCATCAGGTACACAGTCAGGTCTTGTGCCAACACAAAGGCCGACGATATCGGCATTTTGCAATGCTTCTTCGTACATATTTTGCAATATTTCCACTTCGGCATAGGTACTGGTGTAAGCCTGAAAATAAGCTAAATAACGCTTAGATTTTTTCATCTGTGAAGCTTGATGAAGCAGCTGATCGGCAATTGATTTGACTTGAATCGATTCATCGATAATTGAAGCAACATTACAAAAAGTGCAGCCACCTTTACCGAGTTCACCTGTACGATTGGGGCAGCTAAATCCACCATGTAAGGTTAATTTATAAATTTTTTCGCCATAGCGACGAGCAAGGTCAGCCCCAAAGGTATTTACGACGTGGTGTAATTGCATAATTGCGTATTCTAATGAACTTGAGGATAAGTGCGATATTATAGTCGTTAAATACCGCGATGAATACTGTTAATTAGGCCGATATAAACCGCACAATGTGATTTACCACTGTTTATCATTAGCTAAAATTTAATGTAATGACAAATCTGGCTCCGCCAAGTGGGCTGGTCATCACAAAGGCTTTACCCTGACAATACTCGGCAATCAATTTAACGTAGGCAAGTCCCAATCCATAACCCCCTGTCGATTTTGTTCGACTGGTATCAAGCCGCGAAAACGGTAAAAATACTTTTTCACGAAAATCCGGCGGAATACCCGGCCCATCATCATCGATAACAATAAACAGTAAATCACTATTTTTATATAAACGGATAGTGACTTTACTGGCGGCATATTTAAATGAGTTAAGTAGCAGATTTTTTAGTACGGTTTCAACGAGTAAGGGATCAAGTGTGACGATTTCATCATCAATTTGATAATCGAGTTCAAAATTTTTCGGTTTAAATAACTCAAGGTTATTAATCACCGTCATTGCCCATGTTTTTAGTGGTACGGTAGTGACATTTTTCAGTAATTGGGTCTGTTGTATTTTAAAATAATTCAGGCTGGTATTAATCAGTACTTCTAACTCTTTTATATCATTGTTAATTTCCTTAATGAGACGGTATTTTTCAGGTTCGTCGTCAGTATTGGATAACATTTCAATTTCAAAGTTCATGCGCGCAAGTGGCGTGCGCAGTTCATGTGCCATCGCATGTAATATAATACGGTTACTTGATACGAGCTTTTCAATATGATCGCACATAGTATTGAGTACCACTGCAAGTTGTTTAAATAGCCAACTTTGTGCTGGTTTGGCTCTGACCTTTAAGTTCCCCTTACCCAATTCATTAACGGTGATACTCATATTTTTAACATCAATCCATAAATATGAGAAAGTAAAATAGAGCAGGATACAAAATGTCATGGCACTAAATCCCGCAAAGAGCAGTAAATAGCTAAAGAATGATAACAAATTACCATCGAGTAGATCATTATCATCGATAGGGCCTAAGCCTAAAATTTGTCCGGATGCTAACGTGGCATATATCGTATCTGTTTCACCATCATAGGCGATGGTGTATTTATCAAGATCACGCTTGGTCATTGATGAGAATGCGGTATTGGTCGGAAAAAGTTGTAATCGAAAACCAAATTGTGGTTCAAGATCATCGAGTACTTGATTGACGGTGAGCTCCGGATGAGCTTTGATATGTTCACGAATCAAATAAACAGTGCCTTGGTGTGACCTGCGTTCAGCGACTCTATCATCGGGTAGGCCGGTTATCGAGTAGGGTAAGGAGATAAAAATATTTAGTGCACCGTACGCTACCACTGATTGCATCAGTAATGAGATAATAAAATACAAAAATAACCGCTTAGTAAAAATTCGGTTGCTTTGCTTAATTGGATTTATCGTTGTCAATCTAGCTCTCCATCAGGGCAAAAAAGATAACCTTTACCTCGCACGGTTTTGATATATTGTGGATCATCAGGATCATCAAGTAATTTTCTGCGTAATCGAGAGACTTTCGCATCGATCGAACGATCGGTACCGTCAAAATCAATGCCACGCATTTGATTGAAAATATGATCGCGTGATAAAATTTTGCCGTGAGAATTGGCAAACAAATATAACAGATCAAATTCAGAGGTGGTTAAATCTAATAATTGATGATTAAGTGTAGTGGTGCGATTACTGGGATTAATCACCAGATGACCAAACGTAACAGATTGATCGGGCTCATTAAGCGAAGTATCCGTTTTATTTAGATCAATACGCTCTGTTGGTGCATTGTCGTTACGGCGCAGTAGCGCTCTTACTCTTGCCAGTAATAATCGCGGCTCGACCGGCTTGGCTAAATAATCATCTGCCCCAATTTCTAAACCAAGAATTTCATCAATACTATCATCATTGGCGGTCATAATCAGAATTAAGCCATGATAATTAGCGCGAATATCTCGGCAAATATCAAAACCTGATTTTCCTGGCAGCATCACATCTAAAATGAGCAAATCAGGCAATATTTGATTGATTGCATTTTCCGCGGTATCGCCACGATTATGCGAAAACACCTGATAATTAAATCGAGATAAATAGGTAACGATTAGCTGAGTCAGTCGTTCATCATCTTCAATAATGAGTATTTTATTATTCATGTCATTACGTTAATTTAAAATGCTTTAAATTTAAGACAATAACGGATGCCATATTGCCCCTCTGTTACAAAATCAACACAAACTCACTAAATTGTTTGTTCGCAAACTACGTTAAAATCACTATCAATTAGTCGGCGATGCCAGTAGTGTAGTTTATTTGAGGGAAGAAATATAGTATGAGTACTTTTTTTTCAATATCAGATGCTGTGTATTTATCAAAAAAAGAGACTTATTCATTACAGACAAATAGTCCCATTGTTTTGTGCGATTTTGATGGCACGATTTCGTTAGATGATGTGACCGATACCCTGCTTGCGCATTTCGGCCAAGATGGCTGCGATGAGCTTGAAGCGCGTTGGGAAGCGGGTGAAATTGGTTCTCAAGAGTGTATGAGTAAACAAATTGCTTTACTAGATGCTTCTTTAGATGAAGTTAATCAAGTATTAGCGGGTATTGAGATCGATCCATACTTTAAGGCGTTTGTACGCAGTGCTCAAGACAATAATATAGCGGTCCATATTGTGAGTGATGGATTAGATTACGCAATCAAAACGATTTTGGCTAATCACCAATTGGATTTTTTACCAGTTTATGCCAATACGTTATTGCATGATAATGTACGTGGCTGGAGCTTACAGTTCCCCTACAGTGATGTGAATTGTCAAAAGCAAAGTGGCAATTGTAAATGTTCTCATGTACGCAAACAGTGCAAAAACTTTTTTCCAATTCTGTATGTCGGCGATGGGTCCTCTGATTTTTGTGTGTCCAACAAAGTTGATTACGTGTTTGCGAAAGATAAGCTCATTGATTTTTGTCAGCACAATCAGATTAATCATCGGCCAATTAATAGCTTTGACAATGTGATCGAATTGATTCCAACCATTCGCAAAACATTTCAATCACGGCTAATGAGATCGCCATTAACCAATGCGGAATACAATGAAGGGTTAATTTTATTATGATTCAAGATTCTACGTTCTTTTTACCCGGTAATCGTAATGGTGTATTACTCATTCATGGCTTAACGGGTACGCCAACCGAAATGCGCATTATTGGTAAAGGATTGAATAAAGCCGGATTTACTGTTTATGGTATGCAGCTTGCCGGTCATTGTGGTGATGAAAATGATCTTGCACAAACAACATGGCAAGATTGGTATCGTAGCGTTGAACGAGCCGCTGATTTTCTGTTAGCGGAAAAGATTGATAACCTATTTGTTGCAGGACTATCAATGGGCGCGGTATTGTCACTGAAATTAGCTGCGGATAGACCAGAGCAAATTAAAGCGGTTGGCGTTTATGGTGTCACGTTCTCTTACGATGGTTGGAGTATTCCTTGGTGGGCAAAACGTTTCTTTTTCTTACTTAAGTTACTCAAAAAACTCAATCTTTTTCAAAAGGCCTGTTTTACTGAGCAGCCACCTTATGGACTTAAAGATGAACGTATCCGAGCAACGGTATCGGAAAGCATGCTAAGTGGTGATAGCGCCTCAGCGGGGCTTGCCGGTAATCCCTTTCCTGCGCTAGCGGAGATGTTATATTTAGTAAAACAAGTTAAACAGCAATTGCCACAAGTCACCGCACCGTGCTTGATCATGCATTCAAGTCATGATGATATTGCTAATATTAATACCAATGCGCGCTTAGTACAAAAACGGATAAGTGGGCCGAGTAAACTCGTCGAGCTTGATGAAAGTTATCATCTTATTACCATTGACCGGGAACGACGAACCGTTATTAATGAAAGTATTGATTTTTTTAATGCGGCAATCGCACCAGCAGTAACGGGTGCTGATAACAATGTGCAAGGAGCGAGATAATGTCACTACTGGCGATAGCATTATGGCTTGCCAATATCTCTTTTGATACATTGGGGCAAATTTCATTCAAATATGCAGCTGTCACTAAACAAGATAGTGAAGGTTTACAATATTGGAAAGCATTATTTCGTAATTATTGGGTCTGGATTGGGATTAGCGCTTATGTTGCTGAGTTTCTACTTTGGCTGGCATTTTTAACATTAGTTCCGTTGTTTCAGGGCGTTTTAATGGTGTCACTTAATATTATTACGGTCATGATTGTGGGACGAATATTATTTAATGAAAAGCTTACTAACTTGCGTATTATTGGCATGGCTTTCATTATGGTCGGTGTGATTTTTGTAGGAGCAAGTTAATGCGTAAGTTTTATTTGATTGGTTTTGCACTATTACTTTTTTTTGATACGGTTGCACATTGTAGTTTTAAAATGACGGCATTAGTTGCCGAGCCATTAGAGGCGAATACAGATTGGTTATGGCGTGTGTTTAGCCAACAGTGGGTTTATTTGGCGATATTCGGTTATATTTTAACCTTTTTTACGTGGATGACCTTATTGAGAAAGGCCCCAATTGGGCCTGCTTTTGCCGCTTCACATTTAGAGGTAGTCACGGTGATGATTGCTTCTGTTTGGCTTTTTAATGAACAAATTACACTAACGCGGATATTAGGCGCACTGTTTATTGTCACGGGCATTATTTTTCTAGCTTTTGCAGAAAAACAGATCTTGGAGCAAAGTGCAAAACGTGACGCGCCGAGTAATGTGTAATGATTAAGTAAACATTATTGGGGCAAAATGTTACACAAATGATACATTAATGCTCTACTGTTACTGTCTGTTTGCCTCTATCATGCCGACGGACACTAAATTTCATTTAATTTTTGGAGTAAAACTATGAGTAAACCAACCGCTGACTTAGTGAGTCAACTTCCAAGCGATGAACAATTGTTAGCAGATGAAGCTAAATACTGCTCTTATGGTGACACTGTCCACTATGCCACTCCTGCAAAGATTTTTGTTGGTTGTGATGGTAGTTATATGTACGATCGAGATGGCAAACCTTACCTTGATCTACAAATGTGGTACTCCGCATGTAATTTTGGTTATTCAAATAAACGTCTTGATGATGTATTAAAAAAACAAATCGATACTTTGCCACAATGTGCAAGCCAGTACTTACATCCAACTAAAATTGAATTAGCGAAAACTATTGCGCAAGATATGGAGCGTAAGTTTAATTTACCAGGTCGCGTTCACTTTAACGTCGGTGGTTCACAGTGTATCGAAGACTCATTAAAATTAGTGCGTAATGCGTCAAATGGTAAAAGCTTGATGTTTGCTTTCGAAGGCGGCTACCATGGACGTACATTAGGTGCTTCATCAATTACATCAAGTTACCGTTACCGTCGTCGTTATGGCCATTTTGGTGAAAGAGCGATGTTTATCCCTTTCCCTTATCCATTCCGTCGCCCTAAAGGTATGACTGCAGAAGAATACGGTGATCACTGTGTGAATCAATTTGCGCGTTTATTTGAAACAGAATATAACGGGGTTTGGGATCCAAAAGCCAGCCAGTCTGAATACGCGGCATTTTATGTTGAGCCATTACAAGGTACCGGCGGTTATGTTGTTCCACCACGTAACTTCTTTAAAGGTTTGAAAAAAGTTCTTGATCAGTACGGTATTTTAATGGTTGTTGATGAGATTCAAATGGGCTTTTACCGAACAGGTAAATTATGGTCGATTGAACATTTTGACGTTAAACCTGACGTGTTAGTTTTTGCTAAAGCATTAACCAATGGTTTAAACCCATTAGGCGGAATGTGGGCGCGTGAAGAGTTAATTAACCCAACGATCTTCCCAGTTGGATCAACTCACTCAACCTTTGCATCCAACCCAATTGGTACAGCGTTAGGTTTAGAAGTCATGAAAATGACTCAAGAAACTGACTATGAAGCGATGGTAATGGATAAAGGTGCTTATTTCCTTGACGGTCTACGTGAACTTGAAAAACGCCATAAAGAGATCGGTGAAGTGGATGGTCTTGGGCTTGCATTACGTGCGGAAATCTGCACTGAAGATGGTTATACACCAAACAAACCGTTACTTGATAAAATGTTTGATCTTGGACTTGCGGGTAACTTAGATTGGAAAGGCCAAAAAATGGGCTTAGTACTTGATGTGGGTGGATATTACAAAAATGTTATCACCTTTGCACCATCACTACATATCAGTAAACCTGAAATTGACCAAGCAATCGAATTATTGGATCAATTGTTAACACTTGCTAAAAAATCTTAATCTAACATACGGCTATCTCAATAACTGAGATAGTCTTTTGTGACGATAACCGCCGTTATACTCTGTTCTTGCCTGCTTAACGTGGCGTAAGAATATAAATTGAGTGCGTGTACCGCCTCACATTTAGCTGATTTTGAGAATTCACATGCAGTATTTAAATCAATTAGAACCGAACGAACTTGTTAATAACTTTTTAGCTAATCCGCCTGTCGATTTTATTGCATGGAAGACGGCTGATGGCCTACCAATGTTTGAGGCTAGGTTCGATTTATTAACAACTCTGGAGCCTGCATTACGTACTAAGCTAATGAAGTTACCGCTTTATCGTATATGGGGTAAATGGCTCTGTTTCAAAACTGCGTTTATTGGTACAACTGTATCGGAATATGCACTCTTACCATCGGATATGATTGCCCAGACAATCGCCCAAGTTTTAAAGGCAGATTATGCTAAAAAATATGCCTTTTTAATTGTTAAAGATTTACCTAATCAATCGCTATTATTGGATGATAGGGCCAATACGACCAGTGCTGTATTGGCTCAGCAGTTGAAACAACAGCAGTTTATTGCCGTAGAAGGACAGGCTTTAGCATTTGTACCATGTGATTTTGCCTCTATCGATGAGTACTTATCTCGCTTATCTTACAGCCGCCGTAAAAACTTTCGGCGTAAGTTAAAAGCGGCTAAAGATCTGGATGTCAGAATTAAGCATAGTGGTGATGCGTGTTTTTTTGAACACGCTGAGCTCGATTATTATTATCAGCTTTATTTAAATGTCTACCAACAAAGTGATATCCATTTTGATTTGCTCAGTCCGCAATTTTTTCAAACACTATTACAAGATAAGCGTAATAATAGTGTAATTTTTACCTATTACCACAATGATCAGCTAATTGGTTATAATATCTGTTTTATTGTTAATGAGACGTTAGTTGATAAATATGTAGGATTTGTCTACCCTGACTCCTATGATTTTAATTTATATTATGTTAGCTGGTTCTATAATTTACAGTTTATGCTCGATAAGCAGCTAAAATATTATATTGCCGGTTGGACCGATCCAGAAGTGAAATCTAGTTTAGGTGCAAAGTTTACTTTTACCCAACATTTTGTGCATATTCGTAATCCGATTTTAAGATGGGTTTTATCTCGATTAAGTAAATATTTTGAAACTGACTCATTGCTATTAGAGCGAGAGCAACACAACAAAAGTAATCAAAAAGGTTAATAATAATGAAAACTCCAATTATTCTTAATTTTGATAATAGTGTTGGTCATATTGCTGGAGCATTAAATATTGACCTATCGGCTTATCAAGAACAGATCCGTTTTGGTTGCGCTAAACGGGCTTATCAACAATTAGCGGATTATTTAACCCCTAATTTACCGACTAATAACCTTGGTACGGTACTGATGGGCAGTGGTGATTATCATCATTTGAGTTTATTTTTGATCGAGCGATTAGCCAAAGATTATAGCGCAAAAAATCCAATACAAGTTGTTGTATTCGATAATCACCCAGATAATATGCGTTTTCCATTTGGCATTCACTGTGGTTCTTGGGTTAGTCACGTGGCAAAACTTCCTTTTGTCCATCATGTTCATGTGATGGGCATTTCATCGGGTGATATTGGTGCCGCTCATGCTTGGGAAAATCGATTACTGCCGTTGTATCGTAACAAACTCAGCTATTGGATCTTAAATCGACCGGTGAATTGGCCAAAATATGTCGGGCTTATGAAAGCCTTTCACTGTTTTGATTCGGCCGATGAGCTGATTTCGGCATTTATTGCACAACAAGATAAAATGGCGCTGCCGACTTACTTGTCTATCGATAAAGATGTATTAAGTGAAGAGATCATCAAAACCAATTGGGATCAGGGGCAGCTACAAACTTATCATTTGATTGATACGATTGCCGCACTAGGAAGTCACATTATTGGTAGTGATATTACCGGTGAGTTGTCATCTTATCATTATAAGACTGCATGGAAACGCTTATTAAGTTCACTTGATGGTCAAGTTGAAATTCCCGCCAATAAGCTAGCAAAATGGCAGGCAGAGCAACATCAACTGAATTTAGACCTGTTACAATTACTCAATGAATAACGCGATTTGCTGCCGCTATATTTGGTATTTAATATCGCGGCTACAATCAGATCTTATTCTGCACTAAAATAGTACATTTCTTCCCAGTCATCGTACATTTGCTTTATGATGATCCATTAATTCTATTAATACCCACAATGCTGTTATGAAATTATTGACTTATAAGTGGAATTTATTTGACCAAAATCGCTTTTATCGCTAATTTTTGTCCTAATATCGTGGCATTTGTTTTGTTTATGGTCTTTGCCTTAGGGGAATTACTGTTGCGAGCTGATGTAGAGATAAAAAATGATTAAGAGGCAATGATATGTTATATAACCAGCATCATGAAAAAGATAACTGTGGCTTTGGCTTAATTGCTCACATAGAAGGCAAACCGAGCCACAAAGTGGTGCGCACTGCGATTCATGGACTTGCGAGGATGCAACATCGTGGCGCCATTTTAGCCGATGGTAAAACGGGTGATGGGTGTGGTTTATTATTACAAAAACCAGATCGTTTTTTTCACTTAGTCGCAAAAGATGAAGGTTGGCGTTTGGCAGCAAATTATGCTGTCGGTATGTTATTTTTAAGCCAAGATGAAAAGCAGGCGCAAATTAGCCGCGATATTGTCGAAGAAGAGCTTTGTAAAGAGACATTATCGTTAGTGGGATGGCGTAAAGTGCCAATTGATCGCAGTGTCCTTGGTGATATTGCCTTATCCTCTTTACCTAAAATTGAACAAGTTTTTATCAATGCACCGGCAGGCTGGAGCACTATCGATTTAGAGCGCCGCTTATATATGGTGCGTCGCCGGATTGAAAAGCGTGTCTTGGATGCTGATTTTTATATCTGTAGCTTTTCCAATCAAGTCAATATCTATAAAGGCTTGTGCATGCCGAAAGATTTACCACGCTTTTATCTTGATTTGGCTGACTTACGTCTGGAGTCATCGATCTGTTTATTTCATCAACGTTTCTCAACCAATACTGTTCCTAAGTGGCCTTTAGCTCAGCCATTTCGCCATTTAGCGCATAACGGTGAAATTAATACCATCGAAGGTAATCGTCAGTGGGCGAAAGCACGTTCTTACAAGTTTAGAACACCACTCATTCCGGACTTGCAAGATGCCGCGCCATTTGTCAATGAAACCGGATCGGACTCAAGCTCGCTAGATAATATGCTTGAGCTATTTTTAGTTGGGGGAATGGACATTGTGCGGGCAATGCGTTTGCTTGTGCCACCTGCCTGGCAAAATAATCCCGATATGAACGATGACTTACGGGCATTTTTCGATTTTAATTCTATGCATATGGAGCCATGGGATGGACCAGCGGGCATAGTTATGTCTGATGGCCGTTATGCCGCTTGTAGTTTAGATCGTAATGGTTTACGCCCAGCTCGTTATGTGATTACCACCGATGGACTCATTACCTGTGCATCCGAAATTGGTATTTGGGATTACGAACCTGATGAAGTGGTTAAAAAAGGCCGGGTCGGGCCGGGCCAATTATTGGTTATTGACACTGTCGCTGGCCGCATTATTCCACCAAGTGAAACGGATAATGATTTACAAAAACGTCATCCTTATAAAACGTGGATGGAGAAGAATGTTAAACAGCTAACGCCATTTGAAGCGATGCCAGATGAGCATCTTGGTGAACGTAATTTTGATGACGCTTTACTTGCAACCTACCAAAAACAGTTTAGTTATTCTGTTGAAGAACTCGATCAAGTGATCCGCCTACTGGGGGAAAATGGTCAAGAAGCAACCGGATCGATGGGCGATGATACGCCATTTGCGGTGCTATCAAGTCGACCTCGGATTATTTATGATTACTTCAGGCAAAAATTTGCCCAAGTGACCAATCCACCTATCGATCCGCTGCGTGAAGCCCACGTAATGTCATTATCGACCAGTATTGGTCGAGAGATGAATGTATTTGCAGAAGCAGAAGGGCAAGCCCATCGTGTCTCGTTTAAGTCACCGATTTTGCTCTATTCTGATTTCAAACAGCTCACTTCGCTAGAGTCCAAATACTATAAAAGCGAAGTATTAGACATGACTTATGAGATTGATAGCAGCTTATATGATGCGATTGAGCAACTGTGTGGTGATGCTGAAACGAAAGTGCGTGAAGGCGCGGTATTATTGGTTTTATCGGATAAAAACATTGCGGCTGACCGGTTGCCGATTCCTGCACCGATGGCGGTTGGTGCAGTTCAGCAACGTTTAGTTGAAAAAAACTTACGTTGCGATGCCAATATTATTGTGGAAACGGCGAGCTGCCGTGATCCGCATCAGTTTGCTGTGCTCATTGGCTTTGGTGCAACGGCGATTTATCCTTATTTGGCTTATGAAACGTTAGCGCAGATGATTGATAAAGGGATGCTGAATAAAACCTATCGTCAGGCAATGCTCAACTTCCGCAATGGGATTAATAAAGGTCTGTATAAAATCATGTCGAAAATGGGTATTTCAACCATTGCTTCATATCGCTGTTCACAGCTGTTTGAAGCGGTTGGCCTACATGATGATGTGGTTAACATGTGTTTCCCCGGCGTGACTAGCCGAATTAATGGTGCAAATTTTGATGATTTCCAACAAGATCTGTTTGAATTATCTAAACGCGCCTGGCTAAAACGTAAGCCACTTGAGCAAGGCGGATTACTAAAATATGTCCATGGCAGCGAATATCATGCTTATAACCCAGATGTTGTGCAATCATTACAACAAGCGGTGAATAGTGGTAGCTATGATGACTACAAACAGTATTCACATATTGTCAATACTCGGCCAGTGACAACCTTAAGAGACTTATTAAAATTAACCCCACCAGCTGGTGCAGCAATTGCACTAGAACACGTTGAGTCTAGTGAGTCACTTTTTACTCGCTTTGACTCGGCGGCGATGTCAATTGGGGCATTAAGCCCTGAAGCACATGAGTCGTTGGCGGAGGCGATGAATACCTTAGGCGGATTCTCTAACTCGGGCGAGGGCGGTGAAGATCCGGCACGTTATAATACCATCAAAGTCTCGCGGATTAAGCAAGTGGCCTCAGGCCGGTTTGGTGTTACGCCAAGTTATTTGATGAGTGCAGATGTGATTCAAATCAAGGTTGCACAAGGTGCGAAGCCTGGTGAAGGTGGGCAACTACCGGGTGATAAAGTGACGCCGTATATTGCCCGATTACGGTTTTCGGTGCCGGGCGTGACGCTGATTTCCCCGCCACCGCATCATGACATTTATTCGATTGAGGATTTAGCGCAGCTGATTTTTGACTTGAAACAGATTAATCCAACAGCGATGATCTCGGTCAAATTAGTGTCTGAGCCGGGCGTTGGCACAATTGCAACTGGTGTGGCGAAAGCGTACGCGGATATGATAACGATTGCTGGTTACGATGGTGGCACTGGCGCAAGTCCTCTGACGTCGGTCAAATATGCGGGTTCGCCTTGGGAACTGGGATTAGTTGAAACTCAGCAAGCACTCGTTGCTAACGGGTTGCGTCATAAAATTCGTTTGCAAGTTGATGGTGGCTTAAAAACCGGATTAGATATTGTCAAAGCCGCGATTTTGGGCGCGGAAAGTTTTGGTTTTGGTACTGGGCCGATGGTGGCATTGGGCTGTAAATACTTACGTATCTGTCATTTGAACAACTGCGCAACCGGCGTTGCAACTCAAGATGATAAGTTGCGACGAGAGCATTATCACGGCTTACCCGAAAAAGCGATGAACTATTTCCGTTTTATTGCACGTGAAACACGCGAGATTATGGCGGAGCTCGGTGTTAGCCGCATTGTTGACTTGATTGGCCGCACGGATTTATTAGTCGCATTAGACGGTTTAACGGCTAAGCAGCAGAAACTGGACTTGTCGAGTTTATTACAAACAGCAGAGCCCATTGATGGTCATGCAATTTATCATACTCAGCGTAACGATCCTTTCGATAAAGGCGTACTCAATCACGACATTATCACTCAGGCTAAAGACGCTGTGGATAATAAAATCTCTAAAGCATTCCATTTTGATATTCAAAATACCCATCGCTCTGTTGGCGCAACCTTGTCGGGTTATATCGCTCAGCAACATGGCGATCAAGGGCTGGCAAGCGAGCCGATTAAACTACACTTTAATGGCACAGCGGGGCAAAGCTTCGGGGTTTGGAATGCGGGCGGTGTTGATCTGATGTTGACTGGCGATGCCAATGACTATGTCGGTAAAGGCATGGCGGGGGGCCGCATTGTGATTTGCCCACCGGTTGGTAGTGCATTCTTAAGCCATGAAGCAACCATTATTGGCAACACGTGCTTATATGGTGCGACAGGTGGCAAATTATTTGCGGCCGGCACAGCCGGTGAACGATTTGCGGTACGTAACTCGGGTGCGATTAGTGTTGTTGAAGGGATTGGTGATAATGGCTGCGAGTATATGACCAGTGGAATTGTTTGTGTACTGGGTAAAACCGGCGTCAATTTTGGTGCAGGTATGACGGGTGGTTTTGCTTATATCCTCAATGAGGATGGTGAGCTTAAACAACGTATTAACCAAGAGTTGGTTGAAATGCTTGATGTTGCAAATCATCCAATTCATGAAGAACATTTACGCGGCTTGATCGTCGAACATGCTCAGTTAACGCACTCTTCTCGTGCTGAGGATATTCTTAGTAACTGGCAAAAATATGCTAAACAATTTGTGTTAGTAAAACCTAAATCCAGTGATATCAAAGCATTATTAGGGCATCGTAGTCGGTCATCTGCCGAATTGCGTGTGCTGGCACAGTAAGGAGAAAATGCGAATGAGCCAAAACGTTTATCAGTTTATCGATTTACAGCGTATTGATCCGCCGAAAAAATCATTAAAGATTCGGAAAATAGAGTTTGTTGAAATATATGAAGGATTTTCTCAATCACAAGCCGTTGCGCAGGCCGATCGTTGCTTAGCGTGTGGTAATCCGTATTGTGAGTGGAAGTGCCCTGTTCATAACTACATCCCTAACTGGTTAAAGCTAGTTAATGAAGGGCATATTTTGGCAGCTGCTGAACTTTGCCACCAAACCAATAGTTTGCCAGAAGTCTGTGGTCGAGTATGCCCACAAGATCGGTTATGTGAAGGTTCTTGTACGCTCAACAGCGAATTTGGTGCGGTAACTATTGGTAATATTGAACGTTATATTACCGATGAAGCATTCAAATTAGGTTGGCGTCCTAACTTAGCGCATGTCGAGATGACCGGTGAGCGCGTTGCCATTATTGGAGCAGGCCCAGCAGGACTTGCGTGTGCTGATGTGTTGATTCGTAATGGCGTCAAACCGATTGTATTTGATCGCCATCCCGAAATAGGCGGGCTGTTGACCTTTGGTATTCCGGCATTTAAGCTTGATAAAGAGGTGTTGATTAATCGACGTCATATTTTTACTGACATGGGCATTGAGTTCCGTTTAAATACTGAAGTTGGTAAAGATGTCAGCTTGCAGGAGTTAATCGATGAATTTGATGCGGTGTTTATTGGCACAGGTACTTATCAATCGATGCGTGGTGGTTTGGAAAATGAAGATGCAAAAGGAGTTTATGAAGCTTTACCTTTTTTAATCGCCAATACTAAACACATTATGCAGCATGCCCAGCAAGACGATGCTAAGTATGTCGATATGAAAAACAAACATGTTGTGGTATTAGGGGGGGGGGATACGGCAATGGACTGTGTACGCACTTCTATTCGTCAGGGCGCCCTTCGCGTGACGTGTGCTTATCGCCGCGATGAAGCTAATATGCCCGGGTCTAAACGGGAAGTAAAAAATGCCCGCGAAGAAGGGGCTGACTTTTTATTCAATGTGCAACCATTGAGCATTGATATTGATCAAGATGGTCAAGTTACCGGCGTTAAAATGGTCAAAACGCAATTAGGTGAAGCTGACAGCAACGGGCGACGTGCGCCGGTTGTGATTGAGGGATCTGAATTTGTGTTAGCAGCTGATGCGGTGATTATGGCATTTGGGTTCAAGCCACACAGCATGCCTTGGTTAGCTGAGCATCAAGTACAACTCGATAAACAGGGCCGAATTATTGCAGCCGAAAGCAATGCTTATCAAACGTCTAATCCTAAAATTTTTGCGGGCGGTGATGCCGTGCGAGGTTCTGATTTGGTGGTGACGGCTATTGCGGAAGGTCGTAAAGCGGCGGAAGGCATATTGGATTATTTGGAAATATAATATCTGCGTTTAATCCTATTATTGTAAAAATGCCACTTTATTCGGTGGCATTTATTAACAATATTAATTCAGTCCATCGGAAATTATAAGTTCTTTACATTATTTCTTAATAACGCTAGTATGACTAATCTCTTTCGTATAATTTGTTTAAATCATCATAATTAGGTTAATCCAGATTGAATAATTATTTTCATAATGAATTGTATGGCAAACTAACGGCGTTAAATATTAAGTATTTTCAATACTTATTTTTTGATCGTAGCCATTTAGCCCCACCGCAAATATTCTCGACTTATCCCCAAGAGTGGTTAGCAATTTATCAGAAACAAAAATTATATTACACCGATCCCATCGTTAATCTTGCGCGTACAACAGTAAAACCCTTTGCATGGAGTTTATCGATGTTGTACATGGAAGGTCAAGATCACGATTTTTGTAAATTAGCTAAACAGCACGGTATCGAAGCCGGTTATACTTTCTCGATTAATGATGTTTTGGGCAACTCAGCATTTCTAACCTTATTATGTGATGGCACAAGTGCGATTGACATGACCTTTTTTGATGCAAAACGTGCGGAGTTACAAATATTATTACTTGAACTGTATGATCTGTATTTACGAGAGAAAAAGAGTCTTGAATATTATCGCAATAAAGCTTATTTGATGATCACCGAAAAAGAAAGACAACTCCTAACCTTGGGATGTAGTGGTTTAAAATACCGAGAAATTGCTTTAAAGTTGGGCATTTCTGAAAGAACGGTTAAATATCACATGAGTAATATCGTCGAAAAATTTAACGTAGAAACGGCGAAACAAGCTTTTTTGAGGGCCAAAGAGCTGAATGTAATTTGATCAACCATTGAATTTAAATAAATTTGTTTTACTATAACAATGCCCTTTTTTTCTAAAATTAATTTCTTTAAAAACAAAAAAATAGTAAATTTTAAACGCCGTTATTACTTCTTATTAGCCATTTAATTGCACTTTAGTACAGTTGTTTACATAATCAGTTTCAGAGTAGAATCACTATAGGGTTGTTGTAACTAATTGATTTTATATTGAAAAGGAATAGATATGTCAAACAGCTATCAAAATGAAGTACCCGCCTCCCGTGTTAATATCCAGTTAGACCTCCATACAGGTGGAGCTCAGAAGAAAGTTGAACTACCTTTAAAAATTCTGGCAATGGGTGATTATAGTTATGGTAAAGACAATCGGCCATTAGCTGAAAAAGAAAAACTATCTATTAACAAAAATAACTTTGATTCAGTATTGAAAGAGTTAAATCCACAAGCCACGATCTCAGTTGCAAATACTTTAGCTGATGACGGTTCTGAAGTGAATATTAATCTTGATTTCCAATCAATCAAAGATTTCACGCCTGAGCAAGTTGCTAAAAAAATTCCTCAATTACGTTCTTTACTTGCAATGCGTAATTTATTGCGTGATCTTAAATCTAATTTAATGGATAACGCGACATTCCGTCATGAGTTAGAAAAAATTGTCAAAAATGAACAACTTTCTGATGAACTGCGCGCTGAATTAGAAGCAATTGTTGCCGAAGGCGATAAAGCGTAGTTTTATCAATAAGAAAGAAGAATAGGATTGCTTTATCGCATTGATTAAAGCGAACATAATAAGGAAAGAATACAATGCCAGTACAAAAAGAATCGAGCTCAGCACAGGCTGTCACTCAAGATGCAAGTAGTGTATATCAGTCTCTATTTAATAAAATTAATTTAAATACTGTCGCGAAAGCGAAAGACATGGATAAGTACGAAGATAATGATGTGCTATCTGAATCTTCAACTGATGAACGCGTCACGATGGCGGTGAATATCTTATTAAAGATGATTCAAGATTCATCGCAAAAAGTTGAAAAATTGGATAAACATCTGCTAGATTACCATATTAGCCAAATCGACCAAAAATTAAGTCGTCAGCTTGATGCCATTATGCACCACCCTGTTTTTCAGGAAATCGAATCAACATGGCGTGGACTAAAATTCTTAGTCGATCGTACCGATTTTCGCCGTAATGTCAAAATTGAGCTACTTGATGTGTCTAAAGATGCATTACGTCAAGATTTTGAAGATGCGCCTGAAGTTAACCAAACTGGTTTTTACCGTCATACTTATATTCAAGAATACGACACACCGGGCGGTGAACCACTTGGCGTGACAATTTCTAACTATGAGTTTGATCGCGGCCCGCAAGATATTGCGCTATTACGTAATGTGTCAAAAGTAGCCGCAGCGGCGCATATGCCATTTGTTGCTTCTGTAGGGCCTAAATTCTTTGGTAAAGAGTCGATGGAAGAAGTAGCCGCAATTAAAGATATTGCGAACTACTTTGATCGTGCTGAATACACCAAATGGAACAGCTTTAGAGAAACAGACGATTCTCGTTATGTTGGCTTAACCCTACCAAGAGTGCTTGCACGTTTACCTTATGGACCTGAAACTGTGCCAGTGCGTAGCTTTAACTATGTTGAAGAGGTAAAAGGCCCCGATCACGAGCGTTACCTGTGGGCTAATGCGTCATTTGCGTTTGCTGCAAATATGGTGCAAAGCTTTGTGCGTAACGGTTGGTGTGTGCAAATTCGCGGACCTCAAGCGGGCGGCTTAGTTGAAGACCTACCTATTCACCTTTATGATTTAGGCACCGGCAACCAAGTTAAAATTCCAACAGAAGTGTTGATTCCAGAAACGCGTGAATTTGAATTTGCTAACTTAGGTTTCATTCCACTATCGTTTTATAAGAATCGTGATTATGCGTGTTTCTTCTCTGCAAACTCAGCGCAAAAACCGGCTCTTTATGATACCAAAGAAGCGACGGCAAACAGCCGTATTAACTCACGTTTACCGTATATTTTCTTACTCTCTCGTATTGCGCATTATCTCAAAGTTATTCAACGCGAAAATATTGGTGCGACAAAAGATCGTCGCGTATTGGAGTTAGAATTAAATAAATGGATCAATAATCTGGTCACTGAAATGACTGATCCAAGTGATGAAGTACAAGCATCACATCCATTACGTCAAGCACAAGTGATTGTAGAAGATATTGATGATAATCCAGGCTTCTTTAGAGTAAAAACCTTTTTAGTTCCTCATTTCCAAATAGAAGGTATGGATATTAATTTATCAATGGTATCGCAAATGCCGAAGGCAAAAGCATAACGCTTTAATTAATAGCTGTGGCAGCTCGCCACAGCTTTAAACAAACGTTGTGTAAGTTTTTTGCCGTTACAATCTTAGCTGGAGCTAATTAGAAGAATGAAAATATATCGTCCTTTGTGGAATGAAGGCGTATTTTTGACGCCTGAACAATTTCAACAACAATCGCTATGGGAAACATATAGCAAACAACATCTTGCTAAATTGTATCTTGGTAATCCTTGGGGCGTTGAGCGTTTACAACTTGATGAGCAAGCATTAACCGCAGATCGTTTAAGTTTGCAAACATTGAGTTTGCGCTTTTTAGATGGCTCGTTAATTGATACCGATATATCGGATCGTCTTCCTATTACCCGAAATTTAGCGGCAGATATTCCCCCAGTATTAGATGAGATTACCGTTTATATTGGCCTACCACTGCTGCAAGCCAATGGGCAAAATTGTGCTTTTGATGAGCAGCATATCGAAAGACCGATGCGTTATCGCCAAGAATGGGTTGAAGTGAAAGACCTACTGGGCAATGGTGCACAAACAATTGCCGTTGAACGCTATGCGTTAAGTTTTTTATTTGATTTTGAAGATCACAGCGAGTATTTGACCTGCCCTATCGCGAAATTGAAACGTGATCTTAATGGGCGATTTGTGGTTGATAATCAATATTTACCGCCATCACTGAACTTATATACACAAAGTGGTTCTTTATTAAAAGAGTTAGAATTATTGTGTATCCAAATACAAGCAAAACGTCAACGATTGATGAGTATGCGCCATGAGCGTAATCAACAAATGGCCGAGTTTGCCGTTGCCGATGTGTCATTATTCTGGCTGCTCAATGCGTTAAACAGTTTTGAGCCACAATTAAAATTTTTGCGTGATAATCCAACACTACATCCGGAAAATTTATACCAAAAACTAGTCGCGTTGACGGGGGCGTTACTGACCTTTTCATTAGCCCATGATGTTGACGAAATTCCAGCGTATCAACATCATAATTTGAATGCGGTCTTTCCGCCATTATTTGAATTAACGCGTAATATTTTGGAAGAGAGCTTACCATCACGCGTAATTAAAATTGATCTCGTCCATGATAAAGATACCTTGTGGACAGGGCGACTCAATGATGGTCGCTTAGTTGAAGATGCTGATTTTTACTTATCGGTGCGTTCAAGCTTACCTGCGCACCAGTTACAGTCACAATTCCCTATTTTATGTAAAGCGGGCGCGCCTGATGATGTGCGTCAAATTATTCATTCGGCGCTATCGGGCATACCAATTAAGGCGCTTAGTCATGTGCCCGCGGCGATTCCAATGCGCCTTGAAAATCAATATTTTGCCTTAGATTTATCGCATAAAACGGCTCAAAATATGTTATTAAGTCGATGCTGTGAATTTTACGTACCGCGGGCAATGCCAGATATCGCATTAGAACTCTTTGCTGTATTGCGTTCATAGGATCAAAAAGTATGAATATAGACCCAAAAAATATCACTGCTGATGAATTATTAAGAGATTCAATTTTGACTGTTGTACAGTTAAAAGAGGGAGCCGATATTGGTTCAGTGAGTAAACTGTATAAGCAATGTAAAAAGCAAATTACCGCACTTCGAGATCGCTTACAACAAGCTCAATACAATCAAGATATCATTGATGATATTAGTTATGCACAGTGCGCATTATTAGATGAAGTGGTGTTACTATGTAGTAAAGATAGTAACACACCACGCGATTACGACGAGTGGCTTGGCGCACCGTTACAAGTTGTGTTTTTTAATACCCATAATGCTGGTTATGATCTATTTGACAAAATTCGTATTCGCTTACGTGCAGATAAAAAAGAAACCTTAGTATTAAACTGCTTTGATCGGGTCTTGGGGATGGGATTTCAGGGGTGTTATTTAGGCCAACCACAGATGGAAAGGGAACATCTGATCCTTGCGTTACGAGAGTCATTAAGCGTGGGTGAATCAGATCTATCGCATCCCATTATTGAGCAGACACAAACCTATCGGTATTTAGGACGAAAATCGCTATTGATGCTGAGCACTGTTTGCTCGGTTGGCTTAGCCATCGTGCTCTATTTCTTCTTAGATCATCAGCTCAATCAACTATTAACGCCCTTAATTCAATAAGGCTAAGGAATAACAATGAATGATTATCCTTGGCGAATACAGATTATCTATGCGGCTGTTTTAGCGTTTATTCTACTGTGGATCTTTTTACCTATTGCAATAGGTTGGAAATTACTTGGATCAGTAATTGTGCTAGTCATTGCCGCAGCGCTATTTTATCGCCAATTGCAGTATCGAAAATTACTGAATGCATCGACCAATAATATTGCCTTTTTAGCCGAAAAATTAGCCCTTTTACCGGCAAGGCAACGTTATCGATTACCGATATTTTTAGTCACTGGTAATAATGCAAAAGCGTTCTTTCCTGAAGATTTAACCATTGCTGAGCAAAATATTATTGTCTCATCTGAAGCGGTTTGGATCTACGTTGATGAATACTCTGAGCTACCTATCGTGTTTGATTCATTAGTGGCACGTTGGCCTGATATGCTTGGCCGCATTGGTTTATTTTTGGCCATCACACCTGAAGAAGAAGATAAACAAGGTCTATTTACTGCCAAATTACAAGCTTTTAGGCAAGCATGGGTAGATACTTGCCGTGTGGCAAAATATCGTTTACCGGTTTATGTTTCGGCGCATATTGGTCTTAATAACTTACATTATCATGATAATGCAGCTTTACCGGTTTATTGGTATCAAATGGTCGATGATCGTTTGTCGTTACTTGATGAGTACCGCTCACCTATCGACAATTGGGTTAATGACAAAGCCATCAGCTCACTTGAACGTCAGCAGCGCATAGCCCTGCGCGCGATGCTTGTTGAGTATCAAAAATGGATTAATACTCATGTGTTGGCTATCCTTTGTGATCCCAAGCAGCCTATCTATAAATGTATCCCAACGGGTACCGCAATTTATCCAGTCAATGATAAACACATAGCAGATAACTTGATCGCGCGCTGGTTTGCCGAGATTAGTACCTTATATCTGCCCAATAACGTCAAGCTTGATCAAAATATCACGCCGCCAGATCGATTGGTGAAATTTATGCCAATTGCTTATCCATACTCACCGATTAGAAAGGCGGTTTGCAATATGATCATGATCTCGGCCTTTTTTCTGATGGCTGCTCTTGGTGCCGCTTATTGGAATAATATTAAATTAATCCAGCAAATTCATAACGACATTAGTACCTATGATTTGATTGCGATGGACAGTTATGCTGAAAAACGTGAAGCATTAGCTGTATTAAAAGCTGACCGAACATTACTTAATGATTATTTTAAACAAGGTGAACCCGTTAAATTGGGACTTGGTCTGTATCATGGTCAGCGTATGTTAGAACCACTTAATCAGGCGATTAGCCGATATGTGCCTGAGCCACCGCCGGTTGAGATACCGCCACCAGAAAAAATTTATATTACAAAGAAAGAGATCGTTATTAAAGAGCCTGATGTGATTCGTTTAGACAGTTTATCATTATTTGAAAGTGGTAAATCGACTTTAAAACCTGACTCGACTAAAGTGTTAATCAATGCACTGATGGAGATCAAAACACAAATTAAAGCGAATAATGATGTCGGCTTTTTGATCTTAGTCGCCGGGCACACCGATGCGACGGGTGATGCGAACAAAAATCAGCTGCTTTCCTTAGATAGGGCGGCGGCAGTCAGGGACTGGATTATTCAAACCAGTGATATTCCTGAAAACTGTTTTGCGATACAAGGGTATGGCGCAAAAAAACCGTTGGCGAGTAATGATACTCCAGAGGATCGTGCTCAAAATCGACGGGTCGAAATCAGTTTAGTTCCTCAGATATCAACATGTAAGTTGGTAAATGAAAACTAACAAGTAATTAAGTAACTAGTCAAAACAATAAGGAGTTAAGACAATGGCAGTTCCAGCATATATGTTTTTAAAAGATGACGGCGGTTCTGAAATCAAAGGTTCAGTGACTGTTGAAGGCCGTGAAGGTAGTGTTGAAGTGGTTGAATTTGATCACCAAGTTTACATCCCAACAGATGGTAATACTGGTAAATTAACCGGTACTCGCGTACACAAAGCACTACAATTTGTGAAAGAAGTGGACTCTTCATCACCATACCTTTACAAAGCGGTAACAACAGGGCAAAACCTAAAATCAGTTGAAATCAAATGGTATCAAATTGATAACGCAGGTCAGGAAGTTGAATATTTCAACACATTAATGGAAGGCGTTAAAATCGTCTCTGTTAAACCTGAAATGCACAATATTAAAGATCCGACTAAAGAGCAATACAATCACTTAGAGCGTATTGAACTTCGTTACGAAAAAATTACCTGGACGTTCAAAGACGGTAACATTATTCATTCTGATAGCTGGGTCGAAGGTCGTAGCTAATCATTGTAAATATTGTTCACGTTACTCTATTCTGCCCGATTGTTTTGGGCAGAATAGTTTCATCGTGTTTAGACATATATATTTAATATCGTGACGACATAAGCCCATGTGCTTATAGTAAGTATATAGGTTTAAACAATATGAACAGTGTTGATTGAGTGATATTAAACGATATCAAGCAACACGATAAACAATAACGCATTATTGCAGCAGATCGTCCATTACAATAACAATATTATGCTGCCAATAATCATTGATAGATAAGGCAAAAGGAAACCAGTTATGATAACCGATCCATCTACTTTATTGCGGCGATTAAATCCGTATTGTGCTAAAGCATTAGAAGCCGCCGCCGGGTTATGTCAGACGCGTGCTCACATCGAAATCACTCCTGAACATTGGTTGCTCAAATTACTCGAGCAAGGTAACGGCGATATGACCGTTATAGCGCGTCATTACCAACTCAATATGGATGAAATTTGGCAAGGATTACTCAGTTACCTTGATTCATTACCACATACGGTGAATCAAAAGCCCAGTTTATCTTCGTCATTAATTAATCTACTACAAGCTGCTTGGCTTAAAGCATCACTTGAAGATCAACAAGATAGCATTCGTTCTGTGCATATTCTTGAAGCATTACAAGAGTCACCTCATACCTTAAAAGCGCAAGATGCGTGGCCACTGCTGACCCTACCTGTTATCTCGTTAAAACGTTTAAGACCAAGACTTGATGAAATCTCAGATGAAAATCCAGTCGCACAAGCTTATGCTGATCACAGTGCTAGCCGCGATGACGCTGAGCAGGCGATTGCAAGTAACGATATTAAAGCTGATGCGGCAACTACAGGTAATGATAATGTAAAAGTCGAGCGTCAAAAACATCATCAAGCAGCGCTTGGCCGTTTTTGTGAAGATGTGACCGAAAAGGCCAGATCGGGCAAAATTGATCCGGTATTTGGGCGTGATAGTGAGATTCGCCAAATGGTGGATATTTTATCCCGTCGCCGTAAGAATAATCCGATTTTAGTCGGTGAGCCGGGCGTTGGTAAAACGGCACTGGTGGAAGGACTAGCACTAAGAATCATTGACGGTAATGTGCCAAGTAGCCTTAAAGATGTGGCCATTATGACGCTGGATCTGGGTTTATTACAAGCTGGCGCGGGTGTGAAAGGTGAATTTGAACAGCGTTTAAAAAATGTGATCGATGCGGTGCAGCAGTCCCCAACGCCAATTTTACTGTTTATCGATGAAGCGCACACCATTATTGGTGCGGGCAATGCGGCGGGTGGCGCGGACGCGGCTAACTTATTAAAACCGGCACTGGCGCGGGGTGAATTGCGCACGATCGCAGCGACCACTTGGTCTGAGTATAAACAATATTTTGAAAAAGATGCGGCGTTAGAACGTCGTTTCCAAATCGTTAAAGTTGATGAACCGAATGATGATAATGCGAGTTTAATGCTACGTGGCTTGAAGTCGCGTTACGCCAAGCATCATGGCGTACATATTTTAGATGAAGCGGTAAAAACTGCTGTTATGCTCTCGCGCCGTTACATTACTGGGCGGCAGCTACCGGATAAAGCGGTTGATTTGCTCGATACGGCTTCGGCGCGTGTACGCATGAGCCTAGACACGATTCCAGAATCCGTGACTAAACTGCAAGCAAAAATCGCTGCATTACAGTTAGAGCAAGCAGCACTCATTGCCGATCAAGCATTAGGTGAAACGGATTTACAACAGCGCGTTGATGAAATTACTCAGCAGAGTGCCCAGTTAACGGAGCAATTGCAATGTTTGCAACAACAATTTGATGCTGAAAAAACACTGATTAGCCAGTTAATTGAATTACGCACTCAGGCTTGCGACAAAGACAAAAAAGTGGCCAAACAAATTCAAGAGGCGCAGCAAAAATTAGCCGACCTACAAGGTCATACGCCGCTATTATCACTCGATGTTGATAGCCGCACGGTGGCAACTGTTATTGCGGACTGGACCGGCGTACCGCTCGATAGCCTAATGAAAGATGAACAGAGCCATTTGCTGCGTTTAGAAGATGATTTGCGCACGCGGGTTGTTGGTCAAGATGTTGCGCTTTCGGAACTAGCAAGACGGATTCGCGCAGCGAAAACCGGCTTAACAGCAGAAGATGCGCCAATGGGTGTATTTTTACTCGTTGGCCCCTCTGGCGTTGGTAAAACCGAGTGCGCATTAGCCTTAGCCGATACCTTATTTGGTGGTGAGCAATCATTAGTCACCATCAATATGTCAGAGTATCAAGAAGCGCACACCGTGTCACAATTAAAAGGCTCACCGCCAGGGTATGTCGGTTATGGTCAAGGTGGGGTATTGACTGAAGCGGTCAGAAAACGGCCTTATAGCGTGGTGCTGCTTGATGAAGTTGAAAAAGCGCACCGTGATGTCCTCAATTTATTTTATCAAGTATTTGATCGTGGCTTTATGCGCGATGGGGAAGGGCGTGAAATTGACTTCCGTAACACCTTGATTTTAATGACTTCCAATCTGGGCAGTGATCAATTAATGGCACTATTTGATGAAATGCCTGACGCACCGGTCGCCACGCAGCAAGAACTGTTAAGGCCGATTATTCGTGAGCACTTCCAGCCAGCATTATTAGCTCGCTTTCAAACCGTAATATTCACGCCGCTTGCGCGCGATGCCATGCGCAAAATTGTTGAAATCAAATTTAACAAAGTGGCTAAACGGTTACAGCAGCATTATCAAATTACCTTTAATGTCGGTGAAGCGCTGTATGAACAGCTCGTGGGAGCTTGTTTATTACCGGATACTGGCGCGCGTAATATTGACAGTATTTTGAATCAGCAAATTTTACCGGTTGTTTCTAACTTACTATTACAAAAACGCGATAATGATAAGTCACAGCGTATGTTATGCCTTGATTTTATTGACAATGAAGGCATCGTGTTAGAGTGGGAAAGTCGCGTTAAAAAACCGAAAGCTAAAGCAAAAGCGGCTAAAACTCGGCCAAGCAAAAAAACCGATTAATTCGCCACCATGATCAATTGCAATATTGCTGAAATATAAAAATATGGCTTGCCAACGAAGCAGGCCATACTCGAGATAGGAGAACATCATGGCAAAACCATTAAGTCATGCAATCAATACCGTCGCAGACGCATTAGTTGGGCAAAGCCATAACCGTTATACATTAAGCATTAATCAGCTTGCTGCGTCGTTATCGGTGGTATCGATACAAGGTAGTGAACTGTTAAATCAGCCCTGGCGCTATGATGTCACATTTACTTGCCGTGACAAACAAATTCGTGTTGGCTCAGTATTGAGCCAAAGCGCGTCATTAACGTTTTTGGCACCGGGCATTGTGGAACAAGTGGCACAAATTAGTTCACTTGAGCAGCCAGCAAGCGCCAGAACGCTTTATGGTGTGGTGACCGAATTTAGTCTACTATCAGTGAATAAAGATGAAGCGCGTTACCGTGTGGTACTGCAACCAAGATTAGCGTTATTTGCTAATGATCATTACAGTGCCATTTACCAGAACCAGAGTGTGGTTAGCGTCGTTGAGGAGGTCTTGCGTCGTCATGGTTTTACCGGGGTTGATTACCGTTTAGAGCTAAAGGATAGCTATCCAGCCAGAGAGTTTATTACCCAATGGCAAGAGACCGATCTGGCATTTATTCAGCGTTTAATGGCTGATGTTGGGATTTGGTTCCGCTTTGAAAGCCATGCCGATCACAGCTGCGATGTATTAGTGATCAGTGATTATGAACAAGGTTTACAAAACGCCGGCAGCATTGTCTTTAAAGCGCCGAGCGGGATGGTTGATAGCCAGCGCCACAGTGTGTGGAATATCCAATTTAGCAGTAAGACGATGCCAAGGCAGGTGATGGTTGATGACTACAACTACCGGGCAGCGGAAAGTGATATGTATTCCCTGGTCAACAGTCAGGCCAAAGATACCACCACGCGGGGAACTGATTATCGTTACGGTGAGCATTATCAGAACAAGGGGAACGATAGCAAAATCGAGAGTGGTAACTGGTACGCTAAAATTCGTCATGAACACTATATCAGTAATCGGATTATTATTAGCGGCCAATGCAATGATTACCAATTAACGCCAGGGCAACGCATCATTATTGATGGCAGCCCCATTAATGGCATTAACGAAGGGGTCATCATTATATCGACGCAGAGCTATGGTGATCGCACGGAATCTTACCAAACTAGTTTTACTGCGATTCCTTATGATGTGTTAAAACCGTATCGCCCAGCGGCGTTGCCGTGGCCACAAGTGAGCGGTACGTTACCGGCCAGAATTACTAGCCCTGATAACGATACTTATGGCTATATTGATACACTCGGGCGTTACCGTGTTAAATTTAAATTTGATTTAAAAACATGGCGCAGCGGTGAAGAGAGCCTATGGGTACGGCTGGCTAAACCTTATGCCGGTGATACGTATGGTTTTCACTTCCCACTAATCGATGGCACTGAAGTCGCTATCGCCTTTACTGATGGCAATCCAGACCGGCCGTATATTGCTCACGCCATGCATGATAGTACGCACCCCGATCATGTCGCCACCGCCAATAAACACCGCAATGTGATTCGCACGCCCGCGAACAATAAGCTGCGCATGGATGACAAACGCAGTCAAGAACACATCAAACTAGCCACCGAATACGGCAAAACTCAGCTCAATTTGGGTCACCTTGTTAGCAGCGAAAAAGAGAAACGCGGTGAAGGGTTTGAACTGCGCACCGATGAGTGGGGAGCGATTCGCGCCGGCAAAGGGCTATACGTAACAACCGAAGAGCAAGCCAAGGCGGGTGATCTACAGCTGCAAATGGATAGCGCGGTTAAAGAGCTAGAACAAGCGGCGAATATGGTCAAACAGCTCAATGAACTTGCTCAGGCAGCCAAGGCGGAACTAGCGGATTTACAGAGTCAAAAACAGCTATTACAACAAAGCTTAAAAGATTTGCAGCAGCCGGCAATTTTAAATTATGCGCCGTCGGGCATCGCTGATGTAACGCCAAGCTCCATTCAGCAAACGGCGGGCGAAAACATTATCCAGACCGCGCAAAGTACAGTTGATATTAGCGCATTTAAACGCTTTATGGTCACCGCCGGCAACATGATCAGTCTATTTGCTAATAAAATGGGCATCAAAATTTTTGCCTCCAAAGGTAATGTCGATATTCAGGCACAAAATGACCAAATGCTATTAACTGCAAAACAAGAGATGAAAATCACCAGCACCGATAGTGAAGTGATTATTAGCGCGAGCAAAAAACTCACGTTAGCCTGTGATGGCGTTGCGATTATTCTTGAAGGCGGCAGCATTAAACTCATGGCACCGGGTGATGTTGAAGCATTAGCGGCTAGTTTTGGCGTGGTTGGGCCGGCAAGTTATCGTGCGCCAATGCCGGCGTTGCCTGCCGGTGCAACATGTGCGGAAGAAGCATAATGGAGCAGCAACTATTGGCAATCTTAGATAGCGAAGAGAATAAAAAATATTACCGCTATTTACTGCTTGATGCATTAACCACGGTGAGTGAAATGGATTTTATCTCGCTAAATAACATCCATGATCTGCTGGGCGATGAGGCAATTACCACTGTTGAGCGTACGGATTTGGCTTATGACTTAAGCTCCTGTCCGAAGCTTATCACTATAGGTAAACCGAATGAGCAATTGGCAAAGCGCCTACTGCATTTTAGTGTAGTTGAAGCGCAAAGTGAAATATTACAAACTAAACGCTATGTTTGTGCTTGGATGGTGAGTGAACATCCTCCCGAAATGATTGCTCAGCAGATGGTGAGTATTGGCCTTTTTCTGACTAAGTATTATGGCGCTGGTTTTGTGCCATTTTATGAACCTTTTCGCATGCAATTATTACAGCAAAGTAATTTAATTTGTCCTGAGTTTTTGGCTGATATGCTAAGCTGTTTTAAACATTACAGTTATCCAACCATTACCCAAACGCTTAATACAATTAATCAGTTAGATTATAAACCTGACAGTATTAACTGCTTTTTGTCGCAAGATGCCAAATTTTATCAACAACAACTCAAAATCATATTCGAACTGTATCATTCTCAAGCAAGAATTTACAGTGAGACGGGAAAAGACGTTAATAGTATCAACTTAATCGAGATTGCCAGAGCTTATCAACAGGCTTATCTGTGTGGCTTAACACAGAAAAATGATCAGTTTATTTTTGCATTGATGACGCTTCGCTATGGCCAATTACTCGCTAATTCACAGTTAAAACAAGCCGTTGATGAAGCCAAAATTGACGAGGGAAGCTTATCTGTGCGATTTCAGGCAATTGATAGGGCACAATTTCTATCAATCAACGAGCAGTATCTTGGCTAATTAATGATAACTAAAATGATTAGGATTGGAAAATGGATAAGAATCAATTAACTGAAGCACAAAAACAACAACAAAAATTAGCAGAGTTAGAAGATAAAATTATTTACGAAGAGTCCGAGAAGAAAGGCTCAGCGTTGGCTAGTGGTGGATGTGGTGTCTGTGCACGCAAAGGCTTCCCAATATTTTTAGCAAGAAAAGCGCCCATTAGTAAAGATTATGCGTTTATAGGAAATTCAGATAATATCGTCAGTTTAGCGAGCGATAACAGAGAACCCAATGTTGCATTATCAACCCACCGTTACGTTTATCGAACCTTAAGAACCGGTTACGTTTATATTTTAGTTTATAATTCAACCTTGGTGAAAGGCAAAAAAATAGGCTGGGAATTTTTAGGTTATGAAGTGACGCCATCAGGTGTGTTCCGCCATAAAAAGATCTCCGATCTTAAAGAGCGTAATGTTAAAGAAATTCCGACTAAATGCACTAATGATGACAATCACCATATTCCCGGTTCCTTTATCACGATCGATACGTCGGTTCACCAAGGCGAGGCCTATATCGCCTATACTCGTCGTGCCTGGTCACAAGGCACAATAGATAACTACCTGAAATTAATTAATAATGAAACAGTAAGTATTGAGTTACCTTCTCGAACACAGCAAACAATGACGTTAACATCAGCACTTAAACGCTTTACGAAAATAACATTGAATGCAGCTGCCTTTTTGGATGCTAAACAACTGACGCAAAGTGGATCGCGTAGTTTTGCATTTAGTGAGTTAAAAGCGAACAACCTATTATTAGAACTGGCTGCCGATCCTAACACCATTCATTATCATAATGCTGAAAAAAAACAGCGTAATACAAAAGGATTGATTACGGCACATCAATTTAACTCGTTACGCGACATTGTTAAAGTAAAAGAGACGTGTTCATATGCACAGACAACCCATGTTATTGATGCTCAAATTGAAAAATTTGAAAAATCCAAAAAATATCAAGTGCCGGTCGTCGTCATCGAGGATCCGTTTGGCGTTGCTGAAGAGCTCAGTTTACAAAGACAATTAAAGGTTGAGCCAGTTACCCAAATGGTGGTTGAGGCCGAAACGCGTTATAGTAAAAAACTGGCAGCAAATTACGATAAAGTCCTCTCTTCAACCTCGCGACTGGATACCCAGTTTGACGAGATGATTGCGGAGTATAAAAAGAACCATGAGAGCGAAGCCGGAATTATGTATGAGGGGGAGGGGATTCGCTATAAATCCACCACTCATCATGGAAGTGGCCATATGGTGGATGAGGCTGATGGTGATTATTTTTTGTCAGAGAGTTATTATAAACAATATAATTCGGTGATCGAGTCGGGGATCTCTTACGGCTATTTTAATGAAAAGCGGCTTCATTTAAGAAAAACCTTCTCACTGATTAATGAATACCGTAATCAAATTGAATCAACGGAAATGGCCAATGCGCAAGATATTGTCTATTACGATTATCAATTTACTGGGCCTGATGTGAGTGGTGATTTTATTATGTCTGATCACTACTTAAGCCGAGGCTATGAGGAAGTTGGCATCAGTGAGGCAGATAAAAAAACGCATTTAGCAGAGATGAATAAAGGTTGGTTTAACTTAAATTACTACTATGGTGTGAGAGCATTTCGTCAAAATGGCACCGCATTTGCCCAAGCGGAGAAAAAAATCGCGAAAGAGCGAGCCAAATACGACAGTTTATTAGCATCTCACCGAGAAAGTGAATTTATAAGCCAAGAACAGCAACAATATGCTGCCTTAACGGATTCGATAAACCTGCACTCACAAGATTTTTTCCATTACTTAACTTGGTTATTTGGCTATCGTGAATGTTCAAAGTACGCTCCAAAAAAGATCACGGTTTATAATGATTGCTATTTTTGGCTAATTGAATGTGATACGAATGCATCAAATAATCATGTTGGCTATTTAAGTGATTTCCTTAAACTCATCGATTTCACTTGCTTAGGTGATATCCGATCGCCAGAGCAAACCGCTGTGTGGGAGATGCTATTAAACAACCATGATAGTATTTATTACCGTTTATTAGATGGCCAGCAAGAGAGTTTGTGGCAATTAGTGTTAAATCTTCGATTGGAGAACTTAACGAGCGAATTAAGTCAGCATACCAATATTCAGCAAGCACTTGCTAATAATAAAGGCAAGTCTGCTGTAGAACTCTGGAATGAGAGTATTAAACGGCAAGAAGATGCGCAAGCGCGCTTAAATCAACAAACTGAGCAGATATTACAAAAGTTTGAAACAAAAGAGTATGCCGGTAAGTTAGATGGTAGCTACTTTTGGGAAAAAGGGCGCTTAATGCTTGAATTATATTCAATGCTGGTTGCTCGTGCGTCATCGGGGATTGCCAATCGGCCCTATGAACAAAAGACCAATAATGACGAAAAAGCTAACAAGCGGCAGTTTATGTATATTTTTGCCCAAAGTGCGTTGGTGATTCGGGGGGATATTCTCTTTTATTTTCAATTACAAGCGATCCCGGCAACAGAGTTACATTATGCGATGCGGTATTTTGCTGCAAACCATGACGATAGTGATAACTTAGCGCAAATTAATTATACCGTCCCTTCTGCCGATGCCGGCTCTACTACTGACTGGGATTTTGTGCAGGTGAATACCGATGCCTTTGATTTACTCTTGAAGCTGGCTGAAATTGCAAACGATGATGCGGTAAGGACAACCGGCACAGCATTTGCCCAGTTACTGAAAACCTATTTTACCCTGCCGCCAGCAGAGAATGAACTTGACGCAGCGATTCGATTTGCGATCTTAGATCGTCGTTTTAAAGATCTTAAAATTGCGACCTTTAATAAACTCAAAGCCGATCACGGTAGCACGTTTTCTCAGTCAATAACGGATGCGAAATTGAATGATGAGCGCGGTACAGCAAGAGAAATCAAGTTTGCAGCAGCCAAATTATTGGTAGCTGGTCTTAATGCGGTGGCAACGCAAATGGCCTATAGTGACAATCTAGAAAAACTAGCCGATGCGCAGCTTGGTGAAACCCTTCGAACTGAAATTAAACGTGATGTGACGTTTGGTTTTTATAAAGTGATGGCCGGTTATACCAATTTAGTCAATGAAGCGCTTGGTTTTGCCGGTGTGAGCATACCCAATGCACTAAGAACCTCGATACAAACTAATGTCACGATAAACAGTCTCACTAATGGCGTATTTAAAACCACCGCGGCGGCGACGGCATTTTTAGGCGTGGTGACTAGCTTAATCACCATTGCGGAAGGCTTTTTTATTATTCAAAAAGGCATGAAAAAAGTCGGTAAGGTAAGAGATATCTATATTATTGCCGGATCACTGCAAATGCTAGCGGGGGTCGCATCGCTAATCCAATCGGTGGGATTATTATTTTTTGCCGGCCCCATCGGTTTAGCGCTGTTTGTGTTGTCATTAATTTTAGGGGTAGCGGCCAGTATTGTGTTGTATGTGTTTAAAGATGAGTCAGAAGACTGGGATAAAATGCAAACTTGGTTTAACCGCTGCTTATTTGGTCAGTGGCAGTATCAACATCAAGGCCAGCCGTATCCGCCAACGTATGATGGTATGGCGATTGCCGTGAATGATTATTTAGTGGCAAGGATGAAACTAAATGCGGTGATTCAGCTAGAAAAAGATCATATTTATTATGCGGAATCAATGAGGGCATACTCTAACCCTTACAATAATGCTCGCGTGGCCAAAAGGTCGTTGGAGAGCCTGAGCCGCGAGCTATATATTTCGCTAGCATTACCAAATTATCGACAAAAAATCAGTGAATATGAAGGCGCAGTCAGATTATTTCACGGTAAAAGTAGCGAATTAGTGACCCTAGGTATCACCAAAGGAGAGTCTTATCCAGAGCTTAAACTGGCTGAGGAGCAGCCCACCGATCTGCTCATAAAACGTGGCGAACCGTTCAAACCTGTAGAACGAGAGGTGGATCTGGTCCCTAGTAAAGTCGGTAAAGTGGAATCGTATGCTGATGCGATTAATCCCCAAACGGATGAAAAACTGGGCTATTTTCAAGTATTCTATAAAGTAGGGGAGTACCATGCAGATGGCGATATGGAGGTTTACTTGCAACTGAAATACTGGCCACAAGGTAAACGATCAGTCACCAAAGATAAGAAGACGGTTGATAATAAACCGTTATTCTTATTTTATACGTATAAACATAGTTATAATGCGTGGACCGGATTACAATAATTGAGGTAAAGTCAAATGGTAAAATTAACTAAGATATTGATTATTAGTGCACTAGCGATCTCATTATGGGGTTGTTATGATAAAGGCGAGCTGAAAAATATTATTCAGCAAGGGTATGATAACGCGCGGGCCAATACCCAAGCTAAGGGCGATTTCTGTTATTATTTGGGCAGTGTCAAATTCCCTTATACCGACGAGCCGGTAGTGGCGGATGATATTCAATGGACGATTTGGAATAAAGGTAAACTTTCGAGAAGCTTACCGCTGTTTGCCGATATTGGCTTACTGACTCGCGAGCCGGTTGCCGGTCAGCCCGGCATATACCATTATGATCTGACCGAATTAGGCCGCGAATATCAGCACATGTTTATAGATCCTAATTATGGCGATCCTATCTATAACAATGCTTTTTGTTATGGTCTCATCCAGCTTGATAAGGTGACTAACGTGGAAGAAAAAGAAGTGGGAGGGGGTACAGGTAATGCTAATGCCAAACAGACTAAAGTCTATGTCAGCTATAATTATCATGTGCTCGATATTCCAGCCTGGGTAACCCATTCACAGGAGAAACTCGATGCCTTGTATTCCCAGTTTAGAGTTATGCAAGAAGGGGTCATTTATCCGGATACCAAGACCTTTTATAAAGGTAAAGACGGCAATTTATATCAAAACTCACTGTCTTATTTTCTGATTCAACCATAAACAATATGAAGACGCTAACGTTAACAAAATTATTCACTTTTGGCCTGCTAACCGGCCTGTTGGTGGGGTGTTACGATAAAGGTGAGCTAAAAAATATTATTCAGCAAGGGTATGATAACGCGCGGGCCAATACCCAAGCTAAGGGCGATTTTTGTTATTATTTGGGCAGTGTCAAATT
>NZ_RBWY01000003.1 GCF_003634275.1 Orbus hercynius
CCCATGCCGAACTCAGAAGTGAAACGCCGTGGAGCCGATGGTAGTGTGGGGGTTCCCCCATGTGAGAGTAGGTCACCGCCAGACTATTAAATATGAGAAGCGCCCTATCGTTCAGATGGGGCGTTTTTTTTGAATGTTTATCCCTTCTATATTGATAAATATAACTTAAAATTAGATTTCTAAGGGTAAAATAAAAACATAGCGAAGTAATAAATTGTTGATTGATTTATTACCTGCAAACCGAGTTATGTCTGGCGGCAATGTTGCGGTGGTCCCACCTGACCCATGCCGAACTCAGAAGTGAAACGCCGTGGAGCCGATGGTAGTGTGGGGGTTCCCCCATGTGAGAGTAGGTCACCGCCAGACTATTAAATATAAAGCACGCCGTATTATTATGATACGGCGTTTTTTTATATTATGACTTTAAGTAATTGATTTTGTATGAAATTTCATAAGAAATATAATGAAACGATATAGAGCTTATCATTAATAAGCTCTTTTTATATGATATTAATTATTTCTTTCGACTGATAAAACTGCCAGTCTTTGCAAAGCATCTTTATAAGGCGAGTTTGGTAGGATATCAATGGAATGATGCGCTTTTTCAGCTTCTTCTTTTGCTGCATTAAATGTGAATTCTAGCGAACCGCATTCATGCATAATACACAGTACTTTATCTAATAAATGTCTACCATTACCTTGCTCAATTGCCTCCTTGATCATTTTCACGTCTTCAGGATTGCTTGCATTATTCATCGCATGTAACAGTGGTAGAGTAGGTTTACCTTCATTCAGATCATCGCCAAGATTTTTTCCTAATGCTTGGGCATCTTCTGTGCTGTAATCAAGTAAATCATCAATCAATTGAAATGCGGTGCCTAGATAGCGGCCATAATTTTGTAGTGCCACTTCAACTTCTGTTGATGATTGGCTAATTAACGCGGCGGTATGTGAAGCCGCTTCAAATAATCGTGCTGTTTTGCGGTAGATGACGTCTAAATATTGCTGTTTGGTAATATTAGGATCATTACAATTCATAAGCTGTTGAACTTCACCTTCAGCAATCACATTGGTTGCCTCAGACATCACTTTTAAAACCGATAAAGATTCGATACTCACCATCATTTGAAAAGAACGGGTATAAATATAATCGCCAACTAATACGCTTGCTGCATTGCCAAATAGTGTATTAGCAGTCGAGCGTCCCCTTCTTAAATCCGATTCATCAACAACATCATCGTGTAGTAAAGTTGCGGTATGAATAAATTCAATAAAAGCCGCTGCCATAATATGTTTTTCGCCTTGATAGCCCAAAGCTTTAGCACTTAAGAGTGTGATGATAGGGCGAATACGTTTGCCACCACCACTGATAATATAATTGCCAAGTTGATTGATTAAAACAACATCTGATGTTAGCTGTGCTTGTATAACATGATTGACTTTAACTAAATCATCTTGAACTAAATTAATAATTTCTTGCATTATAATATTACCTATCAGGCCTATTTTAGACGATGATTAAGGTTGATTAATGGTACTATTATCTGATAAAACGACTATAACAACAAGAAGGTTGTGATATTTGCCATAAAAAAGTAAAATTAATTGCAAATGATAATTGTTTTCAATTAAAATAGGGTAGGCTAATTATATAGACTTTATTACGGATATCATGATAGCAAAATCGAATAACACTAAAAAAAATACGTTCCATTTACATCTTTCTATTTCAATATTATTGCATGTATTAGCGGTAGGTATTTTATTATTTGGTGCTTTGTTTTCTGAGCGCATTGTTTCTGTTGACGGTGACAATTCAATAAAGGCTGTTATGATTGATTTATCTATGCTTGCTGCGCCAAAACAGTCACTTGCAGAAGATGCACCACAAATTGAGCAGATGGATGAGCAGCCGATTGCAGAGAATAAACAGCCTGAAATTACACCAGAAGATATTAAACCCGATCCAGATATTGCACCGGATATTATTGTTGAAACTAAACCTGTTGAAACGCTAGTACCACCGGAAACGCCACAATTGCTTATTAAAGAAAAAGTACTTAAACCGAAAGATCATAATCAGAAAAAGCAGATTGTTAAAAAATCTTCTCAGCAGCAGATTAAGCAAGAAACTGCCACTGAAAATTTTGCCGATACGGCGGTAGCACCCAAAATATCGGAAAATAACCAATTTTCAGCGACACCTACTCCAATTAGTCGTAAAAACCCAATCTATCCGACTAAAGCATTAGATATGCGCATTGAAGGGTATGTTGTTGCTGTTTATGATATTAATGCCCATGGGCAAGTTGAAAATATCCGTATTATTGAAGCTAAACCAAATAGTATTTTTAATAAATCAGTCACTCAGGCGATGAAACAGTGGAAATATCAAGCAATCAAGAAGAAAGACTTAACGATTAAAATTGTGTTTAATCGAGATAAATCGATTAAACTTGATACAGCTAGCCGATAATAGACAACAGAGAGTATTGCTGCGTTTACTATTTACACCGTAATGATATGCGGGATGAGAAACCTACTTAACCTTATAGGATTAAGCAGGGAGACCTGTTGGGCTATTATGATGACGCCTGACACATTAGTTTTTCTATTTCATCTGCGGCTTTTGGTACATCGCTTGTTAATACTTTATTACCCGTTTGGGTAATGACAATATTGTCTTCGATACGAATCCCAATACCACGATATTGTACCGGGACATCGGCATCTTGGTTAATATATAGACCAGGTTCAACCGTTAATACCATACCCGGTTCGAGTTTGCGTTCGCGAGATGGTGTTTTATAGTCGCCAACGTCATGCACATCAATACCAAGCCAATGACCCAGTCCATGCATATAGAATTGGCTATACGCTTTTTGTGCAATTAGCTCGCGTATGTCGCCTTGCATAATATGTAATTTCACCAACCCTTCAACCATAATTTGTACCACGTGTTCGTTGACTTCTTGGATAGAGATGCCGGGTTTAAATAATTCGATCGCTTTATATTGTGCTTTTAGTACAAGGTCATAAATCTCGCGCTGGGCTAGCGTAAATTTACCATTAATTGGAAATGTGCGCGTAATATCACCCGCATAATACTGATATTCACATCCCGCATCAATTAGCACTAAATCACCATCTTTTAACGGCTCACTATTATTTTCATAATGCAAAATACAGCCGTTATTACCGCCACCAACAATCGTATTGTATGAAGGGAATCTTGCACCGTGTTGATTAAATTCATGGAGGATTTCCGACTCTAGCTGGTATTCGTACATGCCGGGCTTACACGCTTGCATGGCACGAAGATGGCCTTGTGCCGTAATTTTTCCTGCTTTATGCATTACTTCAAGTTCATAAGCCGATTTAAATAAGCGCATTTCATGGACAATCGGCCGCCAGTCAATGATTGATTGAGGTGCTCGATAATGCTTTCTTGTGCCTTGTCTAAGTATCGCCATTATATTATTAATAATATCATCAGCATATTGATACTGTTGACTCGCATGGTATATCGCTTGTTTACCATTGATCAGATTTGGTAGGTGCGTCATAATCTGCTCAATAGGGTAGGCTTTATCAACATGAACTTGTAATAATGCCGCCTCCTGGCCAAGACGGTAACCGGTCCAAGTTTCAGCGAGTGGATCTTTGGTACGATTAAACAAAATTGTCTGATATTGATTATTGGCTGCTTTAATCAGCACAAGTACTGATTCTGGTTCTGTAAAATCGGTTAAATACCAAAAATCACTATTTTGACGATAAGGGTAGTGAGTATCATTGCTTCTAACCGCTTCAGGGGCTGAGAAAAATAGTGCAGCACTATTCTCCACCATATTAGCAATAATTCTCTCACGACGGGTAATGATATCGCAATTCATTTGCTCACCTAATATTAAAAAAATTAATGTATTGTTGCCGATGGCTGACGTTCGGTAAATTCATCATGGCATAAAATAGCTGTCATACGGACGTATTCTAAAATCTCTTCTAAAGCGACGGCAAGCTCCTCTTGATCGTCTTCTTCGTCATAGCCAAGTTGGGTAATTTGTCTTAAATCATAAATTGCTTCACCAATATCACCTTTTACTTTGGCTAATTGAGGTTGTGCCAGACCAAGACCAAGTAAAAAATGATTAATCCAATCGACCAAATCATTAATCTGACTAAATAACTCATCATCATTAATCAGCAAACGAAACTCAAAATTATCATCACCGAGTTGCTGTTTGGTTTGAGTATGAAGTTGATTGACTAAGGTAGATAATTTTTCCGGTAAAGCATTTCCATCGTTTATCATATCGCAAGTTAATACGCGCCAGCTTTCATCGTTATTTCCACCTGCAATAATACCCGTGATTAGACCGTGGAGTTCGGCAGCATTAACGCCGATTGTTTGAGATTTTAGCTCTGCATTTAGTGAAATATATAGTGGGCTTGTTGACATGACTTAGCTCTATAAAATGAAAAAAGATGAGATAGTATATACTTAAATAAATCGAAATTGCAGTTTTTTAGAATGATGAGATGTTTTCTAAGCCGCAACCCATGCAGCGGCTTTTGTTAGCTGAGATCACTGAGGATATCTAACGCTTCAGATAATTTTTTGACACTGTAGATTTTCATATCAGCAGGTTGTTTCTTTGGTACGTTGGCTGCTGGTACAATTGCACGTTTAAAACCGTGTTTAGCCGCTTCAGAAATACGTTCTTGGCCACTAGGAACAGGTCTAATTTCACCACCTAGTCCAATCTCACCAAAAATCACTAAATCATGAGGCAGTGGCCGATTACGAAAACTCGATACTAATGCTGAAATGAGCGCTAAGTCAGCACTGGTTTCGGTGACTTTGACGCCACCAACAACATTGACAAAGACATCTTGATCGGCCATTTGTAACCCGCCGTGACGATGGAGAACGGCAAGCAGTAAAGCGAGGCGATTTTGTTCTAGTCCAACCGTGACCCGTCTTGGATTACCATACATGGAGTGATCAACAAGGGCTTGTATTTCCACTAAGAGTGGTCTAGTGCCTTCCCACAGAACCATTACAGAGCTTCCTGGCGACATTTCATCACCACGGCTTAGAAAGATGGCAGAAGGGTTGCTAACTTCTTTTAATCCTTGCTCTGTCATGGCAAATACGCCAAGCTCATTGACGGCACCAAAGCGGTTTTTGTGACTGCGCAATGTACGATAACGAGAATCTGCATCGCCATCGAGTAAGATGGAACAATCGATACAGTGTTCAAGAACCTTAGGTCCCGCAAGCGAGCCATCTTTGGTAACATGACCAACCATAATAATGGCGATGCCTTTTGTTTTGGCAAAACGCGTTAAATAGGCTGCGGTTTCCCGTACTTGCGATACGCTACCAGGAGATGATTGAATCTCAGCCATATGCATTACTTGGATTGAATCAATCACCATTAATTTAGGTTGTTCTTTTTCGGCTAACAAGCAGATTTGCTCTATGCTTGTTTCAGAAAGCATATTGAGCTGCTCTGTTGGTAACCCTAAGCGATGCGCTCGCATAGCGACTTGTTGTAAGGACTCTTCCCCCGTCACATAGAGTGTTTTCATTTGCGTTGATAACCGGCACATCGTTTGTAATAATAAGGTACTTTTCCCTGCGCCAGGATTACCACCAATGAGTATGGCACTACCGGGTACAACGCCGCCGCCAAGCACCCGATCAAATTCTGAAAATCCGGTTGAAAAACGCGGTAACTCTTCAAGGCTAATTTCGGAGAGTGTTTGAATTCTAGAGAGTCCGCTATCACCCGCGTAACCAGTAAATCGGTCGCTACGATTGTTACTGCTAGCGGCAAGTCTTACCTCAGTAATGGTATTCCAGGCATGGCATTCACTACATTGCCCTTGCCAGCGCGGATAATCGGCGCCACATTCATTACATACATAAGCGCGTTTAGGTGTTTTAGCCAAATCGTGATCTCTCCAAAATAAGGGGGATTGCTTGTTAGCCTTCGCTATCGAGGCTGGCGGATAGAATACAAATCAACCCAGTTAAATCGGCATAATTAATGCCAATTTTAGCTTTTTGTACTACTTTGGGTTTGCCGTGATAGGAAACCCCTAAACCGGCGATACGAATCATCATTAAATCGTTGGCACCATCACCAATCGCAACGGTTTGTTCTAGCGGGATATTAAATTGGTTGGCTAAATTTTGTAAGGTTCTGGCTTTGAATTTCGCATCCACAATTTGACCTTTCACTTTACCCGATAATTTGCCTGAATGTGTAATATCCAATTCGTTGGCATAGACCGCATCAAGCTTGAATTTCTCTTTTAAATAATCGGCAAAATAGGTGAATCCACCAGAGACAATGGCAATTTTCCAGTTACGTTTGTGCAGTTCGCGCACCAAAAAGCTTAAACTCGGCATAAACGGTAGTTCTTGTTTAATTGATTCTAAAATAGCCATATCGGCGCCTTTTAGCGTTGCAACGCGCTTGCGTAAGCTAGTGACGAAGTCAATTTCGCCGCGCATGGCTTGTTCGGTAATTTGGGAGACCAGTTCGCCAGAGCCATGTCGTTTGGCAATTTCATCGATACATTCAATGGCAATTGCTGTAGAGTCCATGTCCATCACAAGTAAACCTTCAGAGTGCAGAGAAGGGAGATTATCGATAATAGAGACATCAATTTCTAACGTGTTAGCGATTTCCTGTGCCTTTTTGGGCATCACACCTGCAATACGAATTACTTGGTAGGTTTTAACTTTCCAAGAAGAGACGATAACAATTGGGATTGCAAGCTTTTGCTGAAATTTAGACAGCAACGTTTTATTCAATTTTCTGCCGTAAATAATCCAACCGGTTTTCCCCGCATTATAATCCAATGGCACCACTTCGCAGCCATTTAAAGAAAGGGGTAAACCTTGCCAACTATCGATATTTTCTGATAGATCATTAAATGTTAATGTATTGCCCATAGTGAATATTATGAATGATAAAGTGATTGAGAATAATAGAACTATCATAACATAAGCGATTACGGATAGTCATAAAAATAAACCCGCTTTAGTCAACGTATTAAAGCGGGCTATCTGATCAATTCTTCGCGATTAAACGTATGAGATAACCAACCGCTAAAGCAATAAACCAAATTGGCGTTGCGATTAACGCGTGGCGGGTATCTGTTTCCATGGTTAATAAGACGATAACAAAGGCAAAAAAGGCTAAGCACGCAATACACATTGGTACGCCGCCGGGCATTTTAAACGAAGATTGCTGATGTAAATGCTGACGCTTTTGTCGGTATACAATATAAGAAAGTAAAATCATCGACCAGATAAAAATAAAGAGAATGGCTGAAATTGTGGTAACGATGGTAAAAGCCGTCATCACATCTGGCACCATATAAATTAGCACGACGCCGCCAAGTAAGCAGATACATGAAAAAATTAAACCGTTAGCAGGAACAAACCTGCTTGATAGTTTACCAAACATCTCGGGTGCATCATCTTTTTTGGCTAGGCCAAATAGCATACGGCTTGTTGAGTAAATACCGCTATTGGCTGAAGATGCGGCAGATGTTAACACCACAAAGTTAATCATACTTGCTGCTGCGGGTAAGCCAATTAGCGTGAATAATTCAACAAATGGGCTTTTATTCGGCGAAATAAACACCCAAGGGGTGACGCTCATAATAATAATTAGGGCAAAAACATAAAAGAAAATAATTCTAACCGGCACTGAGTTAATGGCTCTAGGGAGGTTTTTGGTCGGATCCTTTGTTTCAGCCGCCGTTGTACCGACAAGTTCGATACCGACGAACGCAAAAATCGCAATTTGGAATCCCGCAAAAAAACCCATCACCCCTTTGGGAAACATGCCACCGAATTCCCATAAATTAGAAAGAGCTGCTGATGTTTGCGTTTGTTCTGAATAGTAGGATGTGGTAATAAGCACCACACCAACAATGATCAAGGCAACAATAGCAATAATTTTTATCATTGAGAACCAAAATTCTGTTTCACCAAACATTTTTACCGTTAAGAGATTCAATGATAATAATACCGCAATGCAGATCAGCATTGGAATCCATGCTTGTAACGTCGGAAACCAATGTTGAGTATAACCGGATATTGCAACCACATCGGCAATACCGGTAACCACCCAACAAAACCAATACGTCCAACCGGTGAAAAATCCGGCCCATGGTCCGAGCAGATCGGCGGCAAAATCACTAAACGATTTATAATTTAAGTTAGACAGTAAGATTTCGCCCATTGCGCGCATGACAAAAAATAGCACAAAGCCGATAATCATATAAACAAAAATAATGGAAGGACCTGCAAGGCTAATTGTTTTGCCTGAGCCCATGAATAATCCAGTACCAATTGCTCCACTGATCGCGATAAGTTGAATATGGCGGTTTGATAAATGGCGTTTAAGTTTATTTTCTTGTGACGACCCAGTATCATTAACTGAATTCATGGTATCTTGGTTCCTTGAGTAGTTTAATTTATAGCTATGTGATATTAAAGATTCTATATAGTGATATCAACGTTTTTTATTGGTAATTATCATTAAATATTTTTATGAGATAAAAATATTTAGCATAATGCACTTATAATGAACTGTTTTGCACCAATTTAGTGGGATAAAAAATGATAAAGAAGCATATTGCAACATTAGTCGGAAAGTATTTAGGGATAGTTTTCATCGCATCGGTAATTGCCGGTTGCCAATCAGATCCAACAGCGCAAGGTCAGCAATATCTTGATGGCCAATTAATAGCGGCATTTAACTTATCTCAGCCACAAGTAGGTAGACCGATTAATGTCTCAGATTATGTCAAACAGGTTAATCTGATTAAACAAGTTTCACCTAGCTTATATAAAAAAAATCAAGCAACCTATCAGGCGATTGATCAATGGATTGCCAAAAATTTGACTAGCGGACAATTTAATCAGGTGGGGTTAAGCAGTTACCAAGCTTCAGGTAAAGATAATCGAGGTAATGTTCATCTAACCGGCTATTACACTCCGGTATTAAAAGCGCGGCATAAGCCAGATGCGGTATTTCGTTACCCGCTCTATGCTAAACCGACCAACAGTAAAGTACCAATGCCTAGTCGTGAGGCGATTTACAATGGTGCACTTGATGGCAAGCAGCTTGAAATTGCCTATACCAATTCATTGATTGATAATTTCATTATGGAAGTACAAGGAAGTGGGTATATTGATTTTGAGGATGGACAACCTCTCGTTTTTTTAGGTTACAGTGGCAAAAATGGTCATCCGTATCAAAGCATCGGCCGATTACTGATTGAGCAAGGTGAAATTAAGCGTGATAAAGTCTCGATGCAAGCGATCAAAGCATGGGCGGATAAGCAAGATGAGCAAACGGTGCTTAATTTATTAAAGCAGAATGCATCGGCGGTATTTTTCAAACCTCAATATGATGCTCCCGTTGTCGGTTCAACGGGAATTCCGTTAGTGGCTAAGGCTTCGGTAGCATCTGATCCCACTATTATTCCTGCTGGCTCGGTGATGTTAGTTGATGTGCCTTTGCTTGATGCACAAGGCATTTATCAAGCACAACGAGAGCTTAGACTGATGGTTGCATTAGATATTGGTGGGGCAATAAAAGGCCAGCATTTAGATGTTTATCAAGGTATTGGTAGCGAGGCCGGCCATCAAGCCGGATATTATAACCATTATGGACGGGTTTGGCTAATTAGGCCGGCACCAAATAGTCACCTTGCAACACCACAAGATAAATGAAATAGACACTATTTGCGCTTGCTTAAGCCTAAATAATGGTCTTAAATGGTAGCGTTATCGACGTGAAACAAATACCAAAAGGAGTGTATATGGCGACGAAAAAACGGGTTGCTCAGATATTAATTGATGTTTTATCTGAAGCGGGAGCTAAACACTGTTACGGTGTGGTTGGCGATACGTTAAATTATGTTACAGAGGCGATTTATCATAGTGATATAGAGTGGATTCATGTCCGGCATGAAGAAGCTGGCGCATTTGCGGCCGGCGCAGAAGCATTTGTCTCTGACCGATTAACCGTGTGCGCAGGTTCCTGCGGCCCAGGTAGCTTACATTTTATTAATGGTATCTATGAAGCAAATCGTAACGGCGCGCCAGTTGTTTTAATTGCTAGCCAATTAGCGACAGATACGTTAGGTTCTGATTTTCCTCAAGAAGTCGATTTTGTCAGTGTTTATCAAAGTTGCTCTGTATTTTGCCAGCAAGTAATCAATCCGCAAAGTGCTCGTCGTGTATTTACTGAAGCGGTGCAGACTGCCATTAATAAACGCGGCGTTGCGGTCATCATTTTGCCTGTTGATATCAGCAAAGCTGAAGTTGAGGACCGCAATATTGTGGTGCCTAAACAGACGGCATCGGCATTGACACCAACCCAAGATGAGCTACAGCAAGTTGCCGCCTTGTTAGCTAAGGGCGGCAATATTGGTATTTATGCGGGCATTGGTTGCCGATATTGTCATGATGAGCTGGTCACATTAGCTCAAGCATTGAAAGCACCGATTGCTCACACCTCAAGAGCTAAAGATTTTATTGAATATGATAACCCTTATAACGTTGGGATGACTGGGATGTTTGGAACCAAAGGTGGTTTTGAAATGATCAAGTCATGCGATACGTTGCTAGTGCTCGGTTGTGGTTTTGCCTGGTCTCAATTTTATCCAGATAATGCTACGATTATTCAAGTTGATCATGATGCAACGCGTATTGGCCTACGTCATCCGGTTGACTTTGGATTAGTTGCTGATGTCAAAGCTACTTTACAAGCATTAATTCCATTGTTAATTCCACGACAAGAGCGTACTTTTTTAGATAAATATGTTGAGCTTTATCAAAAAGCTGTCGCTAAATTAGATAAAAAAATGGTAGTGTCGAGTCATCAATTAATTCACCCGCAATATTTAGTTGATCTATTAGATCATTATGCTGATGATGATGCGATTTTTACCGCGGATGTTGGTTCTGCTATGGTATGGTTATCAAGGCATATACATGTTAATGGTAAACGCAGGACACTGAGCAGCTTAAAACATGGTTCGATGGCAAATGCAATGCCACAAGCTTTAGGATTACAAAAAGCATATCCAGATAGACAAGTTATTTCTATTTCTGGTGATGGTGGGCTGGCGATGTTATTAGGTGATTTATTAACCGCTGTGCAAGAACAGCTTCCGATTAAAATCGCGGTACTGAATAATCATTCACTCAATTTTGTTGAACTAGAACAAAAGCAAGAAGGCTTAGTCGAGCGCTATACTGATTTGACGAATCCTAACTTAGCGAAAATAGCTGAAAGCATTGGTTTTGGTGCATGGCAAATTACCGATGCAAATGAGTTAGAAAATGCTGTACAAGAATTTTTGGCGTATGATGGCCCGGCATTTTTAGATGTGCATACCAGTGCTAACGAACTGATTATGCCACCAACGATCACGTTGGAAAATGTCAAAGGCATGGCTTTATACAGCGCTAAAGCAACACTTGAAGGCAAAGGATTAGATTTTATTGATTTAATTAAAGATAACTTTCTTAAAAAATAGTGCTTATCTGATTAAAAACAGCTAATGCCATAATAGCGTTAGCTGTTTTTTTGCGTGAAGTATCGTTAGGTGATGGTTATTTTTTTATCTCTTTTAATAAGCGCAATGCCAATAAAACTAAGATAAAAGCCCCGCCAATTAATCCAAGCCAGATAATCCAGCGTGGAAAGTTAGCAGATGTACTATTGCTATCTTGTATCAACACTTTATCTCCTGCTAATTTTACTGAACTACCGATAAAAGCTAATGGCAATGATTGCAAAGAATCAGTGGCAGATAGTAAAGTTGAACTTGGTAAGGCTGCAGCCTTTGATTGAGCAGAGCCCCAGGCAAGAATAAAAGGAGCATTATTCGCGCTATTGAAGACTAAATCGACCTTATTTCGATAAGCAACTAATTTCGGTGCTTGTTCAAAACTACTATTAATTGCATCGAGTTTTAATGCGCCAATAAGACGACCGTTTAAAGAAAATCGTGTCGGTTCATCATAAGAATTGGTTTTACGAATGATACGGTCATCAAATTTTATCCACTGCTCATCTTGCAAGTCCGTTTTATAAAAAATACTCACCGGCAAGATGCTGCGATTATTATACAATTCTATGCTGAGCTCTTTAACGGGTATGGCGACTGGCAAGGTATATATCACATTTTGTGCTGTAAAACGGCTAACCGAAGCGTCGATAGGAAACAGTGCATTATTCATCGCTGTGTTACTTGATGTCGCAATGACCTGAGTAAGTTGCGGAATTGGCTTGGCTGAATTAAGCGTTATCAGCCAATTATACGTTTTCAGATCAGAATTGGGCTGAAAATTAATATCAGTAAGTGCTAATTGTTGTTTGTCCTGATTGGATAACACCATGATCGATTCATTATTGACAACATTTCCCCAGTATCTAAGATCGGGGCTATAGAGGATACTCGCGGTTGCTTGCCAGTTTTCAGCTTGCTGAGCAAATGATAGGGCGAGATTTGAAATCGGTTGTGTTATTTTGTTATCATCAGGAATGTGTAATAAATAGGTAGCCGTATACCTCTCTTGTGTATTACTTGGCTTATCAATATTGATATTAATCGTTTGACCATCAACAGCTACCGTGTAATTACGGTTATTGGTGCTGGTACCATTAGCAAGATTATCTTGATTAATAGGATAGATATCCATATTAAATTGTTGTTTATTCGGTTGTTTGTTGTAGACATTAATTAACGTAAAAGGCACCGCTTGACCATTACGGTTAAACACTCGGATATCATCTAATGTGGGTGAGACGCTTTGCAGGTAAACCTGCTTATTGAGTTCTACTCGGCTAAACATACTTTCAGTGTCAGTGAGTGTTAACTCAGCACCAAAGGCATAATTATCCGTTGATTCGGTCGGTGCTGATAATGCACTAAAACTAACCATGAATAATAACCATAATGTTGAAAAGCTTTTGATTATCATATTTATCATCCTACTTTTTACTTATCTATTAAATTGTTGCATCACAGCTTAGTCTGTTTTGTTTCGGTGGTAAGGGAGCTAAGTAACCGATAATTAGCATCAGTAAAGCAACGCCAATAAATACAAATGCTCTCATTAGCCCATCGAGTTCTACGCTATCGACTAAGGCTAATTTTATCACAACCCATGCTTGCAAAATCACCCCAGCGAACCATAATTTACGCATCGCATAACGATGTGCTATCGCGATCAGAATCAAAGCGGTTAACGTCCAAACCAAGGATAACACGACTTGAATAATATGGTTGTGCCAAAGTGTATAAAATAACCACGAAATATTCAGCCACTGACTGAGTGTTCGTATAATTATGCTATTGCCCCATAAGAATGTTAATCCGGCAAGTAAAAATAGTGTTAACAGCGAAAACCGCTTGAGGCTAATTGGTCGCGGTGGCTGAAATGACTTAATTGTTTGATATCGCCAAACAGACAGCATCAAGAGGGCAAAAGCGGTACTTTCATCGAGTGGATTGAATAATGGTAGGTAAGTCCAGTTAATAATCTGACCACTGCTTGTTAAGCTAACAAGCAGTGTATACAATAAATAGAGCACTGGAGGCAATAGAGCTATTTGCCAATAGAGTTTCGACTCGTTTTGCATCGGAAATAAGTGATATTGATTTAACATAAGGAAAACGAATATAACCAAACAGGCGGTGACTATTAGTACCGACAGCTCAAGTACTTCAAATCCCCAAGGTAAATCTGATAGCACTGCATCAATATTATGGTATAACCAACCAAGTATTATCCATAATAAACTGATGTGTAAACTTGCAGTAAGTTGCCGACTTTGCGGGTTTAAATGATTAGCATTAAAATAGAGATAACAATACGCGCTAATGAATGCCACAAGCCAACTTAATCCCCATAATCCATTTGCATAAGCATGGTTATCTTGAGCGATATGATTCACAAGAGCCAAAAGCAATACTGGCCATAAGGCGATAACGGCATAATTAAGCACTGGCCAATTGATTTTACGACCGATAAAGAACCATAGCCAGACCGCAATAATATAGCAAGCAATAATGGGTTGCACTGCATTCGCTGTAGTATCGGTGATGAGATAAACACTCCCTATCATCCAAACTGACCAGAAGATCGCGGCAATACAGAGAAACACTAATTTGATATCATTAGCACTCGAGTGTAATGAGCGATAATGATGCCATAAGCACGCATTGAATAACAACAGTGCGCTGATCATGGCATATAACGTGATAAATGACGTCTTATCGATATAATCAATATTGGCGACCACTGAACTAGCTAGACCTAATAGAACGACGATTGCGCCGGCATAAGCTAAGCGATGCTGTTTTTGACTAAGGGCAACACAGCTTATTGCCGTACCTTCAAGTAACCACACTAAGGCGGTCCAACTAGCTGTTAAGGCTAACGGCACGGCTAATGTGCTAAAGGTGAGCCCGATAGCTAAGCCGCATAATGCTATTTGTTTCGCTTTATTTTGCCAGCAGCGTAATACACCAAACGAACCGATAAGATAGAATAATCCAAACCCTAAGGCCGAAAAGGCTGGCGCATATTGCCAATGTGCGGTAATGGCATATTGTAAACTGAACGCGGCTAAGGGAACCGAAAATAGCAAAGTGAGATCGCATGTTTGCCCATAGGGCATTTTGGGGTCGTTACGAATAAATAATAACACTGCTAATATGCCATAGATCAGCATATTAGCGAGAATAAAGAGCTGACACTCAAGGTAAAATTCGGGTTTGAAACTACGTATACCCCAAACAATGGCAACAATAAAGGTAAAAACAAAACCAATCAGATTGAGTTGGCGCCAAGACTGCCAAAAACTGATGGTTAAAATGGCTGTCGAGAGGATTAAATAGTAGCTAAATAACGCAATATGATTACCACTCCCTGTTGATAATAAAATTGGCGCTAAATATCCACCAATACTGGCGATAACGGCCAAGCTGATTGCTCGTTGTATGACGGCAAACATAACACTACAAGCACAGATAATTACGAGTAGTGCAAACGTCAAGACTGCCGGGACTAAAGCGTATAATTTGAAGGCGGCAAAAAGCGTAAAATAGAGTATGCCAATTGAGCCACCTTGCAAGATTAACGCATACAGTGCTTTTTTGTTGCGTAGTTTCCAACCGGCAGTTAATAGAATGAGGCCGAGACATAGTGAACCAAGGGTTCGAATCTCCGGCGATAATAGCTCATGATCGATGCTATATTTAAGTAAATAAGATAAACCAAAAAATAAAATCACAATCGCTAATTTTGCCACAGGATTACCTTTAATCAGCCATTGTGCTAAATGGTACATGAAGTGATGCTCTGTAGCTGGCTTGGTAACCGAAGGCTGTGCTTCGTTCGAATGATTGACTGGTTTTTCAGCGTGTTTAATTGGCTCAAAACGATGGGTTGATACGGGTGCACTGGGTGGTGACAAGGCAATCGAGCTCGGTTTTACCTCACTGGTGTTAGGCGTAGAGTTGCTTTCGATAATATGCGTGGTTGGTTGTTTTTCTTGTTCATCGATGCGTTTTTTTAATGATTGAACTTGTAATTGCAAGAAAGTGACACGGCTTTGTAAATTAGAAACAACGATCAAAATGACAATGAAAAAAATGATCGCAATTACCATGATTAATCCGTCTGCCATATTTTTCTCTTCTTTTATTTATTAGGCTGACTTAGTATGACAGTAAATTATGGCTTTGGGAATAGCTAAGATGAGAATCAATTAGGTGATATTTAACGCTATAATAATGCCAAAAGAGTGCATTATTATAGGTTGAACGATAATGATTTTATGACGATGCTTACTAGCTAATACGCATACCCGGTTTAGCACCACTGTCTGGTGATAACAGATATAAGCCACTTTTATCATCTTGACCACTCGCACAAAGTACCATGCCTTCTGATACGCCAAAGCGCATTTTACGTGGCGCAAGATTGGCGACCATAACGGTTAGTTTGCCGACCAACACTTGTGGATCAGGATAAGCGCTGCGGATACCCGAGAAGACATTTCTGATCTCATTACCAACATCTAAGGTTAATTGCAGTAATTTGTCTGAGCCTTCGACTAATTTGGCATCTTGAATTAAGGCAACGCGCAGATCAATTTTTGCAAAATCATCAAAGTTGATTGTCTCAGCTATTGGCTCGGCGTTGGGATTAGATGACGGAACCGCCGGTGCTAATAAGGCTTTTGTTTCGGTGATTACATGATCAATACTCGCCATCTCGATACGGGTAAAGAGTGCTTTGAATTTATTAACCGTATGGTTTTGTAATGGCTCTGCTAGCGTGTGCCATTGTAGTGAAGTATTTAAAAATGCTTCACTACGTTCAGCCAGATTTGGCACAACAGGTTTTAAATAGGTCATTAATACTTTGAATAAATTGATCCCCATTGAACAGATATCTTGTAGCCGTTCATCTTGCCCTTCTTGTTTGGCAACAACCCACGGGGCTTTATCATCAATATAGCGATTGGCTTCATCGGCGAGAGCCATAATTTCACGGATCGCTTTGCCTAATTCTCGTGCTTCAAAATAGCTCGCAATGTTCTCAGCCTTGTGAGTAAATAGCGCATACAATTGCGGTTCATCAAGGCGTGCAGATAATTTACCATCAAAACGTTTATTAATAAAACCGGCACAACGAGAAGCTAAGTTAACGAGTTTATTGACCAGATCGCTATTAACACGTTGCACAAAATCTTCCAAACTCAGATCAATGTCATCAATGGTTGCGGATGATTTTGCTGAGTAGTAGTAACGTAAGCAGTCTGGATCGAGATGTTTTAAATACGTATCTGCTTGGATAAAGGTGCCACGTGATTTTGACATTTTTGCGCCATCAACCGTTACATAGCCGTGAACAAAAATATTGGTTGGTTTACGATGGTTACTGCCATCAAGCATGGCTGGCCAAAAGAGGCTATGGAAATAGACAATATCTTTACCAATAAAGTGATAAAGCTCAGTCGTCGATTCTTTTTGCCAAAATTCATCAAAATTGATATTGCCAACACGGTCACAGTAATTTTTAAAAGAGCCCATATAGCCAATTGGTGCATCTAACCAGACGTAGAAGTATTTACCCGGCGCGTCAGGAATTTCAAAGCCAAAATAAGGCGCATCGCGGCTAATATCCCAGGGTTGTAGGCCGGCTTCAAACCACTCTTGCATTTTATTGGCCACTTGTTCTTGCAGTGTGCCTGAGCGTATCCAAGCGTGTAGCATTGCTTTAAAATCAGGCAGATTAAAAAAGTAATGTTCGGATTCTTTGACAATTGGCGTCGCGCCAGATACGACGGATTTAGGATTAATTAAGTCGATCGGATTATACGTTGCACTACACACTTCACAGTTATCGCCATATTGATCTGGCGCTTTACACACCGGGCAGGTACCTTTCACAAAACGATCTGGTAAAAACATCTGTTTTTCCGGATCGAAAAGCTGCGAGATCACTTTAGTTTTAATGTGGCCATTCGCTTTTAGGCTGGTGTAAATTTGCTCGGATAACTGGCGGTTTTCCGGACTATGGGTTGAGTGATAATTATCAAAACTGATATTAAAACCGGCAAAATCGCGTTGATGTTCTTCTTTTACTTTGGCAATCAACTGCTCTGGCGTGATACCCATCTGCTCAGCTTTGAGCATAATTGGTGTACCATGCGCATCATCGGCACAAATAAAGTAAATTTCATGACCTTGCATTCGTTGATAACGCACCCAAACGTCAGCTTGAATATGTTCAAGCATATGGCCTAAATGAATTGAGCCATTAGCGTAAGGAAGGGCACAAGTTACCAATATTCTGCGTTTATCTGTCATCTTTTTACCTTTTGTATTCTTTTTTACGATGTTAATTATTGCGAGTGATATTATTCCTTGGTCAATACTCATGCAAGGAAAATTTTTATGTGATAATGCGCAAATACTACATCAAACATAGGATTATCGCCAGATTTGTGCCATAATTTACACTAAATAATTTAGTCATAAAGGTTAAACCATGGCAGTAAACGATTTATCTATTGTTAAATCGATCCTTTCCCAATATAAACATATTACATTGCGCAAAAATTTACTCGAGTTAGATGCAGTAAAACAGTGTGAAATGATCGACGGTGTCTTATCGATAAAACTCGTCATGCCATTCGCGTGGCAAACGGGTTATGAGCAATTAAAGCAAGCGGTGAACGCTGAATTAATTGCACAAACAACAGCGCACCAGATCGATTGGTCAATTGAATATGATATTGCGACATTAAAGCGTGCTAATGAACAGCATGCAATTAAGAATATTAAAAATATTATTGTTGTCAGCTCGGGTAAGGGCGGCGTGGGTAAGTCATCTACGGCGGTTAATCTTGCATTAGCATTGCAACAAGAAGGGGCAAGAGTCGGCTTATTGGACGCCGACATTTATGGTCCTTCTATACCGACTATGCTTGGTACACAAAATCAGCATCCATTATCGCCAGATAATAAGCATATGACACCGATTATGGCTTATGAATTAGCAACGAATTCTATCGGCTATCTCGTTGAACCCGATAACGCAATGGTATGGCGTGGGCCAATGGCGAGTAAGGCATTGTTACAAATCTTACAAGATACGCTGTGGTCAGCATTAGACTACTTAGTTATCGATATGCCACCGGGCACGGGGGATATTCAGTTAACACTGTCGCAAAATATTCCAGTAACGGGCAGTGTGATTGTCACAACGCCGCAAGATATTGCGCTTATTGATGCCAAAAAAGGTATTGCGATGTTTAATAAAGTTAATGTACCAACAGTTGGTATTATTGAGAATATGAGCTATCACATTTGTGAAAATTGTGGTCATCATGAAGCGATATTTGGTGAAGGTGGCGCGGAACTGCTAGCGACACAATACCACACCTTATTATTGGGTCAGATCCCATTACATCGCTCATTACGACAAGATCTTGATAGTGGCAAGCCAACGGTTGTGAGCCAACCAGATAGCCCGTTTACGCACCTATACCGTGAACTTGCTGATCGTGTTGCAGCTGAACTCTATTTTCAAGGGCACGTTATTTTACCGGATATAGCAATCAAATTGGTTTAATCGGACGGCTTAATCATACTTTATTATGCACCTTTCTTATGTCATGTATGAAAGGTGCGAAAGTAAAGGACTGAATTATTCGGTTAGTGCAATTGATTGCAGTACGATCTCTTGACTCACATCATCAACCACCGCAACATGACCAATTTTAGTTGGTAGAACTAAACGCAATTTACCCGATAACACTTTTTTGTCGCGCAGCATATGAGCAATATAGGATTGCGTTGACATTTGAGCGGGCCTTGCCACTGGCAATTTAGCTTTAATCAATAGATTTTTAATCCGTTCAATATCGCTATCAGTAAAATGACCTAATAATTTTGCTGCATTGGCCGCCATAACCATACCAACGGCGACAGCTTCACCATGTAACCAATTACCGTAACCGAGTTCGGCTTCAATGGCGTGTCCATAAGTATGGCCTAAATTTAAAATTGCACGCATATCTTGCTCTGTTTCATCGGCTGCGACAACTTGTGCTTTTAGCTGACAGCAATGATAAATGCAGTAGCTCATCGTGCTAGGTTCAAGTGCAAGTAATGCATCAATATTTTTCTCAAGCCAAGTAAAAAAATCGGCATCAAGAATAATACCGTATTTAATCACTTCCGCCAGGCCCGCTGAGAGTTCTCGCTGTGGTAGCGTTGCTAAGCAGTTGAGATCGATGACGACCGATTGTGGTTGGTAAAAAGCACCAATCATATTTTTACCTAGTGGGTGGTTGATGGCAGTTTTGCCGCCAACCGACGAGTCAACTTGCGATAATAAGGTAGTTGGTAGCTGAATAAATTTAATGCCACGCTGGTAACATGCCGCGGCAAATCCACTGACATCACCAATCACACCGCCACCTAATGCGATTAAAATAGAATTACGAGTATGATTATTTTTTAGCAGTGTCGATAAGATTGTATTCCATGTTTCCATGGTTTTATATTGTTCACCGTCTGGCACAATAACGTGATCGGTTTTCACCCCGTTACTTTCTAGCATATCGGTTAAGCGAGCAAGATAAAGTGGCGCAATGGTTTCATTAGTGACAATTAATACGCGTTGATTGGCTTTTAGTTTGAAGTGTTCAAAATTATTTAAGGTATTTTCACCAATTGTGATGGGATAACTACGTTCACTTAATGCAACTGTTAACATGTTTAGCATGGCGATTCCTATTATTCTGCAGGGCCGTTGTTCAATATTCATTTTTATTGTCGCTGACTTTATTATACGTTATCAATGACTGAGTGGTATTTGCTATTATTGGCTCATTTTGCTTTCACATAATAACAAATAAAATGCTTAACGTACCTTGCTAATTATTTGCAATAAAACAAGATGAATTTGAAATATCTTAAACATAAAAAACTAGCAGCGCAACTTAGAATCATTTAAACTTAACGCTTATTTTTATTAGCATAATGAGTTTGATATGTCTTTGTCTTTAGTTTTAGCACAACAAAACTTTCGAGTCGGTGATATCGAAGGTAACACTGCGCGCATGATTCAATTAATTGATGAATATTTAGCTGAAGATTTATTAATTTTTTCTGAACTTGCTGTATGCGGTTATCCGCCAGAAGATCTGATCTATCGTCAAGATTTCAAAACTCGTTGTGAACATGCACTCGAACGTATTAAGCAAGCAAGCCAAAATTGTGGGGTGATTGTTGGTCATCCGACTTGGCAAAATGACAAAATTTATAATTCGGTATCATTATTTTATCAAGGTGAGCAACTTACTACCTATCATAAACAGTGCTTACCTAATTATGATGTGTTTGATGAACAACGTTATTTTTCATCCGGTACACAGCGTTGTGTGATTGATTTTAAAGGTCACAAATTGGGACTCGTGATTTGCGAGGATTTATGGCAAAGCGATCCCATCGAACAACTTCATACTGCACAAGTGGAATTAGTGATTGCCGTTAATGCTTCACCTTACGATTATATTAAGCAGCAACAACGAAAAACCCTCGTTAGCGATCATGCGTCAGGTCTTTCAGCGCCGATTGTGTATGTGAATCAAATTGGTGGTCAAGATGAGCTAATCTTTGATGGTGCGTCATTTATGTGTAATGAGAAAGGTGAGATTATTTATCAGCTTAAATCATTTACAGAGCAAGTTGCGGTGATCGCAGATACCCACATAGTAAACTCGGTAATTGAGAACGAGGCGACTTCATCTTTAGCCGATATCTATCAAGCATTAGTACTGGCAACACATGATTATGTGACTAAAAATGGTTTTAATGGCACTATTTTAGGATTATCCGGCGGAATTGACTCGGCATTAACACTTGCGATTGCGGTTGACGCCTTAGGTAAGGATAAAGTACAAGCGGTAATGATGCCATTTCGTTATACGGCAGATATCAGCATTGCTGATGCACAAGAAGAAGCTGACATTTTAGGTGTTGAGTTTAATGTACTTTCGATTGAGCCGATGTTTGATGCTTTTATGTCCCAGTTAACACCCATGTTTCAAGATACAACGCGTGATACAACCGAAGAGAATCTGCAAGCACGGTGTCGCGGTGTTATTTTAATGGCATTATCCAATAAGCGACGACAATTAGTGTTGACGACAGGTAACAAAAGCGAAATGTCGGTTGGCTATGCGACGTTATATGGAGATATGGCAGGTGGCTTTGATGTGCTTAAAGATGTGCCCAAAACACTGGTATTTGAATTATCAAAGTATCGTAATACCTTATCTTATGTGATTCCTGAAAGAGTGATAACTAGACCACCTTCAGCTGAGTTAGCTCCTGATCAAAAAGATGAAGATAGTTTACCGCCTTATGATATTTTAGACGGTATTTTAAAAGGCTATATTGAACAAGATTTATCAGTTAATCAATTGATGGAATGTGGCTATGACGAATCAACTATTCGTCGTGTGATCAAATTAGTTGATATCAATGAATATAAACGTCGTCAAGCGGCGGTTGGGCCTAAAATTACTCCTCGTAATTTTGGTAAGGGACGCCGTTATCCGATAACGTCATCATTTGGCATAAAAAACTGGTAATGTTAAGTTGAAACAACAAGGAATTGATTATGAAAAAAATCGAAGCAATCGTTAAACCATTTAAACTAGACGATGTGCGTGAAGCGCTAGCAGATCAAGGCATAACGGGAATGACCGTAACTGAAGTCAAAGGATTTGGTCGCCAAAAAGGACACACAGAACTGTATCGTGGTGCCGAGTATATGGTCGATTTTTTACCAAAGGTAAAAATTGAAATTGTTGTTGCCGATGATATTGTTGATATGTGTATTGAGACCATTATGAAAACGGCACAAACGGGTAAAATTGGTGATGGTAAAATTTTTGTCTATGAGGTTGAGCAAGTGATTCGTATTCGTACCGGCGAAATGGATGAAGCGGCGATTTAATTAGCCAAGCTGTCTGTTTCGAGATCGGGTCGGATTGTGCTTAATAATTTAGGTGGTAAAAAACCCTGAATTGAACAAATTAAGAGTGTCTTTTCTGGGGTTTTTTCAACAAGTAAGATTTTTTCAACCGTGCCTTTTGTTGGAATTGTTTTAACGCCACTCACGGTACTGCTATTTTGATGCCATGTCGTTAAGTCATCTTTCTCATAACGAATTTGGGCATTAGCAGAATAAATCGTATCTTTTTCCAGTTCTTGCCAGGTTAAAAAATCCAAGTCAGCTTTTATTTCATTGACTGAATTATTGACAATAAAGCCCCAAAAGTAGTAATCACCGTATTTACCCAATTTAAGCACACTATCATAGTAGCCAGTAATGGAGAGTGATTTATAAGACATTGGTTTGGAAAATTCACGGTAGTTTTGGTTTCGATTATTGCGATTTTTGACCGTAATGATGGTTTGTTCGGAATGGATATCATCAACAATACCATAATCGACAAGTTCGTTTTGAGATTTATGTATTTGAGAAAAAAAACTCGCATCGCACGCAATAAATGAGGTCATTAGCGGTTCAATATTGGGTTGTTTATTATTGCCAAATACAATGAATGGGTATAAAGCTATTAAAAACATTGAAATTCCCTTCATTGTGATCCTTATCCGACTTACCTTATTAATTACTGCACAATTGTATTATCTTTACTATAGAATAACAATCATATTATCGCTTTATGTCGATGAAATTGATTGGTTATATCATTGGTAAAATTAAAATTAATAAAATAAATCAATTAGATAAAGAGATTTTGGTATAATCGTTTTTCTATAGTACTTCGCAAATTAATTTTACATGGTTTAGTGTTTAAAAAAGCTTGTGTAGATTGATGTTTTAGTCTCACCAAAAATAGTTAAGTTATTTATTTTATTTAATATTAATAGGCTAAATTGCTTTCTTTTGCCGTTATTCCATATTGGAATATGGATCGCAAAATTCTATTTTATTGTTAATAAATGTTTTTTCTTACAAAAAATTTACGCTAAATTAACTAAGAAAGTTAAGTAAGTTTATCCACTAATTTAATTTTAACCCTTAGTTATGGTGAAGACATAATGAAAGAATATGATAAAAATATACTAGATAAGTTATCATCGCTTTTTCCTCGAGAGGAAGTGAATCACATCACTATTATACCTTTGTTTGGTGGCTCAGGTGTGTGTTGGAACGCGGTGATATTTGCTTGGATTTATGATAATCAGTTATATGTTAAAGGACATCCGGATTATTTAGCTATGTTCACTGAATTAACTATGCCGCCATTATCTTTTAATCTTGGGGTAACCGTTAAATTATTACAGTATTATCAAATTACACCCCCGTTGTGGCGTAATAAAGAGAAATTAGTCGAGATAATTAACATGGTAATAGAATATGCATATTCAACTAAAGTTTCTCAGTGCAGAGTTAAAGAAGAGAGAATTAAAGATTTACCCAATATGACATTATCGTTGGAACGTTCTTTATTTCGTGTGGGCATTATTAATTTAGATGCTTTTCGTCATAGCGGAACATTCGAAAGTTATTTTAAATTAAAGCAGTATAATAAAAGTTTATCAAAAAATGTCTTATACATATTACATAGTGCCTTACAGGGGTTGCATGTTGCAACGCTGACGAATGAACAAAAAAATGCCATTAAAAAAGAGTATAATCATTTCGTTGCTTCTCTACGAGAATCCCCCCGCTAGCAGTTTGTGCAAAGATTATTTTTGTTCTGGCTATTTAATTCTCATTAAGCTATAATGCGCCGTCGATTTCAACCGATCAATATTCATGTTCCTTGCTTTCATTGGGCTACGGTTGACCCAGACAGAAGGCTGATTAATCCGTAGGGAGCGATAATGCGTCATTACGAAATTGTTTTTATGGTTCATCCAGACCAAAGTGAACAAGTCCCAGGTATGATTGAACGTTATACTGGTACTTTAACAACAGCGGGTGGTACTATTCACCGTTTAGAAGACTGGGGTCGCCGTCAATTGGCTTATCCTATTGAAAAATTGCATAAAGCACATTATGTTCTTATGAACGTAGAAGCGACTCAAGAATCCGTTGATGAGTTAGAAGATAACTTCCGTTTCAACGATGCAGTTATTCGTAGTTTAATTATGCGTACTAAGCATGCTGTGACAGAAACATCTCCAATGCTTAAAGTGAGAGATGAGCGTAAAGGTCCACAAGATGGCTTTAACGACATTGAAGATGCTGATTCTGAGGAATCAGAAGACTAATAATGTTCAATCGTTTGGAGTTGTCTGGCCTTGTTTTAAAGGCACCCATTCGAAAAGTAAGCCCTAGCGGAATTTCCCACTGCCAGTTTTTTTTAGAACATGTTTCAAAGCAAATTGAAGCGGGATTAGAAAGGCAATCATGGTGCATTATTCCCGTGATTGTTAGCGGGGACAATGAACATATTCACAGTATTAAAAAAGGTAGTAAAATTTGGGTGAGTGGTTTTATTAGTATGCACACAAAGCGTAATAATATTCAGCAAATCGTTTTACATGCCAGCGAAATTAAATTAATAGATTAGGAGAAATGCCAAATGGCTCGCTATTTCCGTCGTCGCAAATTCTGCCGTTTTACAGCAGAAGGCGTGAAAGAGATCGATTATAAAGATATCTCTTTACTAAAAAGTTATATTACTGAAAGTGGTAAAATTGTGCCAAGCCGTATTACGGGTACCTGTGCAAAATACCAACGTCAGCTAGCTCGTGCAATCAAACGTGCTCGTTACCTAGCTCTATTACCTTATACTGATAATCATCAGTAATTAGCAACCAGAGGAAAACATAATGCAAATTATTCTACTCGATAAAGTTGCTAATTTAGGCAGCTTAGGTGATCAAGTTAATGTTAAAGCGGGATATGCGCGTAACTTTTTGATTCCACAAGGTAAAGCAGTACCTGCAACAAAGAAAAACATTGAATTTTTTGAAGCTCGTCGTGCTGAGTTAGAAGCAAAATTAGCTGATACGTTAAAAGCAGCTGAAGCAAGAGCAGCGCAAATTAATGCACTAGTGAAAGTGACTATCACATCCAAAGCGGGTGACGAAGGTAAACTATTTGGATCAATTGGTACACGTGACATTGCTGATGCAGTGAAAGCTACTGGTGTTAACGTATCTAAGAGTGAAGTTCGCTTACCAAATGGTGTTCTTCGCACTGTTGGTGAACATGAAGTTTCATTCCAAGTTCACAGTGAAGTTTTTGCTAAAGTTATCATTGACATTGTGCCTGAAGCATAATTGATCATTGTTTGTTAAAAAACCCACTTTTAAGTGGGTTTTTTTTTGCGATGAGGGTTGATAACTATAGTGATACTATGGTTTGTTTAATACTTTAATTCACTCACCTCATTTACTATTATGTCAAGCGCGATATCAACAGCGTGACATAGCTTATAATAAAAGGAAAATTATCATGTTTGATACTATTGAGAAAAAAGCCAGTTATGGCATAGGATTACAAATTGGACAGCAACTAAAAGAGTCAGGAATTGATGATTTAGAATTATCGGCGTTAAAACAAGGCTTGGAAGATGTGCTAACAGATAAACAACCGGCTATTCCATTACAAGAATTGCATGATGCATTACGTCAAGTTCATGAAAAATCAATGAAAAAGAAAGAATTAGTGGCAGCTGAATTTGCACGAGCGGGACAAGAGTTTTTACAGCAAAACCTTAGTCAAGATGGCGTAAAATCGACTGAGTCTGGATTGCAGTATTTAGTTTTAAAACAAGGCGATGGAGCGATTCCAACTGCAGATTCTCGTGTCAAAGTCCACTATACTGGGCGTTTGATTGATGGCACTGTTTTTGATAGTTCTGAAGAGAGAGGGCAACCCGCTGAGTTTCCTGTAAATGGCGTGATTCGTGGTTGGGTTGAAGCATTACAGTTAATGCCAGTCGGCTCTAAATGGCGAGTCTACATTCCACAAGAATTAGCTTATGGTGCACAAGGTGCTGGCGCGGCCATTCCGCCTTATAGCGCCTTAATTTTTGATGTTGAGCTACTTGATATTATCTAATTTTGATCATTTGTGATATCGAATTATTTAAAATCTGATGTATAATTATTAATGATTTATTACTTTACACTTATTTTTATTAAAATTGTATTAATTTTTTGTAAAAAAGCGATATAATTGAAAATATAAACTGAGTAAATATAATTAATAGATTATCATTTGGATGAAAAGTAATGACTTGTAATTTTATGAAGCGACCAAATTTATCATTGGTCGTTTGTTTGATATGTTTTTCTGTAAATATGAAGGCATTTGCTGCTTTGTCAACGACGACACTACAGTTGATTACTGGTAATCCTCCATCTTTACTTGATGCAACTATTGATAATTTTAAAGATAATATTTATTTTTCAATTGTCGAAGATACTGGCGCTGTTTATGAGTTAAGACCCGGTAGTGACGATACGATGTTTGCCTCTTTATCAACAATTATCCGCAATATTACACCTAAATTGGATGGCAGTTTTTTAACGAATAATGATATTGATGATACTGATGGCGATATCTTGTCCCAAGATAGCCCTTACACGATTATTGATTATAATTATGTGTGGAAAAACAAAAAAGGCGAAGTGATTGATAATTCATCTAGTAGTAATTTAGGCGGTAATATCTGTATCGACTCGAGCACTTATCCTGGGCCGTATACCCTTGATTTACTGTTTAATATAAAAATCAATACTCAATATGGTTTACCATATGAATCTGAAGTTATTCCAATAGCTAAAACGTTAACAGTTAATGCTGATGACGGTATTTGCTATGCAAGACCTGGTGTATTAGGCCTTAACGTCCCATCTGGCTGGCCTGATGGCGACGATGCTTGGGGGCTGGGAAGAGGATCTATCTCCCGTACTCCATCCTACGATGAAACTGTTTTTGTACCACGCAAAGGATTTAAGGCTTGGGTAAGTCAAAAATTCCCAACGACTGCATTTCCGGAGGCAAGGTTCCAAATCGTTCCTTACAAAGATCTTAGCAATTATACGATTACTTTGAAGAATAATCCTGGTGGTGCTTTAGTTGATCAGCAGCAATATGCAAAAGGTCAGTTCAAATTTGGTGCGACGATGCCGGATAGAAATGAAATCTATTCTATTGAAGTGAAGAGTAATACATACGGTGTTTCATTTTATTATAATTTCAAATTACAATCTTCTCGTAGCTGGTTTGATGTCGGTCAAAAAGAGGCACCAACTACTGGGCAATATTATACTACTGCTTTAGCACGTTGCGGGGAGGATCACTTACCAACAAGAGCGGAAATTACAAATTCGGTTTATGCCAACACGCCTAATAATCCAATTAATGCTTATATACAAGATAACGGTTTTATGAGGACTATTGGTAATTTAATGGCTGAGTGGGGGATGCTTTATTACTATGCCCCCGCTTCAACGAAAAATGATAAACGAGATATGATGAGGACTGTTACTGATGATTTACAAACCTACTTCGCTTATTGGTATTATTGGACAAAAGATCTCAATACGGCCAATAGGCATTTAGCTGTAGGCGTAGTTGAGGGTAACATTGCTGAAGATACATTAAATGAAGGCGGTGCGGGGGTTTTTTGTATTTATTAGTCTGTAAATCTTTGAGCTAAGGTAATTAATAAAAAAGCAAACTCCTATGATGTTTGCTTTTTTATTATCTATTTATTGCAATCATCATTGAAATTTGTACATGTGAAGCATAATTTTGCCCGTTTTCAATAATTTCAGCTATAATGAAGCGCAAATCAGTAATTAAGTTGAGAAAACCACATGCAGAATAATCAAATCCGAATTGCAGTTGTAGGTGCGGGTGGCCGAATGGGACGCCAGTTAATTGAAGCTATTGCAAAATCAAACGATGTTGTATTAGGCGCCGCGTTTGAACAAAAAGGGTCTTCATTATTAGGTGTTGATGCCGGAGAATTGGTCGGACTCGGTAAATTAGACGTGCTTGTGACTGATGATTTTGAACAAAGACAAGATCAGTTTGATTTATTAATTGACTTTACCCGACCAGAAGGAACATTGCATCATTTGGACGTCTGCGTGAAGCACCATAAAATGATCGTGATTGGTACTACGGGTTTCGATAATGCAGGTAAGCAAGCGATCAAGCAAGCTGCTGAAAAAATTGGGATTGTATTTGCTGCCAATTATAGTGTCGGAGTCAATTTAATGCTTAAATTACTTGAGAAAGCAGCCCAAGTTATGGGTGATTATACCGATATTGAAATTGTTGAAGCACACCATCGGCATAAAGTTGATGCTCCATCAGGCACGGCACTTGCGATGGGTGAATCAATTGCTAATGCACTAGGCCGAGATTTATCAAAGCATGCAGTCTATTGTCGGGAAGGTATTACCGGTGAGCGACCACGTGACGCGATTGGCTTTGCAACTATTCGTGCTGGCGATATTGTCGGTGAGCATACCGCTATTTTTGCTGATATTGGCGAACGCGTAGAAATCACGCATAAAGCCTCTAGCCGCATGACGTTTGCTAATGGCGCTATTCGCGCTGCAGTATGGCTGAAAAATAAACCTGTTGGCTTATACGATATGCGCGATGTGTTAGATTTAAATGCATAACTCATACAACGATAACATAAAATAATCTGGTTTTTTTATTGATGATAACACCATACTCTGACGAATATTGGATGCAGTATGCACTAACCTTAGCTAGAAAAGCTGAGCAGCGTGGCGAGATTCCAGTTGGGGCGGTGATTGTCTATAACAATCAAATTGTGGGAGAAGGCTGCAACCAATCGATTACCGAGCATGATCCCACGGCCCACGCTGAGATTGTGGCGATGCGGCAAGCGGCTCGATATCTTCATAACTATCGCTTGGTTGACACTACCCTTTATGTGACCTTAGAGCCTTGCACGATGTGTGCCGGAGCAATTATTCATAGCAGAATCAAACGGATTGTGTTTGCCGCCTCCGATTATAAAACAGGTGCAGCAGGCTCTTTTATTGATCTATTATCCCACCCAGGTATGAATCATAAACCCATTATTACTGCTGGCGTGTATCGTGATGAAGCTTCACTGCTACTCAGTGAGTTTTTTCAGCGCCGGCGCGCTGAAATTAAGATGCGTAAAGGAGGTTAATTTTACTCATAAATGACATATTTATGGTGATTTAGCATCGATATATTGCTGGCGATATTCTTTTTCAAGTAGATAGCCAACTAGACTCATATAATATTGTTGAATACTATCGACAAAATGAACGGCTTGATATCCTCGAGCAAAACCATATTTTAGCTCGGTATAAAACTCCTCCTCACTGAGTAGCGGAAGCACTTGGCGAACATCTTGCCAACTATCTGGATTTTTATTTTGCTGTGTTGCTAACTTACGCGCATCCCATAAATGACCAACTCCCATATTGTACGCGGCTAATGCAAACCAGACTTTTTCTTCTTTAGGTATACTCTTAGGCATTCGATTAATAATCTGTTTTAGATAGCGGCTCCCCCCTTTTATACTCTGCTCTGGATCTAAGCGATTGGTAATGCCAAGTGATTCAGCGGTTGATTTGGTCAACATCATAATGCCACGAACTCCTGTTGACGAAATTGCTTTAGGGTTCCAGTGTGATTCTTGATATGCCATCGCAGCAATTAACTTCCAGTCCAGATCATTATCTTTAGCATATTGTGTAAAATAGGTTTGGTATTTTGGTAAAGTATTTTCAATAGCTCGAATAAAGGCGCGAGTATCTACATAATCAAACTTATTCATATAGCTAAAATAATGGTATTCTAATTTTTTTATTGAGCCGTCATTAAGTGATTTTTGAATAAATTGATTCATTTTATTTAATAGTGATTTATCCTGCGATTTGGCTGCATACCATGCTTTAGGATGATTTTTAACAACATCGAAAGCAACTGCCAGCGAGGGATATATGCGCTGCATAATCGCAATAGTACGGTCACTGGCAATAGTATAATCAATATTTTGATCGGCGACTTGCTTAAGTAATTCCTCTTGATTGAGCACCGTTGATTCATTCCAACTCAATTGAGCATACTCTATTTGAGTATTTTTTAAGATGAAACTTTGTAATGAGCCAGCAGGGACGGTTAAATTTCCAGTGATCTCATCAAATGTGTAAGGTTTAACTGATCCTTTACGGTAAACTAATTGTTGCGTTGTGTAATGAAAAGGCTGACTAGCACTAAAATTATCAATATCACTAATCCGACCTTTCATCTCGGCGGCGATAAGATCAATTTTACCCTCTTGGCTTTTCTCGATTAATTCACCGAGATTATTGGCAAACGTAATTTTTAGTTTCACGTTTATCGACTCAGCAAATTTATTTAGCAGTGAATATTCAAATCCACCCACTTGATTAGCATTACGATAATCGACATAGAGTGTGGTGAGTGAACGCAACATCCCTACACGCAGCTCTTTACGAGCTGTAATCTGGTTTAAGATTGTCTTATGCCCATCTTTAACACTGGTATCAATACTTTCTTTATAAAATAATGCACTAGTAATAGCTAAAATGATAAATATGATTGTAATTAAGCTACCACTCCAAAAAGCCACTTTTTTTACCAAATTGAGTTTACCGCCAATACGTGAGAAAATTGCGCTATTGTACCACGCATCTTTTTATCTTCAAAAAAGATATTGAGTGACAAAATTGATGAATCTTACTATTTGATTATCAAGAAATTATGCCTTGTATTGTCGTGATTAATCGAATGTTTAATCGCGATGAAAAATAAAATTTTTAGAGAGAATTTCACTCTTTTTACTAAACATTATATAATAATATATCTTTATTTTGTTTAAAATATAAAACAGAAGGGGCAAATATGATCAGTTTTAATTATCTGAAAGCTGCAATTAAGCGTAAAGGCGTCTCACTACAGACGGTTGCTAACGCTTGTGGAATGACCAAAGGTTACTTAAGTCAGCTTATTAATGATAAGGTAAAAAGACCAAGCGCACAAAAACTTGAGGTTCTGCACCGCTATTTAAAACTCGATTATCCCGTTAAGGATAAAAAAGTCGGTATTATTTTTGGCAAATTCTATCCGCTGCATACCGGACATATCAATTTGATTCAACGAGCGATTAGTCAGGTGGATGAGCTGTATATTATTTTATGTTCTGATACTAAACGTGATGAAGCGTTATTTCTCGACAGTGCCATGTCTCGCCAGCCAACGATTAATGATCGTATGCGTTGGCTGTTACAAACCTTTAAATATCAAAAAAACATCCATATTGAATTGCTGGAAGAAGATGGCATACCGGCTTATCCTCATGGTTGGAATGAGTGGAGTGAACGGGCTAAAGCACTTTTTAAGGATAAAGGTATCGAACCAAATTGTGTTTATTCCAGCGAGCCGCAAGATGCTGAGATGTATAAAAACCTGTTTAATTTACACACGATTTTAGTCGATCCTGAGCGCCATTTTATGAATGTGAGTTCGACTAATATTCGTCAAGCGCCGTTAAAAAATTGGCAATACATACCAACTGAAGTCAGGCCATTTTTTGTCAGAACGGTTGCCATTTTGGGCGGCGAATCCAGTGGTAAATCAACCCTAATTAATAAACTTGCTAACGTCTTTAATACTACCAGTGCATGGGAATTTGGACGTGAGTATGTTTTCTCTCATTTAGGTGGTGATGAGCGAGCATTACAATTCTCTGACTATGATAAAATTGCGTTGGGGCAAGCTCAATATATTGATTTTGCAATCAAATATGCTAATCGCGTGGCATTTATCGATACTGATTTTATTACCACTCAAGCATTTTGTAAAAAATATGAAGGTAAAGAACATCCCTTTGTACAGGCAATGATTAATAACTATCGATTTGATTTAGTGATTTTACTTGAAAATAATACCCCTTGGGTTGCCGATGGATTACGTCATCTGGGTAATACTAGCCAGCGTAAAGATTTTCAACAACTATTAATTACGATGTTGAAAAAAAATCATGTTAAATTTGTAACGATTACCTCACCTGATTACGATGAACGTTATTTAGCGTGTATCGATTTAGTTAAGCAATTGATTAATCATCAAGATATCTAATAGTATTGCGAGTCAATCAATAAGCGCATTCCGCACAGGCATGCGCTTTTGTTAGCGATTAACGTTAACGATAACGCGACCTCGGATTTGGCCATTCATCAATTGATCGATGCTTGGTATTACTTGTGTTAGAGTTATCTCATGACTCAAAAGGTTGAGCAAATGATTATCGACAATGCTCGCTAAGCGCTGCCAAGCCGCTACTCTATCGGCATACGGGCGCATGACACTATCGATACCAGCAAGCGTCACGCCACGCAAAATAAATGGCGCAACGCTGCTATTGAAATCCATGCCTTGTGCTAAGCCGCATGCGGCAACGGTGCCACCATACTTAATACTGGCACAAATATTGGCTAAGGTATGACTGCCAACACTATCAATGGCGCCAGCCCAACGCTCTTTTTGCAAAGGTTTACCAGCTTGTACTAGCTCATTACGGTCAATAATCTCACTTGCTCCGAGCTCTGTTAAGTAGTCACTTTCCGCTAGTCGTCCCGTTGAGGCGGTCACTTGATAACCCAATTTAGCTAATAGCCCAATAGCAAAGCCACCCACGCCACCATTAGCCCCCGTCACCAAAATACGGCCCTGTTCAGGTGTTACGCCATTTTTTTCTAGTGCGATAATCGCAAGCATTGCGGTATAACCTGCTGTGCCTATTGCCATCGTCTGTTTAGGGGTTAGATTTTTAGGTAATGGGATGAGCCATTGACTCTTTAGCCTTGCTAGCTGTGCCAGGCCGCCCCAATGCTTTTCACCGACGCCCCAACCATTTAATAGTACTTGATCACCTGGCTGATATTGCGCCGCTTGGCTAGTGACAACGGTGCCAACGAGATCAATACCGGGAACCATTGGAAACTGCCGAACAACAGGACCTTTACCGGTGATAGCCAGTCCATCTTTATAGTTTAATGAAGAATACTCCACCTTAATGGTGACATCGCCTTCTGGTAGCTCAGATTCATTAAGCTGCGTGAAATGAGCTTGGTAACCATTATCATCTTTCTCAATCAATATTGCTTTAAACATTCGCGTATCCTTTTATTGTATTGGCGATGCAAGCATTTATTTTACCATACGACCTTAGTCCAATGACCAAATAATAGGGCGATTAGGCATAAAAATAAACGACATTTTACCGTTATAGGGATAATACATATTGTATCGTTAATTCATTGATAGGCGCAGACAATTCACGTTGCCTTTTTAAGCTAGATCACAAAATGAAGAAAAATTAGTGACATTTATGTTACTTAATCTTGTGTGGCATTTGCGATTATCCAGTGGTAAATGGGCTAACCATTATGCGATTTTTTGTGGCTATTTTTATTTTAATGTTTTGTTATTTATGTGTTTTTATAAAAATAAACCAGTATCTATTTTAGAAAATATTATCGATAATCGCTTGGATTAGGCTAATTGCCATCATCAAGGTAGAGCGAAATTATTATAATAACACAATCACAATTTAAGATGATAGCGGATAATTTAGATCCTGATAAGGTTACGCAAACAACTATCAGCATAATTAATGAGTGGTTAGTTGAGCGTCATATTGAGCAAAATAACGTCCAAAAAGAGAGGCTGTTTTCGCATATCAAAGCGATGGTTCATCGCGCGAAATCATGAGAACAATTACTGGATGTGGATCCCACTTTATTTGATGAAATATCGGAAGAATCAATCGAATTGGCACGTAAAACGGTCAGATTATTTAATAATTTACCAATGGAAGCTTATCTATTCGCCATACATTATGAAATGGCTAAAGCGAGCGTGGCAGAATAATTTTTAATAGCAATCAATAAAGAGTTTAATGATGGCGGACGTCGCTATTGTAATTAGCGATAGAATGGGCAAAGGACATAAAGTTGCTGCTGGTATCGATTCAGTTGAAGGCTGTCGCGCGATTGTTGTGCCGCAATTGAGCTTGGCTCATTGTTGGGATCGCTGCTATTTTATGCTTGGCAAAACCGATTACTGGTGGTGCTATTTTAGGTGCAATGGTATTTGGTGGATTGTTTCCAATAACCTAATTGATGATTATAAGATCATATTATTCATTATGTTATATAAATAATAGGCAATCTATTTAATAATAGAGAAATGATTATGTATGATGTAATTTTTAAACAGGCCAAACGTATTGACGGTACAATTATCGATATTGCGATTGAGCATGGCAAGATTGTTGAAATCGGCGAGATTAATGTGCCCGCCAAAAAAATCATTGATTTAAAGGCCCGCATTATATCAGCTCTGAGTGGATCGATTCTCATACTCATTGCTTTGCTAACTCTCCGATATGAGTGATATTGATATTCCTTTGTTTGATGAGGCATTAGCTAAATATCCTGATTTTATTATTGGTATTAAAGTTAGGATGAGTCGCAGCGTGGTCGGCGATAATGGCATCAAACCATTATTAAAAGCGAAAAAGATGCAAAAAAAGAGTCGCTTACCATTGATGATTCACGTTGGTAATAATCCACCAGAGCTAGATGAGATTGCTGATTTACTCAGTCATGGCCGTGAAAGTTTTTGTTTTGCTGTTGCCGAGCGAGCGAAATGCTTTGATATTTATCCGAATGCCATCAGTTCCGATATCTATTCTAAGAATCGTTTGCAAGGCCCGGTATGGAGTTTAGCTAATGTGATGACTAAATTTATCTGCCTTGGTTATAGCAAACAGCGCATTATTGATAGCGTAACTAACAATTCCGCTGAAATTTTGCATTAAAAAAATAAAGGTTCATTGATTGTCGGCTATGATGCAGATTTGACTATCTGTGATTTAAAACAAGAAACCGTGCTTTTATCTGATGCAGAAGGGGAAACTCGCGAAAGTCATGAGCGATTTGTTCCACTAGCTTGTGTTGTATTAGGTGAAATAGCAATAACAGAAGAAGGACGTAAAAATGGATTTAGCTACTAAAGACGATGTTTATTCAAAATACCATTTAAAAAGAGTCATTAATGCATCGGGCCGTATGACTATTCTTGGTGTATCAACGCCAAGAGCCGAAGTTACCGATACAGTTGCTCATGGCTTAAATGAATATTTTGAGATAAAAGACTTGGTTGATAAAACCGGTCAGTATATTGCTAAGTTACTTGGCGCTGAAAATGCGGCGGTTGTGTCATGTGCATCTGCGGGAATTGTTCAGGCGGTTGCGGCTTTAATCGTCAAAGATGATAAAGAGCTGCTGTATGCGTTGCATGCGTCTGACAAATATGTACCAAGAGAGATTATTTTGCCAAAAGGACATAACGTTAATTTTGGTGCGCCAGTTGACACCATGGTGTCACTTGGTGGCGGCATTGTTGTTGAAGCGGGTTATGCGAATGAATGTAAGCCTGAACATATTGAAGCGCTAATGAGTGCTGATACTGCAGCGATTTTATATATCAAGTCTCATCATTGCGTCCAAAAAAGCATATTATCGGTTGCTGACGCGGCAGCTGTCGCGAAAAAACACGGCATACCTTTAATCGTTGATGCGGCGGCGGAAGAGGATTTGCAAGCTTATTATAATATGGGCGCTGATATTGTTATTTATAGTGGTGCGAAAGCTATTGAAGGTCCAACGAGTGGCTTGGTCGTCGGTCGTCATCAGGCGATTGAATGGGTCAAACAGCAAGCTAACGGTATTGGGCGACCGATGAAAGTGGGTAAAGAGGGCATCTTAGGTTTAACCAAAGCGATTGAGCTGTATATGACTGATCCTAAAAAAGAGAGCGGTCAAGAGATGGTCATTAAAATGACGCCATTTATGAGTAAGCTTAATGCTTTAAACGGGATTTCAGCGCGGGTGGTTTGGGATGGCGCTGGGCGCGATATTGCGAGAGTTGAAATTAGTTTTGACCAGAACGTGATTGGTAAAAGTGCTGTTGAGATGGTGAAGCTGATGAAACAAGGTGATACCGCTGTTTATTTTCGTGAATATAAAGCGAACGAAGGGCGAGTAGACGCGGATGTACGTAGCGTATCAGCGCCGCAACTTGAGGTTATTTACCTGAAGATTAAAGCAATCATTGGACAATAATTTAAGAACAGGAGCAAAATAATGATCAAGAAATGTATCCCCAATTATTACTATGATCGTGTTTGTTTAAACGTCCTTGCGAATTCAATTGATAATGCAAAAGCGATCTATGAAGCCGGGTAAACTTATGTTGTTGTTGGTGGTGGTGTGCTATCAAACAATTATGCCGATAATCAATCGCTGATTACCGACGTGGCAAAGTATGCCGCTGCTATTGATAATACAATTTCAGTTGGCTTAGGAGCGGGCGATCCAAACCAATCAAAAATGGTTGCCGAGATTTCGGCGCAGCTGCAACCGCAACATATCAATCAAGTCTTTATTGGCGTGGCAACAAGCCGAGCTTTATTAGGCTAATCTGACACGGCCATTAGGTTAGATGATCTTGCCGATAGTTGGTTTATTAGCCGTAGCACGATTCAAAGTGATATTGCTGAAGTGAAAGATTATTTAAATAAATATGGGCTTGCTTTAGATAACAAACCTTATCAAGGGATGCGTTTGATTGGCGATGAGCCGGCAATAAGAGCGTGTTTAACCAATATCTTATGGCAGCTTTATGCTGCTGAAGATAGCCTGACTATATTAAGCAAAATAGTGATGGTTTGATCAAACATATCTTGATTTATATTAATGATCATTACCATTATGATCCCAGATGCGATGAAATCAAGCAGTATTATCCCTTTGCTTATGATATTACCTTGTCTGCTGTCAATAATACGGAACAATACACTGAATTTAAATTAACTGAAGATGAAATGAGTTATTTAGCAGTGCATATTGTGGTCGCATTAGCGCGAAATTATAGTATCGAGTATCAGCGTCATCCTCATGTTTTATTAGTGAGTGAACAAGGTAACTCGAGACTTTCCGCAAATCCAGATTGCTCGAACATGCCTTATATATTAGAACGTTTCTTTATGGTGATCAATAAACCGATGACTTAACAGTTATTGTTTAAAATTGCGTGCAGTAAATTAGAAGAAAAAAGCTTATCGATCGTGATTTTTATGATTCGCAAATCGAACGAGAAGCGATAGTTTCGACATTATTAGGTGAAAATATTGCGATTCTGCACTCAGTTGGATTATTGGCTAAAAAAACAAAAGTCGTTACGATTTTAGCCCTGAATGGAATTATCTGGGCTAAAGGTAAAAATGAAATCGCTATGTGATTTTTTTGCTAGCGATAAGTAAAGATGAATATGCCATGAGTATCTATAATTTGTTCGTCAATTTTGTCAAAGAAAAATCTACCAAACGGCTGATCAAGAGCCAATCATTTAGTGAATTTCAGACCATCATTATTAAAGACAGCGTTGGGCGTATGGCTTAATCGTTGCTTATCACACCGCAATATCAACCAGTTCGGCATTTAAGGTTTTGACTAAATCAGCGGCGGTAATTTCAATTTCAAGTCCACGTCTACCGCCTGATACAAATATTGTATTGAATGTGGCCGCGCTGGCATCAATGAGGGTTGGAAGTTGTTTCTTTTGTCCAAGCGGACTGATGCCGCCAACTAAATAGCCAGTGATTTTTTGCGCTAAATTCGGGTCGGCTAAATCAATTTTTTTACTATTAAGCGCTTTAGCCGCTTTTTTTAAATCAAGGTGTTGCTCAACCGGTACAACGCATACCGCTAAATCCTTATCATTACCACTTCGCGTGACGACTAATGTTTTAAACACTTGCTCAGCCACGACGTGTAATGAGGGGTCGAGTTTTTCAACTGCCTCTTTACCAAATTGGGTTTCATTTGGATCATGTTCATATTGATGAACATGAAAGGCGATCTTGAGCTTTTTTAATAAATTAATTGCGGGTGTCATAAGGTAGTACCTTACTTGATAATAAATACAGGCGGTAAAGGTAGCAAACCGTGACAAAGGTTAATAAAAATTTAGCGATATTAAAACAGAGATCAATAATAAAGTTATCTACCATGATTGAATTTGCCACGCTATTGAGTAAAAAGGATCCTAAAAGCCACAGTCCTAACATAGGCAAAATCAAGCGAATATCGCGCTTAAAAAAGCGTACCGCGATTTTGAACTTGGCAAAAAAGTGATACTGTGGTGTCGGCTCAATAATCACTGCCATAAAGATCACATAAAGCGAGATATATATGACTACCGCAACCATACCAAGTGGCGCCGCTAAGGGCGCTAAAATTGAGGCGATGATCGATAATACAATAAATCCCGGAATGGCAAGTAGCATAAAAAGACCAATGTGTGGGGCAATTTTGGTGGCACTTTTCAGTAGATTTTGTAGTGAAAACTGTTGGTAAGAGATGGTTGCAATCAAGGCTAAGAGTATGCTCATCACGATCAGATTAGTCAGAAAAAACACCAGTCCTGCTTTAAATAAGTAGCTCATTGCAACGGCAATAAGTTGCGCTTTTTCAGGTTCTGATAACGCCAGAATAACTTTTGATAATGTGTCTGCGGTTAATTCACCGTATTGCGTTACAGTTTGTTCAATAATTGATTTAAGTTGGCTAATTGAGTCCAAGCTCGGTAATAAGACTTGCGAGATTAGCTCAGTCACGAGAGATAGTATGACGAGTGTGATAAGAACTGTCGTAAAGTTATTGCGCGTAAAGTTACGGGCATCAGCTAAAATGGAAGAGAACGACAACAAAATAAACTCCTTTAATAGCGTGAATTTGGTACCGGTAGGTACCAAATTCTCTTGATGCTATTGTAATAATGAAATATCGGCGACTTTTAAAAATAGGCTTTGCAGCTTATGCAAGAGTGCCAAGCGATTAAGTCTAATTTGCTCATCATCAGCCATAACCATCACTGAATCAAAGAAGTTATCTACTGGCTCTTTCAAGCTTGCAAGCTCAACTAAGGCTTCTTGATATTGACCACGATTAAAATAAGGCTCAAGCTTATCAGTTAAAATGGCGACGTGTTTAGCCAGTTCACCTTCCGCGCCTTCTTCAAGAAGTGCCGCATTGATTTTTTCGGGGATAACCGCATTAGCCTTAGATAAAATATTGGAAACACGTTTATTTGCCTCTGCCAGTGATGAGGCTGCTGGTAAGGTTCTAAAGTGCGTTACCGCTTTAACTCGTGCATCAAAGTCCGCTGGTTTCGTTGGGTTACGAGCAAGTACCGCTTGAATGGTATCAATCGCAAAACCTTGTTCTTGATACCACGCGCGGAATCGGCCCAGCATAAAGTTCACCATTTCATCAATCACATTGGCATTACTGAGTTTATCGCCATACAGCGCAACTGCCTCTTGTGCCAAAACAGTTAAGTCAACTGGCAGCGATTTCTCCACAATAATACGTAGTATACCAATTGCCGCTCTACGTAGAGCAAACGGGTCTTTATCGCCTTTCGGGTTTTGACCAATCCCAAAAATACCCGCTAACGTATCGAGTTTTTCTGCAATCGATACTGCGCTTGATACTAGCGTGCTTGGTAGATTATCACCAGCAAAGCGCGGCTGATACTGTTCTTCAATCGCGGTGGCAACATCGCTGTGTTCGCCATCTTTTAACGCTAAATAACGCCCCATCGTACCTTGGGTTTCAGGGAACTCAAATACGGTATTGGTAACGAGATCACATTTGGCCAGTTTTCCCGCTCGCTTAGCATGCTCAACATTAGCATGAATTTGATGCGCGATTTGTCCTGATAAGGCTTCTAAACGTAGCGCTTTATCTTTCACTGTGCCCAGTTGTTGCTGGAATAACACGGTTTCGAGTCGCGGTAACCTGTCTTCTAAACGCAGTTTTAAATCGGTTTTATAGAAAAATTCCGCATCAGCTAAGCGAGGGCGAACTACTTTTTCGTTGCCACTGATAACGACCTGAGGATCTTTGGATTCAATGTTGGCAACAAAAATAAAGTTAGGTAACAATTTCGCTTGTTTATCATAAACTGGGAAATATTTTTGATCGCCTTTCATTGTGTATACGAGTGCTTCCGCTGGAACGTCTAAAAATTTTTCTTCAAATTTTGCCGTTAACACCACTGGCCACTCAACTAAAGAGGTCACTTCTTCAAGTAAGCTATCGCTTAAATCTGCCGTGCCGTTAAGTTTTTCGGCGGCTAATTCAGCTTGCTGCTTAATGATCGCTTTACGTTTATTATGATCAGCAATGACTTTGCCGCGCTGTTCTAAAATTTCAGGGTATTGATCGGCATTGTCAATGGTAAACTGCTGTTCACCCATAAAACGGTGACCGCGAATAATACGATCTGATTCGATTTCTAGAATTGAACCAGGCACCAGTTCTTCACCATAGAGCATGGTTAATGTATGGCTTGGGCGAATGAATTCGACTTTTTTCGCTGCCCAGCGCATTGGTTTAGGAATTGGCAGCTTCGCTAACGCGGATTTGACCATGTCACATAATAAGTTAACGACGGGTTGACCTTGTTGATTTAACGTATAAGACAGCCATTCGCCTTTATCGGTTTGGACGCGCTCTGCTTGTTCGACAGTAATACCACAGCCACGAGCCCAACCTTCGGCCGCTTTGGTCGGTTTGCCATTAGCATCAAACGCAGCGCTCACTGCCGGGCCTCGTTTAACCATTTGCGTATCAGGCTGAATACTATTTAAGTTTAATACTTTAAGTGCCAAACGACGTGGCGATGCGTACCATAGCACTTCACCATGTTCTAAATTAGCACTATCGAGTTGTTCGATAAAATTTGCGGCAAAGCTTTCCGCAAAAGTTCGGAGTGATTTAGGTGGTAGTTCTTCCGTTCCTATTTCCACTAAAAATGTTTTTTGCATGATCGCGTCTCCTTACTTTGATGCGGTTTGTTTGTTGCACATTGGGAATCCTAACGCTTCACGTGAAGCGTAGTAAGCTTCTGCCACCATTTTAGTTAGCGTGCGGATTCTTAATATGTAACGTTGACGTTCTGTGACCGAGATCGCTTTACGTGCATCAAGTAAGTTAAAGCAATGCGCTGCTTTTAGAATACGTTCATAAGCTGGTAAAGGTAATGGTTTTTCAAGTTCGAGCAGGTAGCGTGCTTCTTTTTCATGTTCATCAAAGCAGTAAAATAAGAAGTCAGTATTGGCATATTCAAAATTATAAGTCGATTGTTCAACTTCATTTTGATGAAACACATCACCGTAGGTTGTTTTACCAAATATGCCATCACTCCAAACAAGATCATAGACGCTATCAACGCCTTGGATATACATAGCCAGACGCTCAAGTCCATAAGTGATTTCACCTGTAACAGGTTTACACTCCAGTCCACCGACTTGTTGAAAGTAAGTAAACTGTGTGACTTCCATACCATTTAACCAGACTTCCCAGCCCAAGCCCCATGCTCCTAAAGTTGGGTTTTCCCAGTTATCTTCAACAAAACGAATATCATTGACGGTTGGATCAAGTCCTAGCTCTTGTAATGAGCCCAAATAGAGCTCTTGGATATTATCTGGTGAAGGTTTTAAGATAACTTGAAATTGATAGTAATGTTGTAACCTGTTAGGGTTTTCACCATAGCGGCCATCGGTTGGACGGCGAGATGGTTGAACATAAGCTGCATTAATCGGCTCTGGCCCTAGAGCTCGAAGGCAGGTCATTGGGTGTGAAGTTCCTGCTCCAACTTCCATATCGAGAGGCTGAATAACGGTACATCCTTGATTGGCCCAATAGTCTTGAAGCGTTAGAATCAAGCCCTGAAAGGTTTTTACATTAAACTTTTTCATGATGTTATCTTTTATTGAGTGATATAAAATTAATAAAATAATCTGTTATTTTATACTGTTTATTAATCATTGGGGAAGTGCTAATCTTAGCAGATTGCAATTAAAATTGAAAAAACAACGCAACAATGATGAGGAAATGGTTTGATGACAAAAAATATTAAGCGTTGTGCTTGGGTTTCAAACGATCTTCTGTATATTGATTATCATGATAATGAGTGGGGCAAACCACAACATAATAGTTTAAAACTATTCGAAAAAATATGTTTAGAAGGTCAACAAGCCGGCTTATCTTGGATTACGATATTAAAAAAGCGTGAGGAATATCGCCGCTGTTTTTTTGATTTTGATCCTAATAAGATTGTAGCGATGAACGATAGCGATATTGAAGCATTAATGCAAAATAGCGGATTGATTCGTAACCGTTTAAAACTCAATGCGATTGTGAAAAACGCGGCGGCTTATCTGGCAATGCAAGCACAAGGCGACGATTTTGCGTCGTTCATTTGGTCTTTTGTGGCAGGACAAACCGTTGTTAATCACTATTCCAAGTTAAGTGATGTACCGGTGATGACTGCGATATCAGATAGTCTGTCTAAAGCATTAAAAAAGCGAGGGTTTACCTTTGTCGGTTCCACCATTTGTTATGCGTTTATGCAATCCATGGGCTTAGTTAATGATCACCTTGTGGGGTGTTATTGTCGGAGAAGTGATTAATGAAAATCGGTGAATTAGCAAAAGCCGCGGGATGCACTGCTGAAACCATTCGCTTTTACGAAAAAATAGGCCTGTTTGCGCAAGCGCAAAGAACAGCAAGTAATTATCGTCTATATGGCAAAACCCATTTGGAGAGGCTGATTTTTATTCGTAATTGCCGGGCACTTGAGATGAGCCATGACGAAATTCGCACCTTAATTACTATTATGGATCACCCTGCGAAGCAAACTCAGCATCACAATGCCCATGTGTTATTAAATAGCCATTTGCATCACATTGATGAGCGTATTGCCGAATTGACAGCATTACGTATGCAATTACTTAAGCTGCAACAAGATTGTCATCCTTGCCATGATTCATGTGGCATATTACAAGGGCTTGCTGAGATGGAAGTTGATGTTAAAGCCGGTAAAAGCCATCTTTAGCTGACGATATGAGTTTGACGTTAATTAGATCGAAAAGTTGTACGTGCACCTATTGATTTAGATGCACGTTTGACCGGTATCTATTTAGATTACGCTTTAGCTTGCCAGCCCGATTTAGCCAGTGGCCAAAATCCAGTGAACGCAGCAAGAATCGCAACAAACGCAATGTAAATGCCCGCTCCCATATAATAGTATTCACCCAGAATATGATCCGGATTTAGTAAATACAGCGTTAGTGTTGGCGTTATTGCACTAAATAAGGCATAGGCTAAATTGTACGAAAAAGATAAACCAGAGTAACGAATTGATGGTGGAAAAGCTCTGGTACCAACAATTGGCGTGGTGGCAATAGCGCCGGTAAATAGGCCAAATAGCCCATAATGGCAGTACAATGATGATAAGCTCATCTCTGGACTTAACGAGGCATAAAATAATAAGCTGGTGATGGCCAGTCCGCCCCATGCGATGATCATATTTTTAGTGGTACCGATTTTATCTTCTAACCAACCAAATAAAATACAACCAATCGTTAACGTTAATGCTACAACGCAGCCCGCTACCCGACAATCAATTGGCTGGATATGATACATGCCGCCAAGGATTTTGCCCGGCGTGATTAATACGCCAACCATAATAGTGGTTGATAGTGACCAAGTGACTAACGCAACGAGTAAACATGACATTTTGTGGTTTTTTAAAACTGAAACAACCGGAATATTTTTTTCCAATGCCTTACGGGCAGCGAGTTCTTTAAAAATCGGTGTTTCTGATAAAAAACGGCGTAGATAAACGGCTATTATCCCGAATATACCCCCAATAATAAATGGAATACGCCAGGCATAATCAAGGACTTCGCTTTTATTAAAAAACATATCAATTATGATAGTGACTAAGAAACCTAATAAGATACCACCGGTAATGCCTGAGGTGAGGGTGCCAACGCCAAAACCATAACGTTGCTTTGGTGTATGCTCGGCAATAAAGACCCATGCACCAGGCATTTCACCACCGATTGCCGCACCTTGTAGCATGCGCATCAAGAGTAATAAAATAGGCGCAAGCATCCCAATCGCGTCATAGGTTGGTAAAATACCAATGATGAACGTTGGTAATGCCATTAACGCAACGCTAAGCGTAAACATCTTTTTACGACCGACCTTGTCACCAAAGTGAGCCATAATAATGCCGCCAACGGGTCTAATCAGATAGCCTGCGGCAAAAATTCCCCAAGCAAAAAGCTCTTTTGTAAATTCACTTAAACTTGCCGGAAAAAAGAGAGGAGCGACGATTAAATCAACATATAACGCGTAGATAACGAAGTCATAAAATTCAAGTGTGCCACCTAATGAAGAAAGTCCTAGCGTTTTAAAATCTTTCCTATTCAATGGACGTGCAGTTGAGGCCCATTGTGCGGCCATATCAGATTTACTCATGAAAATACCTTATTTATTTTTGTCTTATTTAGCGGCCTTACCTCTGTGATAACGATATCGTTTCGTTTATCGCCTATTGCGACAGAAAATGTTCAGCAAAAAAGACGTAAAATGAGAGTAAGACCGACGATTATGGCATAAAAATATTGCTTTCCACATAGATAAAATAAAATTCTAATATCATAAAATTTAATATAACTGATTTTTATAGCCATGATATGATTAAGCATGATTTATAAATGCATCGAATTGATAATATGGTTTTAGACACAATCGTTGCGCAGGCAACGCCACCTGGACGTGGTGGTGTTGGCATCTTGCGCGTTTCAGGTAATCAGGCAACGGCGGTTGCCAAAGCATTACTCGGTAAAGTGCCAAAAGCACGTTACGCTGAGTATTTGCCTTTTTTAAATGAAGATGGCGCTATTTTGGATCAAGGCATCGCGTTATTTTTCCCTAACCCTCACTCCTTTACCGGGGAAGACGTGCTTGAACTACAAGGACATGGCGGTCCGATCATTTTGGATTTGCTGCTAAAACGCATTTTAATGGTTCCGCATGTGCGCATAGCCCGTCCTGGGGAGTTTTCTGAGCGTGCATTCTTAAATGATAAATTGGACTTAGCACAAGCTGAAGCGATTGCTGATTTAATTGATGCCAGCTCTGAACAAGCAGCAAAATCAGCCATGTCATCTTTGCAAGGTGTCTTTTCTAACAAAGTGAATCACTTAGTTAGCTTGCTGATTAATTTGCGAATTTTTGTTGAAGCCGCGATTGATTTTCCGGAAGAGGAGATCGACTTTTTATCCGACGGTAAGATTGAAGCGCAGCTTAATGATGTGATCTTGCAACTTGATGATGTCCGTAAAGAAGCCAAACAAGGTTCCTTGCTACGTGAAGGGATGAAAGTGGTTATTGCCGGCCGCCCGAATGCGGGTAAATCGAGTTTGCTCAATGCGCTAGCTGGGCGTGATGCGGCGATTGTCACCGATATTGCCGGTACTACTCGCGATGTATTACGTGAACATATTCATATTGATGGCATGCCACTACATATTATTGATACGGCTGGACTGCGTGAGGCAACTGATGAAGTTGAGCGCATCGGTATTGCCAGAGCCTGGACGGAGATCGAACAAGCTGATCGCGTGCTATTTATGGTTGATGGCACAACCACTGATGAGGTTAATCCGCAAAAACTGTGGACTGAATTTATGCAGCGTTTACCGAGTCATGTGCCGGTGACGGTCGTACGCAATAAAGCTGATTTAACCGCTGAGCCATTAGGTTACAGTGAAGTAAATGACTATGCCCTGATCCGTTTATCGGCCAGAACTGGTAATGGCGTTGACGTGCTGCGTGAACATTTGAAAGAAACGATGGGTTTTTCTAGTGTGGGTGAAGGTGGTTTTTTAGCTCGCCGTCGCCATTTGCAAGCGCTTGAAAATGCTGCACTGCATTTAGCACAAGGCCGTGAGCAATTGGTTGTGTTTCATGCCGGTGAACTCTTAGCTGAAGAACTCCGTTTAGCGCAAGATGCACTAGGTGAAATTACCGGTACGTTTACTTCTGATGACTTACTTGGTAAAATTTTTGGCTCATTTTGTATTGGTAAGTAACAGCTTATTATGACCTTTTTAGTCATTTAATAATCCTGAATGACTAAGGTATAGACTGGCTCACGTTGGGCGAAATGAAAAGGTTACTATCGTTATCTGGTGAGCAGTCGAACTGATGAGGGGGATTTCTCGTTAAGTTTATTTTTAATTCTATTAACATAAAATTTATGTCAAGTTTAACTTCATAATAAGGAAATAATAGGGAATTTAATATTAATAAAATGCGCACAATCATTCGTTACAGCCTTATTATTATCGTACTGTATTTTGTACTAGTAAATATTACTATCTATTATTATGCGTCAACATTAAAACCTGCTCCCAAGGCTGACACGATGATTGTGCTAGGCGCGCAAATTATCGATAATTCAACAAAGCCGGGTAAATTATTACAAGAAAGATTGGATATAGCTATCGATTATCTTAAGCGAAATCCTGAGACGAAAGTGGTTGTTTGCGGTGGATTAATTAATGGGAAAACGGCAACGGAGGCCAGCGTGATGCAAGCTTATCTGATGCAACAAGGGATTGATAGCGCCAGAATTTATCAAGAAAATCAATCTACCCGCACGGCTCATCAATTTATTTATCCAAAAAGAATGATGGATCTTGGCTCTGTTGTTGTGGCCACTAGTGATTTTCACATGCTGCGCTCAATGATGTTAGCAAAGCGCTCAGGCCTTGATAAAATAACTGCTTTACCTTCAGCAACGTCTTACAGCAATGCAGAGAAGTATACGGCTTTATGGCGAGAACCTTTGGCTTTGGCTAACTCATGGTTATTTGATTATCCCCGTTAAATCGACACTAAATTATACTGGCTAAGGTGAGCGAACATGGCAATACTTAGTAAGTATTATTATAAATATTCAGTAGTGTTAGTTTACGAGTTTATTTTTAATCGAACTGAGATTAATCGATATAATTGGTTGAAATTACAAAATATATGCTTATATTAATATGGCAATATATTATTTTAGTTTAAGGTGTTTTTCATGTCATCAGCTCCAGCACTCGAGTTAATAGGGCTCAAAAAAACCTATAAAAATGGTGTGCAAGCGCTAAAAGGCATCGATTTATCGGTTCAATCAGGCGATTTTTATGCGCTACTTGGCCCAAACGGTGCAGGTAAATCAACGACAATTGGCATTATTAGTTCACTTGTGACCAAAACCTCTGGTCAAGTTAAAATTTTTGGCTATGATTTAGCTACCGATGTGGTGAATGCCAAGCGTCAATTAGGACTTGTACCCCAAGAATTTAATTTCAATCCGTTTGAGACGGTGCTCCAGATTGTCGCCAATCAAGGTGGCTATTATGGTTTACCACGTAAATTATCAATGGAGCGTGCGGAAAAATATTTGCGTATTCTCGATTTATGGGAAAAGCGCAATAGCCGAGCGAGAATGTTATCTGGTGGGATGAAACGCCGGTTGATGATTGCCAGAGCGTTGGTACATGAACCTAGATTATTAATTTTAGATGAACCAACAGCCGGTGTTGATATTGAATTACGCCGTTCGATGTGGGATTTTTTACGGCACATTAATCAACAAGGTATTACTATTATCTTAACGACGCACTATCTGGAAGAAGCTGAAATGTTATGCCGTAATATTGGCATCATTCAGCATGGCGAACTGATTGCTAATACTTCGATGAAAAACTTATTGTCTAACTCGAAAACGGAAACCTTAGTGTTTGATTATTTGCCAATTGAAAAACAGCCTAATTTGGCAGGTTGTCAATATCAGATTATTGAGCCAGGTTCATTAGAGATTGTGCTCGATAAATCTCAAGGTCTTAATGCGTTATTTCAATGTTTTGAGCAACAAGGCATGCAAATTATTAGTATGCACAATAAAACCAATCGCTTGGAAGAGCTCTTTATTGATTTAGTGCACGGTGATGTTAAAGGGAAAGGCGATGAATAGTTTATATTGGATTGCACTCAAAAGTATTTGGCGTAAAGAAGTCACCCGTTTTATGCGAATTTGGGTACAAACGTTGATTCCACCAGTGGTCACCATGTCGCTCTATTTTATTATTTTTGGTAATTTAATTGGCTCACGAGTCGGTGACATGGGCGGATTTAGTTATATGCAGTTTATTGTGCCGGGATTAATTATGATGTCGGTGATTACTAACTCTTATACCAATGTCTGCTCTTCCTTCTTTAGTGCTAAGTTTCAACATAACATTGAGGAACTATTAGTGGCCCCGGTGCCAACCCACATTATTATTTGGGGTTATGTTGGCGGCGGCGTGGCACGCGGTGTGCTAACTGGCGCATTAGTCACGGTGATTTCGATGTTATTTGTGAGCTATAATGTGCATTCATGGTTAATGATTATTTGTACGCTACTATTAACATCAATCTTATTCTCGTTAGCGGGCTTGTTAAATGCCGTTTATGCAAAATCATTCGATGATATTAGTATTATTCCTACCTTTGTGTTAACACCGCTCACCTACTTAGGTGGGGTATTTTATTCACTGACGCTATTGCCAGCATTTTGGCAATGGGTATCTAAACTGAATCCGATTGTGTATATGATTAATGGCTTTCGCTATGGGTTTTTGGGTATTTCAGATGTATCACTATTTTTCACGTTTTCTATGCTAGTGCTATTTGTGGTAGTCATGTATGTGATTGCCTGGAAAATCATTGAAAGCGGTAAAGGACTCAGAAGTTAATATTCAGTCAGTCGATAGAATCTTCCATCAACTACGCTTTCCACCCTGTCAGGTGGAAAGCGCGTTATCACTCGATTATGAAAACGACATTTTAGCGGTTAACTCGGTAAAAATTATACCTAAGGCGTGTGCTCCGGCATCAGGGTAACCAATGCTGCGATCACCAACCGTTCCTGCTCTACCCATTCGGGCGGCAATTAATTTGGTTTTTTCGGCACCATCAACCGCGGCTTGTGCACCTTGCTCAAAAGCCTGCTGCATATTGTTTGATGATTTGGCGCACTCGCTCCAACTGTCGGCGCAGGGCACTAAGGCATCAATTAAGGTTTTATCGCCAACCACGGCGCCACGACCGAACGATCGTTCACCGACAGTTTGAATACCATTAACCGCAGCTTGTAACAGATTGGCAAAATCATGCACGGTTAATGATTGTTTATTATGGCAACTTTTGCCTGCTGATTTAAAGGCAAAGCCCCAAATAGGTCCCGATGCACCGCCACAATGTTCCATGATGGTCATTGAACAATGATCAAGGAAACTGCCAATATCGTTTGATTGCGCAATAATATCATTCCAATCGTGTTTCAGTTGTTTAAATCCTTTTGCCACACTCATACCAAAGTCGCCATCACCAGCATGGGAGTCAAGATCACAAAATGGTTGTTCATTGGCAATAATAATTTCACCCATTTGATGAATCAGGTATTTTAAATTAGCAAACGAGATGACATTATTAACGATGTGATTGTTGCCAATATCGATCAAGGCTTTGGCATGATTATCCGCAACGGTCAGGGCGGGTAAGGTTGTTGGATCAAATTGATACTCACTATCACTTTGCTCAATATGTAGCGCTGACGTATGGCATGGTGTATGTAAATAGTGTTTTAACTCTTCGTCTAATTTTAAAATCGAAATTGACGCTCCAGCCATATCAATACTGGTCATATAATTTCCAACCAGAATCTTATCAATAGTGATTGCCATTGCTGCAAGCTCTTGCACAACATAGTAATTTAACACGTATAATTCGAGCAATGGTGTTGCGCCAAAGCCATTAATGAGTAGCGCAATTTGATCGTGTTTGTTGAGTTTTAAATCTGCCGCTAAGGCGCTGACCATTCTTTTTGCTAATGCTTGGGCTGAAATGATTTTTTCGCGTTTAATGCCGGGTTCACCGTGAATACCAACGCCATACTCGATTTCATCATCAGCAAGAGTAAACGTTGGTGTGCCTTTAGCAGGTACGGTGCACGAATTAAAAGCAAAACCAAGGCTTCTAACATTATTGGCTGCTTTGGTGGCGATAGTTTTGACTTCTGCTAGTGGCAAACCTTTTTCCGCGGCAGCACCCGTAATTTTATGAACTAACACCGTACCGGCAACCCCCCTGCGTCCAACCGTATAAAGGCTGTCTTGCACGGCGATATCATCATCGACTTTGACATAATCGACACTCACACCATCCATCGATGCTAAAAATGCCGCATTTTGGAAATTCATCATATCGCCACTGTAATTTTTGATGATAAGTAGCGTACCTTTATCACTTTTTGTCGCTTTGATTGCCTGATATATTTGGATTTGTGAGGGAGAGGCAAAAATATCACCACACACCGCCGCATCTAGCATGCCTTGCCCAATAAAACCAGCATGTGCCGGTTCATGACCACTACCACCACCACTAATGAGTGTGACTTTATTCCTATCAATATGACGTTTTTTGATGACTTTGTATTTGGTCATTAATTCGAGCTTAGGGTTGGCGGCAACAATACCTTGGCACATTTCTAATACTAATATTTCCGGCTGGTTCATTATTTTTTTCATTAATTAACTCCAAAACTGTTTATACTGATTTGCCATTTTATCGGCTGTAATGATGGCCGCTTTGACAGCATCCACGGTAATAGGGAATGGCATCGCATGAATCGATTCCTCTTGGAGACATGCTTTTTGTGCAACCGCCGTTAACTGGGAATCGGTGATATTTTCAACGCCAATATCCGCAAGACATACTGGTAAACCCACAGAGAGACAAAAGTCCATAACTTGTTCGATCTCATCTGTCGGCGCATTTTCTAACACTAATTGGGCTAAGGTGCCAAACGCGACTTTCTCACCGTGGAAATAGTGATGGGTTTCATCTAAAATCGTTAATCCATCATGAATCGCGTGGGCGCCGGCAAGCCCACCACTTTCAAAGCCAAGTCCAGATAACAGTATATTCGCCTCGATTATATTTTCAAGCGCCGTTGTTACCACGTTATTATCACTGGCAATTTTCGCTTTTTCACCATCTTTTAGCAGTGTTTCATAGCACAAGGTTGCTAAAGCATAGGCTGCTAAGGTTGGTTTTGCTCCGCTACAACTACCATCTAGTGCACCACAAGGTAAGCCGGCATTAACATTGGCATAAGAACGTTGATTTGCACGTGCTTCAAAATAGGTTGATAGTGCATCCCCCATACCTGACACTAAGAAGCGAGTAGGTGCTTTAGCAATAATGGTTGTATCAACGAGGACAACATTGGGATTTTGTTGAAAATACGCATAATCGTCAAATGCACCATCTGGAGTGTATAATACCGCTGAGTGACTAGTTGGGGCATCTGTGGCTGCAATGGTTGGTACGATGATTAAATTATGACCTTGTGCAACACATTTTGCCGTATCGATGGCTTTACCGCCGCCGAGTGCAACAATACAGTCACATTGATTTTGCTGCGCAACATGCTGTAAGCGTGCCACCTCTTGGCGAGAACATTCGCCAGCAAAATCACTTTCAATAAACGTAATCGCAAATGTTTTACAGGTACTATCAAGTTGATGTTTGACTCTGGCAATATCATCTTTATGAGCAATCAACAGGGCCGAACGACCAAAACTGTTAATAAAGTAGCCTAGGTTTAATAACTCATTTTCACCTTGTACATATTTTGTCGGGCAGATAAATGCTTTTCGCATGATAGCTCTCATTTCCAGTTAGTTATTATGATTGTTTAATGAGTATAGGAGTGCTTGATCATTAATACAATGACTAATACGCAATATTGAAACTTAATGATTATTTATTCTAAATAACTCATTATATTGTAAAAAGGAGTATATACTTGGTGAGCCTGACGATGAGGGGGATTACTGAGTCACATTATGATTAAGTGAGATTTTGCTAATCAGAGTTTGGTGATATGCCGCTTAATTATCGTAACTAGCGGCTTAAGCTTTAAAACTGTGCAAGCGATTCATGGCCGCTTCAGGGCTTTGTTTGATCAACAGCTCACTACAGATAACAGCTTCATCAATCGCATTATCGATTAAAGTTTGCTCGGTTTGCGAGGGTTTATTTAAGACAAATCCGACCACTTTGCTTTTATCTCCGGGATGGCCAATGCCAATGCGTAAACGATAAAAATTAGGATTATTGCCCAGCTTATTCATAATATCTTTAAGTCCGTTATGCCCGCCATGTCCACCAGCTAATTTTAGTTTTGCACAGCCGGGGTTGAGATCTAACTCATCATGAGCAACTAAAATCTCTTCAGTCTGGATATTGTAAAATGTGGCCATTGCTTGCACGGCTTTGCCACTTAAGTTCATAAAGGTGGTTGGGACTAGCAAACGAATATCTTGACCATCGACATTAATTCGAGCGGTATAACCAAAAAATTTAGGCTCATTTTTCAGGGGTTGATGGTAGCGGTTGGCGAGTTTTTCGATATACCAAGCGCCCGCATTATGGCGAGTTGCTGAATATTCACTGCCTGGATTGGCAAGCCCAACGATAAGTTTAATTGTTGTCATAATCGCATAAAATAAGACCAATAAAGAATTTATTGGTCTTTTAAAGGTGAAAACTTAATAGTGAAACATTGCTGAAATTGACTCTTCATTACTGATTCGTCGAATCGCTTCAGCAAGCATGCCAGATAGTGTTAACTGACGTACATTCTTAAGTGCTTTGACTTCAGGTGAGAGTGGAACGGTATCACAAACCACTACTTCATCAATCTTAGAGTTTTTGATATTTTCAACCGCTTTACCGGAAAAAATCGGATGAGTTGCATAAGCAAATACGCGTTTTGCTCCGCGTGCTTTTAGCGCATCGGCAGCTTTACATAAGGTCCCTGCTGTATCAATCATATCGTCGACTAAAATACAATCGCGATTTGCAACATCTCCAATAATATTCATCACTTCCGCTTCATTAGCGCGTTGGCGGCGTTTATCAATAATTGCCATATCGGTATCATTGAGTAATTTAGCTATGGCTCTAGCTCGTACAACACCACCAATATCTGGAGAAACGACGATTGGATGATCAAAATTTCTTTGCAACATATCTTCTAAAATAATTGGGCTACCAAAAACATTATCAACAGGTACGTCAAAAAAACCTTGAATCTGTTCAGCGTGGAGATCAACGGTCAAAATTCTATCTACACCAACGGTTGACAAAAAGTCAGCAACAACTTTTGCCGTAATCGGTACGCGAGCTGATCGTACTCGGCGATCTTGTCTTGCGTAACCAAAGTAAGGAATAACAGCGGTGATACGACCAGCGGATGCACGACGCATAGCATCAATCATCACAAGCAATTCCATTAGATTATCATTTGTTGGGGCACAAGTTGATTGAATAATAAAAACGTCTTCACCGCGAACATTTTCATTAATTTGAACATTTACTTCTCCATCACTAAAACGACCAACCACAATATCGCCAAGCGATGTATAAAGACGATTTGCTATGTGTTTTGCCAGTTCAGGGGTTGCGTTACCGGCAAAAAGCTTCATATCAGGCACGAGTAAACCTCAAGCATGTATAATGATTACTTATTCGTAATCGGTTAAATCGGGTCTGCAATTATATAATTAATTGTGTCTAATCCTCAACTACATTGTGGAAATTTATTATAACTATTTTGTTTTTATCACAAAGTTTGCAAATATAAGTCTATTGTATAGCGATATTAACACTATTAACACTCGACTGATTGAGGTTTTTTGTATCCTATTAGCATTTCACGCTTTTTTCCGTACCCTTTATGTTTATAAACTTCAAATCCTGCCGACAATAAATTTCGTCTGGCATAACTTGCGGCGGTAAATGTTGCAAAAGTGCCTGATTTCGCAGTTTGAGCATAAAGTGAGTGGAATAAAGGCGCTGACCACATTTCAGGATTTTTAGTGGGTGAGAAACCGTCAAAGAACCATGCATCAATCAACGTATTTGATTGCTTTAAATGTGCTGAAAATAACATAATGTCAGCAAAGTAGACATTCAAGGTGACCTGTTCATTTTGATAATGTGCACACGGCCAGTTGTTTTGTAATATTTGCGCTAAATTAGCCAGATTAACTTCTTGAATAATCGCACGATGAATCGTTGTGAGCTCAGTTAATGATAATGGGTATTTTTCAATACTAAAAAATTGTAAATGTTTTAAAACATGATTAGGGTGTTGCTGTTTAAATTGTAAAAAATAGTGCCATGCAATTAAGAAATTAAGTCCGGAACCGAATCCTGTTTCACCGATAGTAAAGGTTGATTTTGTGTGGGCAATAAAGCGCTCGGAGAGGTGATTGCCATCGATAAATACGTAGGTGGTTTCAGCAATGGCATCATCAGTGTTAAAGTAAACATCATCAAAATGGATTGAGATAGGTGTTACACTATTATTCCAAACAACATTATTTGTATTCATTTAACTGTTTCTCAAATTAAGATAGTTGCTATAATACATCATAATAATTTGAGAGGTAAATTATGGTTTGTCTTATTAGAGTCATTTTGGGCATTATTATAGGCATTTTGATTTGTGTATTTGGCATAATTTTTTGCTTATTTAGCCCACGTAATCCTAAAAATGTGGCGAAATTTGCTCATATTTTTGGTCGGTTAATGGCGCCCTTATTCGGTATAAAAGTTATTACGCGTAAATATAGTGGGATTGATCAGATTAAAAGTAGTGTATTTATTGCTAATCATCAAAATAATTATGATCTCTTGGTTGCCGGGCAGATAGTGCAGTCAGGTACAGTTACCGTTGGTAAAAAAAGCTTAGTATGGGTGCCGTTTTTTGGTCCACTTTATTGGTTAACGGGTAATATTTTGCTTGATCGTGATAATAAATCAAAAGCACGAGATACATTGGCGTTTGTTGTCAACGAGATTAAACAAAAATCCCTGTCGGTTTGGATGTTCCCTGAAGGTACCCGTAGCCGTGGGCGAGGTTTATTACCCTTTAAAACTGGCGCATTTCGTACCGCGATTGCTGCAAATGTACCGATTGTGCCAATTTGTGTATCAAATACCAATAATATTAAGTTAAACCGTTGGAATAATGGTTATATGATTGTCGAAATGCTTGAGCCTATCGATACCTCGGGTATGAAAAAAGAAGATATAAAAGATCTGATGGATCGCTGTTATTTATTTATATCTAACAAAACTAAACAGTTAGATGATGAAGTTGCCCAACTCAATAGTAAAGAATAATGAATAGTATTGCTACTGATCGTAATTTTGATGATATTACTAACAAATTTGCACAAAATATTTATGGAACAACTAAGGGACGTATCCGTGAGATTATGGTTTGGCGGGAAATTGAGTCGCTCTTAAATTCGTTCCGCGTTGGTAAACGCTTGACGATACTTGATGCCGGTGGTGGGCAGGGGCAACTTGCTCATAAATTAGCCAAACTTGGCCATAATGTGACCATTTGTGATATTTCGCCACAAATGCTTGATATGGCAAAAACTAATGCAGAGGCAGAGAATCTTAGCCTAGATTATTTAAACTGTTCGATTCAAGCATTAGCGACCGATTTTGCAGGTCAGTTTGATCTGGTTATTTGTCATGCTGTTTTAGAATGGGTGAGTGAACCACAGCTAATTTTAGCCTCGCTAAAAACATTGCTTAAACCTGATGGCCGATTATCGTTAATGTTTTACAACTACCATGCTTTATTATTTAAAACGGTGACATTAGGAAATTTTGGTTATGCGCAAGCTGGCTTAAATAAGCGTAAAAAGAAAACATTATCACCAGATTATCCAAGAAATCCAGATGATGTCTATCAATGGCTTGCTGAACTTAACTTTCATATTGTAAATAAAACGGGTATTCGGGTATTTCATGACTATCTGGTTGATAAAAGTAAGCAGCAAACACATTTTGATGGACTACTTCAATTAGAGCAGCGATTTTGTCATCAAGAACCTTATATTAGTTTGGCAAGGTATATTCATGTCATCGCTACGTTATGATATTAATAAGTAGTGCAAGTCAGGATAAGAAGTTTTTAATCATAAGCGAGAAACGTATTATAGGTGCTTATGCTATTTTTTATGAGTTTAAAAAGGTGTTATTATCCAAACTAATGACGCTGAATTGTTTTATCAATCGGCATGATAGATAATAATCGAATGATAAATTTATTAAGGTGAACAATATGATAGTTGTAACGGGTGGAGCTGGGTTTATCGGTAGTAATATCGTTAAAGGATTGAACGCGATAGGTCGCAAAGATATTTTAGTCGTTGATGATTTAAGCGATGGCACAAAATTTACCAATCTGGTTGATCTTGATATTGCTGATTATATGGATAAAGATGAATTTATTGCAGCGATTGTCTCTGGCGAAGATTTAGGTATTGAGGTGATTTTCCATCAAGGTGCATGCTCTTCGACAACCGAGTGGGATGGTAAGTTTATGATGGAAAATAACTACAGCTATTCTAAGGATGTTTTACATTATTGTTTGGATTTTGCTATTCCGTTTATCTATGCTTCATCGGCAGCTACTTATGGTGGCCGGACAGATAACTTCATAGAAGATCGGCAGTTTGAGAAACCACTTAATGTATATGGTTACTCTAAGTTTTTATTTGACCAATATGTGCGTGAAATCTTACCTAACGCTCAATCTCCTGTGTGTGGTTTTCGCTATTTTAATGTCTATGGACCTGGGGAACAACATAAAGGCAGCATGGCTAGTGTTGCATTTCATCTTAATAGTCAAATTAGCCAAGGTGAAAAACCAAAACTGTTTGCCGGTAGTGACACGTTTAAACGTGACTTTATTTATGTTGATGACGTGGTTGCGGTCAATTTGTGGTTTTGGCAAAACAATCAGTCAGGAATTTATAATTGTGGTACTGGCCGGGCAGAGTCGTTCCAGGCTGTTGCTGATGCCGTTTTAAATTATCATCAAACAGGGGAAATTGAATATATTCCATTCCCGGATCATTTAAAAGGCCGTTATCAGACCTTTACTCAAGCCGATTTGACAAAGTTTAGAAAAACGCGATGCCCTATTGTTTTTAAAACGGTTGCCGAAGGCACGGCAGACTATATGAAGCATCTAAATGCTAACTAATCGTTTTTAATTATTTTTTATCACTGAGAGTATTTATGAAAACGTTAATTATCGGTCCATCATGGGTGGGTGACATGATGATGTCACACAGTTTATATCGTACACTTAAAGCGAACAATCCCCAGATCGAAATTGATGTTATGGCACCTACATGGTGCCGAGCGCTGCTGAGTAAAATGCCGGAAGTGAATCGATCGATTTCAATGCCAATTGGTCATGGTCAGTTAGCGTTAAAAGAGCGCTATCAATTAGGTAAACAGTTGCAAAAGCAGCATTATGATCAAGCAATTGTACTGCCTAACTCATTAAAGTCAGCTTTAATTCCTTTTTTTGCTGGCATAACAACACGTACTGGCTGGAAAGGCGAACTGCGTTATGGTTTACTTAATGATCTTCGTCCGCTTGATAAGCTAGCATTTCCGTTGATGGTTGAGCGCTATATTGCATTAGCTTATCCAAAAGGGGATATTCACTCTGCCGCTGATTTACCTAAACCTCTTCTCTCTCCAAAATTGGTGGTGAGTCCGGATGATGTGCTGCAAAGCCGCAGTGAATTTGCTTTACCGAGCGAGGTGAGTTTAATTGGCTTTTGCCCAGGAGCCGAGTTCGGCCCGGCTAAGCGATGGCCTGATTATCACTATGCGGCGCTGGCTGATAAGCTTGTGCAGCAAAATGCCCATATTGTTATTTTTGGCTCAGATAAAGATCGGGCGGTGGGTGAGTCAATCATGCAAAAGATGGCCCATCCTGAAAAATGTATTAATTTAGCAGGCTTAACAGTATTAGAGCAAGCGGTCAATTTAATCTCTTGCTGTGATGCAATTGTGACGAATGATTCAGGATTAATGCATGTTGCGGCGGCATTAGGGCGACCATTAGTTGCTCTGTACGGTCCAAGTAGCCCTGATTTTACGCCACCATTATCTGATAAGGCTGATGTTATTCGCCTCATTACTGGCTACCATAAAGTCCGTAAAGGTGATAGCCAAGAGGGTTACCATCAAAGTTTAATCGACATCGAGCCCCAGCTAGTATTTGACAGATTAATGACATTACTTGCACGATTTCAAACCGATACGACCAAGGAATAAGCGTGATGACTAAGCGCGTTCTAATTGTTAAAACCTCATCAATGGGTGATGTTCTACATACGTTACCGGCGTTAACTGATGCATGCCAAATGATCGATGATATTGAATTTGATTGGGTGGTTGAAGAAAATTTTGCTCAGATTCCTAGCTGGCATTTTGCGGTTAATCGTGTGATTCCAGTGGCGATTCGGCGCTGGCGTAAAAGTTGGTTTAGCCACTCGGTTCGTGCTGAACGCAAGCAATTTATTGCCGCACTAAGATTACAGCAGTACGACTGCATTATTGATGCGCAGGGGTTGATCAAAAGTGCTTTGTTAATTACTCGCAAAGCGCGAGGTGCTAAGCATGGACTCGATAAAAATAGCGCTCGTGAGCCGATTGCGAGTTGGTTTTATGATCAAAAGCACTTTGTTGCCAAAAATCAACACGCGGTTGAGCGTGTTAGACAGCTATTTGCACAGAGTTTAGGCTATACCTTACCGAATAAAATTGGCGATTATGCGATTGCTAAGCATTTTTTAGCGGCACTACCGCATGATAATCAACAATATTTGGTATTTTTACATGCAACCACTCGCGATGATAAGCACTGGACTGAAGATGAGTGGCGCCGTTTAATTACCTTAATTGAACCGACTGGCTATAAAGTGAAATTGCCTTGGGGCGCGGCACATGAATATGAACGTTCATTGCGTTTAGCTGAGGGATTTTCGCATGTTGAAGTCTTGCCAAAGCTAACTTTAGCTGAGGTCGCGACGATTCTAGCAGGTGCCAAAGCGGTGGTATCGGTTGATACTGGCTTAAGTCATTTAACGGCTGCATTAGATCGACCCAATATCACGCTATATGGCCCAACAGATCCTAAATTAATTGGTGGTTATGGCTGCAATCAACACCGTTTGATTTCACCACAAAAAAGTATGCCAAGTATTTTAGCTAAAGATGTCTATCAACAATTAATGCAGCTAATTTAAGTCATTGCGCTTAAATTGACCCAATGCTCTGCGAATAAGTTTAGGCGTTTGGATTTAACATTGTGTTAAAGTGAACAATAATAGAGGATATTTCAATGAAAAAACTACTAGTAACGATTCTGACAACAACACTATTCATGTCGGCTAATGGCGCATTTGCGAATATGGATGATCATGCCAATCACGGTAATACCAACCCAATGACGCAAGAGTATATGAAAGCGATGGACGATATGCATAAGCCAATGATGGATGGCGTCATGTCATCGGATCCGGATGTGGCATTTGTTGCCGGCATGATCCCGCATCACCAAGGTGCGATCGATATGGCTAACATTGAATTAAAATACGGCAAAGATCCTGAGATCAAAGCTCTTGCTGAGCAAGTAATCAAAGCGCAAGAACAAGAAATCGCGTTTATGAAAAAATGGCTTGAGCAGCATCAAACGAAATAATGCCTAATGAGATAGCGAGCTTATGCTGTCGCTATAATTAAAACGTATCAAAGCCTAATAATTGTGATGTTATTAGGCTTTTTTATTTTGTACGAGATGAATTTATTTTGCTATTTTTATGAAAAGAGGTGAGATGATTAAAAGCGTTGCAGTTGACTAAAAAAACAGTGACAGCCTAAGCTGCCACTGCGTTATAACAACTGTTAACTCATTATTTTAGTTATGCGCTTTACCGCAGTAACATGATAATGACCATACCCCATAAGGTGAGAAGGGTATTACTAACGGCATAAGGAACGGTATAACCTAGCATTGGTACATTACTTTTTGCAACATCGGCAACCATCGCAACTGATGCGGTACTGGTTCTTGCACCACCACAGCAACCTAAGTTGATAGCTGGGTCAAATTTGAAAATGTATTTACCAATTAGTGGGGCTAGGATCATCGGAGCTGCAGTTGCAAACATTCCCCAGAAGAACAATTCAAAGCCAACTTGTTTAACACCACTAATAAAGCCAGGACCGGCGGTAATGCCGACGACGGCAATAAAGATATTTAAACCGACTGAGTTCATAAACCATAAGGTTGCGCTTGGTACATTACCGAGTTTTGGATTAAAGCTACGTAACCAACCAAACACTAAACCTGCAATTAATGCACCACCCGCAGTTGATAAGGTAATTGGTACGCCAGCAATTGGTACAACAATCGCACCAATAAATCCACCTAATACAATACCGCTACCAACAAATACCATATTGGTGATGCTCGTTGGTTGATCGGCAAAGCCAAACTCGGCAATAATTGAGTCAACATGCTTTTTACTACCAACAACTGTCACAATATCACCGCGATGAAGTTTAGTTTGCGCTTGAACAGGAATATCGACACTTAATGAGCCACGACGAATACGTTTTAAATAAACACCACGCGCAACGGGTAGTTTAGATAGTTCAAGTAGTGTTTTGTTGTCAGCATGTTTGCTAGTGATTAGCACATCGACTGATTCAACTGGAATTTTTAATAATTCGGCATCATTAATTTCTTCAAGATGATGGCTGAGTTCAACTAAGTCATCATAGCGTCCTGATACCGCTAAGATATCACCTTGTTGTAAAACGCTATTATCATCAAAGTCGATAGTTTTATTATTTCGGCGAATCGCTTCTATAAATACACGATTACTTGTCATGTTTTCGACATCAGCGATTTTTTTGCTGATAATAGGTGTGCCATTTGCTAATTTGAATGCACGGATTACATATTGATTCCAAGCCGATTGAATACCGCCTTCTGGCTCACCGTGTGACATCTCTTTTTCATAGCGCTGACACTCTTTGACCAAATCGATTCCTAATAGTTTTGGCCCCAAGAATGCGATGATCCACCCAGTACCAATGGTACCAAATAGGTATGAAATTGCATAAGCGACAGGAATTTGATCTAATTGATTTTTGATTTCATCAGGGCTTAAATTTAAATGATTAATACTGTCTGTTGCCAGTCCAATTGACGCAGAAATTGTTTGTGTTCCTGCTAATAATCCGGCTGCTAGGCCCGGTCCATAGCCGGCAAGTACGGCAGCTAAATAAACCGATCCTAAACATAAACAAGATATTACAACAGCAAATATTGCTTGCGGCAATCCATCGCTCGCTAAACCTTTAACAAACTGAGGTCCAACACCAAAACCAACAGAAAATAAGAACATGATAAAGAAAACAGATTTGACTTGGCTGGAAATATCAATGCCAATTTGCCCAATGATAACCCCAACTAGTAACGTTCCCGTCACTGCGCCTAAGCTAAAGCTTTTTAATTTGAGACCGCCTACCCAATATCCTAATGCTACAGTTAAAAAAATAGCGAGTTCGGGATAGGTCTTTAAGGTTGTTTCAATCCAATGCCATAAAACCATAAATCCTCCAAGGTTTTTGCATAAACAAACATATAATGATAATTGTCAACTTAATATAATTTGTAAGTTACCTTGCGCAACAAACCGTTGCCAAATATATTCATTTTAAAGTCTGATCTACCAGAATATGGATTTTTGTTGTGTAAACATTTAAAAAAAGGGTCATACCGCTATATGACCCTCTGTATTGATACTTACAAATTAGTTATGATTAAATGATGTTGCATCTGATTTATCTAATGGTTTGGCAACAGGATATTTATCAAAATATTCTAAACAACGTTTAATATCTTCGATTAATAAAGAGGCTAAGTCCATACTCACACCATGGCGTACCAAAATTCGTTGTACGACTAAATCTTCGCGGTTTGCAGGCATTGAGTAAGCAGGTACCTGCCAGCCGCGATTACGTAAACGATCTGAGAAATCATACAAAGTGAAATTATGTTTTTGATTACGTTTTAGTGCCCAACTAATTGCTGGAATCCCTTTTTGTGGGTTACCATCAAAAATAATTTCAAATGGACCTAATTCTGCGATACTTTTTGCTAAGTATTGCGCTGTTTCATAACACGCTGTATGGATTTTACGATAACCTTCATGACCTAAACGAAGTAAGTTATAGTATTGCGCTACAATTTGTCCGCCAGGGCGAGAAAAGTTAAGTGCAAACGTTTCCATGTTGCCACCTAAGTAGTTAACATTAAAAATTAACTCTTCTGGTAAGTCACATGCTTCACGCCATACAACCCAGCCCACACCTAAAGGGGATAGACCAAATTTGTGTCCAGAAGTATTGATTGATTTTACACGCGGTAAACGGAAGTCCCATTCAATTTCAGGAGCACAGAATGGTGCCAAGAATCCGCCACTTGCGCCATCAACGTGCATTGGAATATCAAGACCTGTTTCTTTTTGTAGACGATCTAGTGCATCACTGATTTCTTTAACGGGTTCATAGTTACAAGTAAATGTTACGCCAAATGTTGGTACAACACCGATAGTGTTTTCATCAACATGTTTCAATACTTGCTCTGCCGTTAATGTTAAACGGTCACCTTCTAATGGAATTTCACGTAATTCAACGTCAAAATAGCGTGCAAATTTTTCCCAACAAACTTGTACAGAACCGACAACTAAATTTGGTTTATCTGTTGATTTACCTGCTGCTTGACGACGTTTACGCCAGCTCCATTTTAATGCTAAACCACCTAACATTGCAGCTTCAGACGAGCCTGTTGTTGAACAACCACGTGTATTTTCTGCATCAGGAGAATTCCATAATTGAGCAATCATATGCACACAGCGATTCTCAATTTCAGCTGTTTGTGGATATTCATCTTTATCGATCATATTTTTATTAATGCTTTCCATCATTAATATACGTACTTCGGGATCTTCCCATGTTTGGCAGAATGTTGCTAAATTTTGACGTGCATTACCATCTAACATCAGTTCATCATGTACAGCTTGAAAAACAAATTTAGGGTTATTTTGATTTTGAGGTATTTTTGATTTAGGTAAAATTTGCCCAAGTTCATATGAACCATAAACATCGTCTAATGAGCTCATTCTTGATTGGTTTTCTGTGTTTGATTTCATAATGATATATCCTTTTAATACATAATTTATAAGTTCGTACGTAATTTCTTTTCAAAATATTCGACTCAATTGCACGAATATTTTACTTGTTCAGTCATACGGTTTTCCTATTTTTTCGATTACATTCCCGATTAGTTGAATATTCTCGAATGAAGCTATTATTGGATATAAATAGAATTGATTTGGTACTTTATGTGCTCAAATTTTTGTTAATATGTGCTTTCAGTGTGCTTTTAATGTGTTTTTTTGTCTAAAAACATCCATAAAAACAATAAGTTATATTGAAAGAGTGTTTTTTCGATGAAATAGAGTGAAAAAATAGTAATAAAATCTGTGTAATCGATATAAAAAAATAGTTGATAATATTACAAAGGCTTATGCTAACAGCAATCAGGAATATTCATTTATAGTGTGCGCCAATAAACTCTATATTTGGAAGTGTTTTCATACTATTTGTCGGATTTAATCATAATACTAAAAGTGTCTGAGTTTGTGCTATCAGCGAGTTGTATTGAGTAATCAAGCTAGGATTGGTTTGAGGGTATATGACTTTTTTTGATGAGTGAGAACGTTGATACCATATGTAATATAAAAAATAATTTTACTCATTTAATAAAATGTGTGATGAATATCAAAGTTGGGATATTAAAAACGGGTATAAAAAAAACATGGCTGGGGTACAAGGATTCGAACCTTGGAATGGCGGAATCAGAATCCGCTGCCTTACCGCTTGGCTATACCCCAACTGTCGCTGGTGCGGGTAGTGGTATTTGAACTCGCACGACTATAAGGAACTAGATTGTGAATCTAGTGTATCTGCCAATTCCGCTATTACCTATTTATGGGTAATATGACACCAATTTTGGGTATTATCAATGAGCAGAACTGTAAAATATGGCTGGGGTACCAGGATTCGAACCTGGGGATGGCAGGATCAAAACCTGCTGCCTTACCGCTTGGCTATACCCCAAAAGGGAAATTGAAAATAAATGGTGCGGGTGAAGGGACTTGAACCCCCACGCCTCGCGGCGCCAGAACCTAAATCTGGTGCGTCTACCAATTTCGCCACACCCGCATTTATTTCAATAAAAATTACTTCTTTTTAATGGTGGCTACGACGGGATTCGAACCTGTGACCCCATCATTATGAGTGATGTGCTCTAACCAGCTGAGCTACGTAGCCATTCATTCGCAACGTCATAACCAACACTGCGAGGCGCATTATGCTTGTCTTGAATCAAATCGTCAACTATTTTTTTATCAAATTTTTAAATTTATGTTTGATTGTTTGAGATATAATCAAAAATTAGTGCTTTTCCAATCAATCAGGGCTTTTTCTCGTAGATTTTCAAGTTTTAGTCGTATAGCTTGCCCTTTAAATCCCGCATTGATAATATCTTGTACAGCGACTGATTTTGCTACAAAATAAGCCTGTTTTAAATATTCAGCTTGTGGATAAGGCTTATTTTCAAAGCCTTTTCTGGCCTTAAAGTCAGCTAGACTACTCAATATCAAGTGATCCAGATAAATAGGATTACGCCAGACGTCTATCCCATCAAATAATGCAATTAATTTTTGAGCTGGTATGTCGGTAACATAATGTACATCATTGTAATAGCGGCAGACTAAACAGGCGAGTTTTTTATATTGATTTGGAATTTTTAATCTTGTGCAAAGTGTATTGATTAAGCTAATGCTTTTTTCTGCGAAATCATCAATGTGTAGCCAATCTTTAGACTGTGCAACTGTGTTACCAAAATCATGACATAAAACGGCGAAGCGCACCGTTAGGTTATCAGTAAGTTTGGCGGATTGTTTTAGTGCCCGTAAGGTATGGGTTCCCAAGCATCTATTGGTCGGTTGAGCAATACAAAATAAGTCATTTAGTTCCGGCACGAGTATCGCTAGAGCACCACACTCTTTTAGCACTTCAAAATAAACCTGTGGATTTTGAGTGGCTAGGGCTTTTTCTGTTTCTTGCCAAACTCTTTCGGCGGTTAAATAGTTAATTTCACCGATACTAACAATATGTTTCATTAGTGCCATCGTATCTAAGGCAATAGTAAAGCCTAAATGATGAAATCGCGCGGCAAAACGTGCGACGCGTAAAACACGAAGAGGATCTTCCTGAAAAGCAGGTGAGACGTGCCTTAATAATCGATTATTAAGATCATCAATACCACCATAGGGATCGATTAAATTGCCGCACGGATCCATTGCGATCGCATTAACGGTTAAATCTCGCCGCAGTAGATCTTGTTCTAACGTAATTTGATCATTAAAGTCACAAATAAAGCCGCTATAACCTTGTCCCGACTTACGCTCTGTTCTAGCTAAAGCGTATTCATCTTTAGTGTCAGGATGGAGAAAAACGGGAAAATCTTTCCCAACTTGTGAAAAACCGAGTTTTAATAGCGTTTGCGGAGTTTCACCGACGACAACCCAATCTTTTTCGGTGATGGGCAGTTCGAGTAATTGATCTCGCACCGCTCCACCAACAAGAAACACCTTCATGGTTATTTCATCCAACGATCTTTATTACGTCTTTTGGGCATGATAATAGGTAAAATAAGTCCAAGAATTAAGCCAATACCGGCAACAAGCCCCCCTCGAGTAAACCAAGTCAACATTAAATCTTGCCTTTTTTCATCAACAGTTTCGCTTAACGAGGTAATTTTTGCTTGTTGCTCATCAAATGTTGTTTGTAATTGGCGATTACTTTGTTCGAGTTTTTCAATTTGTTGTTTAGCGGTATCGAGCTGATTAGAATATTCGTTTAATAAAGTATTTTTTTCTTGCTCAAGTTTAGTCGCTTGTTCTTGCGCGCTCGATAACTTTTGTGCCAATATATCGACTTGCTCTTTCACGCTTGGAGTGTCTGTTAAATTGGTCGATTTTACCCAAGCGATCTTACCTGCATCATTTTGAATCCGTGTATATTGCCCATCGCTGCTGGTTTCTAGAACTGTGATCTTCTCACCCGCATTCAATGTACCTACAATGGCATATTGTGGGCCAGGTCCACGCGTTAAATAAACGGTTAAATTTTCGGTTACATACTTATCTAATGCAGTCGCATTGAATGTGATTAGTGGCAACGCAGTAAAAAAAGCGGCAAGCGTATAACGTGATTTTTTCATCTTCATGGTGTCATTTCTTTAAATAATATCGTTAATTACTACCGCAGAGTATACCATAAAAACGGCTACGACGAAGTAGCATTATTAAATGGTCTATGCTGGCTATTCTCAATAATGATGAAATCTGATATCTTAATGAGCATTAGATTTTACTGATGATAATTAACAATGACACCATTCGATGAAGCTAAAAATAGCCAACACTTTACTCATATTAATGCGCATGGCGAAGCGCACATGGTCGATGTAACGAATAAACAACCGACTATGCGAGAAGCGATTGCTGAAGCATTTGTGATAATGAATCCCGAAACATTAGCGATGATTATTGAAAATAAACATCATAAAGGTGACGTTTTTGCGACAGCAAGAATTGCTGGAATTCAGGCCGCTAAGCGTACGTGGGAATTAATTCCGTTATGCCATCCGCTTTTATTAAGTAAGATCGAAGTGATGATTGAAGCTGATGTTGAACATTCACAAGTCAGAATTCAAGCCTTATGTCGCTTAACGGGACAAACCGGTGTTGAAATGGAAGCATTGGTTGCGGCATCGACCGCGGCGTTAACCATTTATGATATGTGTAAAGCAGTACAGAAAGATATGGTGATCTCTCAAGTGAGATTATTATCCAAGTTAGGCGGCAAATCTGGGAATTTTCAAGCGCAATATGATTAGAATACTATTTTTTGCACAAACTCGAGAGTTAATTGGTGTATCGTCTTTAGAACTAGATATGGCACCAATTGCTGTTAGCGACTTAATTGAGCACCTAAGTTTAAACGGTGATAATTGGTTATATGCTTTAAAAGAAAAACACACATTATGTGCGGTAAATAAGCAATTAGTTGATCACAATTATGTGATCAACGCTAATGATGAGGTTGCCTTTTTTCCGCCGGTTACTGGCGGCTAAGCATCATGAATGAACAAAATATTGTTATTGTTAGTAATGAGTTTGTTGATATCAGCCAACACTATCAATGGTTATCTCAGTCAACACAAGATGGCGCAATTGTGACTTTTACGGGTAAGGTGCGCTCACTCCAAAACGATGTATCATCGTTATATCTTGAGCATTATCAAGGGATGACTGAAAACGTTTTACTTAACATTATTGAGCAAGCAAGAGAACGTTGGCAGCTTAATCGGATTATCATTGTGCATCGAGTTGGCGAAATACTCGCAAATGAAAATATTGTCTATGTTGGTGTCAGTAGTGCACATCGTAAAGATTCATTTGCTGCTGCTGATTTTATTATGGATGTGTTAAAAAACGAGGCGCCTTTTTGGAAAAAGGAAAAAACTTCAACTCATGATAACTGGGTTGAAGCGAAAAAAACTGATAAAGACGCATTGAAAAAATGGTATTAAACTACAATTTCGATATAATGTGTCGATGTTGTACTTTTTTTTCTATAACAAGAGGATATTAAATGAATAATTATTCCCCTAACGGTTCGATTATTGAGCAGGCTGGTAGCCGAGTTCAGACTTATATGAGCCATGTCTACGGGTGGATGACCGTGGGTCTTTTATTAACTGGCTTTGTTGCCTGGTATGCCTCAACTAGCGTACCAATTATGAGACTGTTATTTTCTGTTAACGAATATGGCTATATCACCTCTTTAAGTGTGTTGTCATGGGTATTAATTGCAGCACAATTAGGATTGGTTTTTGTATTATCAGGCATGATTAATCGATTATCTGGCAGCGCAGCAACCAGCATATTCATGTTGTATTCGGCATTAAGTGGTTTAACGCTAACGTCGATTTTTATTATGTATACCGCATCATCGATTATGAGTGTATTTTTCATCAGCGCAGGTATGTTTGCTGCTTTAGCATTTTACGGTTATACCACTAAACGTGACTTGTCAGGTTTAGGCCGCTTTTTATTTATGGGCTTAATCGGTATAGTTATCGCGTCGTTGGTTAACATTTTTATGCAAAGCACACCATTAATGTGGGCGATTACTTATATCGGTGTTTTTGTTTTTGCGGGTTTAACGGCTTATGACACACAAAAATTAAAAGCATTCGGTGAGCAATTACCAACAGACGATCAAAATGCATTTAGACGTTATGCTATTTTTGGTGCTTTAACATTGTATCTTGATTTTATTAACTTATTCTTAATGTTATTGAGAATCTTTGGTGAAAGACGCTAACCGTTTTTCTGCATAATAAAAAAGGGACCATTCGGTCCCTTTTTTTATTGCATTCATGTCAGCATTAATTACCTAATGCTTTGTCTGCTTGTTTGTTCTCAATTAATTCAATTTTATAACCATCGGGATCTTCGACAAAAGCAATAATCGTGGTGCCGCCTTTTACTGGGCCCGCTTCTCGAATCACTTTACCACCAGCTTGCTTAATACGTTCACACGTTTTTGCAATATCATCCGCGCCGATAGCGATGTGGCCAAAAGCATTACCCATATCGTAATTTTCAGTTCCCCAGTTATAAGTCAGCTCAATTACCGATGCTTTGCTTTCATCATCATAACCAACAAAGGCCAGTGAATATTTATATTCCGGATTTTCACTGGTTCTAAGGAGTTTCATACCCATTGTTTTAGTATAAAAATCAATAGATCGTTGTAAATGACCAACCCGAATCATCGTATGTAATATTCGCATTTTTAATTATCCTTATCGCGTATTAACGAGGTGAGGCGTTAACTTGTTTACCGTTAGTTACCAAACGCACTTCTTGACCTACTTGGAATTGGTTTGGCGTTGCTTTTTGGACTAATACAATTGTTGACCCATTTTCTTGTCGTACCTCTAGCTCAACAGCATTCGTCTCGCTTACCGCATTTTGAACTTCACTACCAACTAGTGCCCCCCCAATTGCGCCCCCAGCAATTGCTAAACTTTTACCGGTACCATTACCAATGGTATTACCTAGAAAGCCACCAAGGACAGCGCCACTTAAAGAGCCAATTACAGTATTGGTTGAGCCGTTTGAAGCATTAGTTTGAATTTTAACTGGGCGTACTGATAATACGGTACCATAAGTCACTTGTTGGACTTGCTTGGCTTGATCCGCTGAGTAAACATCCCCTGAATAGATATCACTATTTTGACATCCGGCGAGCAAGATCGCTAAACATGCTAATACAGCAACTTTTTTCATATATATTATCCTTTTCATTGATTCAATCGTTTTTAACGCTAATACAAATTAGACGGTTTTATTCCATTTTATCAAATCTTGGCGATAAGTATCGTTATTTTATTGTAAATAATTAATTTACTCGCCTTTATAGATAAATTTATCTAGCAATATGCAGAGTATGATGTGTGATAACTTATTAGTGGCTATCTGATAACAATCAGTTTTTTATTATTTTAATAATTGATGATACAATTTACCGATGACAAAATTATTCGTTTAAAAGGTTTATTGTGAGTGGTTGGTTAAAGCATATAATTTTAGGTATCTGCGTTTTATTCCTGCTTAGTGGTTGTCATCGCTCAACACCTTTGAATAATCAGCAACAAGCTAAATCACATCATAATATCGCTCAATCACAAGGTTGTGATGATAGTGAGTATGATAATATTCATTCGCCTATTCCTTTAGAGAATATCCCCGTACAGGGATGCACGATAGAGTGAATACTCTGATGAATTTTATGTATGTTACCAAATCAAAGAGGAATCTAGTGTGAAAACAATTGAAATTGATGATGATTTATATCAATATATTGCGAGACAAACTTGCCATATAGGTGAGGATGCATCGAGTATATTAAGGCGTTTACTTGCTATTGAATCTTATCAAGTCACTGCGGCGACGCCAACTCAATTTGGTGATTTTTCGGCTCTTGTTGCATTAGTTAAGAGTGATGAGTTTGTCAATCAGAAAAAATTAGTAAATCGTTTTTTATCCATTCTTGCTGTACTTTATACCTGTAATCATAGTTTATTCTCGGTTGCGGCTGCATCCTTGCATGGCAGTAAGCGTCGATATTTAGCAGATGATGAACAAACTCTTTTGCGTTCAGGCAACAACACTAAGCCTAAACTCATTCCAAACACGCCTTATTGGGTTGTGACCAATAGCAATACAGCTAGAAAAATATTCATTATTGAATCACTCATGAATACAATGGAAGTACCTGATTACATAATTGGGCTGGTAAAAACGCAATTTGTTGCGAAGTAATTTTATTAAGAAAAGGGTCAAGAATGAGTAATTCTAGAGCAGGACAATTAGCGCAGGCAACTGATCTAATTAATATCGATGCATTATTAAATCATTATTATCGCGTAGAGCCAAATTATGATGATCCAAGTCAACTTGTTATTTTCGGTACTTCAGGTCATCGTGGTAGTGCAAATAAAGGCACGTTTAATGAACATCATATTATTGCTATCGCACAGGCTATCGCTGATTATCGTCATGCTCAAAATATTACCGGACCTTGCTTTATTGGTAAAGATACTCATGCGTTATCTGATCCTGCGTTAAAAACAGTGCTTGAAGTGTTAGCGGCAAATCGTATTGATTGTATTATCGCACAAAACTGGGGATATACGCCAACGCCTGTTATTTCTCATGCCATTATTACTTATAATCAACAGCATGCCCAAGCTGCGGACGGTATTGTGATCACCCCTTCACACAATCCGCCAGAAGATGGTGGAATCAAATATAATGCAACTAATGGTGGCCCAGCCGATACGGTTGTGACCTCAATGATTGAAAAACGCGCGAATGAGTTACTAAAAAGCCACTTATCTGGCGTACAGCGCTTAACGCTCTCGCAAGCAATGAACTCAAATTATGTTCATGTGAAAGAGTTTGAAACTGAATATATTGATGATTTAGTCAATATTATTGATTTTGATATTATTGCTAGGAAAGGATTAAATATTGGTGTTGATCCGCTAGGTGGTGCGGGCATTACTTATTGGCCGCGCATTGCTGAAAAATACGGACTTAATTTGAATATTGTGAATGATAAAGTTGATCCCACGTTTCGCTTTATGCACCTTGATCATGACAGTGTTATTCGAATGGATTGTTCAAGCGCTGATGCAATGGCTGGATTATTGCAGCTGAAAGATAAATTTGATCTGGCTTTTGGTAATGATACTGATTTTGATCGACATGGCATTGTAACACCTGCCGGTTTGATGAAACCCAATGCTTACCTTGCGGTATGTATTGATTATTTATTTAAACATCGCCCTGATTGGCATGCTGGCGTTGCAATTGGTAAAACGTTAGTGACAAGCTCAATGGTTGATCGGGTTGCTTGTGATCTCAATAAATCATTATTAGAGTTCCCAGTTGGATTCAAATGGTATGCTAATGGGCTATTTGATGGCTCAATTGGTTTTGCCGGTGAAGAGAGTGCTGGAGCCTCTTTTTTAAGGCATAATGGTCAAGTGTGGTCGACAGATAAAGATGGTATTATTTTATGCTTGTTGGCGGCAGAAATGACCGCAAGGGTTGGTCATAATCCACAAGTTCAATATGACGCTTTGGAACAAAAACATGGTCAATCTTTTTATGGTCGAATTCAAGCATCAGCCAGTTATATTGAGAAACAAAAATTGTCTAAACTCGATGCTAAGCAGTTAACAACTGATTTATTAGCGGGTGAAAAGATCGAGCAGAGTTTAATAAAAGCGCCTGCTAATGGTGCGGCGATTGGTGGGTTGAAAGTCGTCACAAAAAATGGTTGGTTTGCCGCTCGTCCATCAGGAACTGAAGATGCTTATAAAATTTATAGCGAAAGTTTTATTGGTGAAAGTCATCTAATGCAAATTCAGCAAGAAGCCGAGTTACTCGTTTCTAAAGCAATAAAATAGCTTTTATTGTTATAGCCTGTACATATTATAAGCCCTATAGAGTGTTGTTAATACAGGATTATAATGATTTTACATTGACCAATATATCCTACTAAAATGTAAGGAATTTGATGAATTGCTGTTAAATTTCGAGTAAGATTATAAAGTGTATTAAGTAATATAAATCAGTTATCGAAATTTTCTATCAATTATTCAAATTATTAGCATTTTTAAGAGAAAAGGTCATGTAGAAAATGAAAAAAGGAATTCTTTATAGTTGCTTCATTATTGCCAGCTTTGTGTTTCTTAATGATGTTAGTTTCGCTAAATTAACATATCAGCAGATCAATTTATTGCTAGAAAATGACGATATTCAGATGTTCACAATATCGTCTGTTCTTGTTAAGAAGTCGAGTATGTCAATTGAACATAGCTCTGATAGCAGTCAGAGTAAAACAATCGTAGAATATGATGAAAAAGGATTATTGATTAACTACTATTCAGCCGCGGCGATAGGCTCGACGGCAGAAGCCCAAAGAACGATGATTACCACACTAATGCGTAATGGCGATAATAAATGGCAGCGTAAACAAACCGTGGGAAGTTATGAAATCGATAATAGCTTGTATGTTTTAAAAAATAATGCCATTGAAATTACCCTGTTACCTTCATATGATTTCAATGAAGAACGTGTCATATTACAACACAATAATCTGCTAGATAGTGGAGAGTTTGGTGTAATATTTGAGTATAAAAAACCAGTTGAGAATGAAAAATTCAGTATTGAGTACCTCTTTGATCCAAAAGGCTCATTAAATCTTTATCGTTTTACCAATATTGATAGTAATGAATATGGTTATGAATCTATGGTGAGCACTCAATTTGAGTATGATGATAGACAGCGTCTTGTTAAAGCAAATGAGTATTCACATTATCAGTTTATGACTGAGCTTGCTGATAGTATTACAACACAAATTATTTATAGTAATTTTGACGAGTACGGCAATTGGCTGACAAAAGTTGAACAAGCAGAAGGTAAACAAACGGTTTATAAACGCACCATTGAGTACTGGAACAGTTGATGGGTTTTTATCATGTTTTTTCCTGATATTTTTCTGACATTAAAATTTGGCGATAAACTATTTACAGACGCAAAGCGCATTGCATTATTAAAAGCTATTGCGCAAACTGGTAGCTTAAGTCAAGCTGCAAGATTGATTCACATCAGTTATAAAACGGCTTGGGATGCGATCGACGATATGAATAAATTAGCTGAACAGCCTTTCGTGATAACTTCTACCGGTGGCAAGGGTGGGGGTGGAGCTCAGCTTAGCCAATATGCGCTGAGGTTCATTCAATTATATGATCTATTAACTCATATGCAGAGTCATGCTTTTAGCATATTGAAAGATGAAACAATACCATTAAATAATGTGCTAAATGTTGCCGCCAAAGTGTCTTTACAATCAAGTGCGCGTAATCAGTTTTATGGTACTATAATTGATATTAATAATCATGACATGGCCGGTTTAGTGACGGTACTATTACAAGATAAAATTACAAAATTATCCATTTGTGTAACTCAATCAAGTATTCATCGTTTGGACTTAATCCCTGGTAAAGAAGTCATTTTATTGATTAAAGCCCCGCAAGTTGAAGTAATAAATCGTGCTAATACCAATCACTATTTAGCCTCTGTTTCTCACATTATGCTCAGTCAATATTGGTGTGAAATGATGTTATCCTTATCATCAGGGCTTGAGATTTATGCATCGAGACCGATTGATGAGTATCAGCAATTACAGATTAAGCAAGGTCAGATGATTAATATCTATATTCATCCGGAAAATATTATTGTTGCGACGTTAGCCCGTTAATTTGTTAGGTTTATGATTTTATTTATCCTTTATGATGTGTTGTCAAGTACGCCAACATAAAGGATAGTGCATCAATTATCGTTAGTGATTAAGATTATCCACGGCACTCAACAAGATTATAGACTGAGGTTGGTGACATATTTGCAACATTACCTGAAGTGCCGACTTCAAATTGACGATTACTTGAATATGCTTCCGATGTCCAAAAGAAAATGAGTTGATCATAAGAGGCATAATCATATTTGTAAGTTAATCCCCATTCACCCATAAATGTGCCATCGGCATCACGTATAAACTGAGCATTGGTTGTTGTCGGCGCGCTATTTTCTGGATAAGTAGTCGGATCAGAACCGATACTGTTGGTCAGTTCATTACGACGAAATAAGTATTTTTGTCGATTAATATAAACGGGATGATTAATACTATCAACATTTTCACCACTACATTTACTTAACGCAGGAAAAGAAGTTGCATCAGCAAGGATATCATTATTTGCATACGCCATTGCCCCACCTCTGATTGCCCAATGTGTAGGTTCGGGAATAGTATAACTATCAACTTGTTGCCAAGTACCATCGCTGTTCTTATGTTCCATTTGAATCGTTATGGGGGTGGTAAAACGTGTTTCGCTTTCATAGCGAAGAGTACAATTTTGCCCTTGATATCGCCCACTTGTACCTGACAAACTTACGGCATCTGTATCATTTACTAAAGCGCAGCGGTAGTTAGTTTGATCTTCATCAGATCCCAATAATGTAAACTTTGCCCCCCTAAAACCAGTAGATGGAAAAGTTTGATTTTTCTTTTCGAGGGCTGTAATGTTAAATCCGAGCGTTGTATCAAACACTTGCGGGTTAAAACCACTCGAGCTTGAAGTGCTTGTCGTTAATACGGTCATATTAAGTGGTCTAACAAAGCAGATTTGATGCTGCTCAACTTTAAAAATATATCGTGCGTTATTCGAACCGAATAGATTCAAACTAGGATTGCCATAGGCTGTATTTGCTGAAACGTTGGAAGTATTAATCAATAACGTATAAGGGGATTCACATGGACTTAGTAGTTGATCTAAATCGGTAATCATGACACCTCTTTTATCATACCATGCTGCTTGCATTGTGCCTTGATAAGAAATGATATCCGATGATGAAGCATCGCCATCGTCATCCCCAACGGTAAGTTGTAATGTGGAGAGTTCATAAGGGGTGTTATCAAGTGGTATAAGTGTTTTGATATCATTGAACTTCATGCCTGTTGGTGCAATGATTGTTCTACTTTGCGTTGGTGTCGTTGCCATGGTTGTATCAAAGCGAGATATATCTATTTGACCAGTTTCACTATTAGTATAGGTCATTGTAAAGCCCAATAGTTCACTTGGTGTTGTTAATTTTGTGATACCATCCGATAAGATAAAATAAGGCATGCTACCTTGTATATTAATATTGGTAGTTGCACTAAGAGTGCCATGAACTGAATTGATACCACCGGTTAAAATTAAAGTAGTAAATCCGGCTAACATTGTTGATTTTGGATAATAATTCGGAACAAGACTCATTTTTTTATACATTTTAAATTCCAATAGCGTGTTAAAAAATTGGATATTCAGTAGCCTAAACCCTAGTGAATTCATTAATCTTTATCGATTATCTATTTAAATTACTTTTTTGTCATATTGTTTGTGTTGATTAATTAATCGGCATTAATAATTGCGCTCTATCAAAAAATAATATTTTTGTAAAAATAAATCAAAAGGTTGTTTTGAATTATTCATTGAAATGTAAGTGTTTTATCATTATTTGGAATAGGAAGATTCCTTCTCTAACCACGTAACGAGAAGGATTGGGCTAAAAATGATGACTGATTATAATGATACAAAATATCGCATGCTAACAACAATGCTTAATAAAATAGTGGATAATTCTTAAATCATCAGTTAATTCAGGATGAAATGAACAAATCAGTATATTTTTACTTTGCGCCATTACACAATATTGATCAATATAGGCTAAAGGGGTAACACTTTGGGAGAATGATTGAATATAAGGTGCTCGGATAAAAATAGCAGGAATATTGTCACCAATATTGTTGACAGTTAACCGGGTTTCGAAACTATCGATTTGCCGACCAAATCCATTACGTTCTACCACTAAATCAATCAGCCCCAGAGGCGTGACTGATTTGTCGGTATTATCAATTTTGGTTGTCGTTTTGGCACAAAGCACTAACCCAGCGCAAGTCCCAAAAATTCCTTTACCTGAGCGGGAAAATTGTTTGATCGGTTCAAATAAACCATTTTGGTTAATCAAACGGCTAATTGCCGTTGATTCTCCACCGGGTATAATAAGACCATCGAGTCCTTGAAGATCTTGTGGTTTTTTGACAAGGCTGTATTTAACGGTATCTAACTTTTTCAGCATTGTGATATGTTCACTGACTGCTCCTTGCAAATTTAATACGCCAATTGTTTTCATTACCAGCCTCGTTCTTGCATGCGTTCAGATTCACTTAATTTACTCATTTCAATACCTTTCATTGCATTACCTAGGTTTTTAGATAATTCTGCAAGGCGTGGATAATCATTAAAATAAGTTGTCGCTTGCACGATTGCTTTAGCAAATTTTTCAGGATTATCTGATTTAAAAATTCCAGAGCCTACAAATACACCATCCGCGCCAAGTTGCATCATGAGTGCTGCATCAGCGGGTGTTGCAATGCCGCCGGCAGCAAAATTGACAACTGGTAGTTTACCTAATGATTTGATCTGTAGTAGTAGCTCATAAGGTGCACCAATTTCTTTAGCATAGGTCATTAATTCGTCGGTGGTTTTACTGGTAACCAAACGAATTTGTTCCTTGACTCGGCGCATATGACGCACAGCTTCAACAATATTACCCGTACCAGGTTCCCCTTTTGTACGCAGCATGGATGCGCCTTCACCTATACGGCGTAAACCTTCCCCTAAGTCACGACAACCACAGACAAAAGGAACGACAAAATCGCTTTTTAACAGGTGATATTGTTCATCTGCTGGTGTGAGCACTTCACTTTCATCAATATAGTCAACGCCCATCGCTTCAAGTATGCGCGCTTCAACAATATGGCCAATTCGCGCTTTAGCCATCACCGGAATTGAGACGGCTTGCATAACCTCTTCAACGATAGTTGGATCTGCCATGCGCGCGACCCCACCTGCCGCTCGAATATCTGAGGGCACGCGTTCAAGCGCCATAACAGCAACCGCGCCAGCGTGTTCTGCAATTTTTGCTTGTTCGGCATTAATCACGTCCATAATAACGCCGCCTTTTTGCATGTGTGCCATGCCACGTTTTACTGCTGTTGAACCAACATGTTTACTGTGCATCGGAACTTCTCCATTTTATATCGTGATAGTGAGTAATTTGATTGACTTAAAAATAGATCAAATTGTTTGGTTACTCAGTATTATTAAAAATTCGCCAATGAAAAAAAACAGCCAATTGGACTATTTTTATACCATCCAATTCGCTATGATAAAAAAAAGCACAATAGGAGAAAATTATCCATGTGGCAAAAAGAGCAGCTTAAGCGCTTCAATGGTACTTTATATAAAAAATTGATAGGATTAGTTGAATATTATATTGAACAAGGTGTGCTGGTATTTGGGGAGCGGCTGCCATCAGAGCGGCAGCTGGCTGAACAACTTGATATTAATCGATCGACCGTCGTTCGGGCTTTAGATGAACTGACTGAGCGCAAAGTCTTGATTCGAAAAATGGGTAGTGGCACATTTGTTAATCCGCAAAAATGGGGATTACAGGCATATCCTTCAATAAATTGGCATTTGCCCGCTCACTTTCAGCGTCGGATCTCACTTTATCAGCAAAAAGTACAGCAACTCAGGCAACAATCGCTACTTAAAAGTGACAATATCTGCGACTTGGCTAACGGTGATTTACCCGCTGCTTTAATCCCTAAATTATCGTTGCCGGCGATGTCTAATCAAGAACTCATTTATCAAGAAAAGCACAGTGAAGAGTTACAACTTGGTTTACCATCGTTAAAAAAATATATTGCGCAATATATGCAGCAGCAGTTTGATATGACCGTTGCGATTGATGAAATTTTAATTACCTCTGGTATTCAGCAAGCGTTATTTTTAATCACACAAGGACTGCTCAAACCGGGTGATGCAATTGGCATTGAGTCTCCATCCTATTTTTATTCACTGCCGCTTTTTCAGGCTGCTGGCGTAAGAATTTATGGCATAAAGATGGATCAAGAGGGGATTATTGTTGATGAGCTAAAGGTATTACAACAAACCCATCCACTAAAATTGATTTTCCTCAATCCGGTATTTCAAAATCCGACTGGTATTGTGATGAGCTCAGCACGTAAAGCTGCCGTATTCGCTTTTTGTCAACAAGCGGGCATTGGCATTGTCGAAGATGATGCTTATAGTGCGCTATCTTTTAATCGTGGTGTCGATTGTTCACCGATTAAAAAAATCGATGACAGTAACCAAGTCTTGTATCTGGGATCATTATCAAAGTATTTAGGACGTAGTATTCGTGTCGGCTGGATGATTGCGCCACAAAATATCATTCATCGTCTAGCTGAAATACGCCAATATATTGATTCCGGCCTGAGTATTGTGCCACAGCTATTGGCAGAAGATTATTTGAAAAATCATTATCAATATCATCAACGCTATTTGCGAGAGCAATTGCAAGATAAACGTGATAGTGTTATCCACTGGCTCAAACAGCACAACCCTCATTTTGATTACTATATAAAGGCGCAAGGTGGCATGCACCTATACTTACAGACAAAGGTTAAAAATATTAAACAAGAAGATGAATTATTAAATCGCTGGTTATCGAAAGGGGTAACTGTTTCAAAAGGTGATGTTTTTGGTGATAGCTTGGGTTTTATTAGATTAAGTTATGGACATTTCATACAAAATTTGGTTTGATATAAAAACGGACTGTTTTATATATCTTACATAATATGAATTATTCAACGAGTCATGCAATATCAAATAATAAATTATTATTGCTTGCAGGAACCGGCTGGCTGTTTGATGCGATGGACATTGGTTTATTGGACTTTATTCTTACTGCGTTAAAAGTAGACTGGAACTTAACGGCATCACAACTAGGTTGGATCGCTAGTGTGAATTCAATTGGCATGGCGATTGGTGCGTTTGTTTTTGGTATTTATGCTGATAAAAAAGGGCGCAAATCTGCCTTTTTATTGACATTATTAATGTTTAGTATTGCCAGTGGTTTAAGTGCATTTGCCTGGGGGTTTGTTAGCCTAATTATTTTACGTTTTTTTATTGGCTTAGGACTTGGCGGCGAGTTACCTGTTGCGTCAACGTTAGTGAGTGAAAGTGTGCCACCCTCAGTACGTGGCAGAATCGTCGTGTTATTAGAAAGTTTTTGGGCGGCGGGCTGGATTATTGCTGCGTTGATTGCTTATTTTTTAATTCCTTTGCCTGCTATTGGTTGGCGAGGAGCGATGATTTTGTGCGCACTACCGGCTTTTTATGCACTGTATTTACGAACAGGTTTACCTGATTCTCCGCTTTATAATGGGCTCAGTGTATCGGCAAAACAGCAATCCATTTGGTCAAAATTGACCACTTTATGGGCCAAACCATATCATAAAAGCACATTAATGCTTTGGATTGTTTGGTTTTGTGTGGTGTTTTCGTATTATGGCATGTTTTTATGGCTGCCTAATGTGATGATGATGAAAGGCTTTTCTTTAGTCCAAAGCTTTGGTTATGTTTTGCTAATGACATTAGCACAATTATCAGGGTATTTTACAGTCGCTTGGCTAATCGAACGTATTGGTCGTAAATGGGTGCTCACTATTTATTTAACTGGGACACTGATAAGTGCCTATTTATTTGGTATGGCGCAAAGTGCAAATGGATTGTTATTGTGTGGTGCCTTATTGTCTTTTTTTAATTTAGGTGCTTGGGGAGCCTTGTATGCTTATACACCAGAGCAATATGCCACTAACATTCGCGCAACTGGTACGGGTATGGCAGCATCGATTGGGCGAATTGGTGGCATTTTTGGCCCTCTCATGGTCGGTAGCTTAGTGACAATTGATGTGGCAATTTCTACCATATTTATGATCTTTGCGATGGCAATACTGTTTGCTATTATTGCGATAGTTTTACTTGGTAAAGAGACAAAGCAGCAGCAATTTACCGATTAAGGCAACGTCTTTAATTAAGCGTTGATAGTGCATTTAAGCAAGCTATCAATTGTGGGGGAAAAGGGCGACGAGACTTGGTCGCTCGCCGCCTTTGACTGAGTTAAGCTTACTTGATTAAATCAGCTAAAATTTGAATACCTTTCTCAATACGTTCTTCTGGCACGGTGACAAACGCTAAGCGTAAGCAGTTTCTTTTTGGATTGGTAGCAAAAAAAGTCTCACCAGGCACAAAGGCAACATTATGTTTTATTGCTTCAGCGAGTAAAACGGTGGTGTCAATATGTTCAGGCAGTTCAACCCAAATAAACATGCCACCTTCAGGTTTTGTCCAACGTACGGTTTTTGGCATGTATTTTTCAAGTTGTGTGAGCATAAATTCACAGCGTGTTTTGTATAACTCACGAATGGTTGGGATATGGCTCGCTAAATAACCCTCTTTAACTACTTGGTAAGCGATATGCTGAGTATAACTTGGTGTGTGAAGATCAGCGGCTTGTTTGAGTTGTACCAGTTTACGAATAAAACTCTCAGGCCCAACAACGTAGCCTAAGCGCATACCGGGCGCTAAGATTTTAGAAAATGAGCCCAAATACACAGTGTTTTCTGGTGCAAAGCTGATTAAACTTGGTAAACGATGACCTTGATAATCAAGTTCGCCATATGGATCATCTTCAATCATTAATAAATTGTTCTTAATCGCTTTTTGCGCTAATTTTTTACGGCGTTCAGCGGATAATCGTCGACCCGTCGGGTTTTGGAAATTAGGAATGGTATATAAAAAATTGGCTGCTTTGGCATCATCATCGCTTAATTTATCAGGATCTAGGCCCTGTTCATCGCTAGCGATTGAGACGTAGTGTGGCGCGTATTGGGTAAATGTTTGCAAGCCCCCAAGGTAGGTAGGCGTTTCAACTAAGACTTTAGTGCCGTTATCAATTAACGCTTTACCAATTAAATCTAGTGCTTGCTGTGAACCGGTGACAATTAACACATTATCAGTTGTGTAATGTGTATTTTCACGTTGATTGATCTGATTTTTTACCCACTCACGTAAAGGCGTGTAACCTTCTGTTGGACCGTATTGCAATGCACTGAATGCTTCATCACTATCCATAATGATATCGACAGCATGTTTAATTTTTTCAATGGGGAATGTATTGGGTGATGGAAGACCACCAGCAAATGAGATAACATTGGGTAATTCAGTGACTTTTAGAATTTCTCGGATAGCTGAACTTTGCAGGGCCGCAGCGCGCTGTGAGAATTGCCATATATCGGATGACATAATTAATACCTTATCATTTTTATGAAAGATACAAATATAATACTTGCGAATTTATTTGTCATTATGAAAAACAAAAATTAGAATAGATAATAGAATTTTTTTTATAGCAATATTCAGTTGTAACCGCATATACAATAATAAAAAATAGCGATTAGGCCATGGTGTTCATCAAGGCTATGACTTCGGGAAGTGCTACGGCAAGTAGCGCAAAAAATGAAATTAAGCGTCATCAGTTAAAGAAAAAGAGAAAAGTATGTCAATTGCGACAATCGAAGTGAGTATCAGTGCCTTATTACATAATGTCGCTGCCTTTAAAACGTTGAGTCCAAACAGCCAAATCATGGCGATAGTGAAAGCGAATGCTTACTCTCATGGAAAAAATATGATCGCAACTTGTCTTGATGATGTAGTTGATTATTTTGGCGTTGCACGTTTAGAAGAAGGTATCGAGCTGAGAAAAATTGGAATCAAATCACCGATTGTGCTACTAGAAGGCTTTTTCTTACATGATGAGGTTACGCAGTTACTTAAATATAATTTGCAAACTGTGATTCATTGCCAAGAGCAAATCGATAAGCTTAAATACCTTGATTTGCCAGCGGGTTCACTGGATGTCTGGTTTAAACTTGACTCAGGGATGCATCGGCTTGGTTTTCGGCCCGAGCAAGCCGGTCAGGCTTTTCAATCGTTATGTGACTGCCAGGTTATTAAGCAGTCAATTAATGTGATGAGCCATTTTTGCTGCGCTGATGATGTGCGTTCATCGATCACAACTGAGCAGATGACAATCTTTGATCAGTTTATCGCGACAGCCTGCGATCCATCACGTATTGGTAAACAATCTATTGCAGCATCAGGAGGTATATTAGCTTGGCCTGTCTCCCATCGTGATGTTATTCGGCCCGGTATTGCGCTTTATGGGGTATCACCATTTAGTTATGATGAGCCGAATAGGGCAACTGGAGCTGGCTTAGGATTAAAACCAGTGATGGTATTCAAATCGGAAATTATTACCGTACGAGAACATAAAGAAGGCGAATCGTTAGGGTATGGCTTAATTTGGCAAGCACAATACAGTACTCGTTTAGCGGTCGTTGCAATGGGATATGGTGATGGCTATCCGCGTGATATTTTAGCCAATACACCGGTATGGATTAATCAGCGTATGGTGCCAATTGTTGGGCGAGTCGCGATGGATATGATTTTAGTCGATTTGGGTCCAAATGCCACCGATAAAGCGGGTGATGAAGTGATTTTATGGGGTAATGATGCATTACCCGTGGAAAAAATTGCGGCTCACTCGGGGATGAGTGCTTATGAATTACTGACTCGATTAACGGAAAGAGCGAAATTACGCTACGTAGATTAATGATTATGATGAAAAAAAAATACCTTATCACTTTTATTGTTATCTGCATTTTGGCAATAGGAACGGCTGCGATATCGGCGTATTGGTATTTGCAAAATTTTGCTCAGCGCACGATTGAATTGAATGAGCCCGAACAACTGTTTGTCTTAAAGCGTGGTACGTCGATTGCCAATTTGGTCAAACAAGTTGAGCAAGAGTCGTTAATGACCGATGCATATTTGATTCCTTATTTAATGAAAATTCACCCGGAACTGCAAGGCATTAAATCGGGAACTTATCAATTATCAGCCACCATGACCGTTGAACAATTTTTGCAATTGCTCGTCAGTGGTAAGGAAGTGCAGTTTGCCATAAAATTTGTTGAGGGTAAGCAAGCGAAAGAGTGGCTGGCAACATTAAAAAATATGCCGGATATTGAATTAACACTAACGGATAAGTCATTAGGTGAGGTGGCAAAGCAATTAAGTATTGAGGGCGCTATTGAAGGCTGGCTATATCCTGACACCTATCATTATACGCCAGGTACAACTGATGTTGCTATTTTAAATCGCGCCTATCAAAAGATGAAAATAGCTTTGCAAACTATCTGGGATGAGCGCGACGAAGGGCTACCTTATCAAACACCTTATCAACTGTTGATTATGGCCTCGATCATTGAAAAAGAGACTGGCGTGGACGATGAACGATCTAAGGTATCGTCAGTTTTTGTTAATCGCTTAAAATATAAAATGAAGTTACAGACCGATCCGACTGTGATTTATGGGATGGGTGAGCAGTACAAAGGCCGACTTACCCGTAAGGATTTGCAAGATAAAGAGAATCCTTATAATACTTATGTCATCTATGGGCTTCCCCCCACCCCCATTGCTATGCCAAGTTTAGCCTCTTTGCAGGCAGCTGCGCATCCGGCAACCACAAACTACTTATATTTTGTGGCCGATGGTCAGGGAGGGCATACGTTTACGACTAATTATGCTGATCATGATAAAGCCGTTAAGGCATATTGGCGATTGATGAGTAGCCAAAATAATTAATCAGCGGAAGGTGATTTATGGTCATTCGTCAGGCGTTAAAATCAGATCATCCAGATTTACTAGCATTATGGTCTCGCTCCGTAACAGTTACTCATGATTTTCTGACCGCTCAAGATATTGCTCATTTATATCAAGGTTTGCAAGATCAGTGGCTTGATGCCGTGCAATTATGGGTATTAGAGACATCCGAGCGGATTGTTGGTTTTATCGGTTTTGATGATAATAAAGTTGAAATGCTGTTTATTGATGACGGTTATCAAGGAAAAGGTTACGGTACACAGTTAATTGATTTTGCCAAGCAGCGAAGCGGATTGCTACGATTAGATGTCAATGAACAAAATCCGCAGGCTTTAGCGTTTTATCAACAACAGGGATTTACCATTGAAGGATATAGCGAGACTGATTTTCAAGGCAATCCTTTTCCGCTGTTACATTTGTTGTATCGACAATAGGTGTGTTATCAATTTAGTATCATGTTAATACATTGAGCGTAAACATCCCTGATTAACGTTTGATATAGTGATTTTAAAGTTAGCTAGTGATATGCTAAAATTATGCTAGAAAATATTCATTATCAGTCTTATTTATCAATAATCAATCAGGTGTATTTTGAAAAAATCAGTGTCAGATCCAAAAGTCCATAAGCAACCGACAAAGGTTAAATTAACCAGTGCACAACTCCTTGTTGAAACCGCACTATTTTTAGTGATGATAATGTGTGCTTATTTAATGCTCTCCCTTATCTCTTTTGATCCGGCCGATCCTAGTTGGTCACAAACCGCATGGCATGACCCGATCCACAATTGGGGCGGTGCGGTGGGGGCATATTTATCTGATATTTTTTTGCAGTTTTTTGGTTTTGTTTCTTACTTTTTACCCATTTTAATTATTATTTTTTGTGCTCAGGCCATGGTCTATTTGTATCGTCACCGTGATAAGCCGATTAACTATTTTAGTCTGTCGCTGCGAGTAATCGGTTTTCTCGCATTTACGTTTAGTGCAACGGGTTTTTTCGCTTTAAATATTCAAGATCTTGAGCAGTTCCAAGCGGGAGGGATTTTAGGTGCTATTGTGGTTGGCGAGACATTGCCGTTTTTAGGGCATATTGGTACCTCGGTGGTAACGTTTTTGATAGCGATCGCTAGTGTCACATTATTGACAGGTTTATCCTGGTTTTTTATTGCCGAACTGGTGGGGCTGTGTGTGGTGAGCGTGGCAACGCCAATATTGGCGTTTATTGCGAGTCGATTGAAACGCACAGAACAATCAGAGATAGAGCTTGAGCATGATGAACCACAGTTAAATATTGAGTTATCCAATACAGATACTAATCAGCTTGCGCCAGTTTTAGTTGCAGATAGTCATCCATCACTAGATGTTGAGCCGTCTAGTCATTTTACCTCGGCGCAAACAGAACAAATTGACATTGATAATGCTATTGCCGTGGCACAACACGATGAACTAGCGCAAGATGAACCTTGTCAACTTGCGCCGCAGACGTATCAGGAAACGTATTTAGAGCCTGAGAGCATCCCTGAGATCATGATTGATGAAAATAGCTTACCGCCAAAAATAATACATCAACAAGAAGATGATGTATCACGTGAATTTACGATTAATGCGGATTATTATTCACCGATTGCGCAGCAAACAGTACCGCAAGCAGAACCCGTTCATATTACTGATACGCCAAATGAACAAGATGAACCAATAGCGCTAGTTGAGATTGATGAAGATGATCTTATTGCCCCTATTGGCAGTTATGCCATACCCGCTGTTGAGCCTGAGGTAGTGGTAGAGCCCGCTATATTTACACCACCCCCTCATTTTGAGATAGAACCTGTATCAGTACCAGAAAGCATCGCTACACTAGACGATGAACTGGCACCACAGATAACCATGGATGCTGAGGCTCAACAACCAGAGCAAGTGCAACAGTTCGCAGCGCAATCCGAGCAGGAATTAGAGCCGGTCGCGAGGTTAACTAAAGATAATGTTCATGATAGTTTGATTCATCCATTATTACAAAAAGAGAGTTTTCCACTCAAAAAACCAACGACGCCATTGCCTTCACTTGATCTCTTAACTGCGCCACCCGTTAAGCAAGTTGAGATTGATCATAATGCGTTGAAGGCAACCGCAGCCTTGATTGAAAAAAGTTTGTCTGATTTTAGGGTCAAAGCCAGAGTGGTGGATTATTTGCCAGGCCCTGTTATAACTCGCTTTGAAATTGAGTTAGCACCGGGCGTTAAAGCATCACGAATCTCAACATTAGATCGTGATTTAGCTCGCTCTTTATCTATGCCGTCAGTGCGGGTGGTGGAAGTGATTCCCGGTAAACCTTATGTGGGAATTGAGTTACCTAATAAACACCGTCAAACAGTCTATTTTAGAGAGGTGCTTGATAGCCCCCAATTTACTGCGGCGATGTCGCCTTTAACTATCGTACTTGGTAAAGATATTGCCGGCCAATCAGTGGTGGCAGATTTGGCTAAGATGCCACATTTATTGGTTGCAGGTACGACCGGATCGGGGAAATCGGTTGGTGTGAATGCAATGATTTTAAGCATTTTATATAAGTCTCAGCCAGAAGATGTCCGCTTTATTATGATTGACCCGAAAATGCTTGAATTATCTGTCTATGAAGGCATTCCTCATTTGCTGACCGATGTTGTGACCGATATGAAAGATGCGTGTAATGCGCTGAACTGGTGCGTCAATGAGATGGAAAAACGTTATCGTTTGATGTCGAGTCTTGGTGTACGAAATCTTGCCGGTTATAACGATAAAATTAAGCTTGCTCAGGAGATGGGACGGCCGATTCCTGATCCATTGTGGCGACCAGGCGATAGCATGGACATTGATATTCCGATGCTGGAAAAACTGCCTTATATTGTGGTGCTAGTTGATGAGTTTGCCGATTTAATTATGGCGGTGGGTAAAAAGGTCGAAGAATTAATCGCACGCTTGGCACAAAAAGCGCGAGCTGCTGGTATTCATTTAGTATTAGCAACGCAAAGGCCATCGGTGGATGTCATTACCGGACTCATTAAAGCCAATATCCCAACGCGAATTGCCTTTACTGTCTCAAGTAAAATTGACTCGCGCACTATTTTAGACCAGATGGGCGCTGAATCGCTATTAGGGATGGGGGATATGCTATATTTGGCACCAAATAGTTCGATACCGATTCGTGTACACGGTGCCTTTGTTCGTGATGAGGAAGTGCATGCAGTTGTGCAAGATTGGAAAGCAAGAGGTATCCCAACACAATATATTGAAAATATAACAGTAAGTGGTGATGATGCAGATGCCGACGGCTTTGATAATCGTGAAGAAGATCTTGATCCTTTATTTGATCAAGTAGTTGCTTTTGTTGTGGATAAACGACGCGCATCAATCTCGAGCGTGCAAAGACAATTCCGTATAGGTTATAACCGCGCAGCACGAATTGTTGAGCAAATGGAAATGCAAGGTATTGTGAGTGCACCCAGTCACAACGGTAATCGAGAGGTATTAGCGCCACCATCGGGTCAGGATTATTGATAAAAAAAAGATTTAAATTGCTTCTTTTTCTGTTTATTTATACAGTTGTTAAGCACATAATATACCGCTTAACGATTTATTTTGTTTTATGATAACGCATTAGTGCTAAACGACGGGTAGGTAAGATTAGTGAAAAAGTTCATATTAGTGTTAGGGCTATTGGTATCTTGTTCTGTTTTTGCTGATGCAAAAGATGTGCTAAAGCAGCGTTTAGATAAAGTACAAGGCTTTTACGCGCAGTTTTCTCAACAAGTTAAAACGGCAGACAAACAGGTGATTCAAGAAGGTAAAGGCCAACTGTGGGTTAATCGACCTAATTATTTTAATTGGACAATCACTGAGCCTGATGAGACGATGATTATATCTGATAATAAAGATATTTGGATCTATACGCCAGCTGTTGAACAAGTGACGGTGATGTCGCTAAATCAAGCGGTTGATAATCAACTGCTGTTATTAATTACCGATAGCCATAATAAGGTGTGGAATGATTATCGCGTTGACAAAAATGATAATACCTTTACGTTAAAACCGACAAATAATACTAATGGCTATTTTATTATTAGTGTCTTACCGACAGGAATGATTGCTGATTTCACGATTGTCGAAACCGATGGGCAACGTAGCTATTATGAGCTTTCTCATCAGTCATTAGGGATTATTGATATGAAGCATTTTAAATTTACCATTCCGCAGGGCGTGACGGTTGATGATCAACGATAAATGACGGGTTTAAGATGACGACATTCTCTTTTGATTTTTCTAATGAGCAATTTAGACCGCTAGCGGCAAGAATGCGTCCTCGTACCTTGTCTGAATATATTGGGCAGTCGCACTTACTTGGCATGGGAAAACCACTGCCTAAAGCGATAGAGGCTGGTCATCTACATTCAATGATATTATGGGGACCGCCGGGAACGGGTAAAACCACACTGGCTGAAATTATTGCTCATCATGGTAATGCTAAAGTTGAACGTTTGTCTGCGGTAACATCGGGCATTAAAGATATTCGTGAAGCGGTTGAACGCGCAAAACACAATCAGCAAATGGGATTTAGAACAATTCTATTTGTTGATGAGGTACATCGGTTTAATAAAAGCCAGCAAGATGCTTTTTTGCCTTTTGTTGAGGATGGCACGGTAACATTTATTGGTGCAACTACTGAAAATCCGTCTTTTGAACTCAATTCTGCTTTGCTTTCGCGAGCCAGAGTTTATTTGCTCAAATCCTTGACCGAGAGTGATATTGAACAAATATTGCAACAAGCAATGAATGATCCTGAGCGTGGCTATGGCAATTTGGATGTAATATTACCCGCTGAAACCCAATTACAGATTGCGCAATTTGTTGGTGGTGATGCACGGCGGGCACTGAACACGCTAGAGTTATTAGTTGATATGGCCGGCGAGAGCAAATTATTATCAACTGAATTGTTAAAAGAAGTTGTTGGTGAACGCAGTGCGCGCTTTGATAATCAAGGCGATCGCTATTATGACTTGATTTCAGCTGTGCATAAATCTATTCGCGGTTCAGCCCCTGATGCTGCGCTTTATTGGTATGCCCGCATTATTAGCGCCGGAGGCGATGCACTATATGTGGCGCGCCGTTTGCTCGCTATTGCATCTGAAGATGTTGGTAATGCTGATCCTAGGGCCATGCAAGTGGCGTTAGCAGCGTGGGACTGTTTTACGCGCGTCGGTCCTGCTGAAGGCGAGCGTGCGATTGCACAAGCGATTGTTTATTTGGCTTGTGCACCAAAAAGTAATGCTGTTTATGTGGCATTTAATCAAGCGATGAAAGATGCACAAAGTTTACCGGATTATGACGTACCTGAACATTTGCGTAATGCACCGACTAGCTTAATGAAAAAGTTGGGTTATGGGCAAGAGTATCGTTATGCTCATGATGAACAAAATGCTTATGCTGCTGGTGAAAATTACTTCCCTCCAGAGCTAAGAGATACCCTTTATTATCAGCCAACAGAGCGGGGGGCTGAGCGACAATATAAAGAAAAACTTGCCTGGCTTGCTGGTTTAGATGCTAAAAGCACCACGAAGCGTTATAAAAACTAGCTTATCGTGTGAATATTTGTCATTGTGGCGTATTCACAAACCGTTTTACCTTTTATCTCTCAGCCGACCTCTTTTATTAGTAAATAATGATTGACCTTATAGTGACTTTAAGGTTTAAAGTAGTCACTATTGATTAACATTATTTGCGTTAACTCGCCGATAACAATAAGGTTTATTAAACGAATAGGGAATATTATGGGCGAACACAAAGCGCATTCATCATGCTGTAGCCAGCAACCTCATACTGCTCATCATCACGATGAAATGTCACATGAACACCAACATACACCGGCTAAACATAGCTGCTGCCATGGTAGTGCACCGATTGCAATGACCGATAGTCCGATTCCCGTCAGCAATGGAACGCAGGCGGTTTATCGCATTAATAATATGGATTGCCCAACTGAAGAAGCGTTGATCCGTAAAAAATTGGCGAATATCAAAGGTATTGTTGAGTTAGAGTTTAATTTGATGCAGCGAATTTTAACTGTGCATCATCAACAAGCACCATTAGCCGATATTGAAGCAGCATTAATGGCTATTGATATGGCCCCAGAGGCGATATTACCAAACGAAAGTGATAATGTGGCTGATTTTAGACCGGTGATTAAATGGAAACAACTTGCTATTGCCGGAATAATGGCTTTAGGTGCTGAAATTGTTCACTTTATGAGTGGCCCTGCCGGGTTAGTTTTACTGCTCGCGATTGTGGCGATTTTACTTGGTGGATTAGGTACTTATAAAAAAGGTTGGATCGCGCTTAAAAACTTCAATCTTAACATGAATGCATTAATGTCATTTGCGGTGACTGGCGCAATATTAATTGGCCAGTGGCCGGAAGCTGCAATGGTGATGGTGTTATTTACTTTAGCTGAGGCCATTGAAGCGAAATCAATGGATAGGGCTCGCAATGCGATTAAAAACTTACTCAGTTTAACGCCTGAAACCGCAACGGTACTACAGTCTGATGGTTCTTGGGTTGAAATGGACATTAAAGAAGTGCTAATTGGCAGTACTATTCGCGTCAAGCCGGGTGAGCGTATTGCGTTAGATGGTAAAATCATTGCTGGGCAATCAACCATTAACCAAGCACCCATCACCGGGGAAAGCTTACCGATAGAGAAAATGACTGGTGATACAGTCTTTGCGGGAACGATTAATGAATCAGGTTCATTTGAATATAAAGTCACGGCACTTGCCGCACAATCAACGCTGGCACGTATTATTAAAGCGGTTGAATCTGCTCAGGGCAGTAAAGCACAGACCCAGCGTTTTGTTGATCGCTTTGCCAAAGTGTATACGCCCATCGTTTTCATTATTGCGCTCGGTATTGGTATCGTGCCACCGTTATTGTTTGGCGGCATGTGGTTTGATTGGATTTATAAAGGCCTTGTGTTATTAGTTATCGCCTGCCCATGTGCTCTCGTAATTTCAACGCCAGTAACTATCGTCAGTGGCCTTGCTGCTGCAACGCGTTATGGTATTTTAATTAAAGGTGGCATGTATTTAGAGCAAGGTCGTAAATTATCCGTGCTAGCCTTGGATAAAACGGGAACCATTACTTATGGTAAGCCTCAACAGACGCTCTTTTTGGCATTAGGCACATTAGATGAGCTTGAAATCAAAGCGATAGCGAGTAGTTTGGCGGCGCGCTCTGATCATCCTGTGTCGAAGGCGATTGCATTAGCCGCTAAAGAACAGAATATCGCGCCATTAAACGTGAGTAATTTTACAGCGGTATTGGGCCAAGGAACTCGAGGTGAGATCAATGGTGCATTATGGTTTTTAGGTAATCATCGCATGGCGGAAGAGCTTGGCGCGTGCAGCAACGAACTAGAAAAGACTATCGAGGGGCTAGAACGGCAAGGTAACACTGTTGTGATGTTAATTGGTAATCAGGCCGTACAGGGCCTGTTTGCTGTTGCCGATACGGTCAAAGAAACGAGTATTGAAGCGATTGCCCAGTTAAAATCATTAGGTATAAAAACAATCATGTTAACAGGAGATAATGCACATACGGCAAGCGTTATTGCGGCTCAAGTGGGAATTGATCAAGTAAAAGGGAATTTATTGCCCGAGGATAAGCTCGCTGTCGTGAGTGAGCTGACTACATCTGACGTAGTTGGTATGGTGGGTGATGGAATAAATGATGCGCCTGCTTTGGCTAAAGCGGATATTGGTTTTGCGATGGGGGCGATGGGGACTGATACAGCCATTGAGACCGCTGATGTTGCATTAATGGATGATGATTTATGTAAGATCCCACAGTTTATTCGCTTATCGCAATCGACGTTTTCGATTTTGGTGCAAAATATCGCCTTTGCATTAGTGATAAAAACCATTTTCTTTGTATTAACGTTTTTAGGTGATACCACCATGTGGATGGCCGTCTTTGCTGATATTGGTACCAGCTTACTTGTGGTAGCCAATGGCCTACGCTTACTAAAAAAATAAATTAATGGCATCATACCTTGGATTAAAGAATTAAAAACCGTGGTAGTATAATGGTAAAATACTAGCAATTTAGGAGTAAAAAATGAAATTAATTATTGATAATATGAGCTGTAATCATTGTGTTAAAGTGATAACGAAAGCGATCAATGATATTGATTCACAGGCAAAGGTCACCGTTGATCTGGCGAAAAAAGAGGTCGCTATCGATGGCGGTACTCTCTCTCAAGAGGTCGCAATTAACGCTATTGATGCCGCTGGTTATCAATTTGTCGGTATCGGTTCTTAATATCGACTAAAATCCACACCGATAATATTATTGTTATCGGTGTATACCTTATTTTTCTTAAATCATCTGCTTGCCAAAACCCACTTGTTCTTATTTTTTTCTATTTTTTATCTAGTGCTGATTTATTTCACATAACTCATTGAATGATTAATTACGATCGCATCTTATCCCTTTTCATTGTAAGGCTTATATCATATCGATTATCTTTTTTTACTTCCTATATTTTTTTATTTTAATTGATAATTTTGTTTTTTAATGATATTTGATATTAAATTTTTTATAAAAATGTATTTGCTAATTTAAAAAATAGATTATATTATTTAGCCGATTAATTTGATGTAAATAAACATAAATAAAAGGAAAAAAATATGAAGCTTTCTAACGCTATTATTGGCACATTAATTTCAGCAAGTATGGTCACATCTGCGATGGCAGCAACGGCTGATTCTGGTAGTGGATCGGTTAAATTTACCGGTTCTATCATTTCAGGTGCGTGTTCAATTGCTCCTGGATCTGTTGAGCAAACCGTTGAACTTGGCAGCATCAATAAAGCGGTACTTGAAAACAAAGGCAGTAGTAATCCGAGAGCCTTCACTATTGAGTTGGAAGACTGTGATACGACTGTTGCCAATAGTGTCTCAATTACATTTAGTGGTAATGCAAATACGATCGATACAACATTATTAGGTATCAGCTCAAGCGCTGGTGCAGCCATTCAAATTACTGATAGTAATGGTACACCGATTAAATTAGGTGAGAAAACGGGTGAAACTCATAAACTTCAAGATGGCAGTAACACATTATTATTCAGCGCTTATGTTAAAGGTGTCGGTGATGACATTAATGAAGGTGCTTTTGAATCGATCTCTAATTTTGTTTTATCTTACGAGTAACATTAATATCAAATGAAAGGTAATTTATTGCCTTTTCATTTTTTCTTGCAAATCTGAGCTGGGGTTTCATGTGAAATTTATGATTAAGCATTTGTTTTTTTTGATGCCATTGCTCATGTTCACCATGTTCGCTAACTCAGAACTTGCATCCGTATATGGAAAAGTTGGCATGAAAGGCCAAATTTATTATTCAGCTTGTACCATTGATACTCAATCATTAGATCAAACTATCAACATGGGCAATACGCCAATTCATGAGTTATTGGAGCAAGGGGCTGGGCCTAGTATATTTTTTAGTATCAGGTTAATAGATTGTGATTTTGGTCAAAATCCCAATGGTATTAAAGGTGATTTAGGAATTACTTTTGATGGTCTTAGTGAAGGGAATTTTTTTATGGTATCGGGTGATGCTAGTGGTATTGGTCTTGCTATCTACAATGATGCACAAGTCATGATAATGCCAGGTGTAGCAACTTCTTTATCTAATCATAATATTCATCTTAATGACAACATCGCTTCGTTAATCTATCGAATTCAGTTGGTAAAAATCGGTTCTACGATGTCTTCTGGCAATTATAACGCTACGTTGAATTTTAAAATTGATTATAACTAATTGTTATCTTTAATATTATACTAGGTATACTTTTTATGTCATCTAAGCTTAAAAAAGCACATCTTGTTTCATTTATAGCTTTAGCATTGAACATAGTGCTGGTTAAGGCGTCATATGCGACTGATTTTGTGCAATTTAACATTGATGTATTAGATCTAGATGATAGAGATAATATCGATCTTAATCAGTTTTCGATGCCTGGTTATATCATGCCTGGTACTTATACTTTTAAAGTGCGTCTGAATAATGAATCAATTGGTAACTATCCGATTACTTATTATCAATCTTCTGACGTTCATAATCAAAGTGAGCCTTGTATTTTACCTGATTTAGTTAATAAATGGGGATTAAAACCAGCTGTGTTTAACGCATTGACATGGCAAAAGAATCATCAATGTTTAGTGTTAAATAGCTTGCCAGGTGTTGAGGCTAAAGGGGATCTTGCTTCTGAGTCACTTAATGTGACTATTCCCCAAGCTTACTTAGAGTATCGTAGCGAAACATGGGAACCGGCATCAATGTGGGATGATGGAATCTCCGGAGTAATATTCGATTATAATATTACCGGTCAAATGAATAGCAGCTATAAACATGATCACAAGTATTACAATATTAATGGTAATGGTGTCGTTGGGGCAAATCTTGGCCGTTGGCGTTTACGCGCTGATTGGCAGGGACGTTCTAATCATTCTTGGGGAAACACCTCATCAAGTACGAGTGTTAATGCGTTTGATCTTAGTCGTATTTATGCCTACACTGCTTTATCTGCTATCAATGCAAAGTTAGCTGTTGGTGAGAATTACTTGAATTCATCACTGTTTGATACGTTTCGTTATACTGGGATTAGTTTAAATACTGATTTAAATATGTTGCCCCCCAATTTACGTGGATATGCACCTGAAGTCACTGGCGTTGCAGCCACTAATGCAACAGTGATTATTAGTCAGTCAGGGCGTGTTATTTATCAAACACAGGTGCCAGCTGGACCCTTTGCTATTCAGGATTTACCTAGTGGTATAAGTGGTCAACTTGATGTTGAAGTTCAAGAACAAAATGGGTCAGTACAAAATTATCAAGTTAATACGGCCAATATTCCTTACTTAACTAGACCAGGACAAGTTCGCTATAGCGCTGCAATAGGGCGTCCATCAGATATCCGCCATCGCACAAATGGTGAGTTATTTTTAACGGGGGAGTTTTCTTGGGGCGTATCGAGTGGATGGTCAGTATTTGGCGGCAGTATCAATAGTGAAAATTATGATGCGCTTGCACTTGGTGTAGGACGAGATTTAGACCGCTTTGGTGCAGTTTCCGTTGATTTCACTCAATCTTTTGCATGTTTGCCGATGGAGTCAATGCGAACAGGTGGATCATTACGTTTGAATTATTCCAAGCGGTTTGATGAGTACAATAGCCAAATTCAATTTGCTGGTTATCGTTTCACTCAACGTAATTTTATAAGCATGGCTGATTATCTCGCTGCATCGAGTAATCATGAAGATATTAATAGTAGCAAGGAGCTGTATACTGTTTCTTTAAATAAAACATTTGGCGATGGGCAAATGTCGGTTTATTTTAACTATGATCATCAGACTTATTGGAATGCTTCAAATTCTGACCGATATAGCATTATGGCCTCAAAGTATTTTGATTTTGGTGCGATAAAACAGGTCAGCACATCGCTGTCGGCTTATCGTCAAGTTTATAATAAGCATAATAATGATGGATTATTTTTATCATTTAGCATTCCGCTTAGCAGTTCGAGTTATTTAGGTTATTCATTATCGGCAACCCGTGATGAAACGATAAATCAAGCTAATTATTACAATACTATTGATAATAAAACATCGTATCAGTTAAGCGCTGGTCATTCAAATCAAGGTGCAACTGCAAGTGGCTACATTACTCATCAAGCTGATAGCGCTCAAATAATTGCTAATGCAAGTTATATCAATAATGAATATGTGTCATTTGGCATTGGATTAAAAGGCGGTTTGACTGTTACGGCTGATGGTGCAGATTTGCATCGAGTATCACGAATGGGCGGCACTCGATTATTGGTTGACACTGACAAAGTGGCTGGGATTCCAGTTAAAGGTAACGGCCCTGAAGTGAGATCTAATAGGTGGGGTAAGGCAGTTTTAGCCGATATTAATAGTTATTACAAAAATAAAATAAAAATCGATCTTAATCGATTACCTGATGATGCAGAAGTTACTGATTCTGTTCAACAACTTACGTTAACTGATGGTGCAATTGGATATCGTAAATTTATTGTCTTATCTGGGCAAAAACGGATGATAAATCTCCAGTCTAGTGATGGTGGTTTATTGCCGTTTGGCGCGCAAATTGTCAATCGAAACGGCCAAGAAACCGGCATTATTGATGATAATAGTTTAGCTTATATTAGTGGCATTAAACCTAACGAACAGATGTTTATCAAATGGAGCGGTAAAGCACAATGCAGCATTGAGTTTCCTGCTGAATTAAGTGATGATTCCGAACAATTAACATTAACATGTGAGGCCATTGCTGAGTAATCAGCATGCAATACTGAGTATTGCTAGTTGCCTAAATTCTGTGTGCAGAAAAAGGATATAAATTATGAAAATTAGCCAAATACGTCATTTTCTTTTAGCCAGTACGTTAATTGCCGGTAGTGTGATTTCATTGAGTGCATTGTCTGCTATTTCGCTTGATCGTACACGAGTGGTATTTGATGGTAGTCAAAAATCCGTATCAATTAATATTGCCAATAAAAATAAGCAATTGCCTTATTTAGCTCAGGGATGGATTGAAAATAGCGAGGGTAAAAAAATCACCTCGCCTTTTGTTGTCTTACCGCCAATTCAGCGTATTGAACCTGACAAAGCAAGTCAAGTTAGAATTGAAGCATTACCAGAAGTCAAAAACTTACCGCAGGATCGTGAAAGTATCTTTTATTTTAACTTAAGAGAAATTCCACCAAAAAGTGATAAACCGAATGTTTTACAGTTGGCTTTGCAATCAAAAATTAAAATGTTCTATCGACCTGCTGCGATTGTAGAGCAAGGTAATGACACCATTCCGGCACAAAAATTGGTGATGATCAAACAAGGCGATAGCGTCATGCTAAAAAATCCAACGCCATTTTATATTACTATCACAAATGGCGCTTCATCAAAATCAGCACTGAATAAAGTGAACATGAATGCGGCGATGATTGCCCCTTTTGCCGAAACAAAGCTTGATATAAAAGCATCTGCACTAGGTAGTAAACCTGTACTAACGTATATTAATGATTATGGTGGGCGACCTGATTTGACATTCCAATGTCAAGGCAACACTTGCTCTGTTGTGCCCGAGTTAAAATAGTGGAATTTAGATTATGCAAGTAAAAAAGCGATTAAGTGAACGCGTTTTTTTTGGAATACTCACACTCGCAGCCTGTAGTGCGTTTTATGTTTCTGCGGATTCTTTTAGCGATTCGAGTTGGCGGCAACCAGTCAATGATTTGGGGTTAGATGGTAAATTAGGTACGCTATATGTTCATGGCACTTTAACTGAAAGTGCTTGTCGATTGTCGATGGACTCCGCGTATCAAGTAATCGATTTGGGAAATGCCTCAACGGCGCAATTACAGTATGTCGGTGATAAAGGTCATGCGGTGCCTTTTGATATCAATTTGCTTGATTGTGTTCGTAGTGATATAAAGATGGAAAATTTTCATAACGGCACTACCACTTGGAGCGTCATTCAGCCGGCAGTAAAAGTACGTTTTTTAGCACCCACAATCACCAATAATTCTACGGTAGTGCAAGTGTTAGGTGCTAAGGGCTTAGGATTACAAATTACAACCCCTAATGGCGAAGCTGTGCCGATTGGTATTGCAACACCGCCACACCTGTTATCGTTAAATAATAATCGCTTAATGTATTACGTTACGCCCATTAGAGTAGCAACTTCACTTGAAGCGGGGCAGTATTCTGCTGTGATTAATTTTGAGTTAATTTATGATTAAGCAAAAAATTGTTGTCGAGGAGAAATAGCGGTGTTTATACAAAGTCAGCGCTACATAACAGGCCTATTGCTATTATTAGGTATTATTGCTAACAGTAATGCGACAGATATGTTTATTACGGGGGTATTGATTGATGAGCCTTGCTCGATCAGTCCAAATAATGGCAATATTAATGTTGAGTTTGGGGAGTTGACTGATCAAGACCTTTATAATATTCGCCGTATCGAACAACCCTTTTATATTGAATTAACGGAGTGTAATTCAAGTGCGATAAAAACTTTAACGGTTAAATTTATCGGTGAAGAAAGTCGTCAGCAAGCCGGTTTACTCGCATTAGACTCGACCAGTCAGGCATCAGGAATTGCGATTGGAATTGAAAGTAATGGTGTGATGTTACCGATGAATAGTCAGCAAGGTGCAACCTTTCCTTTTAAAAATGGTAATAACACGTTAGCGCTTAATGCGTATGTTAAAGCGGATCCTGATGCTATCGCACAAAAAAATATTGGATTGGGTCATTTTACTGCAACGGCTACATTTGTATTTGAATATAACTAATTGGATTAGAATATGAAAAAACTATTCTTTATTGTCGTGATGCTATTTTATGCCCCACATGCATTCTCTTTTGTTTGTTATGATCTTTCAACAGGCAAAGAAATTAAATCAAATGGTACTGTAAGTGTGCCAATTTATATTAATTCCAATATTGTGCGTGGTGAAAATATTTTTGGTAATGTTGGTGATTACCTTGCTTGCCAAAATCAACAACCGTATTTTTATGTTGATCATATGGAGCTAAAGGCCAATGGGATTACCCCTGGAGCTGCAATTAGTCATCTTGATAATGGTGTATATATCAATGGTGCTCGAATTTTATCGACTAATACGCCAAAAACCAATATTTTTTCGATAGCTGATAATAATATTTATCCGCTTGATATCAATATGTTTTTTGTAGTCCCCAACACGATCGGATCTAGCTTAGTGATATCACCTGGTGAAACATTAATGACACTTCGATTATACAAATACAGTACATCAAATTCTAGCCATGGTTATGAAGGTGTGCAAGAAAATTTTACGTGGGTTTTTGTTGCAGCAAATCGCGCTGCTTTACAAGCTGGAAACTGTGATATTAATAATAATGAACCGATAAATATCGATTTTGGTTTAGTCCCTAAATCAATGATAAAAAATAGTAGTGCAGAGAGTATTAGTAAAGCGGTTGATTTGAATATTAACTGTCATGACAACAGCCTTTATAATCAGCAGATTAAAATTACGTTGAGTGCTCAGCCGGTAACATTTTCAGATAATGCGATAGTGGTGAGTGATAATGCAAATTTAGGGATTGAAATTTCACATAATAATACTTTAGTGAAACCAAATGGATCTTTTATGTCGATAATTGACGGTGGTATGAGTAATGAATCACTGAATATTTCGGTCATTAAAAATCCTAATGTGAGTAGCGAAAATTTAAGTAGTGGTCGTTTTAATGCTAGTGCTTCACTCATCACCTCTTTACCTTAGTCATTATTCGGCTTTCTCTACCAAGCAGAGAAAGCCATAAAAGATTAACTATTTTGTAACATCTTTAGTTGCTCAAAGAGTTGACAGTGATCATTGATAGTGATTTCATGCACATCCTCTAATTTTTCGATTTGTCTAACCATTTGCTCTAATCGTTCATCATCTTTGACTAACAGCCAAATACGGCTATATTGGGAAGCATTGATTGGTAAGCATAAGATCCCATCAACGTTAAAAGCTCGCCGAGCAAAAAGCCCACAAATGTGCGTCATCACGCCGGGATGATTTAACACGGTAAGTGTCAACATGATATTTGTATTAGTCATTATTATCCTCCGATCATTTCAATATTCGCTGCACCCGGTGGCACCATTGGATAAACTTTAGCATCAATATCAATGCGTACATGAATAAGACAAGGGCCCGGTGTATTAAGTGCGATACATAGCGCTTGTTGCGGATCGCTATGCTCATTTAAGTCACATGTTGATAAACCAAACCCTTGGGCAATTTTGATAAAATCAATGTGACTGGTAAAGGTTGATGAAAATATATGTTGCTCATAAAACAGCGTTTGTTGTTGATGAACTAGCCCAAGTGCTTGGTTATTAAGCAAGATGATTTTGATATTTAAATTATGCTCAGCAATGGTTGCCAGCTCTTGAATATTCATCATAATGCTGCCATCACCGGTAAAGCAGATGACGGGTAATCCTGGTTGGATCAATGCCGCGCCAATTGCGGTTGGCACGCCAAATCCCATGGTGCCTAATCCGCCAGAGGTAAGTAGTTTACGCGGTTGAGTAAAGGGATAAGCTTGAGCCACCCACATTTGGTGTTGGCCAACATCGGTGGTGATAATGGTTTGAGGATCAACAATATTGGCAACAGCTTGAATTAATCCATAGTGAGTCAATGGATCATGATTGTGATAATTACAAGGATATTGTTGTTGAAGATTTGTGATCTCAGCGAGCCAATCGGTACGGCGGTTTACTTGTAATAATGGTAAAAGTAAATGCAATACGCATTGAACATCGCCATTAATGGCGATATCTGGTTGCTTGATCTTGCCGAGTTCCGCTCGATCAATATCGACATGGATAATTTTTGCATCTGGGCAAAATTCGGTGGTTTTACCGATGGCACGATCATCAAATCTGGCCCCAAGTACGATGAGCAAATCAGCTTCTTGCAAAATATAGTTGGTACTCCGTTTAGCATGCATACCAAGCATGCCAAGTGATAATGGGTGTGAGCTAGGAATTGTGCCAAGCGCCATTAAGGTGGTGGTCGTTGGAATATTAGCTTTTTCTGCTAAGGCGACGGCTGATTGTTCACTGTTTGAAAACACAATTCCTCCACCTAAATAAAGCACCGGTTTTTTCGCTTGATTGATAAGCGCTGCAGCTTGCTTAATCAGTGGATAATCTAAATGGGGCTGCGAATTTGGCGCGATAAGCACAGGTATGGCATCAATTTCAATGGTAGCGGTTTGAACATCTTTTGGGATATCAATCCACACTGGGCCTGGCCGACCTGACTGGGCAATGCGAAACGCATTTTGCATGATGTCCGGTAATTCCTCAATGGTGCGGACTAAATAGTTATGCTTGGTCACGGGAATTGATATGCTGTAAGTATCAACCTCTTGAAAGGCATCGGTGCCAATTGTTGCAGTCGATACCTGACCGGTAATACAAATAATAGGGATAGAATCTAATTTGGCATCGGCAATTGCGGTTAATAAATTGGTTACGCCCGGCCCACTCGACGCCATGCAAACAGCTGGTTTCCCTGTTATACGGGTAATACCTTGAGCGATAAATCCTGCCGCTTGCTCATGCCTAGTCAGAATATGTTTGATTTTTTTGCTTTTTCCTAAGGCGTCATAAAGCGGCAGTATTGCGCCACCGGGGATACCTGCTACGGTGGTAATGCCAAAATTTTCTAAAATTTTTACAATCAACTCAGATCCCGTTAACTGTAAGGTGGAATGATTGTTGGAATGTTGCATCGCTCTGTTATCCTTATTAATAGTGCCGGGACATTTGGAGCGAGATGGATAAAAAAGAAACCCCGCTCGGTTTGCACCGGCGGGGTTTGGTCAACGTGTTGATTTAATCCCGTCGCGGCGCATTGCCGACCACTACACGCACGGCGAGGACCACTGAATTAATCAGTGTAGCGAAAAGCTGAGTCGACATGAATGTAAGCATAGGGATAAACTCTTTTGAATAAACTGGTTACTATGAAATCATATTTTTGTTTTGCGAGCAATTCTTTTATCTAAAAAAATTCGATTAAATAAAAAAATGTGAATGTTATCATATTGTGATTGCTTCGCTCCCAGATAGAAAGGTTAGCGGCCATGCCATTCTTGTTCAAAGCGCTGGACAAAATCGACTAAAAATTGATGCCTTTCTTGTGCTAGCTTGGTGCCTGCTTTGGTATTCATTTGATCTTTAAGTAAAAACAGTTTTTCATAAAAATGATTAATGACCGTAGAAGGTTGACGGTAGTCTGTTTGTGACATCTCGCTACGAGGCTGGATATTTGGATCATGCATGATATGTTTTTTATTGCCGCCATAGAAAAAGGTTCTGCCAATACCAATTGCCCCAATCGCATCTAGTCGATCGGCATCTTGGACAATTTGCCCTTCAAGACTAAGCGGTTGTTTTTCAGCTAGATTTTTTTTAAATGACATATTATCAATAATTGACAGTATTGCTTGTTGCTCATCACACGATAGCATTTTTTGCTGCATAAAATCGATCAGCTCTTGCCTTGCAAGCGGTATGTTTTCGATCACTTTATCATCAATAACATCATGTAAATAGGCTGCCATTACGACGATAAACTCATTGGCTTGTGATTCAGTTTGGTAAATTTGTTTGGCTAAATTCGTTACACGGATGATATGTGCAAAATCGTGACCTGAGTAATCATATGCCAGTTTATTTTTGACGTAATCTTCGGTATGGCAAATAATGTTTTGTTGTAAAGGCGTTAACATGATCGTTTTATGGTAAAAAGTAAGTTCAACATATGATTTATTATATACAACAATCGGCGGTAAGGAAAAATGATAATATCAATGATTGATGGTTCAGTGTTGATATCGATTTGGCCAATATCACGATTATGGTCTTTTGCTATGATTAAAACCGTGATTTTGCTAGATAAACTGCATAAAATAAAGTAAATTAAGATCAATTTGATATGTGATTAGGAGTGATAAAATGAAAGATCGTTTGAAGTGGGTTGATGAGTTTTGTTTTATGGGTGAAACAGCTAGTGGCCATACTGTCGTTATGGATGGTGGCATTGAGCATGGTGGTCGCAATCGTGGTGCTCGTCCGATGGAGCTATTACTTCATGGTGCGGCAGGATGCATGGCATATGATATTACTGCGATTTTGAAAACTGCAAAACAAGATGTGCGTGACATGTGGGTAGACATTGAAAAAACACAAGCAGAATCATCCCCCAAAGTGTATACTTCAATTAATTTTCATATCGTTATAACTGGATGTTCAGTATCAAATGATGCCGTAGAACGTGCGATACAACTGGCGTCTGAAAAATATTGTAGTGCGTCTATCATGTTAGGTAAAACGGCAAAAATGAGCTATACCTACGAAATTAGAGAACAAGATTAATCGTTATTATTGTATCAATTAGCGCCATTGTGGCGCTATTTTTCTGCCCACCATCTAGTGCTTGATTCGCTTAATTCAAAAATATAACTGATAGGAATAAGCTAATTGCTATTTGTTATATTACCCAAAAAACTAATTGCGTTAATATGTCATACAGTAATTCATATTATTGAGATAAATTATGCAACAATTAAATAAAAGCATGCGTTTTCGCGATCTAATGATTCTTGGGCTCCTTTTTATTGGTCCTGCTGCACCGGTTGGGTTATTTGGTGTGCTCGATGCCATTAGTGATGGGGCAATTGGTTTAGTCTATATTGTCGCAACATTTGTGATGGCTTTTACGGCCTTTTCTTATGCCAGAATGGCTAGGGAATTGCCTCATGCTGGTTCGGTATACGCGTACTGTTCAGCTGGGATCCATCCTAATGCTGGCTTCTTAGTCGGCTGGTTGTTATTACTCGACTACCTGTTTATCCCTGCTGTTGCTTATTTATTTAGTGGCATCTCGTTAAATGCCATTATTCCTGAAGTCTCGGTCTGGTTATGGACATGCTTAGCGGTGGTTGTCACCACGTCACTGAATCTGATCGGTATTAAAAAATCGGCTAAAGTGACATTGGTAATTTTAATTTTAGAAATCATTGTGTTAGCTGTGGTACTGCTAGTTGGTATTTGGGTATTAATTACTAGCGGTATTAAACGAGATTGGTTAGAGCCGTTTGTTGGTGGAGAGTTATTCACTTGGGGGCATTTATTTACCGCAGTTTCGATTGCGGTACTGTCTTATTTAGGTTTTGATGCGATAGCAACCTTTGCCGAAGAAAATGGTGGTGAACGAAGCTTGGTGAGTAAAGCGATTATTGGCTGCTTAATTTTAGCGGGTACATTGTTTGTTGTGCAAACGTATATTGGTGCGTTATTAAGTCCTTATTCACCGGAATATTTACGTGCTAATCCTAGTTTTCAAGGTAAAGCATATTACGAAATTGTTAATCAAGAATTATCGATTTGGCTGGGCTGGTCTTTAGGGTTGATGAAAGCGATTGGTGCGGCATTTGCGGCCATGGTTGGTCAAGCTGCAGCGAGCCGTCTGCTCTTTAGTATGGGGCGTGATAGGCGTTTACCATCAGTATTAGCTCAAGTGGGTAAACATAATGGTGTACCAACTGTTGCGATACTGTTTGCGGCTGGTTTTAATTTGTGCCTTGCAGCAATTGCGGCAAATAGTGTCAGAGGGCTGCCGACGTTAGTTTCATTTGTTGACGTTGGTGCGTTAACGGCCTTTATTATGTTACACGTTGCAGTTATTGGTTATTTTAAATTCAAAAAACGCAATAGTGGTATGCAGTCCTTTATTTGGGACGTCATCATTCCTGTCATGGGTATATTAGTGTTGTTACCGGTATTATGGCATATTGATAATGATGCAAAAATTGTTGGGATTGTCTGGCTAATTTTGGGCATCTTAATCTTATTTTTTAACCGTGGTAAAGCCAATTTGAACGGATTAAATGACGCGTAATCATGTGGCTTTCAGGCCATTAAGATTGAATGCTCGCGTAGCAAGCACCACTGTCACTTAGGTTTTGGTGCTATTATGACCTTTTATAATTGAACTTTTTCCTCTGTCGGCTTAGTATACTAAGTACTGAGAAATTTGAAATCAAGATAAACCAAATGAGGTAAAGATAATGGTAAAAATCATTAATTCAGATAAAGCACCTGCTGCAATTGGTCCTTACGTTCAGGCTGTTGATTTAGGTAATTTAGTCTTTGTATCTGGCCAGCTCCCGCTTGACCCTGCAACGGGAACGATGTCTGATGATGTTAGTACTCAAGCAAAACAGAGTTTAGCGAACATTAAAGCAATTTTAGCTGCTGCGAATTGTCAAGTCGGTAACATTGTTAAAACAACCATCTTTTTAGCTGATATGAATGATTTTGCTGCCGTTAATGCAGCTTATGACCAATTTTTTAAAGATCATAATGCATCATTCCCTGCGCGCTCTTGTGTACAAGTTGCACGTATTCCAAAAGATGCAAAAGTTGAAATTGAAGTCATTGCCAATAGATAAAGGATTGGCTTGCTATTTGAGGCTGGCTGTCTAATAAATAGCAAGCTGTAAATTTTTCAGCTACTTATTTAGCGATTTGTAGTTGCTCCGTTCATCCCTAACAAATATACGTATATTTAACAAGTGAAAGCTGGACATTGTCTTTAGAAATAACCTTATTTCATATCGAAAAATTGATCGTTGGTGGTAAATAGCTGTAAGTATGTCTACCGGCTAATATTAAAAGTGATTATGAAGGTGATAAACTATGGCGTTATTCGATTTGGAAGGAGTAAAATAAATGCATAATATATTGAAAAGTTTAGTAATAGCACTATTATTCAGTCTAAGTTATGTGGCAGATGCTGAGCTTATCGAAAATCAAGATTATATTGTTTTAAATTCACAAATCGCAAAAGATCCGTCACCGCAAGATAAGATAGAGGTAATCGAATTTTTTTCTTATGGATGCCCTTATTGCGATAAGTTAGAGCCACAAATTGCTCAATGGTTAGCGCAAAAACCGGCGAATGTCACCTTTACCCGTATCGCCATTCCCCGAAAAGGTAAATGGAATGAATATGCGCGTCTGTTTTATGCTTTGGGAATGATATCGCCCGCTGAGCAAGATCGTATTACGCCACTTATGTATGCTGCTATTCACAAACAAAAATTAAGTTTTGAGAATGATGATGCTATTTTTTCTTGGGCACAGCGCCAAGGTATTAATAGAAAATTACTCGAAAAATATTATAACTCCGAAGTGGTGAGTGATAAACTCAAACTGGCTATGGAACTTGCCCGATCATTTGGACTTAAATACGTTCCTTCAATTTATGTTAACCATCAATATCAGCTTATTTTAGATAGTTCAAATCAGTACCAAGGTGCGCAAGATAAACTAAATGAGTTGATTACTATATCGAGTAAATAGATTATGAATACAGCATTTATCGGCATTGATTATATTATTGATATTACCCATCCTGATGGTAAAATTCCACATTCATCACCTAATGTGATACAAGGCCATGTGATTGAGCATGCCAATCGTATTTTGACACTGGCGGGCGAAAAAAATTGGTTAAAGCTACTTGTGAAAGTTGGTTTTTCAACGCATTACACCGAGCAACCAAAATCATCGCCGTTGTTTGGTCAACTTAATCAGATTGGCGGCCTTTCTTTAGATACAAAAGGTACTGATTTCCATCCTGATTTACACGCTCACTTAGCGGATATGGTTATTATTAAACCGCGCGTGAGTGCATTTTATTGTACCGAACTTGAGGCCGCGTTACGTGCTAATAAAATTGAACGATTAATTATCGCTGGTGTGAGCACTTCCATGACGGTGCAAAGTACCGCGCGCGAAGCACATGATCGCGATTATCAAGTAGTTATAGTTGAAGATGCCTGCGCTGCGCCAACGCAAGCTGAGCATAATAGCTCGATTGAATTTCTCAAAGGAATTGCAACTGTTGTTGATGCTGAGCAATTAGCAAAAATGGTTTAATAAGAGAATATTACCTGCATTACGTAAAAATAACTGTTTAAGCATATTGATTGCTTAAATAGTTGGTGTAATAATCGAAACAATTTTATTAGTTCTCTCATCCTTATCATAAAAGGCAGTATTATGTTTGAAAAAGTCGAGCCGTATGCAGGCGATCCCATTTTATCATTAGTCTATGATTTTAATAATGATTCTAGAAATAATAAAGTTAATTTAAGTATTGGTTATTACTATGATCAACAAGGCATTGTGCCTCGATTGAATTGCGTCAAACAAGCTGCTGATTATCTCTATCAAAACCAAACCAGCGCGTCACTTTACTTACCAATGAGTGGATTACCGGCTTATTGTTCAGCGGTGCAATCATTATTATTTGGTGAAAATAATGCGGTAGTTAAATCGGGACGAATTGCGACTATTCAAACATTAGGCGGTTCGGGTGCGTTGAAAATTGGTGCTGACTTTCTGTTTCGTTATTTTCCGATGTCACAAGTTTGGGTCAGTGATCCGACATGGGAAAACCATGTGGCTATCTTTAATGGTGCTGGTTTTACTGTTAATCGTTATCCTTACTTTGAAGCTAAGACTGGTGGGGTGAATTTTGATGGTATGATGCAAACCATCAGTGAATTGCCGCCGAAAAGTATCGTGTTATTGCATCCTTGTTGTCATAATCCAACGGGTGCTGATTTAACGCATGAACAATGGGATAACCTGATTGAATTATTAAAACAAAAAGATCTCATTCCATTTATGGACATCGCTTATCAAGGATTTGGTAAAAGTATTGATGATGATGCTTATGCGATTCGAGCACTTGCTGCATCAGGTATGTGTGGTCTTGTTGGGAATTCATTTTCTAAAACATTTTCACTTTATGGTGAGCGTGTTGGTGGATTATCTGTGCTTTGTGAAGATAAAGACGCCGCAGTGCGAGTATCAGGTCAGCTGCAAGCAACTGTTCGACGAAATTATTCAAGTCCTGTTAATATTGGCGCTCAGCTTGTCTCTCATGTGCTTAATCAACCTGAATTAAAGGCACTGTGGATGAGTGAGGTGAATGAGATGAATACTCGCATTATGCAGATGAGAACGGAATTAGTAAATACCTTAAAAGAGCTTGCCCCTACGCGTGATTTTAGTTTCTTACTCAAACAACGTGGTATGTTTAGCTATACCGGATTTAGTAAAGAGCAAGTTGGCAAATTGAAAAATGAGTTTGGAATATATTTAGTGGGTAGCGGTAGAATGTGCGTTGCAGGATTAAACGACAACAATGTTTATGCTGTGGCGAAAGCATTTGCTGCATTGTAATTTTATTCGTAATTGAGGGGAAATGTATGTATAAAAAAGTATTGGCAATTTTATGTGCTCTTATGGTTGTTGCTGTTGTTACTGGCTGCAATACAGTACATGGTGTTGGTGAAGATATTCAATCAGGTGGTAAAGCAGTATCTAACGCGGCAAGCTAAGCAGTTTTCAAATGTAAAATGTTATTGATATAATATTAACGAGGTATTGATTTTTAGATCCTCGTTAATTTTATGATGTTACTGTCAAGGGTGTTTTTATTTTACAATACTGATTTTTATTGTGTCGTTATTTCATCATTTCATCGAATAATATTCGTAATCAGATATAGTTTACAGATTGATAATATCGTGACTTGCTATGCAAAATTATCAAGAAATCAAGTATAGTAGACTAAGTTTTATTAATAAGTAAAAAGGATAATAAATGTTCTCAAATTTTCCTTCCTCTGTCAGAGGAAAAGTCACTAAAGCTGTTGTGCCTGTCGCAGGGCTGGGAACGCGAATGTTGCCTGCTACTAAGGCTATTCCAAAAGAGATGTTACCTGTAGTTGATAAACCCTTGATTCAATATGTAGTGAAAGAGTGCATTGCGGCCGGCATTACCGAGATCATTTTTGTAACGCATTCATCTAAAAATTCGATTGAAAACCATTTTGATACCAGTTTCGAATTAGAAGCAATGCTTGAAGCTCGAGTTAAGCGGCAATTATTATCGGAAGTCCAATCCATTTTACCTAAAAATGTTACCATTAGTAGTGTCAGGCAAGGGCTTGCTAAAGGACTTGGTCATGCGGTGTTATGTGCCTATCCGTTAGTCGGTGATGAACCTTTTGCGGTTGTGTTACCTGACGTTATTATCGATGAATATGAAAGCAACTTAGCACAAGATAATTTAGCCGCCATGATTAACAATTATCATCAAACTAAGCGTAGCCAAATTATGGTTGAACCAGTTCCTGAGCAACTGGTTTCTTCTTATGGTATTGTTGATTGTCACGGTGAGCCGCTAAAAACTGGTGAAACTGCGCAAATGTATAGTGTCGTTGAAAAGCCTTCTCAGCAAGAAGCGCCATCCAATCAATCAATAGTTGGGCGTTATGTATTATCTGAGAAAATCTGGCCATTACTTGCTAAAACCCCTGCCGGTGCGGGTGATGAGATTCAGTTAACAGATGCGATTGCGATGTTACTTGAAAGTGAACCTGTTGATGCTTACTGTATCAAAGGTCGTAGCCATGATTGTGGTAATAAACTCGGCTATGTGCAAACATTCGTGACTTATGCCATGAGGCATCAATCCTTAGGGAAGGACGTGACTTGCTGGCTAAAAAACATAAAATTTTAATGGGTTTTAAATTGTGACTTTATCTGCATATCAGTCATTGCTAGTGCCCATTAATGACTTTCTTCAGTGCGAAACGCCTGATAGTTGGATTAATGAGGCGAGTAAAGCTGAAAACTTATCAATGCTACTTATTGATCATATGATTTGTGAACTCAAAGCTGCGCAAACAGCGGCTTGGTTAATTCGTAAATATGCGGTTGATAAGCCAAGTGGTGATGTGTTATTAAACTGGCTCGCACCTTATGAAAATCTAATTTATCGTCAAGAGGGAAGTCTTACTGAGCTGCTTGCCAGTCATCATGATATTTCAAAAAAGCTCACGTTACGTGCTAATTGTGCTTATAGTCATGAATTAGTTGATAAAATGGTAATGCTAATTAAGGAAGAGTTACATCATTTTTGCCAAGTGTTGAGCATTATGGAACAAAGGCAAATTGCGTATCAAAATATTAGCGCTGGGCGTTATGCTAAAAAATTAATGCAACAAGTCAGAACGCATGAACCGGCAACATTGGTAGATAAGTTAATCTGTGGTGCTTACATTGAGGCTAGATCATGCGAAAGATTTGCTAAATTGTCGGCGTATGTTGATGATGAACTAGCGTGTTTTTATATTTCGCTACTACGTTCAGAATCAAGGCATTACCAAGATTATCTTAAACTTGCACAACATATTAGTGATACCGATATTAGCGAGCGGGTGAGTACAATTGGCCTAGTTGAAGCTGAATTAATTGATTCGACTGATAACGAATTTCGTTTTCATAGCGGCGTACCGCTGAAATAAATAACCCGCATAATGCGGGTTTGCTAAGATGTTGTTAGGCTTTTAAGCGATCTGGCCATTCACTTTGAGTTAAAGTAATAAACTCTTTCACGACTTTAGGGTTACCCGCAACGATATTGCCTGAGACCATATAGTTATTTCCGCCAACAAAGTCAGTCATAATGCCGCCCGCTTCACGCAAAATTAACTCGCCCGCAGCAATATCCCAAGGCTTTAAACCGATTTCAAAAAAACCATCGAATCGACCCGCAGCAACATAGGATAAATCTAATGCAGCTGAACCCGTGCGGCGGAAATCGGCACATTTTGTAAATAGTTTTTGTAATACATTAAAATAACTATCGCTGTATTGTTTCGCTTTATAAGGGAAAGCAATAGCGAGTACTGAACCTTCTAAATCTTTCGTATTATTCGCGCGGATTCTATAACCATTAAGCTGGGCACCTTGACCTCTACTTGCTGTAAAGAGTTCATTTGCCATCGGATCATAAACAACAGCTGCTTCGGTTTTGCCTTTAATGCGCACTGCGATTGAAACGCTACAGTGAGGAATACCTTTAATGAAATTGGTAGTACCATCAATTGGGTCGATAATCCACTGCGTATCGTTATCGCTGCCTTTAGTTAAGCCACTCTCTTCAGCAATGATCGTATGGTCCGGATACGCTTTTTTTATTGTTTCGATAATAAGCGATTCAGCCGCTCTATCGACGTTGGTTGCGAAATCATTTTCGCCTTTGGTATTGACTTTAACTGAAGCCGGATTTTCATAAGATTTAATGATGACATTGCCTGCTTTACGGGCAGCACGAATAGCAATATTGAGCATCGGATGCATAGTGTTTTCTTCCAATTGATGTTAAAGAACAGAAAATGAATTCCCTCATTATCAAGCACAAGAGAATATTTTGGTCGATAGTATAGCAGTATTTTCGGCTTTTTCTAGTTTATGTTAGACTAGCAGTAAAATTTTATTGGATATAACACAAATGTCATTACTTGAGAATATTAAAATTGTCTTAGTTGAAACTTCACATACGGGTAATATAGGATCGGCGGCGCGCGCGATGAAAACCATGGGGCTGAGTAAACTGTGCTTGGTTAATCCGATTGTTAAACCCGATTCGCAATCGATTTCACTTGCCGCCGGCGCGAGTGATATTATTAAACAGGCGCAGATTGTTAGTTCAATGGAAGAGGCTATCGCTGGTTGTCAATTGGTGATTGGTACGAGCGCGAGATCGCGTCATTTACAGTGGCCACATCTAGAGTCTTTTGAAAGTGGTGAAAAAATTATTGAGGAGGTGCAGCTAGGATACCAAGTGGCGTTGGTGTTTGGCCGTGAACGGGTCGGTCTTACTAACGAGGAATTGCAAAAATGCCATTACCACGTTTCGATTCCGGCCAATCCAGAGTATAGTTCGCTCAATTTAGCAATGTCGGTACAAGTTCTGTGTTACGAAATCAGGATGGCAATGCTGAAATTAACTGCTCAGCAACTGCCACAAAGTGAGATGATAAGTTATCCTAAGAATGATGATATCGAGCGTTTTTATCAGCATTTGGAGCAGACATTATTACAAACAGGATTTATTAATGTAAGTCATCCTGGGCAGATTATGGGACGATTACGTCGATTATTTACGCGAGCACGTCTTGAACAACAAGAATTGAATATTTTACGCGGTATATTAACGTCGATATCTAAGCAATGAAATGAAATAAAAGTTCCTATTTTTGTGTTGTGTTAATGATGTTTTACCTAAAATCGACATAGCGAAAATTTGAATCTATGCTAAAATTATCGGCTTATTACAGGGCTACGTAAAATCTAGTCAGATACAGAGGAATCTTTATGCAAACTATTGAAGGCCAAGTTGCCGCACCTAAAGCAAAAATTGCCATTATCACGGCGCGTTTTAACCATTTTATTAATGATAGTTTGGTTGAGGGCGCGGTTGATGCGCTAAAACGTATTGGTCAAGTTGATGAACACAATATCACTATCATTAAAGTACCGGGTGCTTATGAGATTCCTTTAACCGCAAAAGTCGCGGCACAAAGTAAGAAATTTGATGCGATTGTTGCATTAGGTACCGTTATTCGTGGGAGTACAGCGCATTTTGATTATGTTGCTGGCGAGTCAAGTTCTGGCTTATTATCTGTCTCATTAGAGCATTCGATTCCAGTCGGTTTTGGTATTTTGACTACTGAAAATATTGAACAAGCTATTGAGCGTGCAGGGACTAAAGCGGGTAATAAAGGCGCTGAAGCAGCATTAACGGTGCTTGAAATGTTAAATACCTTAAATATAATCAAGGGGTAAGGCGTGAGTGCTACAATAAATCCAAGACGCCGAGCTCGTGAATGTGCGGTGCAGGCAATTTATTCTTGGCAAGTATCGAAAAATGATTTGTCTGATGTTGAGGTCAGTTTTATGGCTGAGCAGGACATGAAAGGTGTCGACAAAAAATATTTTCGTGAGCTACTCAATGGTGTTGGACATAATGCGACTGAAATTGACGCTAAAATGTCCCCATATTTGAATGAACGTTCGCTAGATGAGCTTGGTTTAGTCGAGCGGGCTATTTTACGTATTGCGTTATATGAATTACTCAAGCGTGAAGATGTGCCTTATAAAGTCGTGATTAATGAAGCGATTGATTTAACGAAAACCTTTGGTGCTGAAGATAGCCATAAATTTATTAATGGTGTGCTTGATAAAGTTGCGCCAACTATACGAACACGATAAACAGTGAGATTCCTATGAGTGACAATGAGTCATCAAATAATTCTTCATCCAAAGATAAAGTAAAACCAGCGATTTTTTACGCACAAAAATCGAAAGAAGACAAACCTAAACGTCAAAATGATAAACGTGATTTTGATAAGCCACGCAGTAATAGTCGTGGTGGTTATGGGAAAAATCCAGATAAATCTCGTGCAGAAAAAGGGTATAGTGGCAATCGTCAGGCTAGTGATAGTCGTATTGAAACGTTTAAACCTCGTGCCAAAAAGCCGATGATGCAAGAGGGTGATTCGCCTTGGAAAGCGCGCGTTAACCGTACCGAACATTTACCAACTTACGATACAACAGTAAAGCCAGAGATTGAACATAACAGTAAACGCCAGCGTAAAGAAGAGACACTCGTTTATAGTGAAAATAGTTGTAAAGCGGTATTTGCAAAACGGCCAGAGGCAATCATTAAAGCATTTTTTTTGCAAGAAAAAACGTTTGAATTTAAAGCGCTAATTGCCCATTTAGTCGAACATCGATTAGGATATGACGTCATTAGTGATGAAGAGATGACGAAAATAGCCCAAACACCTCATCACGGCGGCATTTGTTTAATCGTTAAAAAACGTCAGTCACAATTAGTGGCAGAGTATTTATCTGCCAATGGACAATTAAAACAAGATTGTGTTTTAGCCATTGATGATATTAATAATCCTCATAATCTTGGTGGTATAGCAAGAACTACGGCTTTTTTTGATGTTAATGCTTTGTTGTTAAGAAAACCTGAGTTACTGGATAATGGTGCTGCAATGAGGGTTGCAGAAGGTGGGTGTGAAGCGATTAATTTAATTAAAGCTGATGATTTCGTTGCATCTATTGATCAGTTTAAGCAACAGGGATATCAGATTATTGCACTATTACCGTGCAAAGTGAGTTCTCTGAAAGCTGAAACATTCGAAAAAGTGACAATAAAGACGAAGATTGTGTTTGTGGTGTTTCAACAAATCAATACCAAATTGGCAGCCTTGGCTGATGATATTGTGTATTTACCTGGTAGTGAAGCGATGGCGGCATTAAATATTTCAGTATTAACTGGTATTATGTTAGCAAAATGGAAAGCGTTTTCCCACCGAGACTAGTATTAATAATATCCCCAGCATAAGACTGTATATGCTGGGTAAATAAAAAGATTAAATCTCATTTGCACCAAAAAATAGCATCTTTTGAATAGACATAAATTGTATTTTGGATAGAGTGTATACCATTATTATCAACGATGACAGGTATCATGAATATTTCCTCAGTAGCAACACACCAAATTGGCTTAGTTTTTGGTAAGTTTTACCCACTCCATTGCGGTCATATTTATTTGATTGAAAAAGCAGCGAGTCAAGTTGATGAGCTGCATATTCTTTTAGGTTGTGAACAAAATCGTGATCTCAAATTATTTCAAGATAGTCATATGCCAAGGCAACCAGGAGTCGAAGATCGATTTTTGTGGTTACAAAAAACCTTTAAAAATCGTCATAATGTTCATACCCATGTTTTAGATGAAGCCGGCATTGCAAGTTATCCTAATGGTTGGCAAGATTGGAGTGATAGAGTTAAGTCTATTTTAGATAAACATCACGTTGTTCCTTCGGTTATTTTCACCAGTGAACCACAAGATGTGGAGCACTATAAGCATTACTTCCAAACCGCTGTAAAACTAATTGATGCCGATCGTGACTTTGTGAATATTAGTGCAACTAAAATCCGACAGCAGCCATATGATAATTGGCATTTTATTGCGCAAAAAGCAAGGCCCTTTTTTATCAAGCGCATTGCGATTATTGGACGGAGTGAATTTAGTAAAGTTCCTAAGCAATTAGCTAATATTTATAATACTGAATACGTTGGTAACGGTTATGTTAATTACATCAACTGTAGCTATCAAGACAATGCCAATTTAGTCTTTAACAAATCTGACTACATTAGTATGGCAAAGCTACATGCTGAGCGATTGCATGCTGCCTCATTATCTGCCAATCGAGTATTATTTACTTCACTGGATTTTCGAACGTTACATCACTACTATCAAACAGCATTCCAATCTTCCAACACGATTTTACAAGAACTCGAAGAAAATTATCCTTTTGATCTCATTATTAATGAAACTGACTTTGATGATTGTGACTCGGCCCTGAGTGTTGTAGAGGAGATACTGAAAATGGTCGAAAAACAACTACATTAATTTTCGCTAAAAATAGTACAGTTGTTGAGTCTGTGCTAAACTAGGCTAAATTTTTTTACGGTTATATTATTATGTCGAAAATTTCAGATGAGCAAAATAACAATAATAGTCAAGAAACTATTGACTTTGGTTATAAGCAGATTCCTAAGCAAGAGAAGGAAAAGCGCGTTGCGGATGTATTCCATTCGGTAGCCGATAAGTATGATATGATGAACGATCTCATGTCGTTTGGTATTCATCGTATTTGGAAAAAGATTACGATGGAATATTGCGGCGTTGTAAGAGGTCAAACCGTACTAGATTTAGCTGGCGGAACGGGGGATCTGACCGCAAAATTTTCCCAACTCGTGGGGGATGATGGCTTAGTCGTGCTTGCTGATATCAATGAGTCAATGCTAAGAGTCGGGCGTGATAAATTACGTGACAAAGGCTTATTTAAAAATATCGAATATGTGCAAGCCAATGCCGAAGAGTTACCTTTCGCTGATAATATATTTGATTGCATTACCATTGCATTTGGTTTACGCAATGTGACTAATAAAGATAAAGCACTACGTTCAATGTGGCGAGTGCTTAAACCTGGCGGTCGTTTACTCATCCTTGAGTTTTCTAAACCGGAATATAAATTGCTGAGTAAAGCTTATGATTTATATTCATTTACCATGCTGCCGTTGATGGGCAAACTTGTTGCCAATGATTCCGATAGCTATCGTTATTTAGCCGAGTCAATTCGTATGCATCCGGATCAGTTAAAACTGAAACAGATGATGGAAGAGGCTGGATTTAGAGATGCACAATTTCATAATATGACCGGCGGTATCGTGGCACTGCACATTGGTTTTAAATACTAAGTGATACAATGAAGTATTTAAGACTCTATAAAATTCTTGCTACCTTTAAAGCTTATCAATTAGGTGAATTTTTACCTAAGTATCGTCTATCTGCCAAATTTAAGTTCGTATTAGCATTACTCTTTTGGGTAAGAAAACGAGCTAAAGCTAAAGAGGGCGGTGAACGTTTAGTGTTAGCATTACAAGAGCTTGGACCAATTTGGGTTAAGCTGGGGCAAATGTTATCAACTCGCCGAGATTTATTACCAGATCCGATTGCCGAGCAACTAGTTAAGCTACAAGATCAGGTTGCCCCATTTGATGGTCAAATAGCACAGCAAATGATTGAGCAAGCATTAGGTCATTCAATCGACCATTATTTTACTGATTTTGACATTACACCTCTTGCTTCCGCTTCCATTGCGCAAGTTCATTGTGCAACATTAAAACAGAGCGGCGCAAAAATTATTATCAAAGTCTTGCGACCAGAGATTAAGCCGGTTATCGATGCAGATATTGAGGTGATGTACTGGTTATCTGCTCAGCTCGAAAAATATTTACCAGACGCAAATCGATTACGCTCGGCAGAAATTGTGCGTGATTACCATGCGACGCTATTGAACGAAATGAATTTACTGCGAGAGGCTGACAATACAAGCCGTCTACGTCAAAATTTTATCAATAGCGATATGCTTTATATACCTTATGTCTATCGCGAATTATGTCGCTCAAATGTAATGGTCGAAGAGCGCATTAGTGGCGTTCCAATATCCGATATTGCGCAGCTTAAGGCACGTAATGTAAACCTCAAACTGCTTGCTGAGCGTGGCGTCAACGTCTTTTTTACGCAAGTGTTTCGTGATAATTTTTTCCATGCTGATATGCACCCAGGCAATATTTTTATTGATGTTAAAGAGCCAATTAACCCACGTTATATTGGAATTGATTGCGCTATTGTGGGGGAACTCAGTCGTGATGATCAGCGATTTTTAGCGCAAAATTTTATTGCTTTTTTTAATCGCGATTATCAAAAAATTGCCTCGCTATATGTACAGTCTGCTTGGGTACCTGAGGATACTGATATCGTTGCATTAGAATCGGCTATGCGAGCAGTTTGCGAGCCGATTTTTGCCAAGCCACTTGGCGAGATATCCTTTGCACAAATTTTGTTCCACCTGTTTCAAGTTGCCAGGCAGTTTAATATGGTTATTCAACCTCAGCTCGTCTTACTTGAAAAAACATTATTCTATATTGAAGGACTTGGCCGCCAGCTTTACCCTCAGCTTGATCTGTGGGCAACGGCAAAACCTTTTTTAGAATCCTGGTATCATGAGCAAACTAGTATTAAACATATTACCAAACAATTTATAGATACCTTGCCGCAATGGCATGAAGTCTTACCCGAGCTACCAGCAAGAATTAAACAATATGAAAGAGAACAAAAAAAACTAGTCTTGCATATAGAGCGACTAACTAAGCAGTTAGAGCTGGCAAAAACAAAGCAATGTTGTGCTTGGAAAGTGGCCATCATAGTATCTATTATTGTGACAAGTGTAATGATGTTGTTGATTAAATTAGTTTAAAATCGATGTGTTATAAAGTGAGTATGTTAGTTTAATTTTAAAGCTAATAAGATGTATGATCAAATACTTGACATGCATTTTATTTAAAATTAAGTGTATAATAAAATAATTTTCTAAATGAATGAGGTACTAGTTATGATGCCAAGTTGGACGAAGCTTCTGATCCTACTCGCTGTGATTGTGTTAATTTTCGGCACAAAAAAATTGCGTACATTGGGCTCTGATTTAGGTTCGGCAATTAAAGGCTTTAAAAAAGCCATGGGTGATGATGATAAAAAAGAGAGCGATAACGACGCTGATTTTTCATCTGCTCAAAAATCGGATGGTCTAGAAAACAACCAAAATAATGACAAAAAAGAGTAAACCGTGTTTGATATTAGCTTCGGTGAGCTATTACTTGTCCTCATTATTGCTTTACTGGTTTTAGGGCCAGCACGTTTGCCTGAGGCTATCAAAACGGTAGCAGGATGGATTAAAGCCCTACGTCGTCTTTCTGCGACGGTTCAATTAGAACTGAATAAAGAATTGAGATTACAAGAGCTACAAGACAGTTTAAAACAGGCTGAAAAAAGTGGTTTAGACAATATTACACCTGAAATAAAAGCCTCTATCGATGATCTTAAGCGTGTTGCTGAGTCGATTCAAAAAGATTTTTATGATACTTCTGACGAGATCGCATCGACAACCCAGCAAGCGATCAATGGTCAGGCAGCTAAGGATCCAGTTACAAAAAATGTCGGTACCTCTTCGGTTAGTGATATAGGGAAAGATCAGCATGTCGGATGATAAAGCACAGCCGCTTATTAGTCACCTTATTGAACTGCGAACACGCATACTTCGGTGTGTGATTTGTGTGATTGTGGTATTCGTTGCATTACTCTATTTTTCAAATGATATTTACTCGATTGTTGCCCATCCGTTAGTAAGGCAACTACCAGAAGGGAGTGTCATGATTGCAACGGATATCGCAGCACCCTTTTTTACACCAATTAAATTAACAGCTATCGTATCGCTTTTTGCTGCTATTCCGTATATTCTTTTTCAAGTTTGGGGATTTATTGCGCCGGCACTGTATCAAAAAGAACGCCGTTTAATTTTACCGCTCGTCATTTCAAGTACAACTTTATTTTATTTAGGATTGGCTTTTGCGTATTTTATTGTCTTTCCATTAGCCTTTTACTTTTTCATTAATACCGCACCGGCTGATGTGGCTATCAATACTGACATTACTAAATATCTTGATTTTGTCATGACATTATTTGTGGTATTTGGTTTTGCTTTTGAAGTGCCTGTTGCGATCATCTTATTATGTTGGACTGGCGTAACGTCACCGGAAGGGCTGAAAAAGAAACGCCCATATATTATTGTTGGGGTATTTACCGTTGCGATGTTTTTAACGCCGCCGGATGTATTTTCGCAAACTTTATTGGCGATTCCAATGTGTTTATTATTTGAAATTGGGTTATTTTTTGCTAAGTTTTATAAACCACGTTCAAGACAGGACGAGGATGAACAAGAGCAAGAACTTAATTAAGCAAGATAAGCTAATTTCGTATCATGATTAGGATGCAAAATGAAAAATTGTTTACCCGATTTTAGTACTGCCAATATACTTGTCGTTGGCGATATTATGCTTGATCGCTACTGGCACGGGGCAACGAACCGTATTTCACCTGAAGCACCGGTGCCTGTGGTGAAGATCAATTCGTTAGAAGAGCGCCCTGGTGGTGCTGCCAATGTTGCTATGAATATCACCTCATTAGGCGGACAAGCTCGTCTAATTGGCCTAACGGGCATTGATGAAGCCGCAAAAATTCTTGATGAGCAGCTCGCAAAGCACCGTGTTACCTGTGATTTTGTCACATTATCATCACACCCAACTATTACTAAATTGCGCGTGTTATCACGTAATCAACAATTGATTCGTCTTGATTTTGAAGAGGGTTTTGATAACGTTGAGCCGAGTGCTTTACTGGCTCGAATTAAGCAAGCACTGCCACAATCAAAGGTAATGGTTTTATCTGATTATGCTAAAGGCGTATTGTCTTCAGTGCAGTCGATGATTAAGCTTGCTAATGCAGCAAACATTCCGGTGTTAATTGATCCTAAAGGCAGCGATTTTGAACGTTATCGTGGTGCAACAATTTTAACGCCAAATATGTCAGAATTTGAAGCGGTGGTTGGTACTTGCGCAGATGAAGATGAGATTGTTGCAAAAGGTTATCAACTGATTAAAGATTATGATCTCAAAGCATTATTAGTCACGCGTAGCGAAAAAGGCATGACACTGCTGCAGATCGGTAAACCCATTTATCATTTACCAACTCAAGCTAAAGAAGTGTTTGACGTAACGGGGGCGGGTGATACTGTTATTGCCTCTTTAGCGGCAGCATTATCTGCGGGCTGTACGCTCGAAGAGAGCTGCTTTTTAGCTAATGCAGCGGCGGGTGTGGTGGTGGGTAAACTTGGGACCTCAACTGTGTCACAAGTTGAACTTGAAGATGCGATTAGAGCGCGAGCTGACAATGGCTTTGGCGTCATGACTGAGAATGAACTACAAGATGCGATTAGTAAAGCCCGTCAACGCGGTGAAAAAATTGTGATGACCAATGGCTGCTTTGATATTTTGCATGCTGGGCACGTGTCTTACTTGGCTAACGCGCGTAAATTGGGCGATCGCTTAATTGTTGCAGTAAATAGCGATAGCTCTGTTAAACAATTGAAAGGTGAAACACGTCCTATTAATCCGTTAATGCAGCGAATGATAGTGCTTGGGGCTCTTGATTCTGTTGATTGGGTCGTGCCATTTGAAGAACAAACACCACAGCGTTTAATTGCGAAAATGTTACCTGATATATTAGTAAAAGGTGGCGATTACAAACCTGAAGAGATTGCGGGTGGTAAAGAAGTCATTGCTGCGGGTGGTGACGTTAAAGTGCTTAACTTTGAAGATGGCTGCTCAACAACAAATATTATTAATGCAATAAAAAATCAGCGTTAATTCTAGTTTAGCTAATCATTAAATCGCCTTTTTTGCCCTATTGTGCAAGAGGCGATTTTTTTATATTAAAATTGATATATAGATAAAAATACCATGAGTGAACTGAAAAAAGAGCTAAATTTTTGGCAAGGGATTGGGCTATTATCGACCTCTTTATTAGGCACTGGGATTTTTGCGGTGCCAGCGATAGTTGCGCAAATCGCTGGTCAAGATGGTTTATGGGCATGGCCACTATTATTAGTGTTAGTTTTTCCTATTGCCATTATCTTCGCTGAATTAGGTAAACATTATCCGAGTGCTGGTGGCGTGGCTTATTTTATTGCCAAAGCCTTTAATCCGGTGTTAGGACGTGTAACGGCTTGGTCATTCTTATCGGTCATTCCTTTTGGCTTGCCCGCGGGACTTTACATTGCCTCTGGATTTTGGGCATCAGTTTTTCATGTTACAGCAGAAGTTGAACTGATGATACAGGTGGTCACATTGTTACTGATCTGGGCGATTGGTTTGTTTGGTGCGGCAGCGAGTGGTTGGGTACAATCTATTATAGCGATTTTGATTATTAGCTTAGTGATGGCAATGTGTTTTTTTTCGTCGCCCTCGGTATTAACAGTAACATGGCCTAATATCTGCGATGTGCAATTTATGCCGGTCATCAATGCCTTAGCTGTGATGTTTTGGTGCTTTGTTGGACTTGAAGCTTTTGTGCATTTATCGACTGAATTTAAACATCCACAAAAAGATTTTCCCCGAGCATTATTAATGGGCCTCATACTAGCAGGCTTTATTTATTGGGTATGTACCGCAGCCGTTATCTTTTTTGTCCCCAATTTAAGCAGCGCAACAGCGGCACTGCCAACAATTATTGAACAGTTATTTGGTGCAAAAGCATTATGGCTATTTTGCCTTATCGGTTATTTAGCCTGTTTTGCGTCGATTAATATTTACTGCCAAAGTTTTGCGCGCTTGGTGTGGGTTCAGGCGAATGAAAATCATCCTCAAGGTAGGTTAGCACGGTTATCCAAGCGGCAAACACCAGTCAATGCTTTAACGTTAGTTATTTTATTAAGTATGTTCTTTTTATTGTTGATTCACTTATTTACCTTTTCACTACACAGTTTACTGGAATATGCCAATGGTGTATTTGTGTTTATTTATTTTTTAGCCATGCTGTCGGCAATTAAGTTGCTCAGCGGTAAATTGAGAATATTGGCTAGCGTATGTACGATGATTTGTCTGGGATTATTGTGTGTGATTGGTTATAAGAGTTTATACGCGCTTGGTATTTTTATAATATTATGGTTTATCGCCAAGAAAGTCACCGTGATAAAAACTAGTAATCCATAGCTTTTTGGTTGATATAAACTAAAAAAGCCTCACTAGAGGCTCATCATTTTAAACGTTTTTTTTACGCCAGGTGGTGCCATTCGGCCCATCTTCTAATACGATATTCATCGCATTTAATTGATCTCTCGCATTATCGGCTAGTGACCAATTTTTACTTGCTCTTGCTTCGTTACGTTGTTTAATTAATGCTTCGACTTGTGCACTATCAACATTATCATTACTATCGTTTTGTAAGAATTGTGTCGGTTGCTGTTCTAATAGCCCTAGTACTTTGGCTAGATAACGTAGCTCTGCGGCTAATTCATTCGCTTGCGGCATATTATTTTCAGCTTTGGCTTTATTAATTTCACGTGCAAGTTCAAATAATACTGAATAGGCTTCTGGTGTGTTAAAGTCATCATTCATTGCTGCACAAAACTGGCGATAATAATCGCTATCAGGTGTGGTATGTGGGGTTGTGAGGTCTGTATCACGCAGCGCCGTATATAAGCGTTCTAATGCAATTCGAGCTTGTTTTAAGTTATCTTCACTATAATTTAATTGGCTACGATAATGTCCTGATAATAAAAAATAGCGTACTGTTTCCGCATCATAATATTTTAACACATCGCGGATGGTAAAAAAGTTACCTAAGGATTTAGACATTTTCTCTTGATCAACCATCACCATACCAGAATGCATCCAATAGTTAACATATTGACCACTATGGGCACAGCTTGATTGTGCAATTTCATTTTCATGATGGGGGAACATTAAATCTGAGCCTCCGCCATGAATATCAAAATGCTTACCTAAGTGGTGGCAGTTCATCGCAGAGCATTCTATATGCCAACCTGGTCGGCCTTTGCCCCAAGGCGAATCCCAACTTGGTTCATTCGGTTTAGACATTTTCCAGAGTACAAAATCCATCGGATTACGTTTCACATCGACCACATCGACACGAGCACCAGCTTGCAGCTGCTCAAGATTTTGTCTTGATAGTATGCCATAGCTATCATCGCTATCAACGGCAAACATCACATCGCCATTTTGAGCGACATAAGCATGCTCTTTTGCCAATAAAGTTTCAACTAGCTCAATAATTTGTGGAATATGACGCGTTGCTCTTGGTTCACTATCAGGCCGGGCGATATTAAGTGCATCAAAATCGGCATACATCTCTTTTAACATGCGAGCGGTTAACTCATCACAAGTTTCGCCATTTTCGATTGAACGCTTAATGATCTTATCGTCCACATCAGTAATATTACGAACATAGGTCAGGTCATAGCCCAAAAAACGTAAATAACGAGTAATAACATCAAAGGCAACAAACGTTCTACCATGGCCAATATGACATAAATCATAAATGGTAATGCCACAGACATACATGCCGATTTTGTTACCATCAATAGGCTCAAAAAGTTCTTTTTCTCGGGTTAAAGTATTGAAGATTTTTAGCATTATTATCTACTTGTTATATTTTGTTTTAAATTGCTTGTTAATATAACAAAAAATTTGTATCAGGTGAAATGACTTCAAGCATGTTAAAGGGAAAAATTACCTGGCAAATTGCCAGGTAAAGTATTATCGCTGAATTAAGCGATAAATAAAGATAACTAAAATAGCACCGAGTACGGCAATAATCACGCTCACTAGGTTAAATCCGGTTACGCTTCCAAAACCCAACATGGTACTGAGATATCCCCCAACCACAGCACCGACAACGCCGAGCACCATTGTTTTAATGATTCCACCAGTCACCGGCATTAATACTCTCGCTATCCAGCCAGCAATTAACCCTAGTACAATCCAACTCAAAATTCCCATTTTTATTTCCTTCTTTAATCAATATTAGTAATTTATTTTTGCTGATATAAATATCTAGCGGATGTATATATTGGGATTAGATTAGTATTTTTCAACCAATAGGAGACCCATTGATTGAAATTAAATTAAATTTATTCAAAGATTGCTTTATGCAGAATTTTAACAATGCTATCGGCATCGCTGCTTTTAACCAGAAAACAGATATTATGAGTACTTGCCCCAAAGCAGGATAAACGCACACTGAAATCTTCTAATTGACCAAAAATTTGTTTGGTCATTCCTTTAACTGAGGTTAAATGATTACCGATAATTGCAATTAAAGCCAAATCTTCTTGTACTTCAACACAACACACGGTTGATAACTCATCAAGCAGTGCTTTGGTCAGTAGGCTACTGCCATCGGTATTGGTTCCTGCTGTGTCAATGGTTAATGCAACGCTCACTTCGGAAGTCGTCACCAGATCGACCGAAATATTGTGTTTAGCCAAAATGGTAAAGACATTGGCTAAGAAGCCTTGTGCGTGTAGCATATTGAGGCTATTTAACGTGAGTAAAGTCTGTTTGCGACGTAACGATACTGATCTAAATAAAGGCAGTTCGGATGTAATACTATGAGCATTATAAACAATCGTTCCACCGGCTTGTGGGTTTTTACTTGAGCCAACAAATACCGGAATATTGCTGCGCACGGCAGGAACAAGTGTTGCTGGATGAAGTACTTTGGCACCAAAAGTAGCCATTTCAGCTGCTTCAGCAAAGGTAATATCATCAATACGTTTGGCATTGGGCACAATGCGCGGATCGGTGGTGTAAATACCGGCAACATCAGTCCAAATATCAATTTGTGAGGCATGTAGCGCTTCACCAAGTAGTGCTGCGGTGTAATCACTACCACCACGGCCTAAGGTTGTGGTTTTACCCGAATTTTCGCTACCAATAAATCCTTGTGTTACTACAATATGTTTTTCTGCTAACGATTTTAAATGCGCACAACAAAGTTGTTTGATTTCGTCAATTTGTGGTATTGCCTTGCCAAATTTATTATCGGTACGTATCACTCTACGGACATCAAACCAGATGGCATCTTGTTGTTGTTCTTTTAAAATTTCGACAAATAGACGTGATGACATTAGTTCACCATGGCTCACCAGTTCATCGGTTAATGCTGCTGATGTAGCTAGGCTAGCTGCTTCTGATAACGAGGCAATATTATTGAGTACTTGATCGATTTCATCGCGTAGTGCAGGATTGGCGGGTAGCGCACTTAGAATGTTATATTGAATCTCGTGCAGTTTAGCAAGGTGCTGTTGACGGATTTCAGTATCACGACCTTCAGCTAGGGCTACTAATAAATTGGTTACGCCAGCTGATGCCGAAAGTACCACCACTTTAACATCAGGATTGGTGAGCACGATATTGGCGCTATTTTTCATCGCCTCATAATCCGCAACACTAGTGCCGCCAAATTTTGCGATAACACATGATTGATTAGAACTGTTCATCTTTTCCTCATTATTATAATCAGCAAATGCCGTGATAAAATTGATAATTTTTACATTGTATCGGATTTATTTGATTAAAATAATCGCAATTAAAAAATATTATGTTGTCACGATTATTAAAAAAGAACATGATATCTAACCTCGCTCTTGATTCGTCCCATTAACCATTGCACTTTCTTCAAAAAAGAGTATAATTCTCGGGCTTTTATTTCTGTTTTGTCTACGCTTTTTTGGTGAAGCCAATGGCAGTTATAAATCAAGCAAAACACAATTTAATTTTAAGAGGAAGTTATGGTAACTATTCGTTTAGCTCGTGGCGGTTCTAAAAAACGTCCATTTTATCAAGTCGTTGTGACTGATAGCCGTAACCCACGTGATGGTCGTTTTATTGAGCGTATCGGTTTTTTTAACCCTGTAGCGCAAGGTAAAGCGGAAGAACTACGTTTAGATCTTGATCGCGTAAATCACTGGGTTGGTTTAGGTGCTACTGTATCTGATCGTGTTAATTCACTGATCAAACAAGCACAAAAAATTGCTTAATTATACAATTGAGTGATGTGTAGATGAATACAGAAAAATTAATCATTGTAGGCAAGCTTGGTTCAAGTTATGGCATTCGTGGTTGGCTTAGAGTGTTTTCATTTACCGAAGATTCAGAGAGTCTTTTTGATTATCAACCTTGGTATATCAAAAGAGCTGATACTTGGCAAGAAGTTGAAGTTGAAAGCTTTAAGCCGCATAATCAAGATACTATTGTCAAAATTAAAGGCATTGATGACAGGGATGATGCTAACGCATTAACTAACATTGAAATCTATGTCGATTCAGCTAAGTTACCCAATTTGGAAGCGGGTGATTTTTATTGGAAGGATCTAATTGGCTGTAAAGTGACAACCGTAAATGGTTATGATTTAGGTCAGGTAACTGATTTAATGGAAACCGGTTCTAATGATGTGCTCGTCGTTAAGGCAAATCTAAAAGATGCATTTGGAGCAAAAGAACGTTTGATCCCGTATGTTGAAGATCAATTTATTAAACAGGTTGATTTATCAGCGAAACAGATCACTGTTGATTGGGATCCTGCTTTTTAGTTCCTGAGTATGATTTTAGGAATGTTAAGCATAATTAGCTATTGGGGAGCACTGTATGAAAATTGGCGTAATTAGCCTGTTTCCTGAAATGTTCCAAGCAATAACCAATTATGGCGTAACAGGAAGAGCCGTCAAAAATGGCCGACTGGATGTCTCGTATTGGAATCCTCGCGATTTTGCGTATGACCGACATAAAACGGTTGATGATCGACCGTATGGTGGCGGGCCGGGCATGTTGATGATGGTTCAGCCATTAAGAGATGCCATTCATGCCGCAAAAATGCAGCTCGGGGATGATACTAAAGTAATTTATCTGTCTCCACAAGGGCGTAAACTTGAACAAAAAGGGGTTTGCGAATTATCTAAACAGAACAAGCTTATACTTGTCTGTGGTCGATATGAGGGCATAGATGAACGGATAATCCAAACTGAAATTGATGAAGAATGGTCAGTTGGGGATTATGTGTTAAGTGGCGGAGAGTTACCCGCAATGGTGATGGTCGATGCAATCGCTCGGTTTATTCCTGGTGTATTACATCACGAGTCATCAGCAGAAGAAGACTCTTTTGTAAACGGTTTACTTGATTGCCCGCACTATACTCGCCCGGAAGTGTTAGATGGTATGGCGGTGCCTGATATATTAATGTCTGGTCACCATGAAGAAATTCGTCTCTGGCGATTAAAACAATCACTAGGACGGACTTGGCTTAGAAGAGAAGATCTTCTAAATAATCTAGCTCTGACTGACGAAGAGCGACGTTTACTTGCTGAGTTCAAGAATGAACACAGTGAAAAATCTCGCGACTAAGATTTCAGTGTACCTAGGAAGAGAATAAATATGAAAAATGCAATTATTCAGCAATTAGAACAAGAACAAATGAAAAAAGACATTCCTGCTTTTCGTCCGGGTGATACCGTTGAAGTAAAAGTATGGGTTGTTGAAGGTAACAAAAAACGTCTTCAGGCTTACGAAGGTGTGGTTATCGCTATTCGTAATCGTGGTTTACACTCTGCATTCACTGTCCGTAAAATTTCTAACGGTGAAGGTGTTGAACGTGTTTTCCAAACTCACTCACCCGTTGTAGATTCTATCTCTATTAAACGTCGCGGTGAAGTGCGTCAAGCTAAACTATACTACCTACGTGAACTTCGTGGTAAAGCGGCTCGTATTAAAGAGCGTCTTAACTAATTGCGATGTCACGAACATCTTAAAATATAAAGAAAATAGCTACCTTGGTAGCTATTTTTTTGCCGCTAACTATCGGCTGCTCAATCGCTTTGTGTTAGATGCAGTCTAATTACGCTGTTATGACATCATTCGCGCAAGCATAGGCACTGCTCCAGGCCCACTGGAAATTATAACCACCGAGCCATCCTGTTACATCAATCACTTCACCGATAAAGTACAGATTAGGCACGCTTGTTACCATCATGCTTTTTGACGATAACACATCGGTACTTACGCCACCTAGTGTGACTTCAGCGGTGCGATAGCCTTCCGTGCCGTTAGGGATAATCTGCCAATTGGTTAGTTGGTCAATAAGTTGCTGTTGCTGCTTTGAATTAAGCTGCTTTAGCGGCACATCAATAATTATCTGTAACTCAATTAACGTCTCAATCAGTCGTTTAGGCAATAATTTTGCTAAAATTGTTTTGATATATTGGTTATTGGCTTCTTGTCTTTGAACGGCAAAAAAGGCGTTCATATCATCATTAGGCAGCAAATTAATTCTAACAGCCTCACCAACTTGCCAATAGCTTGATAGCTGCAAAATAGCCGGACCTGATAGCCCTCGATGCGTAAAAAGTAGATTACCTTTAAACTGCTTTGAGGCAGTGCTGACTTCAGCGAACGTGGCGATGCCGGCAAGTGGGGATAAGCTATCAAGTAGTGATTGTTGTAAGGTAAATGGCACTAAGCCTGCACGAACGGGTATCACCGGCAGATTAAACTTTTCGGCAATACGATAACCAATCGGGGTGGTACCTAATTTAGGCATAGACAACCCTCCGGTAGCAATAATGACTTTATCGGACTCAATTTGCCCTTTATTGGTTGAGAGCTGAAAACCCGATTCTGTTTGTTTGATATCATCAAGTTCAGTTTGCATATTAAATTTAACCTGACCTTTTTCACATTCCTTAAGTAGCATATTGACAATATCTTGCGCTGAATGTTGACAAAAAAGCTGACCATGCTCTTTTTCATAATAGGGGATATTGTAGCGAGTCACCAAATTAAGGAAATCCCATTGTGTAAAACGCTTTAGTGCCGATTTACAAAAATGAGGATTTTGTGACAGATAGTTATCCGCTTCAATGGTCAGATTAGTGAAATTACAATGACCACCGCCGGACATTAAAATTTTCCGTCCAGGCTTTTTGCCATTATCAATGACGGTGACATCAAAATGATTTTGGCCAAGCAAACTTGCACATAGCAGTCCAGATGCGCCAGCGCCAACAATGGTAATTTTAGGTTTCATGCATAATCTATTAGAAATAAACAAGGCAGGTATTATAACGAAATTATCAATAAAAATACCCTACTATTTGTATAGTAGGGTATGCGGTTACCGATATTTTTTTAACGACTGTCCTACAGGGATAAATTCGTTTACGGCTAATGTAGCAAACAAACTTATCTTAGTGAGACATGGATGTCTTCACGCCACCTTCAGGTACAGGAACGTAAGGTGTTTCTTTATCGGTTCTTTCTGGATTATTACGAACTTTTAATGCCGTTCTAATACCGAAGAAAATAATACTGTAAACAACAACTAGGAATAGAACACTTAAACCAGCATTGGTGTAATTGTTGATAACAATATGTGTCATATCACTAATTTGTTGTGAGCTTAAGCTTGGATCTTCAGCAATTTTACGGTTGTATTCTTTTGCAAGATATAAGAAACCTTCTAATTGTGGATTATCACTAAACAGTTTCAAGCCAAGCGCCCATGTTGTACAAATCAATAACCAAACCGCAGGGATGATAGTTACCCAAATATATTGTGCGCGTTTCATTTTGATTAATACAATCGTTGCTAGAACTAATGCGACCGCTGCTAACATTTGGTTTGAGATACCGAATAATGGCCATAAGCTTTTCACGCCACCAAGTGGATCAACAACGCCTTGATATAGTAAATAACCCCATAAACCAACACAACCAGCAGTACCAATTACACCAGCAACAATTGAGTCTGTTTTCTTCAAGAATGGGACAAAGTTACCCAGTAAATCTTGTAACATGAATCGACCAGAACGCGTTCCTGCATCAAGTGCGGTTAAAATAAATAGTGCTTCAAATAAGATACCAAAGTGATACCAAAAGCCCATATCAGCACCAGGAAGGATTTGATGGAATACATGCGCAATACCAACTGCAAGCGTCGGTGCACCACCTGCACGGTTCAACACTGATTTTTCACCAATATCCGTTGCAGTTTGTAGAATTTCCTCTGGTGAAATTGTAAAGCCCCAAGAACTAATGGTCGCTGCCGCTTGATGCGTTACATCGTTTAATTGCGCCATAATTAATGGTGCCATCGCGGGATCACTTAATTTGTGTAAATCTGGCATAGTAAAGCCAAGCGCCGCTGGTGGTGTATTCATGGCAAAGTATAAACCAGGCTCAATAATTGATGCGGCAACTAATGCCATAATTGCGACAAACGATTCCATTAACATGGCACCATAGCCAATAAAGCGCGTATCTTTTTCACTGGCTAGTAATTTTGGTGTGGTACCTGAGGCAATGAGCGCATGGAAACCTGATACTGCCCCACAAGCGATAGTGATGAATAAGAATGGCATTAATGCACCTTTCCATACCGGGCCGGTTCCATCAACGTATTGGGTAATAGCAGGCATTTTTAAATCAGGGTTTAAAATCACAATACCCACAGCAAGGCCAACGATTACACCAATTTTTAAGAACGTTGCTAAGTAATCGCGTGGCGCTAAAATTAACCAAACTGGTAATAATGCTGAGATGAAAGCATAACCGACTAACACATAAGTAATGGTCGTTGCTTGGAATGTCAATGCATTGCCCCAATATGGGTCGTGCGCGATAACGCCACCAAACCAAATTGATAAAACAAGCAAAATAATCCCCATGATTGAGACCTCAAGGACTCGACCTGGGCGGATAAATCGCATGTAAATTCCCATAAATAGCGCAATTGGTACGGTCGCACACACAGTAAATACGCCCCAAGGGCTTTCTGCCAGTGCTTTAACAACGATTAGGGCTAAAACTGCTAGGATAATTAGCATAATTAAGAAACAACCGAATAATGCGATTGTGCCTGGGATTTGTCCCAGTTCTTGCTTAATCATTTCACCTAATGATGCACCGTTACGGCGTGATGACAGGAATAGCACCATGAAGTCTTGAACGGCACCGGCTAATACTACACCAGCAAGTAACCATAGCGTACCTGGTAAATAACCAACTTGAGCTGCTAGAACGGGACCAACTAATGGACCTGCGCCTGCGATTGCGGCAAAGTGATGGCCAAATAAAACGTATTTGTTAGTTGGAACATAGTTTAGACCATCATTATTAATGACTGCAGGTGTTGCACGAGTCGGGTCAAGTCCCATCACTTTACTTGCAATATAAAGGCTGTAATAGCGATAGGCAACTAAATAGACAGAAACCGATGCTGCAACAATCCATAGCGCACTTATGTGCTCACCACGTCTTAATGCAACAACAGCTAAGCAGCATGCACCGATGAATGCAAGTAGCACCCAAGGTAAATGCTTAAGGTATTTGTTATTACTCATTAATTGTTTTCCTCATTAGATCAAAGAGTATCTAAAATTTTGCCAGCGTATAGTAAATAACTTGCATTGAAAAAAGAATCTTGAAGTGAGTAAAAGGTTCAATAGCAATTGTGAGTGGTTTAAATTGGCATGTTAATGGTTTGACAAGATAAACGCCAAACCATCTAAGGGGTAAGATGTTAATGATAGAAATGCGAGTTTACATATTCTCGTTCACTGAATTTATAGCCCGAGCTGTTCTTTCAGGGGTTTTAAGTAGCGCCGGCTCACTGGCACCGCAACAGCGTTATTGAGAATAATTTCAGTATGGCCTGATTGGTCAAAGCGAATCTCTTTCAATTGTTTCATATTGATGAGATATTGACGATGACAATAGATTAATGGCGTTTTTTCTTCGAGCGTGCGCAGTGTTAACTCAGTAAAATATTCGGTATTCTCTTTATTAAAGACATAAACGCCGCTTGGTCTTGAGCTGACATAATACACATCATCTAAATTGAGTAGGTAGATTTTGCTGTGACCAATACAGGGAATGTATTTGAGCATCGGATCTACGCTTAATTGCGTCAGATTTTGCTGTTTTGGACTATTGAATAATCGTTGAATGGTTTTATCTAATCGGCTCGGTTCTATCGGTTTTAATAAATAATCGAATGCTTGTGCTTCAAAAGCTTTAATGGCAAACTCTTCGTAAGCGGTTAAAAACACGATGTGTGGCATGGTCTGCGTATCGAGCATATTGAGCATTTCCAGACCATTAATTTTCGGCATTTGAATATCTAAAAATACCACATCGGGCTGCAGCTGATGAATGGCTTTGACGGCTTCAAATGCATTGCTGCACTCAGCCATGATCGTGATTTTTTCATGTAGAGCGAGTTGGCAGCGTAAATTTTCGCGAGCCAATGGCTCATCGTCGACAATAATCGCTTTTAACATATACTTTTATCCTGTTCAATGGGTATGGTGAGTACAACTCGCGTATAACAATCGGGCTCACAATGAATTTGCATGCCATATTGTTCACCATAGCGAATTTGTATGCGTTTATGCACTAAATTAATGCCTAATCCACCATTATCTTTATGTTCTTCACGATACATCCCAGCGTTATCTTCGACCTCAAGCATTAACACGGTATCGTGTTGATAAGCTCGGATAGTGACGATACCTTTACCTATCATTTGTGATACGCCGTGTTTGATCGCATTTTCCACAATCGGCTGTAGCGAAAAGGCCGGTAAGTGTACGGTTTGAAATTTTGCCGGTACATCGACGACAATATCGAGTTTATCCATAAAACGCATTTTTTCGATCTCTAAATACGCCGTAATATGTTCAAGCTCATCGCTTAAATTAACGATTTCGGTGGGCCGTTTTAAATTTTTGCGGAAAAATGTTGATAGATTTTGTACCAATGATGACGCTTGCAACTGATCTCGGCGAATAACGGCAAGTAATGTATTGAGCGCATTAAATAAAAAATGCGGATTAACTTGCGCATGCAGTAATTTAATTTCTGTTTGTGATAACAGCTGTTTATAGCGCTCATTTTGGCCGGCAAGAATCTGCGCTGATAGTAAACTGGCGATACCTTCACCGAGCGTTCGGTTGATTGAACTAAAAAGCGTATTTTTTACTTCATAGAGTTTAATCGTGCCAACGACGGTATTATTCTCACCGCGCAGTGGGATAACGAGTGTTGAGCCCAATCGACAGTTTTTATTGAGCGAACATTGGTAAGGTTGATGTATACCATCAAGGTACTTCACCTCATCGGCGTCGATAGATTGTAGCGAGGCTTTTGAGGTAATCGGAGTACCGGGTAGATGGTGATCACTACCGGTACCAATAAATGCCAGAATTTTTTCGCGATCGGTAATTGAAACGGCGCCAACGCCTAGCTCCTTATAAATAATATAGGCAACTTTGGTACTGTTTTCTTGATTAAAGCCGTTTCTAAGTAAGCCATCAGTGCTAGAGGCAATTTTGAGTGCTCTAGACGAGAAGGCTGAGGTATACTTTTCAAACATAGCCTTACGATCTAGCAAGATTCGCATAAACATTGCCGCACCGACACTATTGGCAATAATCATTGGGGCGGCAATAATTTTAACCGTATGAAAAACAACGTCGAATGGTTTAGAAAAAATTAAAATCATCAGCATTTCCAGTGATTCGACCAGAATAGCCAATACCGCAACGACGAATGGATTATAAATGAGGTCAACTCGTCTATTTTTCATCAAAAAGTAGTGCACCATACCACTAATGAAGCCGGTTAATATGGTGGCAAACATACAGGTTTCAGCTGTAACTCCGCCTAACGTATAACGATGGACGCCGCCGGTTATACCGACTAATAATCCAACGGTGGGGCCGCCGAGTAACCCGCCCAAAATGGCACCAATAGCTCTGGTGTTGGCTAAGGTATCTTCAATTTCCAGACTAAAATAGGTCCCCATAATACAGAAAAAAGAAAAAATTAAATAACACAGCGATTTATGCGGTAGATGAACGGTGACCTGCATAACGGGAATAAATAATGGGGTTTTGCTCAGCAAATAGGCGATAACAAGGTAGACGCACATTTGTTGTAAGAGCTGTAAAATGAGATTAAATTCAAACATAGCTTTTGTTTATTGTATTTCGATTATATTGTCATTGGAATGCTAGCGACAAATTTTAACTTACGTTACACTATTAAGCTAATTTATTGTATAACAAAGATCGTGATATGAATCAAAAAAGTGACATTATGACTACTGAACTAATGGAAGACGGTAGGCCGGTACGGCAAATTAGAAGCTTTGTCTTGCGTCAAGGACGCTTAACAAAAGGGCAAGAATTGGCCATTACCCAGTTATGGCCAACGTTGGGAATTGACTATGATGCAGCGCATCGTTTTGATTTTACTAACGTATTTAATAATGCGCATCCCGTTACGCTAGAGATCGGTTTTGGCATGGGGGCCTCATTAGTCGAAATGGCAACTAACATGCCGAATGAAAATTTCTTCGGCATTGAAGTTCACCGTCCAGGCGTTGGGGCATGCTTAATGGCCGCGGGTAAACATAATTTACGTAATTTGCGAGTGATGTGTCATGATGCGGTGGAAGTGTTGCATAATATGGTGAGCGATGGTTCATTAGATAAAGTGCAAATCTTTTTCCCTGATCCATGGCATAAAGCGAAGCATAATAAGCGCCGGATTATTCAACCTGATTTTGTCCAATTATTACGACAAAAACTCAAACCTGGTGGCATATTACATTTAGCAACGGATTGGCAACATTATGCTGAACATATGTTAGCGGTGTTACAAGGCGCGGCGGGATTAGAGAATTTATCCACTGATGGTAGCTATATTCCAAGACCTGATTACCGGCCTATGACGAAATTTGAAAATCGTGGACTGAATTTAGGGCATGGTGTTTGGGATTTACAGTTTAAACGCATCGAATAATCATTATCATATTAGATAACGAAATAGAGGGGAGAAACATGAGAAGTCTGCAACGGTTAGTCTTATTATTTTCACTAGTTGTTACATTAGCAGCCTGCGCGACGCAGCAAGCGGGTAAAATTAGTCATTTTGATGTTTATAACTCAGGTAGCAAGGCTATTTTTCCTGTTACTTCAACAATTTTCTATACCCAAAATGAAGCGATGCTAATTGATGCTCAGTTTACCGCGCAAGATGCGGAGCAGCTTGTTAAGCAAATTCAGCAAAGTGGTAAACCTTTAAGCTTAATTTATATTAGTCAAAGTGATCCGGATTTTTATTTTGGATTAGAAACGATTTTAGCAGCCTATCCCAATGCACGTGTTGTGGCAACACCGGCGACCGTCGAGCGAATTAAACAGTCCGGTACCGATAAACTTAAATACTGGCGTACCAAGCTAGGTAAGCAAGCGCCAACTAAAATTGTCATCCCGCAAGCGCTAGCGGGGAATGTGATTCATTTTGGTGATGAAGTGTTTGATATTAAAGGTAGTGATGCGCTACATACTTATTTGTGGCTCCCATCGCGCAAAATGATTGTAGGTGGTTCACTGTTATCTAACAATATGTATGTGTGGACGGCTGATGCCAAAACCGTGCGTGATCGACTTTATTGGGATAACACGATTTTTGAAATGTTAGCTTTACAACCAAGCTTAGCCATTCCCGGTCACTATTTAGGTAATCAACCAATGGGAATTGAGGCACTTGAGTTTACACATCAATATTTAAAAACTTTTGATTATATTCTGCTTACCCGAGATTCATCTAAAGAGGTGATTGCTAGCATGAAAAAACTGTATCCGGGTTTAGGTGGCGAAATGAATTTGGAGATGAGCACGAAAATCACCTTAGGTGAAATGGCGTTTAATTAAAGCATTATTCGTATCATCATTTATATGATATCGCAGTACAGTATGGCTGCGATATCACTCATTATCAAGCTCAGGCAAATCATGCCTAATTCTGTTAAGCTCGTTTTCCAACATGCTTTTTTTCGTTCCGCATTGTCGCGATAGTACTATTTCGATTCATGACCAGCTTGCACTTTGTATCATATCAACTTAATTTTACTATTCATGGATTAACGTGATAATGTATACGTTATATCATTATTCCGATTTTTATGTTTGTTGTGGAGTTATTGTATGAGTAATCCAACTATTGATTTATTACGCCATCATCGTTCTATTCGTGCTTATTTACCTAAAGCGATTAAACAAGATGATATCGATAGTATTATTTCAGCAGCGAGTAGTGCATCAAGTTCCAGTTTTTTACAGTGCTCAACCATTATTCGTATCACTGATCAAGATAAACGCACCAAACTTGCTCACTATGCGGGTGATCAATCTTATGTGGCAAGTGCGGCTGAATTCTGGGTGTTTTGCGCCGATTTTAATCGCCATTATCAACTTGATCAGACGTTATCACTGGGGAAAGCGGAACAACTGTTATTAGGCTGCGTTGATACGGCAATTATGGCGCAAAATGCGGTTATTGCGGCCGAATCTTTAGGACTGGGGTGTGTTTATGTTGGTGGTGTTCGCAATAATATCGATCAAGTAACGGAGCTATTGGCATTACCTAAATTTGTATTGCCGTTATTTGGCCTGTGTATTGGTCATCCGGATCAAAATCCTGAGATCAAACCCCGTTTACCCAAAGAGTTGGTCTTTTTTAATAATGAATATCAAGCTGTTGATAAAGATGCGTTGGCACAATATGACCAGCAGATGAATCAATATTATCATCAGCGTTCTGAGCATAAAAAAGCAGGTGGCTGGAGTGATAAACTACCTAGTATTATTAATAAAGAGCAACGTGATTTCATGCTCAGTTATCTGCACAAACAAGGCTGGATTACTAAATAATGGATTGTTTGCAATTAGATTGCATCATTGTTTTTAGTCGGCATGGCATTCGAACGCCATTGCCAAATACGGTCGATTTTTTGCAAACCGTTACCCCAAAAAGTTGGCCAACATGGGACTGCGCGGCGGGCTATTTAACGACGCGTGGTGGCACATTAGAGAGTTATTTTGGCGATTATTTTGCAAGGCGACTGGCGCAGCAGGGCACGTTGCTTGATGCCGAAGATATTTTTGTTTATGCCAATAGCTTACAACGCACGCTTGCAACTGCTCAGTATTTTACTTTAGGTGCATGGGCTGGGCAAGATATTGCCATTGAGCATAAGTATTCGATCGAACGCATGGATGAAGTGTTTAATCCGGTAGTTTATCAGGCGGATACAGCCTTTAAGCAGACGGTCATTGATGATCTTAAACGTTATACCCGATCGGCTCAGTTTATTGAAGAGCTCGATCAGCAATTGGCTCCTGCTTATCAATTATTGTCCGATATTTTAGACTATCGGCAGTCGGCCATTTATCAACAATATCAGTGTGAATTTGCGCAGTTACCGACACTATTTGACTTAAAGCAATATCAAGAACCGATTCTATTGGGCCCATTGGCGCTCGGCACGGCTATTGCTGACGCATTTACGTTGCAGCACTATTCCGGATTTGCAAAGCATGATATTGCCTGGGGTATGATTCACTGCGATGAACAGTGGCGGTTAATTACCAATATTAAGAACCAGTATATTAATTTATTATACAAATCACCCATGCTGGCTAAGCATATTGCCAAACCGTTAGTTGGATTGATTAACCAATTATTTAAAACAAGGCAACATAAGCTCAATATTTTAGTTGGTCACGATAGTAATATCGCCACGTTGCTTGCGGCACTCGGCTTCGATGATTATCGATTGCCACAACAATTTGAGTTAACCCCTATCGGTGGTAAGGTCATATTTTACCGTTTATACGATGCAAAAACGGATCAATACTATTTTAACGCTGAGTATCTGTATCCGAGCGTTGAACAGTTACACTTAGCGTCGCCACTGAGTTTAACCAATCCGCCTAAGCATATGACATTAACGCTGTCTAATATAAAGCCGCATGAAAACGGCCTATATTTGTGGCGGGATGTCGAGCAGCGTATTGATGATTATTTAGCGGGTGTTTAATTACCCCGGCTGTCACATGAACGCATTACGTGATATCGGCGAGCAGGATAATCGAACAAATCAGATGAATGCCAAAGCAATCTTTTCTTGATACTTTGGTGTATAATACGTCATTATTCATCAGTGATTAAATTTAGGCTGCCGTGTGTTACTTCATGTATTAGATCATTCACTTACCTTTCCTAAGCCTAGCCATGCCTTAACCGACCCCAACGGATTACTCGCTGTGGGCGGTGATTTATCGGCTAATCGATTGTTGGCGGCCTATCAAAAAGGGATCTTCCCGTGGTTTAGTGAGGATGAGCCTATTTTATGGTGGTCACCTGATCCGCGAGCGGTGCTTGAACCCGAGCAATTTCATGCCAACAGAACATTTAGAAAGTTTTTAAATAAATGTGCTTATCAAGTTACACTAAACCAGCATTTTGCGGCGGTGATAGAAGGCTGTGCAACTTATCATCAAGATACGTGGATAACTGATGAAATGATTGCCGCTTATATTCAATTACATCAATTAGGTTTTGCGCATTCGATTGAAGTTTGGCACAATAATCGCCTAATTGGTGGGATGTATGGTATTGCGCAAGGGGCGCTATTTTGTGGCGAATCAATGTTTAGTATACAAACTAATGCATCTAAAGTCGGTTTATATGCGTTTTGTCAGCATTTTTTAAGCAATGGCGGCAAACTGATTGATTGCCAAGTGTTAAATGAACACACCGCCAGCTTGGGCGCGAAGGACATTTCGCGAGATGACTATTTATCTCGCCTACCACAATTACAAACCGAGCCGGTTGCAAAGCATTGTTATCGTCAGCAAATGATTGCGTATTAGGGAGTGGAGAACAGCATGTTTCAGTATGTCAAAAATCGGTTGAAACCAGTCATATTATTGAGTTTTATCAGTAGTGTGTTGAGTTTCCAAGCGATGGCTAATCAACATGAGCTAGCCGGGCCACAGCAACCAACTGACTCGACGATACAAACGTATACTCTACCTGATGAAAAAATTGTTACAACAACCGCTTTTGCATTAATTGGAGAACCCAAGTATCGCGCTGATTTTACGCATTTTGACTATGCTTATCCTAATGCGCCCAAAGGGGGGGAGTTAAAGCTGGCCGAAATTGGTACTTATGATAATTTTAATCGTTATGCCAGCCGAGGTGCGCCAGAGCGTAGTGCTGATGATATGTATGAAACGCTTTTTATGCAATCAGAAGATGAACTCAACAGTTTTTATCCTTTATTAGCTACATCAATCACTTACTCTGATGCAGGGAAGTGGGCTGAGGTCACGATAAATCCAACTGCTTATTTTAGTGATGGTATCCCCTTAACTGCTGAGGATGTTGAGTTTTCATTTACTAAATTCATGACTGAAGGCGTTTCACAATACCGTGTATATAATGAGGGCGTGACGGTTAAAGCGCTTGATAAATACCGCGTTAGATTTGAGCTACCAACAGCTAATCGTGAACGATTGCTCACATTAGTCGGCAATTTTACTGTATTACCTAAACATTTTTGGCAAAATAAAAATTTTGCTGAACCGCTAACAACGCCGCCGATCGGTAGTGGGCCTTATGTGCTCAGTGATTATCAGCTAGGTCAGTATGCCATTTATCGGCGCGATCCTAATTATTGGGCAAAAAATTTATCAGTTAATCAAGGTCGTTATAATTTTGATACTAAACGCATTGATTATTATTTAGATGATAGTATTGCATTAGAAGCGTTTAAAGCCGGTGAATATGATTTTCGCCTTGAAGGCCAACCTAAAAATTGGTTTACTCAGTATCAAGGCCATTACTTTGACGATGGATTTATTGTCCGGCAAGAAGATGAGGTGACAACGGCAGTTAATACTCGTTGGTTAGCCTTTAATCTTGAGCGCGATGTTTTTCGGGATACTAAGGTTCGTCAAGCCTTAACGTTAGCATTTGATTTTGCCTGGCTCAATCGTGCATTTTATTATAATAGTTATCAGCAACCGACTAGTTTTTTTGAAAATACACCTTATGCGGCCAAAGGGTTACCGAACGATTTGGAACGCGAATGGCTAACACCTTACGCTACGATTATTCCACCGTCAGTATTTGGCTCATCGTATCAAGTGCCACCAAGTGATGGTGATGGTTTTAACCGTAGTCATTTATTACAAGCTAAGGCGCTATTAGAGCAAGCCGGTTGGGTGATGAAAGATAATCAGTTGGTCAATCAACAAACCGGTAAACCGTTTGAATTTGAACTGCTACTTTATATGGGATCGGATATTAAATATGCCATTGCTTATCAACAAAATTTAGCTAAATTGGGCATTAAAATGGTCATCACAACGGTTGATTATGCGCAAATTAATTCCCGTTTACGTGAACGCGATTACGATATGATGCCAACGAGTTATCCGGCGATTCCTTATCCAACCTCACAGCTGATTATTTTATGGGGCAGTGAATACCTAAATTCAACCTGGAATTCGTCGGGATTACATAATCAGGCGATTGATGATTTAATTATGCAAATTCCCAATTATAGTCATGATGAGCAGAAACTGACTGCGCTTGCACGGGCACTCGATCGTATTTTGACGCAGGAATACCCAATGATTCCAATGTGGTATCCGCGTTATATCTATTATGCATATTGGCATAAATTTGATAAACCAGCTGTTAAACCGCGCTACAGTATTGGGCTTGATACGTGGTGGTATGATGCGAATCAAGCGGCTCAATTGCCAAAAAATAATCGATAAGCAAGCAGGAGCAAAGAGCATGTTAAGTTACCTTATTAGCCGATTATTACTGATTATCCCAACGTTACTGATTATTTTAACGATTAATTTCTTTATCGTGCAAGTTGCGCCCGGTGGCCCGGTTGATCAGGCTATTGCCCAGCTTGAGATGGGGCCCCAATTAGGCGCTGCATTATTACCGGGCAGTGAATTACCTACGCTCAATAATCATCAAATTTATCGCGGTGCGAAAGGGCTTGATCCACAGATTATTGCGGCGATCGAACAACAGTACGGCTTTGATAGACCGATTTGGCAGCGCTATATCGATACGATTAAAAGTTTTATCTGTTTTGATTTTGGGAATAGCTTTTTTAAGAGTGAATCTGTTACCGGTTTAATTATTAAAAGCTTACCGGTCTCTATTTCACTTGGTCTGTGGAGTACCTTACTGATTTATATGATTTCAATTCCTTTGGGAATTCGTAAAGCGGTTAAAGACGGCTCTAAGTTTGATTTTTGGTCGAGTATGATGATTATTATCGGTTATGCTATTCCCTCTTTTTTACTGGCAGTGCTGTTAATTATTGTATTTGCGGGCAGCCGTTATTTTGATATTTTTCCCTTACGGGGCTTGATGTCAGCTAATTTTGCTGAGCTTGATACCTGGGGTAAAATTAAAGATTATTTTTGGCATATCTGTTTACCGACTATTGCGATGGTCACTAGCGGCTTTGCGTCATTGACAATGCTAACGAAAAACGCGTTTTTAGATGAGATTCGTAAGCAATATGTGGTGACTGCTAAAGCAAAAGGATTAAGTAATAAACAGGTGCTATACCGTCATGTTTTTCGTAATGCAACGCTGTTAATTGTGTCTGGTTTTCCCGCTGCGTTCATCGGAATCTTATTTACCGGCGCACTGCTCATTGAGATTATTTTTTCGCTTAATGGCTTGGGCTTGCTTGGCTATGAAGCGATCATTTCGCGCGATTATCCAGTCATTTTTGGCACGCTGTATATTTTTACACTTATTGGGTTAGTAACCAAATTAATCACCGATTTGACTTATATGTTAATCGACCCTCGTATTGATTTTGAGGCACGTTAATATGACAACCAACAACGCTTTAAATCAGGCTACTAAGCCGCTCTCGATCAATCAGCTGCGCCTAAGACGTTTTAAACGTAATCGGCGCGGTTATATCTCATTATGGATTTTTGTTATCTTTTTTCTGATAAGTTTGTGTGCTGAAGTTTGGATTAACAATAAGCCTATCTTAATTAAATACCATGATGCGTTTTATTTTCCCATTGTAAAAGATTATCCCGAAACTGATTTTGGTGGTGAGTTTGCTACGCCAACCAATTATTTAGATCCGGCTATCAGTCAACATATTGAGCAAGATGGCTTTATGATTTGGCCACCGTTTCGTTATAGTTACAATACGTTAATCTACAACACCGCCGATACGTTTCCCACTCCGCCATCGGCGGCCCATTGGTTAGGGACGACAGATGCGGGCTTTGATGTACTGGCTAATATCGTCTATGGGTTTCGTATTTCGATGTTTTTTGCCATTGCCTTAACCTTTGTCACCTCGATTATTGGCATTGTGATGGGGGCCATGCAAGGCTACTATGGCGGTAAAGTGGATTTACTCGGTCAGCGTTTTATCGAAATTTGGAGTGGTTTACCAGTGTTATTTATGATCATTTTACTTTCGAGTATCATGCCACTGAACTTTTGGTGGTTACTGACCATTACGGTGATATTTGGTTGGATGGCGCTAGTGAGTGTGGTGCGGGCAGAGTTTTTGCGTACCCGTAATTTTGATTATATTCGCGCGGCGAAAGCATTAGGGGTTAGTGATAGCCGGATTATGTTCAAGCATATGTTACCTAATGCGATGGTGGCAACATTAACATTTTTACCCTTTATCTTATGTGGCTCAATTACCACCTTAACGTCATTGGATTTTTTAGGCTTTGGTTTGCCACTTGACTCACCTTCGCTTGGCCGTTTATTACTGCAAGGTAAAAACAATTTACAAGCTCCCTGGCTTGGCATTAGTGCCTTTATGGTCATAGCCACTTTGCTGTCCTTATTAATTTTTATTGGTGAAGCGGTGCGTGATGCTTTTGATCCAAACAAAGAGGGCTTAAGATGAGCATGCCATTATTATCGATTCGCGATTTAAGTGTTGCATTTAAGCAATCACAAGGTTTAGCGCAGGTTGTTAATCAGGTCAGTTTGGATATTTTTGATAAAGAAACCGTTGCCTTAGTCGGTGAATCGGGAAGCGGTAAATCGGTGACGGCATTATCGATATTGCAGTTACTTTCGCCAGTGCAAGTGGATTATCCAAGCGGAGAAATTTGGTTTGATAATCAAGACTTGCTCAAAGTTAATGAGCGTGCCCTGCGGCAGATTCGTGGTAATCAAATTAGTATGATTTTTCAAGAGCCGATGCTCTCGTTAAACCCACTACATACCATCGAAAAACAGCTTTATGAAGTGTTGTCGTTGCACCGAGGTATGCGCGCCAATCAAGCGCGCGCTGAAATTATTGAATATTTAACCCGCGTGGGCATTAAAAACGCCAAGCAGCGCTTAAACAGCTATCCGCATCAACTATCTGGTGGTGAGCGACAGCGCGTGATGATTGCGATGGCGATTCTAACCCAGCCTAAACTTCTTATCGCCGATGAGCCAACGACCGCACTCGATGTTTCTGTGCAAGCGCAGATTATTCAGCTCCTGAAAGAGCTTAAGCATGAACTCAATATGAGTATGCTATTTATTACCCATAATTTAAGCATTGTGAAGAAAGTGGCGGATAAAGTGGCGGTGATGAATCAAGGGCAGATTGTTGAATTTAACAATCGTCATCGGATCTTTTTACGACCAGAACATGAATATACCAAGCAGTTACTCAATGCAGAGCCACAAGGTGAACCGGTGCCGTTACCTCAGTCTCCGGGTATTTTATTGAATGTTAATCACTTAAATGTAGAAATAACGCAGCGAAAAGGGTTTTTAAGTAAACGTAAACACAACATTGTTGATAATATTGGTTTGACTATTCATCAGGGGGAAACGGTCGGACTCGTCGGTGAGTCAGGCTCTGGCAAAAGTACCACTGCGCTGGCTATTTTGCGACTAATGGCGTCAACCGGTGATATTTATTTTGATGGTTCGCAGCTTGCAAAGCTTAGCCAGAAAAAGCTACTGCCATTTCGTAGTCGTATGCAGGTTGTATTTCAAGATCCCTTTTCATCATTAAACCCACGATTTAGTGTTGAGCAAATTATTAGTGAAGGGTTATTGACTCATAAGCAATACTCAGCGCAAGAGCGTGAAGCGGCTGTCATTACGATTATGCAGGAAGTGGGGCTCGATCCAGCTAGCCGTCACCGTTATCCATTTGAATTTTCTGGTGGACAGCGGCAACGCATTGCGATTGCACGAGTATTAATTTTGCAGCCTGAATTATTGGTGTTAGATGAACCAACATCTTCGCTAGATCGATCAGTGCAGCTACAAATTATTGAATTATTAAAAGCTTTGCAGCAAAAGCATCAACTGAGTTATCTGTTTATTAGTCATGACTTAGCGGTTATTTATTCAATATGCCATCACGTGATCGTGATGAAAGAGGGGCAAATTGTTGAACAAGGTCCACGTGATCAGATTTTTGACGAGCCACAGCAAGATTGTACCAAAATGTTATTATCGTTTATTGATAGGCCGGTTAAACCCAAGCCAAGGCTGAATCCTAATTTTGATCCCAATGCGATGCCAAAACCTAAAAAAGATTCGAATAAAGTGAATTGGAGTGATGCACTACTGATTCGTAAGGAATAGTGTTGCGATTTAAGCAAGCAGCAGGATAGGCCTGCTGCTTGGTGTGATTATAATCTGGTGAAGAGCTGTTCATCAGGTAAGCGTGATTTTGGTCGGTGCGCATTACCGTCATCGGCAGCGCGATAGCCCAGTGTGGCGATAACAATGCTTTTAAATCCTTTCGCGGATAAACCTAAAATTTCATCCATTTTAACCGCGTCATAACCTTCAATCGCAGTTGAATCAATACCAAGTGATGCTGCGGCAAACAGTAACTGACCGAGTGCAATATACGCTTGTCGGCTTTCCCATTCGAATTGGGTTTGCGGTGTTGCACTATTTTGCTTAACAAAGAAATGACGACCATTATCTTGAGCACTTTTGAGATCAGCACTTGGGAAGCGACCATCTTTATCTTCTTGTTGTAACAAATTGTGTAAATGCGCTTCATCTAATGGCGTTCTGACCGCAAAGATAATGGTGTGAGATGAATCAGTCACACGCGATTGATTAAATTCTAAAATTGCCGGTAAAATTTTTGCTTTGGCGGCATCATTATCGGCAATAAAAAAGTGCCATGGCTGAGAGTTGACCGAAGATGGGCTGTTTTTTAACACCGTTAACAACTGTTCAATTTGCTCAGCTGGAATGGTTTTGCTTTTATCATAATGTTTCGTGGTATAGCGTTTTTTTGAAATGTCTGCAACATTCATGTTATTACTCCTTGATTAAGTCGATAGCTATGCATAATGGCAACGTCACTGCTCGTTGAGTGAGATTGCCAATTTGCAAGAAGTATGTCTGGTTATCTATTAGCATAGATAGAATTACCATTGGGGTCAATAGCGACCGTGACGGGCATATTCTCCACGTCAAATTCATAGATTGCTTCCATACCCAGTTCAGGAAAGGCAAGCACCCTTGATTTTTTGATCGTTTTGGAAATTAAATAAGCCGCACCGCCCACTGCGATAAAATAGATAGCATGGTTATGTTTAATATCCAACGTAGTTTGTGGCCCTCGTTCTGCTTTGCCAATCATGCCAAGTAGTCCTGTTTGGGCTAATAATTGCCCAGTGAACTTGTCCATTCGGGTCGCCGTTGTCGGACCAGCAGGGCCAACGACTTCATCATTGACGGCATCGACTGGGCCGACATAGTAGATAAGTTTATTGTGTAAATCCACCGGCAGTGGCTGATTATTGTTTAGCCGCTCAATCAGCTTTTTATGCGCGGCGTCTCGAGCGGTCAAAATTTTACCGGTTAACAAGACGCGATCACCACATTTTAAGCGTTGAACTTTATCTTTGGTTAGCTGATCGACATTGATAATTTGTTGTTTAATCTCGTGACTAAGCGGAATATTGGGCCAGTCGGCTAAATTGGGCTCAGGTAGTGTAGGTGGACCACTGCCGTCTAAGGTGAATTCGACATGGCGAGAGGCCGCACAATTGGGAATAATGGCCAGCGGTAAGCTAGCGGCATGGGTTGGATAATCATTCATTTTGATATCAAGTACCGTACTGAGTCCACCAAGTCCTTGTGCGCCAATATTGAGTTGATTAACTTTTTCATAGAGCTCTAAACGCAATGTCTCAACGGGTGTTAAAGGTTGTTGTTGGCGCTGTTTTTGATAGAGATCGGCAATATTGATCGGCTGCATGAGTGATTGTTTGGCCATGAGCATGGCTTTTTCGGGAGTACCACCAATCCCGATGCCAAGGACGCCTGGCGGGCACCAACCTGCGCCCATCTGCGGCACAATATTTAATACAGCATCGACAATCGAATCCGAAGGATTAAGCATCAGTAATTTGGCTTTATTTTCCGAGCCTCCCCCTTTGGCTGCGCAAATAATCTCGACTTTATCGCCGGCTGTCATCTCTATGTGCACAACGGCTGGGGTATTATCTTGAGTGTTTTTGCGCAGTCCTGCTGGATCAGCGACGATTGATGCTCTGAGTTTATTATGTTGATTTAAATAAGCTTGCCTAACGCCTTCATTCACCATCTCTTCAATGGACAGTTGTGTCTCCCATTGCACATTCATGCCAATTTTGACAAAAACGACAGCAATGCCGGTATCTTGGCAAATCGGTCGTTTATTTTGTACGCACATACGGCTATTAATAAGGATTTGCGCAATTGCATCTTTAGCAGCAGGCGAGGTCTCTTTTTGCCATGCCTGATACATCGCTTTAATAAAGTCAATAGGATGAGCATAGCTGATCAATTGAAAAGCATTAATAATACCGGCGACAAAATCACTTTGTTTTATGATCGACATATAATTCTTCCATTTTAATTTACTTAGTAATAGTCTAATCCACAGGTGTCTAAAAAAAGATAAAATTATCACACAAATGATATTTATTTTAGCTTAATTAGTAAAAAAGGCTTTTTTTTTTGATTATAATGTCTAAAAAATGAGACAAAAAAGCAGCAAAATGTCACAAAGGAATAGCTATGTCGGCGAAATTAACATTATCCCAATTGAATGCGTTATTCGACCATTTATCTACTTTTTCAACATCAAATCACGAAAAAGGCACAACTCGGTTAGCTTACTCGCAGGTTGATGAGCAAGCACACGAGTACCTGATTACTAAAATGAAAACCTTGGGCCTGACCGTGCGTCAAGACGCGGCAGGTAATGTGTTCGCTCGCTTAGCGGGTTTTGAGCCACAGTTGCCGGCAGTTGGCACAGGATCTCATATTGATACGGTGCCTTTAGGCGGTAATTATGACGGTGTGGCAGGGGTTTTATCCGGCATTTATGCATTATCACAGTTTGAACCTGGTCAGTTAAAGCGCAGTTTAGAAGTGGTGATTTTCCGCGCTGAAGAATCGAGCCGTTTTGGCTTTTCTTGTATTGGTAGCAAAATTTTAGCCGGTCAGGTTGACGCTGAGAGCTGGCGTAAAAATAAAGATAGCAGCAATGAAGATATTTTTCAGGTACTTGATCGCACGCGTTACAGCAGCGAAGCGGTGTTAAATCAGCAATGTGAACTGGCCAATGATTATTTTGCAGCCTTTGTCGAGCTGCATATTGAACAAGGTAAATGCCTTGAAGCGGCGAATAAGCAAATTGGTATTGTCACCGGCATTGCCGCGCCAATCCGTTTTTGTGTGACGGTAAAAGGCCATGCGGATCACTCTGGCGCAACGCCAATGAATCAACGTCAAGATGCGTTGGTTGCGAGTGTTGCCATTATTGCCGATATTCATTTAGCCGCTTGTAAAGAGTCCTGTTACGGCACGGTTGGCACGGTAGGTAAATTAGATGTTGTGCCTAACTCGATGAATGTGATTCCTGGCGAGGTCACGTTTTTTGTCGATATTCGAGGTGTTGAACTCGACAGTATGCTGCGGGTTGAACAAAGTATGCAGGCGGCGATTCAAAAAGCCAGTTTCGATACCGGAACGGATATTAGCGTACGCAATATTTCTCGTGAGAATCCGGTTAAGCTTGATCTCAATATTGCTAAAACGATCGAACAAATTTGCCTTGAAAAAGAGATTGCCTATATGACTATGTTAAGTGGGGCGGGCCATGACACCATGAAAATGGCAAGCAAATTCCCATCATCAATGATTTTTATTCCGTCTGTATTAGGTATTAGCCATCATGTTGATGAGTTTAGCCAATTTGAGGATATTGCTTTGGGCGCTGAATTGTTAAAGCAAACATTGGCGGTGTTAGCTAGCGAATAATATAACATGAATCAACACTGTGCTCGATAACATGCAATCAATTGTGTTGCGCTAAAAAAGATGAGCATAACAAGAATAAGGTAATAAGGATTATAATGAGTCTTAATCACAATGATACCTCGCAAGCAGAGTCGCGTCAGTATCAAATAAAAAGCGTTGCGACATCGATAACGGGTTATATGGTCGAGGGATTTGATTTACTGGTAATTGGCTTTTTACTTGCCGCTATTTCAACATCACTATCGGTCAGCCCGACCAGCGCTGCTGCTTTAGTCACTTGGACATTAATTGGTACCGTGGTCGGCGGCATTTTTTTTGGGGTACTGAGTGATCGCTTTGGCCGAGTTAAAGCATTAAAGTGGGGGATTGGTTTATATATTATCGCAACGACATTATGCTTTTTTTCATTCGGTTATTACGATCTACTGATTTACCGCTTTTTTGTCGGTTTTGCCTTAGGTGGCGAATATGGCATTGGTATGACACTTGTTGCTGAGTCTTGGCCGAGCAGTAAAAGAGGGCGTGTTGCTTCTTATGTTGGCTTAGGGTGGCAAAGTGGTGTGCTGATGGCGGCAATTTTACCCGCTATTTTAATGCCGTTTATCGGTTGGAAAGGTCTGTTTTTAGTCGGCGTGTTACCTGCGGCTATCGCATTTATGCTGCGTAGCCGTTTACCTGAGCCAAAAATTTTTACGCAAAAACGTGATCACAAAAAACAAAAGGTGCCAATTAAATTACTGTTTTGTGATGCCCGCACTATCAAAAGTTCACTGGGTATTATTATTTTGACCTCAGTGCAAAACTTGGGTTATTACGGCTTAATGATCTGGTTGCCAACTTATATGGCTAAGCAGTTTAACTTTTCACTGACTAAATCGAGTTTATGGACAGCCGCCACCATCATTGGTATGGGTGTTGGGATTTGGTTATTTGGTCGCATGGCCGATAAATTAGGCCGTAAGCCGACATTTCTGATTTATCAGGTTGGCGCCTTTGTCATGGTATTACTCTATTCTCAGCTTAGCTCACCGGAACTATTATTGATTGCCGGTGCATTTATGGGACTATTTGTCAATGGCATGCTAGCGGGATACGGAGTACTCATCTCTGAATCGTATCCAACGGAGATACGCGGCACAGCGCAAAACGTGTTATTTAATATCGGCCGCGGGATTGGCGCATTAGGGCCGATTCTAGTTGGTTATTTAGCCCAGCAGTTTTCGTTTTCATTGGCAATTGCATTCTTAGCTTCTATTTATATTTTAGATATTATTGCGACTTTATTTTTAATTAAAGAAAGCAAAAACAACATATTAAGTTAATTTTCAGACTAGGGAATAATCATGAAATATTATGATAGTCAAGCCGTTGTGCTGAGTAATGAGTGGGTTAATGATGAGTATAAGCATATGGTTGTATTCGTTGGGTCTGAGGCTGCTACCGTTGAACCGGGGCAATTTTTTAATTTAATGTGTCCAAGTACAGATAAGGCAACGCCATTTTTTCGTCGTCCGATGAGTACCTATTTTGCCAATTCAGCAACCGGGCAAATTGAATTTTTATATAAAGTCGTTGGGATTGGCACCGAAGGCTTATCGACTTTACAAGCGCAACAAACCTTTAAAATGCTCGGTCCGTTAGGTCACGGCTTTAATTTAAAACCGACTGATAAGCATATTTTAGTATTAGGGCGCGGCGTAGGCTTGGCGACCTTAGCGCCACTGGCGGAATATGCTGCATCAAAAAACGTTCGTGTGACAGCGATTTTGAGCGCTAAAGATAAAGAACGGCTCATGTCACAACACCGTTTTGCTGATGCCAAAGCGGCCATTATTGAAGTGATTGACAGTGATAGATCGAGTGCGATTGATCATGTTGACGCGTTGATTCGTGACGTTCATCACCAGCAGCCGATTGATGCCTTTTTTACCTGCGGCTCAAAGCGGATTGGTAAATTATTACAACAATTAGCCTTAGAGCTTGGTATTCGCGGTGAAGTGGCATTAGAACAAAATATGGCTTGCGGCATTGGTATGTGCCATGCCTGCGTGATTGCGATTAAAGATCAAGCGCAAACGCAACTTGTCAGTAAGAAAGTCTGTAAAGATGGGCCAGTATTTGATATTAGGGAAATTGTGTATGAATAATTTACTTGCCGTTAAAATCGGTAATTTACCGTTACAAAATCCAATTATGCCGGCCTCAGGTACGTTTGATACGACGCTCGAACCATTGATCGATTTCAATCAATTAGGTGCTTTTGTCACCAAAACTTTTACCCAAAGTCGACGTTCAGGTAATGCGCTACCACGAATTTGTGAAGTCAGTTCCGGTATGCTTAATGCCATTGGTATACCCAGTAAAGGCGTGGAGCATTACATTAGCGACGTTGTGCCATTTTTTAATCGTTATCAGCCGCCCTTGGTTGCCAGTATTTCCGCCAATACGGCTGCCGAGTTTGCGCAGCTTGCTGAAATTTTAACTGACGTTAAAGGCATTGCGGCGATTGAAGCTAATATTTCCTGCCCAAACATTGAAGCGCACGGTAAAGCCTTTGCGATTGCCGCCGATTCAACCAAAAAAGTCATAAAAATGTTGCGCCGAGCCACGCCATTGCCTTTATGGGCAAAATTAACGCCCAATACCGGCGATATTATCAGTGTTGCTAAAGCGGTTGAAGATGAAGGTGGCGACGCGATTGTGGTCGGTAATACCTTACTGGGCATGGCGATTGATGTGAAAACGCGCCGTCCTAAGCTCGGTAATATTATGGGTGGTTTTTCTGGCCCGGCAATTAAACCAATCAATTTAAGAATGACGTATCAGTGTTTTAAACATGTTTCTATCCCAGTGATTGGCTGTGGGGGCATTGAAACACTTAATGATGTGCTGGAATATTTATTAGCCGGTGCAACGGCTGTGCAAGTGGGTACGGCAAACTTTATTGAGCCAACCATTATGACTGATTTGGTGCAGCAATTAACCGATTATTGTCAAGCCAATAACATTAAGAGTATGACGGATTTAATTGGTCAGGTAGATGACACACCATTTGAACCGTACACGGCATTATCGTAGAAGGTCACTATTTATGTCTGAACGACTAAGCATTACCATTAAAAAACCCGATGACTGGCATCTGCATTTACGCGATGGCGAGATGCTAAAAGGGGTGTTACCGTATTCTAGCCTTGATTATGCCCGTGCGATTATTATGCCCAATTTAGTGAAGCCGTTAAAAAGGTTGCCTGATATTATCGCCTACCAGGAGCGCGTGTTAGCTGCGCTGCCGGTAGGGCACCGTTTTACGCCATTAATGACCGCTTATTTATCGGATGATACGGTAGCGAGCGAGATTGTTGAAGGCTATCAGCATGGCATTTTAAAAGCGGTAAAACTCTATCCAGCACATGCGACCACCAATTCAGCGCATGGGGTGAGTTCAATTTCGGCGGTATTACCGGTGCTCGAAAGCATGCAAAAGCATGGTATTGCATTACTGATTCACGGTGAAGTGACTGACTCATCGGTTGATGTCTTTGAGCGAGAAGCGCGGTTCCTTGACACGGTTTTACTCCCTTTAATGAAATTGTTACCTGAACTTAAAATCGTGCTGGAACACGTGACAACGACAGAAGCCGCCGATCTTATTATGGACGGCCCCGCTAACTTAGCGGCGACGGTGACACCACAACATATTTTTCTAAATCGTAACGCGTTATTTCAAGGCGGATTAAGGCCACATAATTACTGCTTACCCATCTTAAAAAAAGAGCAGCATCGTGCTAGATTGATGCAGGCCGTCACGTCAGGTTGTCAGCGTTTCTTTTTGGGAACGGATTCCGCGCCACACGAAAAACACCGTAAAGAATCTGCATGTGGCTGCGCGGGCGCGTTTAATGCACCGGTGGCTTTATCTGTTTACGCGCAGGTGTTTGAACAGGCTAATGCACTCGATAAATTAGAAGCATTCACCTCGATTAATGGGCCTAAATTTTATCAAGTGCCGGTTAATGATGAGTCAATAACGTTGCTGAAAAAAAACTATGTTGTGCCTAATTCGATCGCGATTGCTGGGATTGGAGAGGTGATTCCTTTTCTGGCCGGTGAAACATTAAGTTGGTCGATTAAACGTGAATAACGGTTATTTTTATTAAACATAATGGAGGAAATTGCTATCAGATATGGTTTCCTCCATTTTTAGCTGATTAACGACAGACAGCATATTTCTTCATAACTATTCGTTGTGTTATAGCCACATTGCCCCTAGAATAGGGGTAAAACAGCCGATGCAATTTTGTGGAAAAGATGATTAACCAATTACATACTATTCAAGATTTTATTCGTTGGGCTGCCTCAACGTTTAACCGTTCAGATATCTATTACGGTCACGGTAGTGATAACGCGATTGATGAAGCAAAACAATTAGTGTTACCTAGCCTTAATTTGCCGTTAACTATTCCAACCGAATTTTATTCAGCCAATCTGACTGTTGATGAAAAGCAGCTGATTATTGATTGTGTGACTGCAAGAACGGAGCAGCATATACCAACGCCATATTTGACTAATACAGCATGGTTTTGTGGTCATCAATTCTATGTTGATGAGCGCGTACTTATTCCTCGCTCACCCATTGGTGAGCTGATTCAAAATCATTTAGCTGGTATTATTGATTTTGAGCCACATAATATGCTTGATTTATGCACCGGTAGCGGCTGCATTGGTATTGCTTGTGCGTATGAATACCCTGACGCTGAAGTTGACGTCGCGGATATTTCTGATGACGCGCTTGAAGTGGCACAAATTAATATCGACGCGCATCAACTCTCTCACCGCGTTTTACCGGTTTTATCTGATCTGTTTAATGATCTGCCTGATGTGGAATATGATGTGATTATCTCCAATCCGCCTTATGTTGATCAAGAGGATATGGATGATTTACCGCTGGAATTTAGAACCGAGCCGGAACTGGCATTAGCCGCCGGTAATGATGGACTTGATATTGTCAGACGCATTTTAAAATCCTCTGCTGCTCATTTATCTAAATTTGGTGTACTCATTTGTGAAGTGGGTAATAGTAGCGTTGCCCTACAAGCCCAATACCCGCAGATACCGTTTAAATGGATCAAGTTTGCTAATGGCGGTGATGGCGTTTTTATGCTAACAAAAAAACAACTTATTGAATTTGAAGATATTTTATAATTATATTACTAACTAAAAATAAATAAAAAGGTTACGTATGGCTGGTAATTCTATTGGAACACTGTTTAAAGTCACCACATTTGGTGAATCACACGGACTTGCGTTAGGTTGTATTGTTGATGGCGTGCCGCCGGGACTGGATTTGTGTGAGGACGACTTACAAAAAGATTTGGATCGCCGTAAACCGGGCTCATCGCGTTACACGACGCAGCGCAGAGAAGCCGATGCAGTGAAAATTTTATCGGGTGTCTTTGAAGGTAAAACAACCGGCACTAGCATTGGGCTGATGATTGAAAATACTGATCAGCGCTCGCAAGATTACAGTCGTATTAAAGAGATTTTCCGTCCAAGTCATGCTGATTATACTTATCAACAAAAATATGGCATACGTGATTATCGCGGTGGCGGGCGCGCGTCAGCAAGGGAAACGGCGATGCGCGTTGCTGCTGGCAGTATTGCTAAAAAATATTTACATGATCATCTTGGCATTACCATTCGTGGTTATTTAGCGCAAATGGGGGAGGTAGCATGCCCACTGCAAGATTGGCAACAAGTGGGACAAAATCCATTTTTTTGTGGTGATGAATCAAAGTTAGATGATCTCGAGCAATTGCTACGTTCACTAAAAAAATCGGGTGATTCGATTGGCGCTAAAGTGACTATTGTGGCCGAAAACGTGCCAGTTGGTCTTGGCGAACCTGTTTTTGATCGCTTAGATGCGGATATCGCGCATGCTTTAATGAGCATTAATGCAGTGAAAGGGGTTGAAATTGGTGATGGTTTTGCCGCCGTGAGTAAACGCGGCAGTGAAAACCGTGATGAAATCACCTCGGCGGGATTTAGATCCAATCATGCGGGCGGCATTTTAGGCGGCATTAGTTCTGGCCAAACCATTACTGCCAATATTGCGTTAAAGGCAACACCAAGCATTGAAATTGCGGGGCAATCGATTGATATTCATGGCCAGACCGTTGAGGTGTCAACGCATGGGCGTCATGATCCTTGTGTGGGGATTCGCGCGGTGCCTATCGCTGAAGCCATGATGGCCATTGTGCTGATGGATCACTATTTACGTTACCGTGCACAGTGCGGTGATGTGCAGCCAAAACGCTATTTTTAATCGTATGATGAGCGATGATAGGTTCGATGGATTATTACTTGCTGCCTTGGCAGTCATTATTTTTGCGATATTGGTAATGCTCGATAAGCGTTACTTAAATGGCAGGGTTGCACATTATTTTACGCGGTCTAAATTCAGAGTCCTGTTCATGATATTAGTTTTTATTACAGTGATGTTTTCGAGTATTTATTGGCAAACTTACATACGGTTATAAATATGGATATATCGATTAGTTATCAATTGCTTTTACTATTATTTGTGGTCGCCCTGTTAGCCGGCTTTATTGATTCGATTGCTGGTGGCGGTGGGCTATTAACGGTGCCGGCGCTGCTTGCTGTGGGTATTGCACCTCAAGCCGCTTTGGCAACCAATAAGTTACAAAGCTGTGGTGGATCGTTCTCGGCGAGTTGGTATTTTATCCGCCGGCGTATGGTGAATCTTAGTGAAATGAAACTATCGATTCTGCTGGCTTTTGTCGGTTCTGCTTTAGGCACACTCTTAGTATTACATATTCAGTCCGATTTTTTACGTGTCTTGTTGCCGATTTTGACGATCAGCGTTGGCCTGTATTTTTTATTCTGCCCCAAAATTGGCGAACACGATCGTCAACGCCGTCTATCTGAAGCACAATTTGCAATTGTTGCCGCTATGGTAGTTGGTTTTTATGATGGGTTTTTTGGCCCGGGAGCCGGTTCATTTTATGCCCTTGCTTATGTGACACTAGCTGGCTTTAATTTGACTAAAGCAACGGCTCACACTAAGGTACTCAATTTCACCTCTAATATAGCGGGATTACTGTTTTTTGTGTTCAGTGGTCAGGTGCTTTGGACGATCGGTCTGACGATGTTAGTTGGTCAAGTGATTGGTGCCCGAATTGGCGCTAAAATGGTATTATCAAAAGGAAAAAAATTGATTCGGCCAATGCTCATTATCGTTTCAACCGTCATGAGTTTAAAACTGATTGGTGAAAATTTTTTTTAACCGCTTAATGATGGCAAAATCTGTCAGCTATTTGGCGGGTAACTGGTCGATAGTTAGTATTGAAAAACCAGGCAATATAACCTAGTAAATGACTCAGTTATTGTTTATGATATTTACTGGTTTCATGGGTTGATTTAGATGATATGCCTTGAATGTATCTAGCGAGCTAGCTGTAATTGTATTGTGATTATGCTGATTTTATGTTCTTAACTTATGTTGTTAACTAAAGCTGCGAGGAGCGAAGATGTTTACTAAACAAATGACAATAGCCGAGTATGACCAAGATTTGTGGAATGCCATTCAACATGAAAATAAACGTCAAGAAGAGCATATTGAATTAATTGCTTCAGAAAACTATACCAGTCCAAGGGTCATGCAAGCTCAAGGCTCACAGCTTACTAACAAATATGCCGAAGGTTACCCAGGTAAACGTTACTATGGCGGATGTGAATACGTTGATATTGTCGAGCAGCTAGCTATCGACCGTGCTAAAGCACTATTTGGTGCTGATTACGCCAACGTTCAACCGCATTCGGGGTCACAAGCCAATTTTGCTGTTTACACTGCCTTATTACAACCCGGTGATACGGTACTGGGAATGAATTTATCCGAAGGTGGTCATTTAACTCACGGTTCACCGGTCAATTTCTCTGGTAAACTTTATCATATTGTTGCCTATGGTGTTGATGACTCGGGCCATATCGATTATGACGAAGTGGCTAAGATCGCTAAAGACAGCAAGCCTAAAATGATCATTGGTGGCTTCTCTGCTTACTCAGGCGTGGTTGATTGGAAAAAATTACGTGAAATCGCTGATAGTGTTGGTGCTTACTTATTTGTTGATATGGCGCATGTTGCCGGTTTAATTGCCGCGGGTGTTTATCCTAATCCGGTGCCACATGCGCATGTGGTGACAACCACAACGCATAAAACACTGGGTGGACCTCGTGGTGGCCTTATTTTGGCTAAAGGGGGCAGTGAAGAGCTGTATAAAAAACTCAATTCCGCGGTTTTCCCTGGTGCGCAAGGCGGTCCACTGATGCATGTGATTGCGGCAAAAGCGGTAGCGCTTAAAGAAGCGATGGAACCAGCTTACAAAACCTATCAACAGCAAGTGGTTAAAAATGCTAAAGCGATGGTCGAGGAGATCATCAAACGCGGCTACAAAGTGGTTGCGGGTGAGACACAAAATCACCTCTTTTTAATCGATTTAGTGAATAAAAATATTACGGGTAAAGAAGCGGATGCGGCATTAGGTCGCGCGAATATTACGGTGAATAAGAATAGTGTCCCCAAAGATCCACAAAGCCCATTTGTGACCTCTGGTATTCGTTTAGGTACGCCGGCTATTACCCGTCGCGGCTTTAAAGAAGCAGAAGCGAAACAACTAGCAAATTGGATTTGTGATGTGCTTGATAATATTCATGATGAAGCGGTGATTAACCAAGTTAAAGCGCAAGTTTTAGCTATTTGTCGTCGCTTACCTGTTTATGAACAATAATTATCACTAACTGGCTGACGAGATAAGTGGGGATATCATATGATGTCCCCTTTTTTTCACTTGCGGGGATTAAACTCGACCTAATAGCGATAAAATATCACGGCACATTTGTATCATGGCCTGATAGCCTGCTATAGTATGATCTGCATTGTCATCATCGTCGGGGAATCACGTAATGAGCCAAGAGGTCGAATTAAAATTTGAACTAGATGAATCATCCATTGAGTATCTATTATCTTTTTTGCAAACCCAGACTATACATGAGCAGCATTCGTTACATTTAACGAATACCTACTACGACAGAAAGGACAATATTTTACGTAACCACGGCTTAAGTGTGCGCATTCGTGGCACACATGAAGCAGGTAAGCAAGATGAGTATGAAATTACCGTTAAATCTTCCGGCCAAGCGGTGGCGGGTTTACACGCCCGTAAAGAGTTTAATGCAAGATTGCCTTATCGGCGCCTCGATTTATCACTATTACCCGCTGAAGTGTTTGCTGATGAGTTAGATGTAGCAACGTTATCGCAACAGATAATTGCGATATTTACCACCGATTTTCATCGCCAAACGTGGTTGATTGATTTCAAACAGAGCAAAATCGAAGTTGCCCTTGATCAAGGGAAAATTTCTGCTGCGCAGCTTAGCGTGCCGATCTTTGAACTGGAATTAGAATTGAAAACGGGTTCTCAGTTTGATTTGATCTTATTTGCTTTAGCGTTAAGTCGCTTTAATGTGCATCTTTTTTCACAAAGTAAAGCTGCCAGAGGCTACCGTTTATTACAAGGTAAAGCGATCAATAAAGCCGTTTTACCGACAAGTGCTAACACCGTATCGTTAGCGGATTTATTACAATATTGGCAAACAAATGAAGAATATGCATTAGCCAATCACGATACGGTGATTTATCAACAAACATTACATTGGGCCGCCGAGCGTTTACAACACTTGTTGCCAACAGCGCAAAATGAATATTCCACTCAATTAAATCAACTTTATCGTTATTGGAATAAAAAGCGTCAATTGATGAGTGATATTAAAATGTTTGCGTTTAGTGAAATCAATACTCAATTTAAATTGTATTTAATTCTTCTTAGCCTCAATGATTAGCTAAATGGTGATCTATGTCCATACTGACAACACAGCAACATAAAGTGATGACACAGTTAGTCAATTGTGATCAAGTATTAGTTTGCCAATATATTGATATTTTAAGCAGAAGTGATTTTATCGTTGAATCATTATCACGCTTTCCCGCTTGGTTAGCCGAAATCAACATTAATGCCCCTACAGAGGATGAATATCTGGCTTATCAACGCTGGTTAGATGAGCTAATTATGAGGATTCAATCTGAAGAGCAATTGCTGGCCGTGTTACGCCAGTTTAGACGCAAAATATTGCTGAGAATTAACTGGTCACAAATTGCCAATACGAGCACCACCGAGCAAACACTGGTTCAGTTAAGCACCTTAGCGGAAGTGCTCATTATTACCGCTCGTGATTGGTTGTATAAACTGAGCTGTCAAGAATGGGGTACACCTTATAGTCATCAAGGCATTGAGCAAGCATTAGTGATTTTAGGGATGGGGAAACTTGGTGGGGGGGAACTGAACTTTTCGTCCGATATTGATTTGATTTTTGCCTATCCCGAACATGGTGTTACCAAAGGTGAACGTCGTGAACTTGATAATTCGATCTTTTTTACTCGCCTTGGACAACGCTTAATTAAAGCACTTGAGCACATCACTCAAGATGGCTTTGTCTACCGCGTAGATATGAGGCTAAGACCGCTCGGTGACGGCGGGCCGTTGGTGTTGAGTTTTGCATCAATGGAAGATTATTATCAAGAACAAGGCCGAGATTGGGAGCGTTATGCGATGGTCAAAGCCAAAGTGCTTGGTGATCAAAATTCGCCTTATGCCAAAGAACTCTATCAAATGCTTAAGCCGTTTGTGTATCGTCGATATATTGATTTTAGCGTCTTACAATCTTTACGTAATATGAAAGGGATGATTGAACGTGAGGTCAGACGTCGCGGTTTGCATAATAATATTAAGCTCGGGGCGGGTGGTATTCGAGAGATCGAATTTATCGTACAAGTCTTTCAATTGATTCGTGGTGGCCGCGTGCCAGCTTTACAAACGCGCTCACTACTGGCAGCATTACGTGCGATTGAACATGAAAAGCTGTTAACCATTGATGATGTTGATAAGCTGCATCACAATTATTTATTTCTAAGGCGGTGTGAGAACTTATTGCAAGGGATTAATGATGAGCAGACCCAAACTTTACCAGAGGATACCACTGATCAGCAGCGCTTAGCATTAGGCATGGGATTTGATGATTGGCATGATTTTCAACATGCACTTGCTGAGCGGATGTTATCGACTCGGGTAATTTTTAATGAGTTAATTGGCATCGATGACCATCAAGGTGAACAAGCAAACTACGACCAACAATTTGATGAGCTGTGGGCAACTGATTTAGCTCACAGCGATATTGGCCATGTGTTGCCGCAGCTCAATGCGGAGCAGTCACAGCAGCTTTATCAGCTCATTGTGCAGTTTAGAGATGGCATTAGTAAACGGACGATTGGCGTTCGCGGGCGTGATATTCTCGATCAATTAATGCCAAGAGTGTTTGCCCTGGCATGTGGAGATGATAATCGAATTACGATCTTATCAAGAACACTGCAACTTTTAGTCAATATAGTCAGTCGCACGACGTATTTAGAGTTATTGGTTGAATACCCAAATGCATTAAAACAGTTAATTCGCTTATGCGCTGCGTCACCGATGATTAGTGAGCAGCTCATGCGTTATCCGCTATTATTAGATGAGCTGATTGATTTTAATTCGTTATACAAAACTGTGCCAATGGATAGTTATAAAAGTGAATTATATCAATACTTATTGCGCATTGAGTCTGACGATGAAGAGGCGCTAATTGAAGCGCTAAGGCAGTTTAAGCAAATGCAATTGTTACATATTGCCGCCAGTGATATTGCCCATATTTTGCCGACGATGAAAGTCAGTGATCATTTAACGTATCTGGCTGAGGCGATGTTGGATTTTGTGGTACAAATCGCCTGGAATCAAATGGTTTCGCGTTATGGTAAACCCGATTATTTAGCGGAAGATGAGCAAAAAGGCTTATTAGTGGTAGGGTATGGTAAATTGGGCGGCATTGAGCTAGGTTATGGCTCTGACTTGGATTTGGTTTTTTTATACGATTGCCCAGCAAACAGTATGACCACTGGTCAGAAAGTCATAGATAGCCGTCAGTTTTATCTGCGCTTAGTACAGCGTATTATTCACTTGTTTAGTATTCGTACCAATTCCGGTATTTTATACGAGGTGGATGTCAGGCTGCGTCCACAAGGTGATGCTGGATTATTGGCATGCAGTATAGATGCCTTTGCGGATTATCAAAATAATGATGCTTGGACGTGGGAGCATCAAGCGTTAGTCAGAGCAAGGGTAGTCTATGGTGAACCATTACTCCAAGCGCGCTTTAATCAGATTCGTCATCAGATTTTAATGCAGCCACGAGATAAAGTGTCACTAAAACAAGATGTGCGCGAAATGCGCGAAAAAATGAGAAGTCATTTAGGCTCTCATGAGAAGACGCAATTTAACATTAAAGTTGATAGTGGTGGTATTGGTGATATTGAGTTTATATCACAATATTTAGTGCTCAATTATGCGCATCAAGAACCTAAGATGACCACTTGGAGCGATAACGTGCGTATTTTAGAATTAGCTAAAAAATATCACATTATGCCGGATGATGAGGCTGAAAAATTAACGCAAATTTACATTAATATGCGTAATGAAATTCACCGTTTATCACTGCAACAGCTATCGAGTAAAGTTGATGGTCAGCTTTTTCAAACCGAGCGGCAATATGTGAGGCATAGCTGGCAACAGTGGCTAATCAATTAGTACAGTTAATCAGCTAACGATAAAAATAGCATCAAAAAAAAGACAATGTTGACTTGTGCATTGCACAATTTTCCTGATAATCATTATAATATTAAATATAAATAATGATATAAGGAATCCTGATGCGATTATTGTTACTAGCCCTGTCGATTTTTATTTTGGTGGGGTGTGCCTCACCCCGCACAGCACAAGACGCTTACAAAGAAGGTCAATATGTCGAAAGTATTGAATTAGCAGCGTTATCGGTAGAAGAGAAAGGAGAGTCTAAACTCGATGCCGCTGATTTAGAGGAATTTCGAACCCTTGTCGGTAATGTGATGGCACATTATGAAAATCAATTACTAACCGCCAATAGAACGGACTACGCAAGTCGCATTAACAGCTATGAAGCTTTACTCCAGATCAAAAATCGTTTGAGTAATCGTTTTTATAGCCAGCAAGTTTATTTTTTTAATAATAAGTATGATATTAAGCAGCTTAGACAAGTGATTGCTGAAGAGTATTATGTGTATGGTAATTCTATCGATGCTAAAGATGGTGATAGTTATCGTCTTAAAACTAATTTATATCGCAAAGGCTTAGAACAATATAACTATAAAGATATTGAAGCGCTGTATAACAAGACTAATAAAAAGTATATGCAAGTTGCGGCAAAAGAGTATTACGATAAAGGCACTATACTGGCTGAGTCTGGTTTATACCAATATGCAGCGGAGTCTTTTGCCAGTGCATCGGAAGTTTATAAACCACTGGGTAAATATAAAAATAGTGATGAACTGTTTGTGGTGTATGATAAAAAATATCGCGCTATTGAAGCTGGCAAACTTTATCAGCAAGCTGAAGCAATCCGAAAATCGGCGACGACCCATGCTGAATATCGTGAGATAGCCCAGCTTTATCACGACGCTGGGGAAATCTACCAACCTTATGGCGATTATAAAGGATCAGCAAAATTATTTGAGCAATATCAACAAAAAGGTCAACTAAGAATCTATTTTCCACCAAGCAAATATAGCCAATTGATACAAGCTAATCTAAAGGATGATTATATTAAGTTTGTGACCAATCCCTCAACGGCAGACCTTGTTATTAATATTAAAGAGCAGAGCCGTTATCGAGAATTACCACCAGATATTAGCAAAAAAGCGATGAGTGAAAATCTGGTTGAAAAAACCATTAATGAAACCAATGCTGATGGTGTGACACAATCTAAAGATGTCTATAAAACGTATTATTACAATTTACAAACAACGGTACTTGAGAATACGTTTGAATTGACGACCGATATTGATGTTAGTGGTATTTATCGTTACAAAGACTCAGATCAAATTAGGAAAAGCTCGAGCATGACGAAATATGCTTATTCCGGGCAGGTACCTAATAATTATCGTGATCATAATTCTGGCTCATACGTCTCGCAAAATAAATTGGCAGAGCAGGCTAAAAAAGAGCAAGAGCGGTATGTTCAAAGCCAATTGTCGAATCTAGCCACTATTTTTGAACGGTTATAAAAGTGGCGTTATTTTGTAAAATTGAGGCAGGTAAAATTAAATTTTTAGTAGTGCGTATTTCATTCTAAAGTGATTTGTATTAATATCGAGAATAATTCGCATTATTATTATTGTTCTTAACGTATGTTGTTTTAGCAGGATGTTATGATATGGATACTCAAGAGTTAACGTTAGATCGCCTCACGTTTGGCAAAGAAGCCGTTATTGCCAAACTATTACCTGACTCATTACCTTTTCGTCGCAAACTACTGGCTATGGGTATTACGCCTGGATGCAAAGTATCGGTTGTGAGAGTTGCGCCACTGGGTGATCCGCTCGAAATTAATATGAGAGGATTTTTATTGTGTTTAAGACGTCAAGAGGCTGCGTCAATTGCCGTGGTGGAGATTGAAAAATGAGTATAGCATTAATCGGTAATCCAAACTGTGGTAAAACGACGCTATTTAATTTACTCACCGGTGCTAAACAGCGTGTTGGTAACTGGCCAGGTGTCACTGTTGAGCGTAAAACAGGGATTTTTAGTTATAATAAAAAATCGTATGAAATCGTCGACTTACCAGGTACTTATGCTATAGAAAGTGATACCGAAACCACCTCGCAAGACGAAATGATTGCGCGCGATTACGTCTTAACTGAAAAAGATAGTGTGATTGTCAATATTATTGACGCAACCAATTTACAACGCAGTTTATACTTAACATTTCAGCTAATTGATCTCAATCTTCCCCTGATTGTGGTATTAAATATGATCGATGCCGTTAATGAGATCGGTGAGCATATTGATACAGAGCAATTATCGCAGCTGTTAGGCTGCCCAGTGGTGGCAATTTCATCCACCAAGAAGAAAGGTATCGATAATTTGTATCGTGAGCTTGAACGCTTGGCGGTGACTAAGTCAACGGCTAAACCAACAATTACTACCTTAGCGGATGCGCAAAATCAAGCGATTGAAAAATTGTTATCATCAGTACCAGCAGAGAGCTACATTAATCAACTTAGTCGTTGGCAACTGCTTGAAGCGCTGCTTGATTCACAAAATTTTGCCTTTGATAATGATGAATTGTTGCACATTGAAGCTTGTCGACAAGAGATTGCCGCATGGTGTGACAATGAAGTGGATATTGCCATTGCAAGTAGCCGCTATGAAGCGATCGATCAAATCTGTAAAACCGTGATTGATAATCCGCGGGTTGCCAGCTACTCACTGTCAGATAAAATTGATAGGGTTGCGCTAGGGCGGATTACGGGTATTCCATTCTTTTTATTAGCAATGTACCTGATGTTTATCATTGCCGTTAAATTTGGCTCGGTCTTTATTGACTTTTTTGATGTGTTATTTGCCACAATCTTCGTCGATGGTCTGTCTCATGTATTAAATATGCTGCATGCGCCTGATTGGTTAACGGTGATTTTAGCCGATGGTATCGGCACTGGTGTACAAACTGTCGCGACATTTATTCCCGTAATTGCAGCAATGTTTTTCTGCCTATCTTTTTTGGAGGACTCTGGTTACTTAGCCCGCGCTGCAATGGTGGTCGACCGGGGAATGCGTGCAATTGGTTTGCCGGGTAAAGCCTTTGTGCCAATGTTAGTTGGATTTGGCTGTGGTGTACCGGCGATTATGGGCACTCGAACATTAGAGAGCACGCGCGATCGCATCATGTCAATTTGCATGATTCCATTTATGTCGTGTGGGGCTCGTTTGCCTGTGTATGCGCTTTTAGCGGTTATTTTCTTCCCGAATAATGCCTCAACGGTCGTTTTTATTCTGTATCTTTTGGGTATTGTGGTGGCGATCGTGACCGGCTTTGTGCTCAAATTTACTTTACTTAAAGGCGATGTCACACCATTTATTATGGAAATGCCGGTTTATCGCATTCCAACTTTACGTAGTATGGCTAGCTTAACTTGGCAACGACTCAAAAGTTTTATCTTTAAAGCCGGTAAAGCCATCATTTTAATGGTCACCGTACTAAGCGTACTAAACTCGCTTGGTACTGATGGTTCATTCGGTAATCAAGATTCTGATAATTCGGTGCTTTCCGTAGTCAGTCAAAAAGTAACGCCAGTGTTTGAACCAATGGGCGTGACGGCTGAAAACTGGCCTGCGACGGTGGGTATTTTTACTGGTATATTTGCTAAAGAAGCTGTCATTGCAACCCTTAATTCGCTATATTCTATGCAAGATGACAGTGAAGATGATGGCGATGAGTTTAGCTTAGTAGGTGGTATTAAAGACGCCTTTTTAACTATTCCAGAGAACCTAGCAGGGCTTGGCGAAGCATTCTTAGATCCGCTGGGATTATCTGCTGTCGATGAAGATATTGATTCCTTACAAAGTAATTTAGATGTGACACCAAGTGCCGTGAGCAAGATTGAATCATCGTTTGGTAATAGCGCGGCGGCTATGGCATATTTAATTTTCATTTTACTCTATACACCGTGTGCAGCGGCACTCGGGGCGGTTTATCGTGAAGCGGGCGCTAAATGGACTGCATTTGTTGCGGTTTGGACATTTATTGTGGGCTGGATATGTGCAACAGCTTATTTCCAATTCACGTTGCTCGGTACCTCGTCTTCAGCCATAGCCTGGTTAGTTGGCTTAATGGTGATATTTGCGCTGATTGTATTAATCATGAAATTTGTTGGCAGACACTGCGCATTTGCGGCGCCGACTTTAGCCAATAAACCGGCTAAATGTAGCAAATCTAGCTGCTGTTGTTAATCCGGTTTGACGCTGCTAGGTGATTGGTTTGTGGCAGCGTCAATCATTACCATAAAGGGCAATTGCGATGTTAATGACCGATATCTCTCAGTACATTGAACTTAATGGTCGTGCGACGTTATTGGATTTATCGCGTCGTTTTCAGATTCAAGAAAGTGCGATGCAGCAAATGCTGTTGTTTTGGCTCAAGAAAGGTAAGATTGAACTGGTCGATGCGACGGCGATCGATAATTGTAGTACCGGCAAAAAATGCAGCGACTGCTTTGAGTGTAGCGATAGTGCTCATCAAGTGTATATTTGGCGCGGTTAACGCATTAATAGTGGATTACCTAGCGGTACGTAAGTATGACTCATGCCAAGGCACAGCACTAACCCCATAATGACAAAAACTATTCCGCCAATAAGCGCTAGTGAATGAGTCACGACCGGTATGAGTTCGCTGACGAGTGAACGCTGCTTGTGTTTGACCAATTGTTCGGCCAATTTTCTGGCGTGATAAACTAGCAATGCGATTAACGATGTGGTTAATGCCGTACCGATTGACATCGCGAGTGTTGCAATAATTCCCCAATGGTACACGCCGAGCGTATAAGCAAAAATCAGCATCAGTAGTGCGCCAGAACATGGGCGAATACCGATAGCTAAGATAATCCCTAAATCACCTAGCCAACCTTTTTTGTGCTCAATGTCTGTCGCAGCCGGAATATGCTGATGACCACAACAATCACAGTTTAGCTGATGTTGATGCTCGGCTGATTGTAAGGGGTTTATTGAATTAATGGTGATTTTACTGTGATGGCGAGAAAATAGCTGTTGCACGAGCTTTTTGATAGCTTTATAGCATAAAAATACGCCAACAAACATAATGACAAGATAACTTGCTCGTTCTAGCTGATATTCACCTATGGTTAAATACTTGGTGGATAAATTGAGCATCATTAATAAAATAGTGATTAAGGCAATCGCGACAATACCTTGTAATATGGCGGATAATACCGTAATTAACAGGCATTTTTTAAAATGACGTTTTTGGGTAGCAAGATAGGTGGTAATAATCACCTTTCCATGACCAGGACCTGCCGAATGCAATATGCCATATAATAAACTAAAGCAGACCAGCAGCCATCCGGTGTCCCAAGGTGCCTGTTTGGTTCGTAATAAAAATTGCACTAATTGCTGATGAAAATAGCGTTGCCATTGTTGCGCCACGGTAATGAGTTCAAACCAATAGTAATAAACCGCGAATGCTGAGGCAATAATGATGATAACAAGCAATATCACTGTCAGATAACACGGCTTACTTTGGCTTACTGGCATGATATCACCACTTTTTGCGCAAATAATTTACCCAAAATAAAATCGTCGCTCTCAGCAGGCGTATCATCAGTATCGAGCGCTTGGGCGTAACTAAGCGTTGCATCATCCGGCGTTGGTTTATCGAGCATAATTTGGCAACTGTTGTTATTGATTGTGGCGTCTTGATCTTGTTCGTAATACATATCGACATAAAACGTTTTTTCGTATGTAACAAGTTCAAACTCTTGACCTGAGATCGCAATTGGTTTGGCTAATGTTGCCCAAAATGTCAACATCCCTTTATTATGGTCAAAATTCAAAATAGCGCTGCTTTTCTCTGCGGTTAATGCAATTGGGATAGGTTGGTCACTAGTATTGAGCGTAAATTGTGAAAATAGATGATTTTCTTCAATATTATTCATTAAATCATCAAAGGTTTGTTGCGGATGTTGTTCATACTCAAGTTTAAGGTAACTCGATGTGAGCTCATCCATTGCCCATGTGAATTGAATTTTAGTCAGCTGATTTTGGCTAACATAAAATGCAGTTTTCAGGGTCATAAAACTGTGAGGATGGCTATAAGATTGCGTTGATATTAATATTATAAAAAAGAAGCAATATTTTAAATAGTGATGTCGAATCATGTAACAAATGTTGTTTATATACGGTTTTGTTATATTATAACATGGTTCCTATTTTTTTAATCAATAATATTAGTATAAAATGTAAATTTCACGTTTTAAAATTTTTATAGCTAATTAAAAAGGCGTGATAAACACGCCTTAACATGATGTGACTTAACGTTATTTTAATAATGCTGTTGCTTGTGCAATCACATTCTCAACGGTAAAGCCAAACTCTTTGAATAACAGTTCTGCCGGTGCTGACTCACCAAATGAGGTCATGCCAATGACTTTGCCATTTAAACCAACATACTTGTACCAAAAATCAGCTATACCCGCTTCAATCGCAATACGTTTTGTTACTGCTGCCGGTAAAACAGATTCTTTATACGCGGCATCTTGTTTATCAAATGCATCTGTTGCTGGCATAGAAACAACGCGAACTTTTTTACCGTTATTGCTGAGTTGTTCATAAGCTTCAACGGCAAGCTCAACTTCAGAGCCCGTTGCAATTAGAATCAGTTCAGGCGTGCCTGTGCAGTCTTTAAGAACATAACCACCACGATAAACATTATCAAGTTGCGTCGGAGTGCGTTCTTGTTGTTTCAAGTTTTGTCTTGAAAAAATTAATGCGGTTGGTCCATCGTGACGTTCAATTGCATATTGCCATGCAATTGCTGACTCAACTTGGTCACATGGACGCCATGTGCTGACATTTGGGGTTAAACGTAAGCTTGCGATCTGTTCTACCGGTTGATGCGTTGGACCGTCTTCACCAAGGCCAATTGAGTCATGGGTATAAACAAATAGCGTGCGGATTTTCATTAATGCCGCCATACGTACTGCATTACGCGCATATTCCATAAACATTAGGAATGTTGCGCCGTAAGGGATAAATCCACCATGTAATGCAATACCATTCATAATCGCAGACATACCAAATTCGCGTACACCATAATGAATATAGTTACCATTTGGGTTAGCTAAAATTTCTTTAGACCCTGACCACATCGTTAAGTTACTTGGCGCAAGATCGGCGCTACCACCAAGGAATTCGGGGAGCAGTTTAGCAAAATCCTCAATCGCATTTTGTGACGCTTTACGCGTTGCAATCGTTGCTGGATTGGCTTGTAATTTATTGACAAATGCTTTGGCATCATGCTGCCAACTTTGTGGTAATTGTCCTGTTGTGCGGCGCACAAATTCTTGGGCAAGTTCTGGATACGCTTTTTGGTAAGCGGCAAATCGCTGATTCCACTGTGCTTCTAGTTGCTGACCTTTGGTTTTGCCATCCCAAGCCGCATAGTACGTTTGTGGAATGTCAAATGGTGGATAATTCCAGCCTAATGCTTTACGTGTTGCTTCGATTTCGGCATCACCCAATGGCGCACCATGACAGTCATGGGTACCGGCTTTGTTTGGCGAACCAAACCCAATCACGGTTTTACACATCAGTAATGATGGTTTATCGCTGACGGCTTGAGCTTGCTCGATTGCTGTTTTAATTGCTGTGGCATCATGGCCATCAATACCACGAATAACATGCCAACCATAAGCTTCAAAGCGTTTTGCTGTATCATCAGTAAACCAGCCTTCTACGTGACCATCGATAGAGATACCATTGTCATCATAGACGGCAATTAATTTACCTAATTTTAGTGTACCGGCAAGTGAACATACCTCATGAGAAACCCCTTCCATTAGGCAACCATCACCTAAGAACGTATACGTATAATGATCAACTATTTCATGACCGGGTTGATTAAATTGCGCGGCTAACGTGCGCTCTGCAATTGCCATACCTACGGCATTAGCAATGCCTTGACCTAATGGACCTGTTGTTGTTTCGATGCCTGCAGTATAGCCATACTCTGGATGACCGGGTGTTTTTGAATGCAATTGGCGGAAATTTTTAAGATCATCGATAGAGAGATCATAGCCAGTTAAATGTAATAGGCTATAAATCAACATCGAACCATGACCATTTGATAACACAAAGCGATCGCGATTTGCCCAGCTTGGATTAGAGGGGTTGTGTTTTAAAAATCCACGCCATAATACTTCGGCAATATCAGCCATACCCATTGGTGCGCCGGGATGACCCGATTTTGCTTTCTGGACGCCATCCATACTCAGGGCACGAATAGCATTGGCTAGCTCGCGATGAGATAATGTTGTTGCATTCATGTTATTTTCTCTCCAGTAAAATAATAATAAACGATAAAGCGATTGATGGTTTGGGATGAATCGCTAATCAAAGTTCAGTTAATTAAAGTAACTTAATAAGCATATCTTCAAGTTTACCTTGGTCGACTGCAAATGCGCGAATACCTTCAGATAATTTCTCTATCGCCATTGCATCTGAATTATGTTGCCATCTGAACTCGGCTTCAGTCATTGGCGCTGGGCGTTCTTTCACGGATTGATTAGGATCAAGTTTTCTAACGACCGGCGCAGTTGAGTTTTTCATTTCAGTCAGTAAATTCGGGGCAATAGTTAAGCGATCACAGCCTGCTAATGCGAGGATTTGGTCTACTTTACGAAAGCTTGCACCCATAACAATGGTTTTATATCCATGTTGTTTATAATAGTTATAAATGGTACGAACCGACACAACGCCAGGATCTTCATCAGCAACGTAAGGTTGTATTGGTTGCTTAGCTTGATACCAATCATAGATTCGTCCAACAAACGGTGAAATCAAGTAAGCACCAGCTTCAGCACATGCTCTAGCCTGAGCAAAAGAGAAAAGTAAGGTTAAGTTACAATTAATTCCTTCTTTCTCTAATTTTTCTGCTGCGCGTATTCCTTCCCATGTTGACGCTAATTTGATTAAAATCCGTGACTTATCAATACCTTTTTCGTGATAAAGTTTGATAATTTTACGTGCTTTTTCAATACATTTTTGTTCATCAAATGAGAGCCGCGCATCGACTTCTGTTGAGATGCGGCCTGGTACAGATTTTAAAATTTCAGCGCCGATATTCACTGCAACTAAATCACTGGCATTAATGAGTTGTTCTTCTTTTGTGCCACCTAGTTTTTTTGTTGCTTCAATAGCTGAATCAATTAAATATTGATATTGTGGTAATTGCGCCGCTTTTAACACAAGTGATGGGTTAGTTGTCGCATCTTCAGGAGAGAATTGCTTTATTGAATCGATATCGCCCGTATCGGCTACAACGACAGTATATTTTTTAAACTCATCTAATTGACTCATATGAATATCCTTATAAAGAAAGCGTGTATGAAAAGTGTGTTAAATTTGACTATTATAGTAGAGTTATTCGGTGAATAACATCATATTATATTCGATTAATATGCTCAAAAGTTCAATAATGTAACATTTGTTATTATGTAATATAAATGGAAATAAGCAAGTGATCAAGTACACAGTTTTATCTTTTCGAGCAAAGAGCCACTACTATCGATAATTTAAGCAACAATTATGAGCGATTATTTAAATGTAAGCGAAGTATTTTTTGAGCATTTGAAGCACTGGTCGCAATAATATCAATTACTCCTGATCTTAAAGCACCGAGTATTGCCGTTGCTTTGGTATTTTCAGCGGCGATGGCAATCACACAGGGAATATTTTTTAGTTCATCAATATTAAGCCCAATAACACGATCATTCATGACGGTATCTACCAGCTGACCTTGGATATTAAAAAAGCTATAGCCAGCGATTTCACCAATCACACCTTGGTGTTGATTGGCATTTTTGATTTCTTGCGGTGTAAACCAACCCAATTGAACCATGTAGCTATTTTTACTCATATCACCGAGTCCAACTAAAGCAATATCTGCTTTACTTGCGCGTTCAAGGGTTTCTTTAATCACCCGGTTTTGTAAAAACGCTTTTTTTAGTTCGCTATTTTCTACATAAGCGGGTGCATAAAGAGTTTCACTCGTTGCATTGAATTTTCGTGCAAGATTTCGGCTGATATGATCGGCATCAATCAATTCGCCATCACGCAGTGTGCCACCAATACCACAGATAAATTTACATTGTTTTTCAGGAAAAATACCAATGTGACTTGCTACGGCGGCGACATTTCGTCCTTGTCCCACAGCAATGGTCATTCCATCTTTTAGTGTGCTGGATAGATAGTTAGTTACAAGCGCTGCCACTTGCCTGCGTTGCTCAGCCTCATCTTGATGATCGATGGCAATAAGGGCGCGTTTTATGCCAAAAGCATTAACAAATTGCTGTTCTATTTTAGAGCTAAAAACAGGATGATATTTGACGCTAATTTCAACAATTCCTTCGGTGCGAGCCTTTTTTAATAGCCGACCTACTTTGATGCGTGAAATGCCAAACCGTTGGGCAATCTCTTCTTGTGTTTGCTCGTGCTCATAATAAGCAATGGCAATTTCAGTTAAGATATCGGTATCTTGTGGGTTGTCAAATACATCCATTGTGTTTTCCTTTGTGATTAACTATTCACACCAAAAGCCAGTTACGTCAACGTTCTTTTGTTGTAAAATAGCGCGTATCGGCATATCGGTGATATTGTTGCCTTGTATCGCTTGTTCTAACACAGTTTTTTTACTTGTTCCAACAAGCAATAAATAGATGTTATGACTATTTAAAATCGCTGGTAGTGTTAACGTTATGCGATCAAGGGGCGCGGTTAATGGCGTCATACCAACTACCTGTTTGCTCGAATGCATGTCCAACCCCAGCGGTAAATTTTTAGCATGAGGGAAGAGTGAGGCAGTATGACCATCTTCACCCATTCCTAAAATCACCACATCAAGTGGCATTGGGATCTCAGCTAATTTTTTCTGTGTGATTGACTCGCCAGCAAACGGCGTTGTGGCACTGTTTTTTAAGCCAATAAAATGAGCTTGTTTAGCTTCATTTTGCAATAAGTGCATGAAAACTAATTTCTCATTACTAGCATCATCATTGCTATCTACCCAGCGATCATCGACTAGCGTAATATAAACTTTACTCCAATCTAAATGCTGTTGACTTAATTGTTTAAATAGTGGAATTGGTGTTTTACCACCAGACACCGCAATTGAGGCAAAACCACGGGTTTTTATGCCGTTATTTAATGCACTGACAATATGGTCAGTCATCGCTTGTGTAAGCTGTGCTGCTGAAGCATATTCATTTAATTTAAACATGTTTTTACCTTATTATTCGAATTCATTCCAAGAACGGCCGTCTTTAGTAATTAGTGCAACAGACGCTACCGGTCCCCATGTGCCTGCTTGGTATGGTTTTGGCATCTCTTTATCATCAGCCCAAGCATTTAAGATCGAATCAACCCATTTCCAAGCGGCTTCAACTTCATCGCGATGGACAAACAGCGCTTGGCGACCACGCATCACTTCAAGTAATAAACGTTCGTAAGCATCGGCAATATGTTGATGAAATGTTTCGCTAAAACTTAAATCCAGTTTAGTCATCTGTAAGTTGTTATTGCTTTCAAGGCCAGGCACTTTATTGAGGATTTCGATATCAACCCCTTCGTCGGGCTGTAAACGAATGGTGAGTTTATTTTGCGGTAATTGAGGGTAAGATTCGCTAAATAAATTAAGCGGTTGATTTTTAAAATAAATAACGACTTCAGAGCATTTACTTGGTAAACGTTTACCGGTTCTTAAATAGAATGGTACTCCAGCCCAGCGCCAGTTATCAATATCAACACGTATTGAGATAAAGGTTTCAGTATTGCTTGATTTATTTGCGCCGTCTTCTTCAAGATAGCCTGGGACTTTCACGCCATTGACAAAACCAGCGGTATATTGACCTCGAACGGTGACATCGCGGACATTACTTTTGGTTATAGGTCTTAATGCTTTTAATACGGTGATTTTTTCTTGTCTGATGCTATCATCTTGTAAATTGGCTGGTGGTGACATCGCAATCATGGTTAAAATCTGCAACAAATGATTTTGTACCATATCACGCATTTGACCGGCTTTATCAAAGTAGCTCCAGCGACCCTCGATACCAACTTGTTCGGCCACTGTAATTTGCACATGATCGATTGAATTACGATCCCAAAGCGCTGAAAAAATTGAGTTAGCAAAGCGTAGCGCTAATAGGTTTAGTACGGTTTCTTTTCCTAAATAATGGTCGATACGATACACTTGCGATTCATCAAAATATTCGGCAACAGCATCATTAATATCACATGATGATTGTAAATCGGTACCAAGCGGTTTTTCCATCACAATACGGTTAGCGATTTGATTCAATCCGGCATGAGCAAGACCTTGGCAGATGGTACCAAATGTACCGGGGTGCATTGCAAAATAGAAAATAGCTGGTTTATCTTGGTCTAATTGCGCCTTTAATCCTTCGAACGCAGCCATGTCGTTAACATCTAATTTATGAAAATCTAATCTTGCACAAAAACGTTGCCAAATTTCTTCATCAATAGGGTCTTTCATGAAGGTGACTAATGCATCTCTGGCGATTTCGGCATAAGCTTTCTGATCCCAATCTGCTCGACCAACACCTAAGATTTTGGTTTTTTCAGGTAAATGACCATATTTTTCCAATTGATATAAAGACGGCAGTAATTTTCGTCTGGTCAAATCCCCTTTGGCACCAAAAATAACTAAGTCACATGCTGGAATATCCAAGTTATCACGGGACATAAAAAAATCTCCTACATTTGTCAACAATTAAAATGAAATTACGATTATCTTCGTGACTATGGCAGATATCAGGGATATTGATTACTCAGTAGTATGAGTAATCAAACTATCATAGCGAGTTGGTTATTTCAACCATCAAGCTTAGGCTATGTCCGAATATGTTAAGTACGATGATTAATTAAAATTTATTAATTATTATCGTTGTTTGCGATGAAAGATCCAGTTATTTCTTTTTATTTATGCAATAGCTTGATGAAATTGGTGAAGTAATTACGGCGGTGTACTAATCAGTGTCAATTGGGATACTTGATGTGCTGTTATCGATTTAGGGGGGAAAGAGTTACTTATATAAACAGATATAAAAAATGTACCTCAAAATCGCATTACTATTGCTTATTTGTCGGTACATTTAATCATATCATTGAATAAAATCAAAGACGGGTTATTACGCTCTTACAAAGTCCATGTGTAATAATTTTGGTTTGAAAGCATGGCGCTGAACAGCTTGAACTTTAACTTTCACTTCTTTACCATCAACCGCAATTGTTAACACTTCAGAATAAAATTCTGCTTTTTCTTGCATGTTAAAAACTTGGTTATGGTCAAGTACAACAGAGATAGGTTCTTGTGAACCACCATAGATGATCGCTGGGAATTTACCCGCATGACGCAGGCGGCGGCTCGCACTCTTTCCCTGCTCTTTTCTTGCTTCTGCTTTTAATGTAAACATAATATCTCTCTTCTTAAGAATAAAAATCAATTACAGGCGACCCAGCAATTGACAAAAAGTTATTGCCCTAAAAGGCTGGGCGATTATAGCGGTTTCAGCAGTATATCGCAACTTAATCTTAGTTTTACGCTGTAATAATTTCGGGTAATTGGATATCCCAAGGCTGGTTAGGGAGATGATCAAGTTTTTGGCAAGCGAAAGCCAGACCAATTGGGTAAGTGCGCGTTAAGTTCTGATTAGCTAAAAGACGATCATAATAACCACCGCCCATACCGATACGATAATTTCGCTGATCAAAAGCCACTAGCGGCGTAAAAATAAGATCGAGTTTTTGATAAGGAATAACCTCATTAACATTGAGTTTAGGTTCAGCAATACCAAATTGATTAATGTTTAGTTTTGTTTGTGGATGATAGCGTATAAATAGTAACGAATGGTGATGAAAAGGGTGGATGCGCGGCAGGTAAACCGCCTTGTTTTGTTGCCATAGGTACTCAATAATCGGTTTGGTCTCTAATTCGCCATCAAAAGAGAGAAAAATTGCGATATGATTAGCCTTAGCGACTTTAGGATGGTGTTGTATTTGTTGATAAATCGATTGCTGAGCTGATAAACGTTGTTGTGGAGATAAATCACGTCTTAGTTTACGAACTTGTGTTCTGATTTGCGCTGTAGTGAATGCTGAAGGTGATTGCATAACATTAAAGACTCCAAGATGCCGTTACGGATTGTAACCCTTGAACCCGAAGTTCAAGGTGAGCACTACGCTTACTCTTTAGGTTTCCTTAACAAGAAGGCATACACACCGAGTAATAACCATAGATGCTCTATCATAAAGATTATCGGCTCAGGGGACAAACCCATTGGCGAACATCTCAGAGACAGTTACCATAATACAAAATTTATGAAAGGAAACAAATGCATTTATGCAATTTTTACGATAGAGATCACTAATCGATGCATTTTAACGCATTATCTAATTGCTGTTGTAAATTTTTTAACCTTTCATTTAGATCATTATCTATTTGACCGTGATTGAGTTTTTCTTTTGTCAATTCGTATGAAATATTCAGCGCAGCAGTAATAATTAATTGATCGCTATTCATGATTTGTGTTTTTCTGCGTAGTTCATTCAATCGATCATCAAGATCTTTGGCTGCTAAATTAAGCGCTTCGACTTCATCAACAGGACAAGAGAGCTTTAACGTTCTGCCAAAAACATGAATATTAACAACTTGAGTACTCATATATAACCTATTGATTTATAAATTGTGTAATTTTTTCAATTAATTTATCTGCACTTAGACCGATATCATGTCGTATTTCTGCTTGTGTACCTTGTGAAACAAACATGTCCGGCAATCCAATGTTCAACATATCACATTTGCATTTTTTCGACAAAATAAATTCGTTAACCGCGCTACCCGCTCCGCCTTGAATCGCATTTTCTTCAAGGGTGACTATTGTATGATGCTGCTGCGTGATACCTAAAATAGCTGTTTCATCTAAGGGCTTAATAAAACGCATATCAATCACCGTTGCATCAAGTTTTTCTGCTGCTTTAAGTGCTTCTGGTAATAGCGAACCAAAATTCAAAATAGCAATATCATGACCTTGGCGAATTTGCTGGCTTTTACCGATTTCAAGTAATTGAACGGGTTTTAGCACTAATTCATCGACATCACCTTTTGGATAACGGACAACGGCGGGGCCTTGGTAGTGATAGCCGCTATAAAGCATATTACGACACTCACTGCCATTACTTGGCGCCATGATGACAAGATTGGGAATACAGCGCAAAAAGCTAATATCAAACGCGCCCTGATGTGTTGGTCCATCTTGCCCGACAATCCCTGCGCGATCGATAGCAAATAGCACCGAGAGATTTTGGATAGCAATATCATGAATAACTTGATCGTACGCTCGTTGTAAAAAAGTCGAGTAGATGGCAATAACCGGTTTTTGACCACTAATCGCCAGTCCCGCGGCAAAAGTTACGGCATGTTGCTCAGCAATTGCCACATCAAAAAACTGCTGAGGGTAGCGCTCAGCAAAGTCTGTCATACCCGAGCCTTCGCTCATGGCTGGCGTTATCGCAACCAGTTTATTATCGTGCTCAGCGGTATCACATAACCATTGACCAAATATTTGTGAATAACTCAGGTGATTATTCGTCGCTTTACTTAAGATCCCTTCTGTGGGATTGAATTTGGGAACACCATGCCAAAGAATTGGATTTTGTTCCGCTGGCGCATAACCTTTACCTTTTTGAGTAATGATATGTAATAGTTGTGGTCCTTTTTGCTGGCGCACTTTACTCAGCACGTGAACCAAATTTTCGATATCGTGACCATCAACAGGGCCACTATAGTGAAAGCCTAATTCTTCAAATAAAATAGCCGGCGTCATTAAACTTTTAAGGTGTTCTTCCGTTTTTTTTAAAAATTGTTTGACAGGCGGAATCCCCGATAACACTTTTTTACTGCTTTCTCTAAAGCTTGCATAAGTGCGACTTGATAAAATCTGTGTGAGATGTTGATTTAGCCCACCAACATTTTTCGAGATAGACATATCATTATCGTTGATAATTACCAACATGTCGGGCTTGATATGCCCAGCATGATTCATGGCTTCAAATGCCATTCCAGCAGTTAACGCACCATCACCAATCACACAGGCGACTTTGCTACCCGAGTGTTTTTGTTGCTCTGCAACGGCAATACCTAATGCTGCACTGATTGAGGTTGATGAATGACCCGTACTAAGCACATCAAACTCACTTTCTGCTCGCCATGGAAAAGGGTGTAATCCATCTTTTTGCCGAATTGTTAGCATGTTATCACGGCGACCGGTTAGAATTTTATGTGGGTAGGCTTGATGGCCCACATCCCAAATAAGGTGATCAAAAGGGGTATTGTAGACATAGTGTAGTGCGACAGTGAGTTCAATTACCCCTAAACCTGAGGCTAAATGGCCGCTCGAGCGGCTTACACTGTTTAATAAAAAACATCTTAATTCTTCGCAGATCTGTGGCAACTGGTTTTTAGTGCATCGCCTTAAATCCGCTGGTGAATCAATGTGTTTTAGTAAGGGATAGTTATCAAGATTCATTTTGATATTCTTTAATATCCTTGGGTTGTCTCAAAATAAGTTATTTACTACGCGTAATGACAAAATCAGCTAGTTGGCGTAATACATCACTATTGTACGGTATTCTATCTAATGCTTCGATAGCTTGTTTATATAGATTTTGACTGGTCTGTATTGATTGTTCCAGTCCGATTAATGAAGTATAGGTGTTTTTGGCCAGTTGCTGATCTGCACCTTGGTTTTTGCCCATGATATCTTTATTGCCAATGACATCAAGAATATCATCTTGAATTTGAAAAGCCAGACCGATACTGTATGCATATTCTCTTAAGTCTTGCTCATACAGCATTGCTGTTTTACCCGCAGCGAGCATACCTAAGTAAACAGCAGCGTGAATAAGTGCGCCAGTTTTATTGATATGAATATGATTTAATTGCTCAAGAGAAACAATTTTACGTTCCGCCTGCAAATCTAACAATTGCCCTAAACACATGCCTTGTACGCCACTTGCTTTGGCGAGCTCTTTAATCATAGCAATTTTATTGCTGTCAGATAACGTTGGTGCATTAGCCAATAGTGAGAAAGCATAGGTCTGTAAGGCATCACCCGCTAAAATTGCCGTGGCTTCATCAAATTTAATATGGCATGTGGGTAAACCGCGTCTTAACTCGTCATTATCCATTGCGGGCAAATCATCATGAATCAATGAATAAGTATGAATTGCTTCTAGTGCAGCTGCCGGTGCATCCAATTTTTCAAGTTCACAAGCAAACATCTGCCCTGTTGCATATACTAAAAGTGGGCGAATGCGTTTACCTTCTGCAAGTAAACTGTACTCCATCGCTTGTTTTAAGAGAGAAGGGGCAATTTTGGCCAGTTCATCGACTAAAACCGTATTTATGCGCTGAGTATAGTGCTCATATGCAAAATCAAATGATTCATTTAGCATGATATTACGATTCATTCTCAGCGTTAAAGTTTTGCAATTGGGCATCACTACTTTCACTCAATAATATTTGGATGCGTTGTTCTGCTTTTTGTAACTGAGTTTGACCTTGTTTAGCCAGTTTAACACCTTTTTCAAATTCAGTGAGTGCATCATCCAAAGGCAGGTTACCAACCTCTAGTTTACTGACAATATTTTCAAGCTCTTTTAGTGTTTGCTCAAAGGATTGTGATTTCTCTTGCGCTTTAGCCATATTCTCTCTCCAGACTTAACATCGCACACAGTATATACTCAAATCCAAGCAAGGTGTACCCTTTGTAAAATATTTGATAAATTTTGCACCTTACTGTTATTAATGTCTATTATTTGAATAGAAAAGATAACTGTACTATGATTTAAGACTAAATATTGTTAGAATTTGTACTATTTATATAATGAGTTGATTAATCGATGAAAAAACATACTGTGGATATCATGATATCCGAGCAAGATATTCAAAATAGAGTTCAAGCACTTGGCAAACAAATTAGTGAGGATTATGCAAATAGTCATAATGAGTTAGTCTTAGTTGGACTGTTGCGTGGTTCATTTATTTTTATGGCCGATTTAAGTCGTTCTATCACGGTTGGTCATGAAGTCGATTTTATGACAGCTTCAAGTTATGGTAGTGCGATGAGCAGTAACCGTGATGTGAAAATTTTAAAAGACCTTGATGAAGATATTCGAGGTAAAGATGTGCTCATTGTTGAAGATATTATTGATACCGGTAATACCTTGAGTAAAGTGAAAGAGTTACTTGAGTTACGTGGCCCAAGGTCATTACAAATTTGTACGTTACTTGATAAGCCGTCACGCAGAGAAGTGCCGGTTCCAGTAAAATACATCGGTTTCTCTATTCCTGATGAATTTGTTGTTGGCTATGGCATTGATTATGCACAACATTATCGTCATCTTCCCTATATCGGTCATGTGGTAATACAAGAATAATTGAATAAAGAGTGAACTTTTTTCGTTCGACTTAGGTCAAATACATCATCAATTAGTAACCAATAATTCAAAGACTAAATTGTTTAGTCTTTGTTCTTATGGAGTAAATGTGCGCAGATTTATTCTTTTTATCATAGCATCATTAATGTTTGCCCGTGTCGTTTCGGCACAGATGGATTTGTCCGTTGAAGGCTTATCGGGCGCGTTAGAAGATAATGTTGATGCGCGGTTATCCATGATCAAAAGTGAGCAAGTTGATGATACGCCCTACTTTAAGCGTTACTTAGAAAAGGAAATTAAAAAAGGGCTACGAGCTCTTGGCTATTATGATCCCACTTTTAGTTATAGCATGCCAGATGGTAAAAAATTGCTTGTGGTCAAAGTTGACCCAGGTCAGCCTGTTTTAATCGAGCAAACCGAGGTAGATATTACGGGTCAGGGTGCTAAAGATCCTGACTATATTAATCTGCTCAAACAAGATTTACCCAAAAAAGGCACGGTATTAAACCACGGTGAGTACGATAGTTTTAAGAAAAAATTACAAAGTATTGCGTTACGTAAAGGTTACTTTGAAGCCGATATGACAAAAAATCAGCTGGCGGTGAGTGATTCACTGCATCAAGCCTTTTGGAAAATTGATTTTAATACCGGGCAACGTTATAAATTTGGTGCGGTCACATTCAATGAGTCCTCGATTCGCCAATCTTATTTGCGAAATATCATCCCGTTCAAAGAAGGCGAGCCGTATAGCTCAGAACAATTGTCGCTACTGAGCCGCCGTTTATCTTCAACCAATTGGTTTAGTTCTGTTGCAGTCATACCTTTGTTTAAGAAAGTGAATGCAGAAAAAGATTTGCCTATATATGTGATGACGGCACCAAGAAAGAAAAATGTTGTTGATACCGGGATTGGGTACTCAAGTGATAGTGGGGTTAGAGGAACTATTAGTTGGAATAAACCTTGGTTAAACGATCGTGGCCACAGTTTTCAAACTGACTTAGCATTATCTTCTCCCGAAAAAACTATCACAGGCGTGTATAAAATTCCGCTGTATGAATCGCCGTTAGAAGATTACTATACGATTCAAGGTGGCTATAAAAAAATTGATAATAATGACACCAACTCTAACTCTTATACCTTTGGGGTACTACGAAATTGGGACAGCTTTGAAGGCTGGCAAAAAGCAATCGGCTTGAATGTGATGTATGATAACTTTACCCAAGCTAGCGATAGTTACGAAACATTCTTATTGTATCCTTCTTTCAGTTTTTCTCGTGCCAGAACTGACGGTAAATTATTTCCATTGTGGGGAGACTCGAAACGCTACTCGTTAGAAGTTGCGGCAGAAAGCCTCGCTTCTGACATTAATTTTGTCCGTTTCCAATTCCAACAAGTATGGATTCGCACCATTGAAGAATCTCATCGCTTTGTAGTTAGAGGAAATTTAGGCATTATCCAAGCGAGTGATTTTGATCGTGTTCCGCCATCTTTTCGATTCTTTGCTGGAGGGGATAGAAGTATTCGTGGCTTTGGCTATCAATCTATTTCACCTGAGGATAAAGCAGGCAAGTTAAAAGGGGCATCAAAATTGGTTACGGGATCTTTTGAGTATCAATATAATTTTACCGGTGCTTGGTGGGGAGCAACATTTGTTGATACGGGCGAGGCAATCGATAAGTTTGATAAAACGGATTTTTACACAGGGGCAGGTGTTGGTATTAGGTGGGTCTCACCGATAGGTCCAATTAAATTTGATGTTGCCATGCCGGTTGACAAAGGCAAAAAATCGCCACACTTTTATATTGGTTTAGGTGCGGAGTTATAATTGATGAAAAGTCCACACAGAATAAAGAAAGTTAAGCGCATTAAACGGATTCGTAAATGGAAAAAACGCAGTCTGGTTGTACTTTGTTCATTTATTTTTCTAATTTGCTTTTTACTGATTTTAATCTATACCAGTTTAGGGATTAAGATCATTAGTAGTATCATTGAAAAAGTGATGCCTGAAATTCAAATTCAGCATGTTAGTGGTGCATTGAATGACCTTAAAATAGAAGGTTTTTCAATGAATATTGAAGGCGTGGACGTTAAGGTTGGTAAAGCGGCTTTATCATTATCGGGTTTATGCCTTATTGAAGGTAAGATTTGTATTAAAGATCTGGACGTGGATGATGTGCTAGTCAATGTGCACACTGATGCATTTACAACTGATGAAAATCAAACCACTGAACCAGTATCAACTGAGCGCTCTGTGATCAATATGCCGCTGCCACTGGAGTTGCGTAAGGCAAATTTAAGCAATGTGGTTGTTAATGTCGATGATATGCAGTTTGGCTTAACGCAGTTTACAGGTAGTGCGACTTGGATAAATGAGAAAGTATATGTTTTTCCGGCTAATGCCGATGGCGTTAAAGCGCTATTCCCTGATACGCCAACAAATGCGGCGGTGACGATGCCGGTTAATAACGCCGACTCTAGCAATCAATCGATCAGTGATACGATCAATGCCATTTTTAATCAACCTTTACTCTCGTCTTTACCCACGGTAAATATTCCTTTAGATGTTTACGTCAATAACTTATCTGGCGATGATTGGTTATTACATATTGGGGGTTCGGATTATCAATTTAATGCTCTGACTATTCAAGCAACGACCGAAAATAATGTGATTAATGCCAAGTTATTGAAAACATCCGCAAAAACGCCTTATGGTGATGGTGATATCGCGGTTAAAGGCAAAATTATTTTAGGTGATGCCTGGCCAGTATCAGCGAATATTTCGCTGAAAACGCAGGCGCAACGTGATCAGGCCTCAACCGAGATAACAAGTGTGATTGATGGTCGATTATTGGGTGAGCTGACAATGCAAACGCAAATCAAAGGGCTCAATCAAGCGAACATTGATGCTAAAATCGATTTTTCTGAAAAATATATGCCCGCAACGGTACAAGCCAGAGGCAGTATGATTCAGTGGCCAATATTTGGTCAGCCAGAATATCAATTAAAAAACTTTAATGTTGATTTATCGGGCGCGGTGACGAATTATCATCTTAATGCGAAAGGTGATTTTTATGGTCAATCGTTGCCGACAATCTTATTTGATATGCAAACCGTCGGCACAAATGAAGCACTCAATATCAATTCGCTATCGGTAAAATTACCACAAGGTGAATTTGATTTATCCGGTAATGTTGATTGGCTCAGCACATTAAAATGGGATGCGGTTGCCTATTTCAAAAAAATTGATCTGACTAAAGAAATTCCAAATTATCCAATTAAATTGGATGGTCAATTAAAAACGCATGGTTCTTTTGACCCAAGTGCTTGGACCATGAATATTGATGCTGCGCACATCACCGGTTCACTTAACCAAGCGCCATTGCAAGTCAGTGGTAATGTTGGTTTTAGCTCAAATCAATTTGTTACCGCCAATAAATTCAATGTGAAATGGGGCGGCAACACTATTGACATTAATGGTTCAAGTCGTCAGGATAATTTGCTGGCTGATCTACGCTTGCCCGATCTCAGTGTTATTGAACATGGTCTGGTCGGTAATATTTCCGGTAAGTTAACAGTGAAAGGCTCGATCAATGAACCGATTATCAAAAGCCATTTAGTGATTGATGATTTCTCTTGGCAAGATATTGTGTTAGAACAAGCACAGTTAAATCTTGATGCTAAATATAGCAATTTATTAAGTGGCAAGCTGCAATTGACGGCGAAGCACCTAGCAACATCAAGCTTGGTAGTTGATAATGCTGAGATTGAAGTTTCTGGTAATGAGCTTAATCACATTTTAACAGTGCGAACACAAGGTAAGCCAATCTCAACCTCGATTAATTTAGAGGGTCATGTCAATAAAGAGCGCACACAGTGGCAAGGTGCTTTATCTGAGGCGATTATCGCTTTTAATCCTAAAAATAGTTGGAAAATCAACCAACCAGTTAAGTTACAATATAATTTAACAACGCAACAAGGCAGTATTTCTTCACATTGTTGGGTTAATAAACAATCGCAAATCTGCTTAGATAAAAATCTGATTATTGCTGATAAGGGCCAAGCCTCGCTTGTTTTATCGAATATCGATCTGACTTTGTTTGAAGTGATTAATCAAGGTGAAACGCGTTTATCGGGTACCGTTCATGGTAAGGCGAGCATAAAATGGAGTCCTGAGCAAAAAATACCAACTATCGTAGCAAATATAGAAAGTAAAGATGTCTATATTAGTCAGCAAATTGCATCGCAAACCTTAGCAATTCCCTTTGATTTGTTTGCTATTAATGCCAATATTAATGACACTCAAGCGAAGTTAGATTGGAATTTTAGCATTAAAGAGTTCGGCCGTTTTAATGGTTATGTCAATGTTGCCGATCCTGTTGGTAAAAAGACACTCAGTGGTCAAGTGGTAATCGATGAATTATCTTTATCAATTATTAATCCGTTACTCGATAACAGTGAACATGCCGATGGCATTATTAATGGTAAAGTTAAATTCTCAGGTACACTGTTAGATCCCTATATAACCGGCAATATTGATCTTGAACATAGTGATATCAAAACGACCCAATTACCTGCCGATATTCAATCAATTATGATTGATATTGATTTCAATGGTAAATCATCGACCTTGAATGGCAAGTTACAAACTAAAGCTGGAATTGTTGATATTGTTGGGCGGGCGGATTGGACGACTATCGATAATTGGAGTGCTAATGTATCGGTTAATGGTGCCGCAATTGAAGTTACCATTCCGCCAATGGTTACAATGACGGTTGTACCCGATATTCGCTTACAAGCCAATCAAGATGAATTAAACTTGACCGGTAAAATTAGTATTCCACAGGCCAGTATTAAAGTTGAATCATTACCACCATCAACCATTGATGTGTCATCGGATGAAGTGATGCTCAACTCTAACTTGGAAGAGATTGAACCGCAAGATTTGGGCATGAAAATTAATAGCCGTGTTTTTGTCTCATTAGGGGATAAAGTCAGTATTGATGCCTTTGGTTTGATTGCGCGCTTAAGTGGCGGTGTCTATGTCTCTCAGACATCTAAAGGTTTATCTGTTAATGGGCAAATCAATATTCCTCAAGGTCAGTTTAAAGCGTATGGTCAAGATCTTATTGTACGTAAGGGCGAAATCTTCTTTGCCGGACCAGTTGATCAACCTCGATTAAATATTGAAGCAATTCGAAATCCTGAATCGATTGAGAATAATGTTGTTGCAGGTATTCGTGTAACAGGTTTAGCGGATGAACCTAAAACAGAAATATTTTCAGAACCCGCCATGTCACAGCAAGAGGCTTTATCTTATCTATTACGTGGACAAGGGCTTGATGGCGGCGATCAAAGCGAAAATGATATGATGACTGCTCTTCTTATTGGGTTAGGTACGGCACAAAGTGGTCAACTGATCGGAAGTATTGGTTCGACATTTGGAATCAAAAATCTAACGCTTGATACCCAAGGCGTAGGTGATAGTCAAAAAGTCGTGGTGAGTGGTTATATTCTGCCACATCTCCAGTTAAAATATGGGGTGGGCATTTTTGATTCGCTAGCGACATTTACACTGCGTTATCGGTTATTACCTCGCCTCTATTTAGAAGTCATTTCCGGTTTAGATCAAACGGTCGATTTAATTTATCAGTTTGAATTTTAATCTTTAAACGTTGCGCTTTCCCGTCAGTAGCCCGGTTAGTTCGCTACTGACGGCGACTATTGATAGGGTGTTTTCTATTATTTTTAAGCTTAACAAGATGAGTTTAATGCTTTGAGTTAATTCATAATTACGATTTTTTGGCAAGATTACAATAAACAAGATCCACCAAAAATCGCATAAATAACGCTGTACAATATTAAATTTAGCAGTATGATAGCAATTTCTAATTTTGATTAAATGATTCTATAAAATGAATACAGTAAATAGAATGATGTCCTCTAAATCATATCGATATTTTCAACTCTCATGTTGTGCAGCATAATTCTCTTATTAACGATTAAATAACGATCTAACTCAACTAATGTAAAATATTATGAATAATTCAAATCATAGAATTCCGGTTGGAATGCTGGGTATTATCAGTGCTATTGGCATTGTTTATGGTGATATTGGTACATCACCACTTTATGTTTTAAAAGCCATTATTTATGGATTGCCTGACAACCAATGGTCAAATGCCGAATATATTTTGGGGGCGGTATCTTGTATTATCTGGACATTGACACTTCAAACAACTCTTAAATATGTCATTATCACGTTAAAAGCAGATAACAAAGGCGAGGGGGGAATCTTATCGCTTTATGCCTTGATTAGGCGCCGTTATCGCTGGGCTTTTGTGGTAGCCATTATTGGAGCGGCAGCGTTACTTGCCGATGGTGCAATTACGCCCGCGATTACTATCATTACCGCCGTTGAGGGATTAAATTCCCTGTACTCAAATATTCCTATTATTCCGGTGACTTTACTGATTATTTTCGTATTATTCCTGATTCAGCCATTGGGCACTGCTGCGCTTGGTCGTTATTTTGGGGTTGGGATGACGATTTGGTTTAGTACCTTAGCGATTTTAGGTTTAAATCGGTTATTACCGAACTTAGATGTGCTTGCGGCCTTTAATCCAATGTATGCCATCGAATTTATCATTAAAGCACCTGATGCGCTGGTGATTCTTGGTGCGATTTTTATGTGTACAACCGGTGCAGAAGCACTTTACTCCGATCTAGGTCACTGTGGACTAAAAAATATCCGTATTTCATGGGGCTTTGTTAAAGTGTGCCTCATCGTGAACTATTTAGGGCAAGCGGCATGGATTATTCATAATCCAGAACTGGTTGATCCAACGATTAACCCGTTTTATATGATGATGCCTGAGTGGTTTAGATTAATCGGTATCATTATGTCGACCGTCGCTGCGTTTATTGCTTGCCAGGCACTAATTAGTGGTGCATTTACGATTATTAGTGAAGCGATCTCACTGGAACTCTGGCCAAATGTACATATTCGATATCCGACCTTGATTAAAGGACAAATGTATATCCCGTCAATTAACTATACGCTGTTTGTGTTATGTGCATTGATGGTGATAGGATTTGGTTCATCAGTCAACCTCGAAGCGGCCTATGGTCTGGCAATTACGCTGAGCATGCTCATGACAACGATTTTATTATTTTTCTATTTTATGAAAAATAATAAGCCGCTATGGTATAGCGTGCCATTAACATTTTTCTTTTTGTTAATTGAGAGCGGTTTTTTTGTTGCTAATGCACAGAAGTTCTTCCACGGTGGTTATGCTTCCATTTTGATTGCTGGATTGATCTTCGTTATGATGTATGCGTGGTATTGCGGTCGACGGATAAAACGCGAATATAATACCTTCGATAGGCTCGATAAAGATTATTTAGCCAAGATTGTGGCGGTAAGCCATGATAAAACCATTGAGAAAGTGGCAACGCATCTGTTTTACTTAACCCGAGCACAAAGCCCGCATTCGATCGAGAGTAAAATCAGCTTTTCGTTGTTTGAGAAAAAACCAAAGCGGGCTGATACTTACTGGTTCGTCGGTATTAACCGAATGGATGAACCTTATCAGTTTGATTATGAAATCGAAATTTTGGTGCCTTATAAGGTTTTTAGAATCAATATTAATCTCGGTTTCAAAGTCGATATGCATGCTGAGCAATATATCCAATTAATTGCGACTAAAATGGAACAGCAAAATTTAGTCTGCTTATCTTCCAGGTACTCTTCATTAAAAGAGAAACGGGGCGATAGCTTGTACGTTATTGTGGAGCGTACATTACGTAATGTTGATATCTATTTTGTGCAAAAACCGTTGTTAGTACTTTATACATTTATTAAACGTAAATTTACCTCAGATACGGAAATGTTCGATCTCGATCCAACGTCAACGTTGATTGAGTATGTACCGATTGTGGCTAATGAGTATGAGAATGACTGTGATACCTTAAAGCAGCTTATTGAGCAATCGCACATGAGTATTACCGGCCAGTTACCAGAAGAAGAGATTAACGAAAATCCTCAGCAATCTTAAGCTGAGGCGCTCTGGGCATTGAAATAAAATTGCCACTAAAATAGTAATCAACCGGTGATTAAGTTATACTAGAACAATGATTAATTCTAAGCATATCTTTAGTCAAGAATGTTATGAGGTGATGTATGTCAAATTTAAATAAATGTAAAAGCAATGAAACCGCAGCGTGTTGTTGTACTGATATTGGCACAATCATTGACAATGATGATTGTGTTGCTGAATATGAGAACGTGTTTGCAACACAAGCGTTAGCGCAAGAAAAATTACAGCTTTTAACGCAAGCGGCGCGAGATATTGAATCCGAACCGTGTGAAATCATCAGCCAAATTGATAAAGTCAATAGTGGCTATCAGTTAGCGGCAAAATTTCATTTTTGCTGTGGCGCTGAATGTTTGATTTTTCAACTAAAGTTACGTTAATCAATTTATAATTGATCCTAAGCTTAAGATGTAATTTGATTCAGTTATTGAATGTGTTGATTACATCTTTCTATCTGCGAGTATTATCATAATGAAAGTTTATGTTATGCGACATGGTGAAGCGGGTTACAGTGCTTCATCCGATTCAAGTCGTCCTCTTACTCCTTTTGGCGAAAAGCAATGTCAGTCAGTAGCGCATTGGTTTAATGAGCAACAGATTACCTTTGATCTTGGCTTAGCAAGTCCTTACGTTCGCGCCCAGCAAACCTATTCGATTATTGCTGATTTAGTACCCATTAAACAGACTGAAACAAATGAATTACTAACACCGAGTGGATGTGCAATGCATGTTGTTGATAATTTATCGATACTATCCTTAACAGGGATTCACTCAGTGCTCATTGTGTCACATTTACCTTTAGTTGGCTATTTGGTGAATGAGTTGTGTCCCCATGTCTCGCCACCTATGTTTTCAACTGCAGATGTTGCCTGTATTTCATTATCTCCTAATGTGCAAGGTGTATTGGAATGGCATCATCACTGTGTTTAAATCAGTCTGATGAACTGAATCTTTTTTCGTTACCGCTAATTGGGCGCTCACTTATTGAAGCGTCAGCGGGGACGGGGAAAACTTATTCTTTAGCGTTTATTTATTTACGTCTGTTACTCGGTATTGGTCAGCATGGTGATTTGCGGCCTTTGTCGGTTGACGAAATTTTGGTGGTTACTTTTACGAAAGCGGCAACCGAAGAATTACGTTATCGTATTCGGCAAAATATCCATCAATTACGCCTAGCTTGTGTACAAGGGTATCATCAAGACGATGACTATCAACAATTAATCCATCTAATTGAAGATAAAAACCAAGCTTTAAAACGCTTAACTTATGCTGAACAAAGCATGGATGAGGCGGCAATTTTTACCATTCATGGCTTTTGCCAGCGTATATTAACGACGTATGCGTTTGAAGCGGGTATTTTATTTAATCAAACCTTAGTAAAAGATGAAAGTTCGCTCTACCTGCAAGTGGTGAGTGATTTTTGGCGCACTTATTTTACCCCCTTACCCGAAGATATTGCGCGCATGATTTGGGTGTATTGGGCGGATCCGAACGCCTTATTAGATGATATTTCGCTTTATCTTAACCAGCCTTTGCCGGATAACATTCATGTGTCGTCTGAACCGTTGGGGCAACGTATTGAACTGTTTCATCAACAAGCCATCAGCCAAATTGAAGCCATTAAGCAGCAGTGGTTAGCGGCTGTTGCTGATTTGGCGCCGATTATTGTCAGTTCAGGCGTGAGTAAGCGCTCGTACAGTAAAGCTAATTTACCCAGATGGTTAGATAGCGTGACATGCTGGGCGCAGTTACCTACCGTTGATTATGCTATTGTTGATGAGCTGGCTAAATTCAGTCAGGCTGAGCTAGATAGCAAAACGGACGATAATAAGATGGCACCAGCCCATGCGATATTCCTTGAGATTCAACAATTTTTAACGCAGCACTTTAGCCTGCGTGATCATATTTTATTTGATATTGTCAACATGGTGGCAAAGCTGATTGATAAGCAAAAGCAGCATTTGTCTCAAATGGGTTTTAATGATTTAATTAACCATCTTCATCATGCGTTATCAACCGATAAGAGCAACGTTTTAGCCGAGCAGATCATGCGGCAGTACCCAGCTGCAATGATTGATGAGTTTCAAGATACCGACCCGATTCAATACCAAATTTTTAACGCGATTTATCGCGATAGGCAGCAATCTTGCCTGCTGCTAATTGGTGATCCTAAGCAGGCGATTTATGGTTTTCGTGGCGCCGATATTTTTACCTATATTAAGGCCAAGTCGTCGGTAGATCATCAGTTTACCATGCTAACTAATTGGCGTTCTAGTGAGAGTATGGTGCAAGCGGTAAATCGTTTATTTAGTCGTAAAGCAAATCCTTTTATATTTGAGGCGATCCCCTTCGTGCCGATGAAAAGCGCGCCGAAGAATCATCACAAAGGATTGTATGTTAATCAGCAAGAAGTCGCTGCTTTGCAAGGCTATTTACTGCCGCCAGAGATTACTTCAAGTAGTGAATATTTTGACTCTTCTGCCGAGTATTGTGCTGAGCAAATTTCTACATGGTTATCACAACAGGCGTATTTCAGCGATGGTCATGATCTCAAGCCAAGGCCATTACAATCAGCGGATATTGCGATTTTAGTGCGCACAGGCCGCGAAGCTGAAATTATTCAACAAAAACTAAACAAGCGTAATTTGAAAAGTATTTATGTTTCTAATCGCAAAAGTGTTTTTGAAACGTTAGAGGCAAGAGAAGTACTGCGGATCTTGCAAGCTGCTTTGTCGCCAACCAATGAAAGTTATGTGCGTAGCGCACTGGCAACACAGTTAGTTGGTGTGTCGATGGCAGAGCTCGACATGCTGTCAGATTCACAAGATCGCTTTGAAACGGTGATCGAAGAATTTAAAGATTATCAAGCTATTTGGCTTCGTTATGGCGTTTTAGTAATGCTGCGTCGATTGATGAACCGTCGTCATCTTGCGGAAAATTTATTACGTTATCACGATGGTGAACGCATTATTACCAACTTCATGCATTTGGGCGAGTTATTGCAAGAAATTGCGCAAGATATTGATACGCCTTATGGCATTATTCGTTGGTTAACCAAGCAAATCAATGAGCCCGATCGCAATTTGGACAATCATGAACAGCGCTTAGAAAGTGATGAGAACTTAATCAATATTATTACGATTCATAAATCAAAAGGGCTTGAGTATCCAATTGTTTTTCTACCTTTTATCGGTTCATATCGGGAGTCCGATAGTGTGATTTATCACGATCGTCAGAGCTATCAAGTCAACTATGCTTATCGTCTCTCGCCAGAAATTAAAGCATTAATTGAGCAAGAGCGTTTGGCTGAAGATTTACGCTTATTATATGTTGCATTAACCCGTTCAATATATCATTGTAGTTTTGGGCTTGCGGGCATAAAAAGAGGTAATAGCCGCGAACTGACGCTAAAGCACTCTGCTATTGGCTATTTACTCTCAGAGCCCGATGAGAACGATTATTCCGCACTTGAGAAACAAGTGCAACAAGTCACCCATATTGATAATCCAATTATCGCACTGCCCGTGCCGCTATCGTCAGTCAAAGCTAAAAAGCACAGCGCGAGCGAACATTTGGCTGCCAATCGATTTAAGCGGCAGCTTGATAGTAGTTGGCGCGTGACCAGCTATTCGGGGTTATTGCACTCGACACACTACGATGACAATCAAGCGACTGAATTTTTGCTAGACAGACTACCTGCTTTTGATAGTGAAGTTTTGCAAGAGCGTATTGAGCGTGATGAATCGTTAATCACGATCGATAGTCAATCGGTAATTTATGATATCCACCATTTCCCCAAAGGGGCAATTGTGGGTACGCTTTTGCATGAATGCTTTGAAAATAGTGACTTTACCCAGCCTGATAGCACGGCTGTTGCCGCGCAGCTAATCACGAAATTAAACTTAGATGAAGCATGGCAAGCACCATTAAGCGATTGGTTTTTGGGCGTGTTACAAGCTCCACTTCATGATGGCTTAGCATTAGCCGATATATCGCTTGATCAGCGCTTGAATGAATTCCAATTTTATTTACCGATTCGCCAAGATGTATCAGCATTACAACTTGATCAACTTTGTAAGCACTATGATCCACTATCAAAACGGTGCGATGCATTGAGCTTTACCACGGTGAAAGGCATGCTCAAGGGCTTTATTGATTTGGTATTTGAGTGGCAGGGAAAATACTATATTGTCGATTATAAATCTAATTATTTAGGTTGCGTTGAACACGAGTATCAGCGCAAGGCGATAGAACTAGCAATGTGTGAGCACCGTTATGATTTACAGTATCAGCTCTATTCATTAGCACTACATCGTTATTTAAAAAGCCGTATTAGCAATTATCAATACCAAACTCATTTTGGTGGTGTCTATTATTTATTTATTCGCGGAATGGGTCAATCTGATTCACCGCACGGTATTTTTTATACTAAACCAGAAATAAAATTTATTGAACAGCTCGATAAACTTTTTGGTTAATGGTATTGAAGGTAAAACTGACTTTGCTGTAGCTAACCGATGTAATTGATATGATCTATGAAAACTGTACTGAAAAAATAACAATAACACATTTCAGTTTGTCGCTAGTTAGTTTCAACGATTATGGCGCATTTTTATATTAATGCATATAGCGGTCAGCCTTGGTGCGGGCGTTAAATCAGCTATCAGTCAGGTAATTCGCAATAAGGTTTAATGATATAGATACAGCTTGCGGCAATTAACAGTGGTAAGGCTAAAATGAAAAAGTAGCAACCACGAGGTAATTCAGCCGCAATCAATAATCCTGCAATATACGGCCCTAACGCAGCGCCTAATCGCGCAAGTCCTAAGACGATGCCGGTTCCTGTTGCTCTGATTTGCGGTGGAAAGACAATAGGCGCTGTCGCATACAGTCCCGCCATTGCGCCATAAATAGTAAAGCCAATAAACGCAATTAACGTGAAGAGTAATGGTAATAGATTGGCACTAAAGCCAAAGAGTGTCACGGCAATAAATGCAACAATTAGCATGAGCGCTGACGCTTTTTGTACTGAGTATTTTTTTGAGAACCAACCCAGTAATATCCCGCCAGCAATACCAAAGATATTCATCAGTAATGAACCGGTGATACTCAATGCATTAGAATAGCCTAAATTGACTAAAATTTTAGGGGTCCAATTCGCAAGAAAATAGAAAGAGCACATGAGCATAAAGTTACTGACACACAGCAAAATCGTTGCTTTTAACATTTTAGGGGTAAGTAGTAAGTTAAAGTGCTGCACTTCAGCTTGTGATGTTGCGGCTTTTGGAAAACTATCACAACGCTGTAAACCGAGTTTGCCTAGAAGGTGATTAAGTTTAGTTAAGTTTTTATGACTGTTTTTACCTAAGATAAAATCAAGGGACTCCGGTAGCTGGTAAAATACCACACCGATCATTATGGCGGAAAATATACCGCCAAAATAGAAAACAGATTGCCAACCAAAGTATTTAATCAAATAAATTGAGAACACTCCACCGATTAAAGCGCCAACAGTATAGCCTGCAGCCATAAAACTAATCGCTAAGGAACGATAGCGATTTGATGAGTACTCTGCCACAACCGTATTAATACCGGGCAGTATTGCCCCCATACCAAGTCCCGTAAAGATGCGGGCAATCACTAATTCTGTATGGCTCATTGCAAGGCCAGAGGCAAACATACCGATGGTTAAAATCACTAAGCAACATAAGATAATAACGCGTCGGCCTAATTTATCAGCAAACGGGGAGATAACTAATGCACCGAGCACCATGCCAACTAAACCAGCACTAAATAACACGCCTAATTGTTCTGGGGACAGCTCCCACTGGGTTGAAATTGATGGTGCAACAAACGCGATAGTTAATACATCAAAACCATCGATTAGACTAATTAAAACACAAATAGTAATAACAAGTATTTGAAAATGATTCATTTTGCCATGGTAAATAGTCTGTTTTATTTCACTAACATCCATATCGGTCTCTATTGGGTAAATGTGGACAAAAAATTAATGGCAATGAGTCTCACTGCCATCTTAATGAGTTAATTAAGGCTATTTTATATCAATAGATCCCCAAACGTCTTTAGCAATATTAACGGTTAATTGTAATTTAGCACGTTGATCCTCTGCTGTAACATTATTACCGTGAATGGTACTACTAAAACCGCATTGTGGTGATAAAGCGAGCTGTTCAAGTGAGGCGAACTTCGCTGCTTGATCAATGCGGCGCTTGATATCATCAGGGTTTTCTAGCTGTGAGAATTTACTTGAAATCAAACCTAAAATTGCAATTTTTCCTTTTTGCAGATATTTTAATGGTTCAAAACTACCGCTTCTTTCATCATCATATTCTAAGAAGTATCCATCAAGTTTCATTTCACTTAACAACGCTTCTGCAACTGGGTCATAGTTACCGCTAGCGGCGAAAGTACTCTTAAAATTACCACGACATAAATGGATCGATAACACTAAATCTTTTGGTTTTAGGTCAACAACTTTATTAATGAAGTTAGCATACTTATAAGGTAGCTCATTAGGATCATCACCGCGCTTACGAGTGGCTTCACGCATTTTTTCATCACATAGGTAAGCTAAATTGGTATCGTCCATTTGCACATGACGGCATCCGGCTCGGTATAATGACTCAAGCTCGAGTGCATAGGCTTTGGCAACATCATCATAAAAATCGGGCTCAAGAATTGGATAAGCCATTTCATCAATGCCACTTCGACCTCCACGAAAGTGTAACATGGTGGGGGATGGAATCGTGACTTTAGGTACTGATGTTGACGCGGACTGGCTTTTTAGAAAGTTGAAATCAGCCAGTTGAATATCTTTAATATGCTTCACTTTGCCCGTCACGCGAATATTAGGTGGTAAGAGCTTTTCCTTACCATCGCTATCAATAACCGTGCCTGGCGCATCAGTTGTGACGCCACCGAGCTGTTGTAAAAAATCTAAATGAAAGTAAGTACGTCGGAATTCACCATCGGTTACACTGCGAAGACCAACAGCTTCTTGGAACTTGATAATTTCAGTAATCGCTTTATCTTCAATGAGTCGTAATTGTGCAAAAGAGATCTGTTGATTGGCAAACTGTTCACGCGCCTGTAGAAGAAACTTTGGACGTAAAAAGCTACCAACATGATCGGCGCGAAAAATCGGGTACGTACTCATATTATGTTCCTTTTCATATTTTGTCGTTAATGCTTATAGATGGATAGACGTCTAAATCATGATTATAAAGTGATGAGATGTTATTATCCAATATAATTTTTTTATAGTTAAATATAGTTTTTATCTATATACCAATAAATGATGATCTCATTTAGGCGCTTATCGCTTCATTTTTTTCGTTGAGGTTTAGTAAATAATTCGATTGTAGTATGCACTACATCAGACAAAAGTACGAAAAATAAGCAGATTGTGCTGGAATGGCACGATGTCATAATTTGTCATAATATCAACGTATTGTTGTATAAAAAAACATTATTTTAACGATTTTTTGCTATAAAAATGCGATTGATGATGATAGAGTTTTGCCTCAAATTATGAATTAGGAAAACAAGCATGGTTCGTCGTCAGCACCCATTAGTAAAATTGTATTTTAAAGTTGGGTTAATTCCGCAGATTTTATTGGGTCTGGTATTGGGTATCATTGTTGCTTTTGTTTCAAAAGAAACGGCAATGAATGTTGGTTTATTCGGTCAACTTTTTATTAATGCGCTTAAGTCAGTCGCGCCAATACTTGTTTTAATGTTAGTTGCCGCTTCAATAGCTAATCATCAACAAGGTAAAAAATCAAATATTAATTTATTGGTTATATTGTATTTTTCCGGCATGATTTCGGCGGCATTGATAGCAACTATCGCCAGTTTTATTTTCCCATCACAAATTACGCTGGTGGATGATGTGCAAGCGATTGGTTTAACACCGCCGAGTGGCGTTAAAGAAATTTTATCCACTTTGCTTTACAAAATGATTGATAACCCCGTTAATGCTTTGGTTCAAGCAAACTATATTGGGTTAATTGTGTGGGGCATTGGTATCGGGCTTGCACTGCGTCATGCGAGTCAAACCACCAAAACCATGATGACAGATTTATCGTATTCGATTTCTTATATTGTTAGAATTATTATTCGCTTTGCGCCATTAGGTATTTTTGGCCTTGTTGCATCAACATTAGCTGAAGCCGGGTTTGGTGAATTGCTTAATTATATCCATTTATTAGTGGTGTTAGTCGGTTGTATGTTGCTAGTTGCTTTAGTGATTAATCCGTTGCTAGCATTTTTTGTCATGCGTAAAAACCCTTATCCGTTGGTATTTGCCTCGTTGAGAGAGAGTGCGATTCCGGCTTTTTTTACGCGGAGTTCCGCGGCAAATATTCCGGTTAATATGGAATTATGTAAAAAACTGAAAATGGATGAAGATACCTACTCCGTTGCAGTGCCACTTGGTGCGGCAATTAACATGTCAGGTGCTGCGGTGACGATTACAATTTTAACACTTGCGGCAGTATATTCAATGGGCATTGAGGTTGATATTTATTCTGCGGTGTTATTGTGCATTGTCACATCAGTATGTGCATGTGGCGCTTCGGGAATCGCTGGAGGCTCTTTATTGTTAATTCCTGTGGCGTGTAGTATGTTTGGTATTCCCAATGAGATTGCCGTTAAGGTCATTGCGATAGGACTGACGGTTGGTGTGATTCAAGATTCGGTTGAAACAGCGATTAACTCATCAAGCGATATTGTTTTCATCGGCGCGATTTCATCCGCTTTAAGCACGAAAAATGACAAGACAGTGAACGTTAAAGTTGAGTCTTAATCAGTTTAATCGCCTTTTATTCCCTTATTGTTCTGAATAAGGGAATACCTGTTTAATTGTTTTGTGCTTGCAATAAAAACATTGGCTTTCTTGCTGTTACTGTATATAATCACAATATATGTATAAATAGACAGGATTTTAGTATGAAGCCACTTACAGAGCGACAGCAGCAAATTTATGATTTAATTAAAGCCCATATCCATTCAACGGGCATGCCACCCACTCGTGCCGAAATTGCTAACCAACTTGGATTCCGCTCTGCGAATGCTGCTGAAGAGCACCTAAAAGCATTGGCACGTAAAGGGGCGATTGAGATGATCGCAGGATCATCTCGTGGTATTCGATTATTACTCGAAGAAGACGCCGAAGAAGGACTACCGCTAATTGGCCGTGTTGCCGCGGGATCGCCAATTTTAGCTCAAGAGCATATTGAAGGGTATTATCAAGTTGATCCGAGTTTGTTTAAACCTTGTGCTGATTTTTTGCTGCGTGTGAATGGGATGTCAATGAAAGATATCGGCATTTTGGATGGTGACTTGTTAGCGGTGCATAAAACTCAAGAGGTTAGAAATGGGCAAGTTATTGTTGCAAGAATTGGCGAAGAGGTGACAGTAAAACGATTGGAAAGAAAAGGTGCAAAAGTTCGTTTAATCGCTGAAAATGGTGATTTTAGTCCTATTGATGTTAATCTACAAACACAAGAATTTTCGATCGAAGGATTAGCTGTTGGAGTCATTCGTAACGGAACATGGATGTAATTTTGTTCGATTTCGTATAGACTAACCAAAATACAACGCAATCAGATAAAAAGGGGTAAAAAGAATGTGGTTATTTTGGTTATATGAGTTTTTAGGTCTAGTTGCCGTTATTGTTCTAATATTTGCTTATTGCCGTTTTCGTAAACAAGGTTTTTGGTCATTCGTTTGGCATCAATTAAAGTGGGTTTCACTAGCTGTTGTCGCTATATGGTTGATTATTGCAATATTGTGTTGGAATCATCTTTACAGCGCAACGCAATGCTATTTTAGAGGTGTTAGTATGAAGGCAAATACCAAGTACTCAATTTATTTAGGTGAATGTCAAATTGAAACGCCACGGGGTGCTTATATTCCAATTAATAAAACCCGTTCACTACCTGATGGTCACAATGGTAACGATACTGATAATGTGGATGAATATTTTGGTAATTAACTTAACCCTTTTTTAACTAATCAATGGCGATCAATTTGGTCGCTTTTTTATTCGTAAGCATTTTTATCGTAACGGTTTATTTATACCTAAGTTAAACTTCCGAGTTCCAATTTAAGCCAAGTAAATATAATATTACCCGTATTGCGTTTAACGCCCGGTATATAGGTACTTTGAATTGAAAGTCTGTCATATTCAAATGATAATAGTGGTAATGGGGCAGGGAAGGGAATCCAGTTATAGTCTTTGCGCGCGGTAATACTTAATGTATAGCCAATGCCAATACGAAATTTATCACTATTGCTCGGTCGCCAATATGTCTGGTAGGCATATCCACCGATGGGTTCAATCACATTATGTGAATCTTGAAACTCCATTACGTACAGGGCATGCCAATCACCATCTTGATCAAAACGATAAACCCCCATCCCAATACCCCATGGCCTTTCATTGTATCCCTTAATGTTTTCGCTATCGTAGGTTGCACGGTTATGCCATGTATTGACCGGCACATACAGCTCATAGTTATCTGAATGCCATGTATCGGATAAGCGCTGTTTAATTTTGTGCCATAAGCTTAAATTATTATTATCTGCCAAAACAGAATATGAGCTTAAAAATAAAAAAAATAGAAAATATATTTTTAACATATCATTCATTTTGTTAGTTGTTAATAGGGTGTTTTTTGGCGTTGATGAGTAAAAATACACGATTATTTATTTAACATACAGCCTTTAAATTTAATTTAAAGGCTGGGTAATTATCGTTTAATGTATTCACCTAGCGCTCTAACGTCATTTCCTGTTGGTGTTTGGTGCACACGCAAGCCAAATTCTGGAATGATTGCAAAAATATGGTCGAAAATATCAGCTTGAATATTTTCGTAAGCGACCCATTGTGTTGTATTCGTAAAGGCATAAATTTCAATCGGTAATCCGTTTGAAGTCGGCGCTAATTGCCTGACCATTAGGGTCATATTTTGATGAATTTGCGGATGATTATGCAAGTATGCTTCTAAATAGGCTCTAAATGTACCTAAGTTCGTTAATCGTCTACCATTTATTTGATAACCCGTATCGATTTGACGTTCACGGTTATACTGCGTTATTTCATTGATTTTATTATCAATATAAGGTGCTAGTAATTGAGCTTGTTTCAATGTATCACAATCATGTTGTGTTAAAAAATACACACTTGTTGTATCAATAAAAATACTTCGCTTAATCCTACGTCCGCCTGATTCACTCATGCCTTGCCAGTTTTTAAATGAATCGGAGATTAACGCATAAGTCGGAATAGTTGAGATAGTTTTATCCCAATTTTGGACTTTCACTGTAGTTAGTGTGATATCAATAACATCGCCATCTGCACCATATTTCGGCATTTCTAGCCAGTCACCTACATTGAGCATTTTATTAACTGATAATTGGATACCAGCAACTAGGCCTAGTAACGGGTCTTTAAATACTAACATTAATACTGCTGTCATTGCACCTAATCCACTCAATAATAAAATAGGAGAACGATTGATGAGTAATGAGATGACTAAAATAGCAATAAACACAGTAACGATAAGTTTAATACTTTGATTAATTCCTCTGATCGGTAATCTTTTTGCTAAACCATTTTTTTGCGTGATGCTCAGCCATATATCTAAAATGGAAAAGAAAGAGAGTGTAATAAAAATCAAGATCCAGATCTGAGAAACAACTAACAATATTGTTTGAATTAATTCATCATTATTTAGCCAAACTTTGGCTTGTATATAAACGACAAGGCCTTGTAATGTTAGAATAATACGATTAAAAAATTGATGTTTTATAAAAAGATTCATCCATTTGTCACGCCCTTTTTGGGCATAATGACATTCAATACTTTTTAAGATTACTTTGTGCAGTATTAAGTGGGTAATAATCGTAATTACCACGATTAAACAAATGATCAAGCCTAAAGCGACAAGATCTGGATATGAAAATTCATTACGTTTAAAGATATCGAAAAGATAATTTTGCATTACGTTTTTTCCCGCTGATTCCTTAAATAATTAAAAGATGAATGAACCATTCTAGGGATATCGCGCCTAGATCGCAATGATAAAATTATTTATAGGTATTAACGTGATAAAAAATTCTTGACAAACACTTGAAATTTATCTAATAGACCATATTTAGTCACTAAGCAAAGGTTTAGCTATTTAAAATAGTCAAGCCAAATTATTGCAAAGGAGATATTAAATATGAGGTTAGATAAACTTACTAATAAATTTCAGCAGGCATTGGCTGATGCTCAGTCGATGGCGTTAGGTAAAGATAATCAATATATTGAACCGGTTCATGTATTAGCGGCAATGCTTAATCAAGAAGGCAGTAGCGTAAAACCGTTATTAGCATCAGCAGGCGCAAATCTGAATTTATTGCAACAAGAATTGATAAATGAGATCGATAAATTACCACAAGTACAAGGTATTGGTGGCGAAATTATTCCATCACAACACTTTATTCGTGTATTAAATTTATGTGACAAATTGGCGCAAAAAGGCGGTGATAGCTTTATTTCGTCAGAATTATTTATTTTAGCAGCATTAGAGGATAAAGGAGTACTTGCCGATATATTACAAAAAGCAGGTATTACTAAAGCGCGATTTACTCAAGCGGTTAATCAAGTAAGAGGAAATGATAACGTGAATGATGCTAATGCAGAAGATCAACGTGAAGCGTTGAAAAAATATACTATTGACTTAACTGAGCGCGCAGAGCAAGGTAAATTAGATCCGGTGATTGGCCGTGATGAAGAGATTCGCCGTACGATTCAAGTGTTACAACGTCGAACGAAAAATAACCCGGTATTAATTGGTGAGCCTGGCGTGGGTAAAACGGCTATCGTTGAAGGGCTTGCGCAACGTATTGTTAATAATGAAGTGCCTGATGGGTTACGTCATAAACGTGTTTTATCGTTAGATATGGGTGCATTAATTGCGGGCGCTAAATACCGCGGTGAGTTTGAAGAGCGCCTTAAAGCGGTATTGAAAGATATCTCTAAAGAAGAAGGCAATGTTATTTTGTTTATTGATGAAATCCACACGATGGTTGGTGCGGGTAAATCAGATGGTGCGATGGATGCTGGTAATATGCTCAAACCGGCATTAGCACGTGGTGAGTTACACTGCGTTGGCGCAACAACTCTGGATGAATATCGCCAATATATTGAAAAGGATCCAGCATTAGAACGTCGTTTCCAAAAAGTGTATGTCGCCGAACCAACGGTTGAAGATACTATTGCCATTTTACGTGGCTTAAAAGAGCGTTATGAGCTGCATCATCATGTGCAAATTACTGATCCAGCGATTGTCGCTGCTGCAACATTATCGCATCGTTATATTTCTGATCGCATGTTACCAGATAAAGCGATTGATTTAATTGATGAGGCAGCCTCAAGTATTCGTATGCAAATGGATTCAAAACCAGAGTCACTCGATCGACTTGAGCGCCGTATTATCCAGCTTAAATTGGAACAACAAGCGCTGAAGAAAGAGACCGATGATGCCAGTAAAAAACGGTTAGAGATGCTCAATGAGGAACTCGCTGAGAAAGAGAAAGAATTTGCCTCACTTGATGAAGAGTGGAAATCTGAGAAAGCCGCGGTATCTGGCACGCAAAATATTAAAGCCGATATTGAGAAAGCACGCACCGAGCTTGAACAAGCACGCCGCGCTGGTGATTTGAATAAAATGTCTGAATTGCAATACGGTAAAATTCCAGAGTTAGAGAAAAAACTTGCATCAGCAACGCAGCTTGAAGGTAAAACGATGAAGTTGCTGCGTAATAAAGTCACTGATCATGAAATTGCGGAAGTATTATCAAAAGCGACTGGCATTCCGGTTTCAAGAATGCTCGAAAGTGAAAAAGATAAGTTATTGCATATGGAAAGTGCCTTACATACTCGGGTTATTGGTCAAGATGAAGCGGTTGTTGCGGTGGCAAATGCGATTCGCCGTAGCCGAGCAGGCCTTTCTGATCCTAATAAACCGATTGGGTCATTCTTATTCTTAGGGCCAACGGGGGTTGGTAAAACCGAGCTATGTAAATCCCTTGCCAGCTTTATGTTTGATAGTGAAGATGCCATGGTGCGCATTGATATGTCTGAGTTTATGGAAAAACACTCTGTTGCACGATTAATTGGTGCACCTCCGGGTTATGTTGGTTATGAAGAAGGTGGCTATTTAACCGAAGCAGTAAGACGTAGACCTTATTCAGTCATTTTACTTGATGAAGTTGAAAAGGCGCACCCAGATGTATTTAATATTTTACTACAAGTACTCGATGATGGGCGATTAACTGATGGTCAAGGTAGAACGGTTGATTTCCGTAATACCGTCATCATTATGACATCAAATTTAGGTTCTGATTTGATTCAAGGACAAATTGAATTGAGCTATGAGGAGATGAAAGCATTAGTAATGACGGTCGTGACTCAGCACTTCAGACCTGAATTTATTAATCGTATTGATGAGACGGTTGTGTTCCATCCACTCGGTCAAGACAATATTAAAGCGATTGCCAAAATTCAGTTGGCAAGAGTTGAAAAACGCCTTGAAGAGCGCGGATATACGATGGATATTTCTGATCGTGCTTTAGAGCAGTTAGCGAAAGTTGGTTTTGATCCGCTGTATGGTGCAAGACCACTAAAACGAGCGATTCAGCAAGCGTTAGAAAACCCATTAGCACAACAAATGTTATCGGGTAAATTGATTCCAGGTAAAACGATTCACTTGGATTTAGATGGTGATAATATTGTTGCGACGCAATAATCGCAACAAGTGATTAATAGCTAAATTTTTAAACCGACCTTTGGGTCGGTTTTTTTATTGTGTTTTTTCAATCTGACTCATTTACCTGTATTTAAATAAAAATTCACTTTATGTGCATAAAAATGCAAATTTAAGTTGAAATTGTGCATACAATCCATTATTCTATTCCACAATGATGGCGATAAGATAATGGGAATAATTATGTTAAAAGCGTTAATTGTGGGAGCGAGCGGTTATGCTGGTGCACAGCTGGCTTTCTATCTGAGTAAACATCCTCATATTGAAATAGCAGGCTTAACCGTATCAGAGAAAAGCGCTGATGCCGGTAAGTTACTTTCTGATTTTGAGCTACATCCACAATTAAAAGGCCTAGTCGATCTGCCGCTATTACCGATGGCAGATTACACGGCGATTATTCAAGATATTGATATCGTTTTTTTAGCCACAGAACACTCCGTTAGCCACGATATTGCCCCTTACTTTTTAGAACAAGGTTGTATTGTTTTCGATTTATCGGGGGCATTTAGAGTCAATTCTTTAGGCTTTTATACTGAATTTTATGGCTTTAATCACCAACATCAAACGTGGCTGGATAAAGCTGTTTATGGGCTTGCCGAATGGAATGACAAGCTGATTAAACATGCGCAGCTTATTGCGGTGCCAGGTTGTTACCCAACCGCTGCACAGTTACCGTTAAAACCCTTGATTGCAGAGGGGCTATTAGACGATACTCAGTGGCCGGTTATTAATGCGGTGAGTGGTGTGAGTGGCGCTGGTCGCAAAGCATCATTAAAAAATCATTTTTGTGAAGTGAGTTTACATGCTTATGGTCTATTTTCACACCGTCATCAGCCTGAAATTGCTACACATCTAGGTCAAGAAGTTATTTTTACTCCACATTTGGGGAGTTTTAAACAAGGTATTCATGCCACTATAACATGCCGAGTCAAAGACGGTGTCACCACGGATGATATTTTGGCTGCATTAAATAAATACTATGCGCATAAACCGTTAGTCAGAGTGTATCAACAAGGTTGGCCAGCATTAAAATCTGTTGTTGGTTTACCTTATTGCGATATTGGTTTTGCTTTGAAAGATCGCCATTTAATTTTGATTTCAGTTGAAGATAATCTGTTAAAAGGCGCGGCGGCACAAGCGGTTCAATGTATGAATATTCGTTTTGGTTTTGATGAAACGACGTCGTTAATTTAATAATAGGAAAGTTTATGAATCCGTTAGTGATTAAATTAGGTGGCGTATTACTTGATACGAAAGAAGCACTAAATAATTTATTTGCTGTGATGAGTGAATATAAATCACAGTATCAAAGACCGCTGGTGGTTGTGCATGGTGGTGGCTGCGTGGTTGATGAATTGATGAAGAAATTGGCTTTACCCGTTGTGCGCCGTAATGGTTTACGCGTTACGCCAGAAGATCAAATTGATATTATTGTTGGTGCGCTATCTGGTAGTGCCAATAAAACTTTGCTGGCACAAGCGGCAAAGCACCAATTACGAGCTGTGGGTTTATCATTAGCTGATGGCAATAGCATTACTGTTCGGCAAATTTCCGCTGAACTTGGCTGCGTTGGTGAGGCCGCGGTTGGTGATGGTCACTTATTAAACTTATTGCTACAAAATGGCTATTTACCCATCATCAGTTCTATTGGTATCACCCCTCAGGGGAAATTAATGAATGTGAATGCCGATCATGCAGCTGTCGCGATTGCAAAAACCATTAACGCCGACTTAGTCTTATTATCTGATGTTGCGGGAGTGTTAGATGCTAATAAACAGCGAATTGAATCATTGACACAAGAGCAGGCTGATACCTTGATTGAGCAAGGTGTTATCACTGATGGCATGGTTGTAAAAGTACAATCGGCATTTGAAGCCGCACAGATGTTACAACGACCAATCGATATTGCGAGTTGGAAAGAGAGTGAAAAATTAATCACACTATTTAACGGTACACCAACGGGCACAAGAATCATTGCCTAATCGTTATTGAACAAGTATATTAAATTACATTTGTTGATTTTATTAGCAAATATTGTGTTAATTCATTGAGTACTTTTAATTTAAAGTGCATAAATACATAAAGGGTATAACATGAAACAAAGTGGAATCAAAAAAGTCGTTTTAGCCTACTCGGGTGGTTTGGATACATCAGCAATTATTCCTTGGCTTAAAGAAAACTATGTTGGTTGCGAAGTGTATGCATTTGTTGCCAATGTTGGACAAGATCCCAATGAGCTGATTGATGTTGAGAAGAAAGCAAAAGCTTCTGGCGCGGTTGCTTGTCGTATTGTTGATTTGCGTGAAGAATTTGTTAAAGATTATGTTTATCCTGTACTAAAAACAGGGGCGCTTTATGAAGGCACTTACTATTTAGGTACCTCAATGGCTCGTCCTATTATTGCTAAGGCACAAGTTGAATATGCCCTTGAAGTCGGTGCGGATGCACTTTGCCATGGTGCAACGGGTAAAGGTAATGATCAAGTGCGTTTTGAAACCACTTATACGGCACTTGCACCGCAGTTAAAAGTGATTGCACCTTGGCGCGAATGGGATCTTCGTTCGCGTGAAGCGTTGATTGATTATCTTAAGCAGCGTAATATTCCAACGACGGCAACCATCGAAAAAATTTATAGCCGTGATGAAAATGCTTGGCATATTTCAACCGAGGGCGGGGTACTTGAAAGTACTTGGAATCAAGCTAATGTGGATTGCTGGGCTTGGACTGTATCACCAGAAGATGCGCCAAATGAAGCTGAACTCGTCACAATTGGTATCGAGAAAGGTGAAGTGGTTTCCGTCAATGGCAAGGTTCTCTCTCCTTATAACTGTGTTGCTACGCTCAATCAAATTGGTGCTAAGCATGGAGTTGGCCGTGTTGATATTATCGAAAATCGCCTTGTTGGGATTAAATCCCGCGGCTGTTATGAAACACCCGGTGGCACAATCATGATGACGGCATTACGTGGACTTGAGCAGCTAGTGCTTGATCGTGATAGCTTTAAATGGCGTGAGCAATTAGGTTTGGAAATGGCTTATGTTGTTTACGACGGTCGTTGGTTTGCACCTTATCGTCGTTCATTACAAGCGTCAGCTGAAGTGTTAGCTGAAGATATGAATGGTGAAGTGGTCGTTAAACTCTATAAAGGTAATGCCAGCGCGATTCAGAAAAAATCACTAAATAGTTTATATAATGAAGATTTTGCAACATTTGGTGAAGATGACGTGTATGATCATAGTCATGCTGGCGGCTTTATTCGTTTATTCTCACTATCTTCTCGTATTCGGGCATTAAATAGTGAAGCAAATAAAAAATAGCCGATAAATTTGCACTCAGATAATACAGTTCATTTTAGTGCAACAAAAACTTAATTCGGTATAGCAATTAATAAGGCGATGTAATAGTTGCCTTTGTTTATTTTATCGAGATCATTGAAATGGATCGATTGAACCGAATCATTGTAAGCAATGCGTACATAGACAGTCATACGCGATAGATAATAACATTTAGATTAAATAAGAGATTGAGGTAATTATGGCATTATGGGGTGGGCGTTTTAGCCAAGCAGCAGATCAGCGTTTTAAATATTTTAATGATTCGCTGCGTTTTGACTATCGTTTAGCTGAGCAAGATATTATTGGCTCAATTGGATGGTCCAAATCATTAGTCACTGTTAATGTCTTATCTATCGATGAACAAAAACGTTTAGAAAGTGCGTTGAATGAATTACTCGTATCTGTACGCGATAATCCTGAACAAATTTTACAAAGTGATGCCGAAGATATTCATAGTTGGGTCGAACAAAAACTGATTGAAAAAGTCGGGGATTTAGGTAAAAAGTTGCACACTGGACGCAGCCGTAATGATCAAGTGGCTACGGATCTCAAGTTATGGTGTAAAGATGAAATTGCGGTATTGCTACAAGCTATCGGTCACTTACAGTTGCGACTTGTTGATACCGCTGAGCATTATCAAGATACAGTTATGCCAGGCTATACGCATTTACAACGTGCGCAGCCCGTTACCTTCGCACATTGGTGTCTGGCCTATTTTGAAATGTTAGCACGCGATAAAAGCCGTCTACAGTCAACATTAGCGCGTCTTGATGTTTGTCCTTTAGGTTCTGGAGCTTTAGCAGGCACTGCTTATCCAATTGACCGTGATGAGTTAGCGCAAAACTTAGGTTTTGTCTGTGCAACTAATAACAGCTTAGATTCCGTATCAGATCGGGATCATGTGATGGAACTGTTATCGAACGCCGCGATGGGGATGAATCATCTATCACGTTTTGCTGAAGATTTAATTATTTTCAATAGTGGTGAAGCCAATTTTGTAGAATTGTCTGATAAAGTGACCTCAGGCTCCTCATTAATGCCACAGAAAAAAAATCCCGATGCTTTAGAGCTTATTCGGGGTAAATCGGGCCGAGTGATGGGGGCATTGACTGGCGCAATGATAACTTTTAAAGGTTTGCCTCTTGCTTATAATAAAGATATGCAAGAAGATAAAGAAGGGCTATTTGATGCACTAAGTACATGGCATGAGTGTTTAGACATGGCGCATTTGGTATTAGAAGATATCCAACTCAATAAACAAGTTTGCCTGCAGGCGGCGAAGCAAGGTTATTCAAATGCGACAGAGTTAGCAGACTATTTAGTGGCGAAAGGCGTGCCATTTAGAGAAGCACACCACATTGTTGGCGAAGTTGTGGTTGCAGCTATTAGCGAGCAAAAAGCTTTAGAGGAGCTATCGATTGATCAATTTAAACAATTTAGTCAGGTGATTGAGCAAGATGTTTATACTATTTTATCGATAGAATCGTGTTTAAATAAACGCAGTGCTAAAGGCGGTGTCTCACCAGAGCAAGTTTCAATGGCGATAAAGCAAGCTAAAGATAGTTTAAATAATTTGACTAAATAAGACTGTTGTAATTAAAAACTTCTTTATAATATAGGTAATTAGCAGTTAATTTATACCGTTCAATCATGTATAATATTAGATAAATATAATGATGTAGTTATAAAAATACGTTATAATTTATAACTAATTGTATGTTCACTTTATAACAAACAGGTTCATTGAGGGCAGATTATGAATATTCGCGATCTAGAATATTTTGTTGCATTAGCTGATTACCGTCATTTTCGTAAAGCAGCAGAGTCGTGTAATGTTAGTCAACCAACGTTGAGTGGGCAAATTCGCAAGTTAGAAGATGAACTTGGCGTGATGTTACTTGAACGAACAAGTCGCAAAGTTTTATTTACGCAAACGGGATTAATGTTAGTTGAACAGGCGCAAGAAATTTTACGCAATGTTCAAATTTTCAAAGAAATGGCGTGTAAGCAAGGTGAGGATATGTCTGGCCCGATACATATTGGGTTAATTCCAACACTTGCTCCTTATTTATTACCTCATATCGTCACGTTATTACATGATACCTACCCATCATTAGAATTATATTTACACGAAGCACAAACGCATGTGCTCGTCTCTCAGCTAGAACAAGGCCGACTGGATTGTGTGATTTTAGCAAAAGTTAAAGAAGCTAGCCCATTTATAGAATTGCCGCTATTTGATGAAGAGATGGTGATTGCTATGCCAGAAAGTAATCCACTATGCAAAAATAACGTTATTGACTTATCTACCTTAGGTGGCGAAAAATTCTTAATGCTTGAAGACGGTCACTGCTTACGCGATCACGCTATGGGATACTGCTTTAGTGCCGGTATCGATGAGGATAAACGTTTTAAAGCAACCAGTCTTGAAACATTGCGTAGCATGATTTCTGCTGGGCGCGGTATTACTTTATTTCCAGAATTGGCCGCACCAAACGAAAGAATTCGGGATAATATTTGTTATATTCCGTGTATTAATCCGACGCCCGTACGTACGATTGAATTAATTTATCGACCAGGTTCGCCATTGCGCGCGCGTTATGAGCAATTAGCCAAAAAAATTAGTGCACATATGCCAAAAGTATTTGTGAAGAAGAAGAAGTTATTGCAGGTAGGTTAAAAATCCATTGTAATGAAAAATACTAAATACTGTCAGTCATCTGGTGTTAGGGCTATTCAAAAAGAGCGTACGAGGCGTTCTTTAATTGACGCGGCATTTAATCAGTTAAATGCCGAGCAAGGGTTTGCGAGTTTAAGCTTACGAGAAGTCGCGCGAGAAGCTGGTATTGCACCGACCTCGTTTTATCGTCATTTTCGTGATATGGGTGAACTGGGTTTAGCAATGGTTGATGAAAGTGGTCTCACTTTGCGTCAGTTAATGCGTCAAGCGCGTAAGCGAATCGAGAAAGGCGGGAGTGTAATACAAACTTCCGTGACTACTTTTATTGAATTTATTGAAAATAATCCTAAAATTTTTTTACTGCTATTGCGCGAAAAAGCAGGGACCTCCGCGGAGTTTCGTTCGGCAATCGCACGCGAAATTCAGCATTTTATTGTTGAGCTTGCAGATTATCTTGATAATGCTAACGATATGCCACAGCGCTATAATGAAGCGCAAGCAGAGGCAATGGTGACGTTAGTATTTAATTCGGGTGCAGAGGCGATTGATTTCGAACCCGAACAGAAGCAAAGATTGATTGATAAACTTATTTTTCAGTTACGTATGTTATCGAGAGGAGCGTATTATCTTTATCATCGAGAACTGCTCAAAAAACAAAACATACAATAATCCGATTTGAATTTAAAATAATTATTCACATAACGATTGATATCGCTGCTGCACTTTAATACTTAGAATCAAAACATTCACATGGCATTAAAGTGAGCATTGATCTAGGTATTACTTTTTAGCGCGGTCAAATGACTCTAGGATCTCTTGGCGTGCTGCTTGTGCATTATCCCAGCCATCGACTTTAACCCATTTACCTGCTTCAAGATCTTTGTAGTGTTCAAAGAAATGTTTGATTTGTGCTTTTAAGAGTTCAGGTAAATCATTAACGTCTTTAATATGATCATACTCTTTCGAGAGTTTAGTGTGTGGTACGGCAACTAATTTTGCATCTTGTCCTGACTCATCTGTCATTTTTAATACACCAACGGGACGACAACGAATAACCGAACCTGGTTGGAGTGGGTATGGTGTTGGGACTAATACATCAACCGGATCACCATCTAATGATAAGGTATGGTTAATATAGCCATAGTTACATGGATAAAACATGGCGGTTGACATGAAGCGATCGACGAATAGCGCACCAGATTCTTTATCAACTTCATACTTAATTGGATCGGCATTAGCTGGAATTTCGATTACAACATAAATATCATCAGGTAATGATTTACCTGCAGGTACATTTAATAGTCCCATATATTCTTCCCTCAAATTTAACACGTGTGTGCGTTTAAAAAAGTTTTTCTATTATAAAGATTATTCAATTTCACTCAATTCTTTTAAGTACTGAAAAATCTGTCTTGCTGATTTGGGTGCTTTATTTTCTTCAAGCTCTTTTTTGGCAAGTCTAGCTAAGTTACGCAGTTGCTGGCGATCAGCAATTGGATAAAGGGCTAAAATCGGTTCAGCATCACCAGTCTTAATGAGTTCATCACGTAATTTTTCAACGCGATGAAATAAGGCGATTTGCTGATTATGACGATTTTTTAGTTTATCGAGTGCTTGCGTTATCGGCTCAATATCACGGCTACGTAACAGCTTGCCGATGTATTGAATTTGGCGACGATATCCCTCTTTTTTGATCTTTTGTGCTAGTTCAATTGCGCGCGCTAAACTCTCATCTAATGGAATCTTTTCTAGCTCATTTTTACTGAGTTCAACTAATTCAACACCCAGTTTTTTCAAGGCTTCGGCGTCACGTTTAATTTCACTTTTACTGACGTAGATGATTTCATCATCGTCATCAATTATGTGGTTATTTTCATTTTCAAATGGTGTCATAAGCTGTCTTTAAATAAATATTATTAAAAAATATACAACTGATAAATCTAATTTGGGGTATTATAGCGTATCGTTTAGGTAAAAACAGAAATTAAATAGTATTTATAAGATATTTAGCATAATTTTCATGTCATTATAGACTCAGTCTTACTATTTCTATCACTTCAAATTAGTGCGAGTCGCGTATTAGGGTATTTTCAATGCACACAATACAAATAAAAGAAGAATCATATCAAGAACAAAAGTATCTTGAATCTGTTATCGCTGATGCAATTAGTATGGCGAAAAAGAAGGTTGATGCGGTTGAAGTCGCGATTAATAAATCCACCGGCATTAATGTCAGTACGCGTTTAGGTGAAACAGAAAATATTGAATTTAATAGTGATGGTGTACTGGGCATTACGGTATATCAAAATCATAAAAAAGGCAATGCATCGACTAATGATCTTTCGCCTAAAGCCATAGAACAAACGATTAATATGGCGATTGAGATAATGAAATATACTTCTGCAGATCCTTATTCAGGTCTAGGGGATCGATCGCAAATGGCGTTTGAATGCCCTGATTTAGATCTTTTCCATCCTAGTGATTTCAATGTTGATCAAGCGATTAGGCAGGCGGCACAAGCAGAAGACGCCGCGTTAGCGTGCGCTGAAATTAGCAAAAGTGATGGCGGTCATTTTAATAGCCATTACGGTATTCGGGTGTATGGTAATAGTGAAGGTATGCTGCAAGGGTACCGAGCGAGTAACCATTCTTTATCGTGCTGTGTGATTGGCGAGCGTCATGGTCAGATGGAACGTAACTATGCTTATACGGCGTCTCGTGATATTAATGCATTAGATTCAGCTCAATCGATAGGCTTAAAAGCGGCTAAAAAAACGGTAGCGCATTTGGGTGCTCAGCAAGTTGCGACGATGAAGGTACCGGTGCTATTTAGCCCAGAAGTTGCAACTGGACTAATTGGTCATTTAGCTTCGGCGATTAGTGGCGGCGCAATTTATAAAAAATCCTCATTCTTATTAGACAAAGTGGGTGAGCTTATTTTGCCTGACTGGCTGACAATCAAAGAGTTACCCCATATATTGAAAGGTGTTGGTTCTGCGCCATTTGATAGTGATGGTATTTTAACGATGAATAAAGATATTATTACGGCAGGCGTGTTGCAAACCTATCTTCTTAGCAGCTATTCTGCTAAAAAACTGTCGACGGCTGATAAACCATTAAAAAGCACCGGTAATGCGGGTGGTATTCACAACTGGCGTTTACAATCTTCTAATGGCGCTGCTGATTTTGCATCATTAGTGAAAATGATGGATAAAGGCATTATTGTCACATCATTGATGGGACAAGGGGTGAATTTAGTCACAGGCGATTATTCTCGAGGTGCCAATGGTTTTTGGGTCGAAAATGGCGAAATTCAGTATCCGATTAATGAATTTACGATAGCGGGCAACCTCAGTGATATTTATCGTAATATTGTGACAATTGGTAGTGATATTGAGCTAAAAACCAATATTCAATGTGGCTCAATATTAGTCGAACAAATGAGCATTGCAGGAAAATAAGTGATTTAGTATGGAACAGATTCAAAACCGATTATTTTTTCAAAAATTATTTAAATGGATACCTGGGCTTGAAAATTTTTTCAATTATCGTAAAGAGTACTTAAGTTACGATATTCGAGCGGGTTTGTCTGTTGCGGCTGTTGCTTTACCTGTTTCAATAGCTTACGCTGAATTAACCGGTGTTGGTGCAATTGCAGGTCTTTATTCTACGATCTTACCATTGATTGCTTATGCGTTATTTGGTTCTTCCAAGCAGCTCATTGTCGGACCTGATACGGCAACGTGTGCGGTAGTTGCCGCTGTTGTCATGCCTTTAGCGCTTGATAATCCAGTGTTAAGATGGCAATTAGTGATTATCATGACGATTATGATCGGTATATGGTGTTTGATTGCAGGTAAACTTCGCCTTGGGGCATTAGCTGACCTACTTAGTCGACCTATTTTAATCGGTTTATTAAACGGCATATCAATTACCATTATTGTTGATCAATTTGCTAAAGTTTGTGGTTTTAATTACGACTATGCCAATTTATTTCAACGCGTAATTTATATACCGTTTAAAATACCAGATATGCACATTGTCACTGTGATTATTTCCATTGTGACACTACTTTTATTAATTACGATCAAAAAATTTCGTCCGCGCTGGCCTGCACCATTAATTGTCGTGGTTTTAATGACAATTGCTTCGTGGCTAATTGGTTTTGATCAATATCACGTCAAAATTATTGGTCAATTTAGCAATGAAATGATCCCATTTTCGTCATGGGTGGATTTTGATCCCGGACTGATGAGTGAATTAGTGGTACCTTCAGTTAACATTGCAGTTATCTGTTTTGTCAGCATGATGATAACCGTACGTAGCTTTGCTGCTAAAAATAATTATGATACTGATGCTGATACTGAGTTTAAAGCGCTCGGTATTGCAAACATTGTTGCAGGCTTATCAAATGGATTTGTTGTAAGTGGCACATCATCACGAACGGCGGTAAATGATGTTAATAGCGGAAAAACCCAGCTCGTGTCAATTATTGCCGCGGGCACAATCGCATTAGTGGTATTCTTTTTATTATCACCATTACAGTATATTCCAACCGCTGTACTTGGGATCATTTTAATTTATTCTTCTTGGTCTTTAATTGATATCCACTCTATCGCTCGATTTTTTAAACTGAATCGCGATGCTTTTTATCTGAGTCTTGTGACTTTTATTGCCGTTTTACTGATTGGGATCATTCCCGGCATGGCTTTATCGGTTTTACTGGGGTTATTTTTATTTTTAAGAACCGTGTTTAGACCATCTGATCAATTATTGGGTGTTGATGGTGATGGACGAATTCATTCATTAAGTAATAACGTCACACCCATTGATAATGTTATTATGTACCGTTTTAATTCGCCACTGACTTATTTTAATATTGCTTACTTTAAAAAACGTTTAGTGTCACTCGTGGATGAATCCCATCATCAAGTCAACTATGTGATTGTCGATGCGATTCCTTGTTTTACTTACCAAGATGTCAGTGTATTACTCGGTATTGAAGAGTTGGTTAAAGCATTGAAAGTACGCAATACCATTTTAATTCTTGCCGGACGGCGTAAAACCTTAAAACGTTGGTTTAAAGATATGAATATTCATATGGATAAAGCGTATATTGAATTTGCCTATGATCTTTATTTTGCCGTTAAGTCAGTACAAAGTAAGGAACATATGGCTGATTTGGAGGATGCAGATGAGTCGAACAATGAAAATTGAGATGGTGAGTACCGGTGATGAAGTTCTGTATGGGCAGATAACAGACACTAATGCGGCCTGGTTATCTGACTTTTTATTTCAGCAAGGTTTTTTAGTTTCATCACGGTTTACGGTTGGCGATGATCTGACGCAATTAATTCATACACTACAAACACGTAGTAAAGAGAACGATATTCTAATTGTCAATGGTGGACTTGGACCAACTAGTGATGACTTGACTGCTTTAGCGGCGGCTAAGGCAAATAATGATGAGCTTATCTTGCATCAAGAATGGGTTGCCAAGATGGAGCAATATTTTGCATGTCGTGGTAATAATATGTCACCGAAAAATTTAAAGCAGGCTATGTTACCTGCCAGTGCCACATTAGTGGATAACTCGGTTGGCACTGCGTGTGGATTTAGAATGGTGATGAATGGCTGCCACCTATTTTTTACGCCAGGCGTGCCATTTGAATTTCAAGAGATGGTTAAGACGCAGATTCTACCAGAGATTCGTCAATTATTTCCAGATGTTGATAAACCACTTTGTTACCGATTGACTACAATGGGTCGCAGTGAAAGTGATTTAGCTAGTGAGATCGAGCAAAGGTTATCCATCCCAGCAAATATTAATGTAGGTTATCGCTCAGCGATGCCAATTATTGAATTAAAATTGACCGCGAGGCAGTCATTACAAGCGCAAATGAATTCACTATGGGCAGAATTAGCTTCGCTAGTGAGCGATAATTTGCTTTATGAAGGTACGATAGGTCTGGCGCGACTCGTTTCAACATTATTAAAGCAGCAGTCGCTGCAGCTGCTTGTCCTGACTGATAAATTAGCGGCAGCGGTTGTTTCTCAGTTATATGATGCCGATGCACCACTTATCAAAGCGGAAATATTCGGCGATAACGATCCGCTTAATGCTCAAATCTTAACCTGGCAAATGCATTATCCACATGCGATCATACTTAGTCTAACGGGCTTTAGTGCTGAAGAACCCATATTTACGTTACAACTCATCACACCTAAACAAGCATACCATTACACCTTGAAGTATACCGGTCGAATTCATAATAATCAGATTCAGCAGGAGATATTTTCCGCCGTTGGACTTGATGCTCTCAGACGTTATTTAACGCAGCAGCCATTAGTGGGGCCAAATATTTGGCTAGACGTTATCGAAGCGGGTAAATAGCTTAACGATTCGTACAATCTTCTAGTCTAATGCTAATTATTGTATTTTTTTATCTTATAGTTTGTTTTAGGTGACTTTTGTTTGTTGATTTAATATACTGTTGTTATATACAGTATATTGGAGTTGAGATGATGAAAGATAGCACCATGAATAAACTCGAAATTCTAGCTGAATCGGCTAAATACGATGTCTCTTGTGCATCAAGCGGAACAACACGTAAGAACGCGCACGGTGGTATTGGTAGTGCGAATGGCTGGGGAATTTGCCATAGCTATACGGCCGATGGGCGATGTGTTTCATTATTAAAAATAATGCTTACAAACTTTTGTTTATACGACTGTGCTTATTGCATTAATCGTCGCAGTAATGATATTCGGCGAGCGGCATTTTCGCCTAAAGAACTGACTGAACTCACTATTGAATTTTATCGTCGTAACTATATTGAAGGGTTGTTTTTAAGCTCAGGCATTATCAAGAACGCTGATCATACTATGGAAAGGATGCTCAGAGTTGTTAAAGATTTACGTACAGTTCATCAATTTAATGGTTATATCCATATGAAAGCCATCCCAGGCGCTAGCAGTGAATTGATCTATCAAGCCGGGCTTTATGCTGATAGGTTAAGTGTCAACCTTGAAATTGCAACAGAGTCAAATTTACAACGCTTGGCGCCTGAAAAAGATCATCAGAGTATTTATTTACCAATGCGCCATATTCAGCAGCATTTAATGGAAAATAAAGATGCCCGTAAAAAATATCGCCATGCCCCGCAGTTTGCATCGGCAGGGCAGAGCACGCAAATTATTGTGGGCGCAACGGATGAAACGGATCACCAGATTTTGGCATTGAGCGCTAAATTATATAAACGGCCAAGTATGAAACGCGTCTATTATTCAGGGTTTATTCCGGTAAATGGTTATGACAAACGTCTACCGGTGGTCAAAGATGTGCCCCGTATGCGTGAAAATCGGCTTTATCAGGCTGATTGGTTACTGCGTTTTTACCATTTTGATGTGAATGAGATTGTTAATGATCAGCACCAAGATCTCGACTTAGATATGGATCCTAAATTAAGCTGGGCAATACGTAACCCACAGTTTTTCCCTGTTGATATCAACCGTGCGAGTTATGAACAGATATTGCGCGTTCCAGGAATTGGCATTAAATCGGCAAAATTAATCGTATCTGCACGTAAGCACAGTAAGCTCAATCTTGATGTTTTAAAACGAATCGGTGTTGTACTAAAAAGAGCTCGGTTTTTTATTGTATGCAGTGAGATGCGATCATTTAAATTCGTGCAGTCATCGGAGGCGTTTATTCGTTTATCCCTGCAAGAAGCCCCAGCCTTGGGAGCAATACCCCAACAACAACTATCAATGTCATTAGAGTAGATATGTTATGATTATTTTTCGTTATGATGACAGTTTTGAAGGCTTACTTTCTGCGGTATTTGATGCTTTTACCTTAAAACAATGGCCACAGCAGATACTCGGACCTGATGAGGTGCAACCATTACTGAGCGAACACGTGCATCAAGTTGAAACAACTCAAGAGAAATATTACCGCGTAAGCCAAGCGATGGAAAAACGGCTGTCGCCAGTTGTGTTAAAGCAATTGACCTATGTTTGGTTCTCACAGCAGATAGAGCGAGCAACGCTAATATTCAACTATCTCTGTAAGGTGTTTAAAAGTCGACAAGATATTACAACTAATTACGCTGATGCTGATATTTTAGCAATTCGTAAGTTAGCCAAAAAAGTCTCGCATGAACGGCATTATTTAATGATGTTTGTTCGTTTCAACGCGATAGATAATCACGGCGATAAAGTCTATTTTGCAACAGTGACACCAAGGTACGATACCTTACCACTGACGGTCGATTTTTTTCAAGATCGCTTTGCCGATCAAAAATGGGCAATTTTTGATACGAACAGACGTTATGGTTATGTTTATGATTTAAAGCAAAGGCATATGATGGAGATTGACGAACAAAGTGATCTTATTTGTGACGGCCATATTAATGATATTTATCTTGGTGAAAATGAAAAACAATTTCAAAAAATGTGGTATCGATATTGTCAAGCATTAACCATTAAAGAACGGATTAATCCAAAGTTACAACGGCAGTTGATGCCGGTGCGTTTTTGGCAACATTTGCCGGAAACATGGCATGATAGTCACTAACTTATTTTATGGTATTACGCGTTAATATATTTGGTTTTAGCCGGTAGCCAGCTGTTAACTAGGCTAATGACTGAAGCTGGATGATTGGCAAGCATGTCGATAGAGACGGATTGTATTAGACGGATTAAATGTTGATCGCGCATTAGATCAACGACTTTAAAGTCAGCGATACCAACTTGCCTTGTACCCAATATTTCACCGCCACCACGAATTTCGAGATCTTTTTGCGCAATAACAAACCCATCATTACTGTCACGCATGACATTTAAACGCGCTTTGGTAACTTTGCTAAGTGGCGTTTGATACATCAGCACGCAGTGTGATGCCTCGCTACCCCGTCCGACCCGTCCGCGTAATTGATGCAGTTGTGATAGCCCAAGGCGCTCAGCATTTTCAATCACCATTAAACTTGCATTAGGTACATCGACGCCGACTTCAATAACGGTTGTGGCAACGAGTAATTGAATGAGACCTTGTTTAAAATTTTGCATGACTGCTTGTTTTTGCGACGGTTTCATCTTGCCGTGTATTAAGCCAACGTGCACCGTCGGTAATAAAGCTTGTAGTTCTTCATAAGCCACTTCTGCGGCCTGAGCTGCAAGTATGTCTGATTCCTCAACTAATGTGCATACCCAGTACACTTGCTTACCAGATAAACATGCCTGCTCGATACGTTCAATTACTTCATAACGACGAGTATTAGGTAATACCACGGTGGTAATTGGTGTTCGGCCCGGTGGTAATTCATCGATTGTTGAGACATCCAGATCGGCATAGACCGTCATCGCAAGGGTTCTTGGTATTGGCGTTGCAGTCATGATCAATTGATGTGGATGAATATTGTCCTTTATGCCTTTTTCCCATAATGTTAAGCGCTGATCAACACCAAAACGGTGCTGTTCATCAATAATCACTAAGCCTAAATGAGCAAATTTAACTTGTTCAACAAAGACAGCATGTGTACCAATTAATATATCAGTTTGCCCTGCGGCCACCGCTTCGTAGCATTCTCGTTTCTTTTTAGCGGTTAATTTGCCGGAAAGCAGATTAACACTTAAGCCCAAAGGTTCGAACCAATGGCTAAAATTAATCGCATGTTGCTCGGCTAAGATTTCAGTTGGTGCCATGAGCACAACTTGTTTTTGATTTTCTAAGGCACCAAGCGCAGCAAGTGCTGCAACGAGCGTTTTGCCAGATCCCACATCACCTTGTACTAATCGCATCATCGGGATATGTTTGGCCATATCTTGCCAAATTTCTTGCACAACGCGTTGCTGCGCATTGGTGGGTGAAAAGGGTAGTGCCTGTAAAAATGGCTTAATATAGTCATTAGTCACCACACATGGCGTAGCTTGTTGACTTTGGTTATGCGATTTAGTGATTTGCATACTTAAATGATAGGCTAAAAGCTCTTCGAAAATAAGCCGTTTTTTAGCTGGATGTTCGGCAAGTTCAAGCTGAGTAATATCAACATCCAAAGGAGGCTGATGAACAATCGTTAATGATTCTTCAACACTGGGTAGAGCTTTAATAAATGCCGCAGGAATGAGCTCTGCCGATGGATTACGATTGAGCAAAGCCAGCGCCAAATGAATAAATTTGCGCAGCATGGTTTGTGTTAATCCAAAGGTTGTTGCATAAATGGGTGTGTAGCGTTCACTTTGACTATCATCAAAAGACTGTGCCGCTTCACGAATCTGTATTTGCGGGTGAATCATCTCATAATAGGTTTTACTGGCTTTAACTTCACCATAAGCTTTGATCCATTTGCCCATCGCCATGCTTTGTTTCATGGTAGGATAAAAGTTCATAAAACGCAGCTGAATAATACCGGTTTCATCTTTGACGGTACAAATCAGCATCCGTCTTTTAGCTTGTATCAATTCTGTTTTAATAATTTGGCCTTCAATCGTCGTATGTTCGCCAATCGATAACTGGGCAATCTGTTTTGAAGTTGAGCGATCCTCGTAGCGCATAGGCAGATGCAAAAGTAGATCGCGAATGGTATAAATACCCAAATGATTAAATTTTTTGGCTAGTGCGTCACCAAGCCCTGGTAAGTGACTGATTGTAAGGTGGCTCAGTAATCGTTTATAGGACATAGCTTAGTTGATATTGCGAGTAATATTGATGATATCTTGTTGATGGCTGATCTTGCGAATAATTTCATTAAGTTGGTGTGAATTTTTGACTTCAATATGCAAAATTACCGTATAGATCCGAGAATCTTTTTCTTCGGTATTTAACCATTGGACATTAGCTGATTCGCTAGTAATGGTTGAAATAATATGCGCTAATGCGGTGGCTGCATTATTGGTAATATCAATCCAAATTTCGGCAATAAACAGATTATCTGACGCGGGATCCCACTTAAGTGGAATGTATTTATCGGGATGATTTTGATAACCGATAATATTACGACAAGACTCATGATGAACTGAAAGGCCTTTTTCTGGGCTGACTCGGCCAACAATAGGATCATCAGGAATCGGGTGGCAGCATTTTGCAAATGAGACCAGCATTCCTTCACTACCGGTTATCGTCAGCTTTTGATCCAAGCTAGCTATATGACTGGCTTTATCGCTGTGTTCAATACCTTTCACCACAAATTGACTCATAATATTGCCTAGACCGATCTCGGCAAGTAGATCATTAAATGAATTCAATTTGGTGTAGCTAACTAGTTGATCTATTTTATAGTGTGGAATTGCTTCAATCCCACCGCGATCACTCAGCGAATAGTTTAATAATCGTTTGCCCAAGGCTACCGCATCATCATATTTAAGATTTTTTAGAGCTTGACGGATACGTGAGCGGGCTTTGGAGCTAACCACAAAATTTAACCAACCCGCATTTGGTCGACTATTTGGTGAAGTTAAGATTTCGACGGTCTGGCCATTTATTAGCGGTTGCGATAATGGGTAGGGCTTACGATCAACCATGGCTCCAATGCATTGATGACCAATATCGGTATGTACAGCATAAGCTAAGTCAACAGCTGTAGCACCTTCTGGTAGCTCAACAATACGCCCCTTTGGGGTAAAAACATAAATTTCTTTGGGGAACAGATCTGATTTGACACTTTCGATAAATTCAAATGAATTACCGACATTTTGTTGCAGCTCAAGAATATTTTGCATCCAACGCTGTGCTTTAATTTGCGCTGTTGTATTGTTACGCTCATCATTTTTGTTATATACCCAATGTGCAGCAACGCCCATCTCGGCCATTTTTTCCATATCTTCAGTGAGAATTTGCACTTCAACCGGAACGCCATGAGGGCCAATTAATGAAGAGTGTAGCGACTGATAACCGTTGACTTTAGGAATCGCGATATAATCTTTGAATCGATTGAGACGTGGTTTATATAAATTGTGTACTAACCCTAAAACTCGATAGCAACTATCGATATCTTTGACAATAATGCGAAAGACATAAATATCCATAATTGAATGAAAACGCTGTTCTCGCAGTTGCATTTTTTGATAGATGGAGTAAATGTTTTTTTCAATACCTTCGACTTTGGCATTGATATTCGTGAGGAGCAAACGATCTTTGATATCGAGTAAAATTTGTTGAATTAATTCTTTGCGCGTTTGCCTAGCTTCCTCAATTACCTTCTCAATAACATGAGCACGATTTGGATGCATAGCTGTAAATGCTAACACCTCAAGCTCCGTTTTGATATGATGAATACCTAGACGATGGGCTAATGGTGTATATATTTCCAACGTTTCTTTGGCAATACGTCGGCGTTTATCAGGCCTTAGTGAACCAAGTGTTCGCATATTATGCGTGCGGTCCGCCAATTTGATTAAGATGACCCGAACATCTTTAGCCATCGCTAGCACCATTTTACGAAAATTTTCGGCTTGGGCTTCTTGGCGATTGCGAAATTTGAGCTTATCTAGTTTTGATACGCCTTCGACGAGTTGGGCAACATCTTCACCAAACTGTTCTACCACATCTTGATAAGTAACGGGTGTATCTTCAATGGTATCATGCAATAAAGCTGCGGTAATTGCCTCAAAATCAAGTTGCATATCGGCAAGTATGCAAGCAACAGCGACAGGATGAGTAATATAAGGCTCACCGCTGCTACGAAACTGACCATTGTGCGCATCATAAGCAAACACATAAGCATCCCGGATTTTTTTAACCTGCTTATCGGGAAGGTAGAGTGTTATTAACTGTTCTAATGGTGCAAAATATTGCATATTAGCTGGCATGTTTATGATGCTTAATTATCAATTAGTCGTATGAAGGCGTATTTTCAAATAAAATTGTTTCATGCAGGATTGAGCGAGTATCGGCAGTTTCTTCCTGACGAGCTTGATAATCTGCGGTATCAAGAATTTGTTTATTAATAAGTCCTTCTTCAATTTCACGTAAAGCAATGACTGTCTCTTTGTCATTTTCTTCTGCGACCAAAGGTGCTTTACCTTCTGCCTGTAACTGATGGGCACGTCTTGCCGCAACTAAAACTAAATCAAATCGATTACCAATTTTATCCACCGCATCTTGAACTGTTACGCGAGCCATACTTACCTCTATAATTTATTAATTAATATTTTTTCAAAATCAATCGTCAATTTTACTTAAATTTACTTAAGAATGCTATGGTTATTTAAATTTATATCCAAAATCTTTAACTTATACTGACAAAAGGCCATTATCAAGCTCAATCAATACTCTTTAATTCGTTAATAATTGGTCAATAATTGCCTGATTAACTAAATTTTGTTTATCTGTTGATAAACTTTCTGCTTTGATAATAGCAGACAAGTTTGCAAGAGAATCATCAAAATCATCATTAATAATTAAATAATTATACTCGTTATAATGAGACATTTCAGATTGTGCTTTTGCCATTCTTTTGGCTATGATCTCAGCGGAGTCTTGTTCACGTTTAATCAGCCTTTTTTCGAGTTCGATTAACGATGGCGGCAGAATAAAAATACTTTTTGCTGTCGGCATTTTATTCCTGACTTGCCGCGCACCTTGCCAGTCAATATCTAAAAATACATTAATTCCATTTTTAAGATACTGGTTAATCGCTGCTTTTGAAGTGCCATAATAATTGTCGAAGACTTTAGCATATTCGATAAATTCATCTTGTTGAATTAACGTTTCAAACTCATGATGGTCGACAAAATAGTAATGCTCAGCGTGATTTTCACCGGGTCTTGCGCTGCGAGTAGTATGCGAAATTGATACGCGTGCAGCGGGTGAATTAAGTTGTTTCAAATAAGCATTAATAAGGCTGGATTTGCCTGCACCACTTGGTGCAGAGACAATAAAAAGTGTTCCTGTATACATACGTTTCTTTCTTTTATTAACTTGACGTTATTATTCATGAAATTGTGGCAAAATAAAAGAATTTGCGGTTAAAACCTGAATAAATAATTACTACGGTGATTAAAACGGCAACTACTTTCAATAATAGTAACTCTTAAGTTGATGTTAATTACATCATAAACATACTGTGTTGACTAATTAGCACTTACTTCTGTTAACTGCCTATTTTCTAACATCAATGTCCGGTCAAATAACGTGTTTTGAATCAATCTATGGGTGACTAAAATTAACGTTTTCTCGCTGTAACATTTTTCTAAAATGGCCAAGATTTGTTGTTCTGTCTGGGCATCTAAACTCTCAGTGGGCTCATCCATTAACACTAATGGCGCATTATGTAATAGCGCCCTTGCTATACCAATACGGCGCTTTTCACCACCAGATAGTGCTCGGCCACTCTCACCAAGCCAGAGATTAAGCCCATCACGACTCTCAATTAATTTGTCGAGTTCAACACTTCTTAGCACGTCAATGAGCTGCTCATCAGTCGCGTGTTGATTGCCAATAAGTAAGTTATTACGTAGCGTATCACTAAAGATAGTAATTACTTGTGGAATGACGACTATTAACTGACGTAAGGTGCTTTCATCAAATTGATTGATATTGATATCATTTAATAAAATATTGCCTTTTGTTGGTTGCCAAGCACGAGTAAATAAACTCAATAAGGTCGATTTACCACATCCTGTTTTACCTATCAAAGCAATATGTTCGCCTTGTTTGATCGTGACATTAACTGCTTCAAATACATGAAAAGGCTGATTAGGGTATGTAAAAGCAAGATCATCAATTTTAATATTACAGCGCGTCATATCGGTTACTTTCCCATCATCAGGAAAAATAATATCGGGGGATTGTTCCATCAGTTCATTCATACGTTTGGCTGAACCTAATACTTGGCCTAAAAATAAAAACGCGCCAGGAATCGGTGCCAGAATTTCAGTGCACGATAAGCCCAGAAAAATGAATAATGCAATAATTGGTCGATCAAAATTAGCAATACCATTTGCAGTTAAGCTAATTATTAGTAGAGTCATAAAACCAATGATTAATAAAATAAGTGCTGTCGATAAACTCAGTAAATTCGCCTGTTTCTTTTGATTCAATAACCAATTTTGTTCGATAGCGTCAAGTCGCTGACGATAATGAGATCTAGCATTAAATAACGTTAACTCCGCTTGCCCTTGTAAGTAACTCACTAAGCTTTGGCGGTATTCGCGCTGTTGCTGTGTAATTTGCCCACCGAGTGATTTACCTGCTTGATAAAAGATAAGCGGCACCGCTAAGATTGTTGCTAGTAAAATCAAGGTAATGACTAAGGCGACGGTTTGGTCGAAATAACTCAGCGAAAAATAGATCGCAGCAGTAATCAATAAACCGCTAATAATTGGCATAAATAATCGCAGATAGAGATGATCTAAGTGATCAATATCGGCGATGAATCGATTGAGTAAATCAGCTTTTTGGTACTGTTGCAGCTGCAATGCACTAAGTGGCAAGATCTTTTGAAAAGCGGTGGTTCTTAAATATGATAAAATTTTAAAGGTCGTATTATGATTGACTAACCGCTCAAAATAGCGCGCTGCGGTTCTGATAATTGCCGCTCCTCTTACGCCTGCGGCTGGTAGCATATAGTTAAATGTGTATAAACCGGCCACACCAACAAAGGCAGTAGCCGATAAAAACCAACCGGATAAGGAGAGTAAAAAAATACTAGCACCTAACGCCATCAGCACTAAAACGACACCGAGAATAATTAACCCTACATAGTGTCGATAAAGTTTAATATAAGGTAAAAGGGTTTTTAACATGATCTTACTCCCTTTTCTCAAGGTTAATTTGGTGATTATGAAGACGCCAAATCTGGTTAAATGACATCTCTTGGGTCATTTGGTGAGTGACCATTATCATATTACAGGCTTGATAATTATTAGCTAAAATCGTTTCAATCTCGTGCGCAGTTTGTTTGTCTAAGCTTGCTGTTGGCTCATCAAGTAAAAGTAAGTGACAAGGCTTAAGTAGCGCTCTGGCTATTGCGATACGCTGAGCTTGACCAACGGATAATCTAACTGAGTCTTCGCCAATTGCGGTATTTATTCCGTTCGGTAGCTGATTGATAAAATCTTTTAGCTGTGATTGTTTAATCACATTGTCGATCATCTGCTCAGTTGCGTTTGGATTGGCAAGTAAAATATTATTGCGAATGGTATCATTAAGTAAATAAGGACTTTGACCAATCCAACTTAACTGCCTACGCCATTTTTCAATATCGAGTGTTTCAAATTCAATGCCATTGATCTTAAGTGAACCCTGATAAGGTAAAAATCCGAGTAAGACATTGAGTAAAGAGCTTTTACCTTCACCACTTATCCCCATTAAGGCTAGGCGAAAAGGGGATTGTAACTCGAAGTTTAACGGTCCAACAATCGGCTGTTGATCCGGCGATAAAATCACTAAATCTTGTGCGAAAATGGTATTGATGTTATCAATGGTTAAGCCCGCTTGCACACTGTCATCATGGACGTTTTGCTGATGATTTTGTGTTAAAAAGGTTTCGATATTATCACTCGCCGCAATAGCTTGTGCTTTAGCATGATAATAGGTACCCAAATCACGTAAAGGTTGAAAAAATTCAGGCGCTAATATCAATGCAAAAAAACCGGCAAATAAAGTTATAACGCCATTATAAGCGCCAAAATTGAGTTCACCGAGATAGGAAAAACCAAAGTATACCGCAACGACTGCGATGGAGATTGAAGCAAAAAACTCTAACACCGCCGAGGATAAAAATGCCATTTTAAGCACACTCATGGTTTTATGGCGAAAATCTTCCGCTGCTTGATGAATTTCCTCAGTTTGTTTTTGGCCTTGATTAAATAGGCGAATTGTTTGTAAGCCTTTTAAACGATCTAAAAAATGACCGCTTAAATATGCCAATGCTTTGAAATTTTTACGGTTAACATCGGCAGCGCCCATACCCACAAAAATCATAAAAATAGGAATTAAAGGGGCAGTGCAAAGTAAGATTAACGCAGCAGCCCAGTTGAAGGGCACAATTGCAATTAAGATGAGCATCGGTACGATTGTGGCTAGGCGCATTTGTGGTAAATAACGTGCATAGAAATCTTGCAAATCTTCCACTTGTTCAATCAATAATGTACTTAAACCGCCACTAGTATGTTGGTTTATCGTCGCAGGCCCACCTTGCTCTATTTTATTAATGAGTTGTTGGCGAATACTTTGACGTAGGTTTTGTCCTAACAAAAAATTGACCTGTTCGCGCGCATAACTTAATACAGCTCGAAAGATAAATAGACTTGCAAGTATTATTAATGGCGTAAATATAGCGCTGACATTTACTTGATTTATAATTAAATCTTGTAAGATTAGCGCGAATAACGCGGCTTGAGCAACGATACATAAAGCAGAAATAAAGCCAGTTAAAACAGAAAGCTTCAATAAGTGCTTATGCTGCTTTGCTTGTTGTTTTAACCAACTTAATAAATGCTTTTGACGTTTTTTATCTAAAGATGTCGACATAACGATTTAAATAGACTTATAAGTTATCAAGGTAATGTTCGGCATCGAGTGCAGCCATACAACCAGTGCCGGCTGAAGTGATTGCTTGGCGATAGGTATGATCCATTACATCACCTGCGGCAAAAATACCTTCAATGCTAGTTTGGGTTGCATTGCCTTTTAAGCCAGATTTTACTTTAATATAACCGTTATCAAGTTCTAACTGATCGCCAAATATGCCGGTATTCGGTTTATGACCAATTGCTATAAACACGCCAAGCACATCGATTTGTTCTGTTTTGGTCATATCTTGCGTGCTTCTCACACGAACAGCGGTAACACCCATTTCATTACCTAACACTTCATCAAGTGTTTGATGTGTATGTAAAATTATTTTACCTTGTGCGACTTTTTCCATTAAACGGCTAATGAGAATTTTTTCAGCTCGAAATTCATCCCTACGATGAATTAAGTGGACTTCGCTGGCGATATTGGCAAGATAGAGGGCTTCTTCAACTGCTGTATTACCCCCACCAACAACGGCGACTTTTTGGTTACGGTAGAAAAAACCATCGCACGTTGCGCAAGCTGACACGCCTTTGCCTTTAAATACGTCTTCTGAAGCTAAACCAAGATATTGTGCACTAGCACCTGTTGCAATAATTAATGCATCACAGGTATAAAGGGTTTCGCCACCATAAAGTTTAAATGGTTTTTGGCTAAAATCGACTCGCTCAATATTATCTAACACAATTTCAGTTTCAAAACGCTCAGCATGTTCACGCATTTTACTCATTAGGTCTGGACCGGTTAAGTCAACAGCGCCTGCTGGCCAGTTCTCAATTTCTGTTGTTGTGGTTAACTGACCGCCCTCTTGCATGCCTGTGATTAATACCGGATGTAAATTTGCTCTGGCAGCATAAATTGCCGCAGTATAGCCTGCTGGACCTGAACCTAAAATCATCAGACGAGAGTGTTTATTTTTCATTTTGTACTCCTGATATTCGTTATAACCAAAATATTGGGCTAATTCTAACATGATTACTCATTATTGCCTGCTATTGTATTACATTGGTTGATTTTTACTATGGAGTTTATGGATTATATTAATAGGTGATTTATTAAATTGATTAACTTACCAGCGCATAGGTATGTTTTGGCTCATCATGTTGCTGCTATTTTGCCTCGATTTTTATACTTGGCAATATGCTAAGGAATACCATGCTTTATTTTGATAATCGAACATATTAACTGTAATTAGGTAATTGATTTTTAGTTAGATAACACATAATTATTTAGTGTATTGGTATATAAACGCTATGAAAAAACTGCATTACAGATTAAAATAAATCCGCATTTTAATCATTAAAATAAATAAGAGAGTTTTTTATGCCTATATTTTTTATCGTTATTTTAGTATTAGTGTTACTAGCATTAGTTACAGTATTTAAAGCAATTACTATTGTTCCACAGGGATATCAATATACTATTGAACGATTTGGTAAATATACCCATACTTTAGAGCCAGGTTTAAATATTCTTGTTCCGTACATGGATGGAATAGGTCGTAAAATTAATATGATGGAACAAGTGCTTGATATTCCTTCTCAGGAAGTGATTTCAAAAGACAACGCCAATGTGACTATTGATGCGGTATGTTTTATTCAAGTGCAAGATGCAGCGCGCGCAGCTTATCAAGTTAATCATTTAGAACGTGCGGTCATTAATCTAATGATGACAAATATTCGTACAGTTTTAGGGGGTATGGAACTTGATGAAATGTTGTCACAACGTGATCATATTAATACTCGTTTACTGGGTATTGTTGATGAAGCGACAAGCCCATGGGGCATTAAAATTACCCGTATTGAAATTCGTGATGTGCGCCCACCCGCTGAGTTAATCGCAGCGATGAATGCGCAGATGAAAGCGGAACGTAATAAACGTGCTGAAATTTTAGATGCTGAAGGTGTTCGTCAAGGTGCCATTTTACGTGCTGAAGGTGAAAAACAATCAGAAATTTTAAAAGCTGAAGGTGAACGACAAGCAGCATTTTTGCAAGCAGAAGCGCGTGAACGTGCGGCAGAAGCTGAAGCGAAAGCAACGCAGATGGTATCGGAAGCAATTGCGGCGGGTAACATCAATGCCATTAACTATTTTGTTGCACAAAAATATACTGATGCTTTACAAGCCATTGGCTCAGCAGAAAACAGCAAAATCATTATGATGCCACTTGAAGCGTCCAATTTAATGGGTAGCATTGGCGGTATTGCTGAATTAATAAACGAGTCAAAAAAATAATATCGAATAATATTTGAGAATCATGTAATGAATGAATTTTTATCAGCAATATACACAAGCCCTCATTGGGTATTTATTGCCCTAGGGGGCGTGTTACTGATTATTGAATTACTTGGTACGGGTGGTTATTCACTCTGGAGTGGCATTTCAGCATTGATTGTTGGAATAATTGCTTGGGTAATACCGGTCTCATGGGCATTTTTGTGGATTTTATTTGCCATTTTCACTTTACTCACGGCTTATGTATGGTGGGTGTGGTTAAAAAAACATGGCGGCGATAAAGCTCAAAAAGGGACACTCAATCAACCGCAAAATGATCTGCTGGGCATTACAACGGAGGTCGTTGAGGCTATCCATCACGGACGTGGTCGCGTAAAGATCAAAGATGGTACGTGGTCTGCAACTTGTGATCATGATGTAGCTGTCGGTGAAATGGTGACCGTTGTTGGTGTTGATGGGATTATCCTAAAAGTTGTTCGAGTCAGTTAATCAATAAAAAGGTCACCTATGGGTGACCTTTTCTATTCTAGGGTATCTATATTTTTATCAATATGTAAATAAAAGGTAGGGTAATTTAATGTCATATAAGCGTCAATTTATGTTGAGTATTGGCCTGCTTGCAATGATGGCAAGTAGTCAGGTTTATGCTGCTGGAACGCTAGTTTATTGTGCTGAAGCATCACCGGAAAGTTTTAATCCTCAGTTAGTTTCAAGCGGTATTTCAATGGATGCTGGTGCTGTGCCGGTCTATAACCGTTTAGTCGATTTTAAGTTGGGGACTACTGATATTGAGCCAAGTCTAGCTAAATCATGGGATATTAGTGAAGATGGAATGACTTATACCTTTCATTTACGCGATGACGTCAAGTGGCATAGCAATAAAAGCTTTAAACCCAGCCGAAATTTAAACGCTGATGATGTGATCTACTCTTTTATGCGACAAAAAGACAGTAACCACCCTTACCATAAAGTCTCTGGTGGGCAGTATGAATATTTTACCAGTATGGGGATGGATACGTTAATCACCAATATTGAAAAAGTTGATGATTATACGGTTGTGTTTCACCTTTCTCAACCAGAAGCGCCATTTTTAGCGGATATGGCAATGCCATTTTCTTCAATTTTATCCGCAGAGTATGCGGATGCAATGATGAAAGCCGGCACACCTGAAAAAGTTGATTTAGTGCCAATTGGTACCGGTCCTTTCAACTTTGTACAGTATCAAAAAGATTCGCGTATTTTATATAAAGCAAACGACAGTTATTTTGGACCAAAAGCAAAATTAGATCGTCTGGTTTTTACTATTACACCTGATGCTGCGGTTCGTTATGCTAAATTGCAAAAAGGTGAATGTCAGGCAATGCCATATCCGAACCTTGCCGATCTTGAACGTATGAAGCAAGATCCCAATATTGTGGTTAACGAAATGGCAGGGCTAAATATTGGCTATTTAGCTTATAATATGGATAAACCACCGCTAGATAACGTAAAAGTCCGTCAAGCCTTGAATATGGCCGTTAATAAGCAAGCGATTATTGATGCGGTATTCCAAGGCGCAGCTGAGCCGGCTAAAAATCTTATTCCACCAACGATGTGGGGATATAACGATAAAGTCGAAGATTATCCATATGATACAGCGAAAGCAAAACAATTATTAAAAGAAGCTGGATTAAGCGATGGTTTTACCATTGATATATGGGCAATGCCTGTGCAGCGTCCTTATAACCCAAATGCACGCCGCATGGCAGAGATGATTCAAGCGGATTGGGCAAAAATTGGTGTGACAGCGAAAATTGTTACTTATGAGTGGGGTGAGTATCTCAACCGTATTCGTAATGGTGAACACGATACCGTATTAATCGGCTGGGCTGGCGATAATGGTGATCCTGATAACTTCTATTCGGTTGTCATGAGCTGTGATGCGGTAAAAGCGGGTTCAAACTATTCCCATTGGTGTGATAAATCATTTGATGACTTATTACAACAAGCTCGCGTTGAACCAGATCATAACAAGCGTATTGCCATTTATGAGCAAGTGCAAGTGGATATGAAAGAACAAGCACCAGCACTAATGATTGCACATTCAATGGTGTATATGCCAATTCGTAAAAACGTAAAAGGATACATTATGGATCCTTTATCGTTACATAATTTTAATCAAGTAAGTCTTGAAAAATAATGTCACCTTAAAAGCGCTACCAAGTTGGTAGCGTTTTTTAAATATGTTTGATGTTATACGTTATTCGACAATCCTATCATATAGTTCATTTTTAGGGTTCATATACTCTTAACGTGTTGATAGTTGAATAATACGATAAGTAAAATGATTAATAATAAAGCAAGAGCAAAGTCCCTATGTTGCAATTTATTCTCAAACGTTTAAGTCTGGTGATTCCCACATTTTTGGGGATTACGATTCTTACTTTTATTTTTGTCCATCTTATTCCCGGTGATCCGGTATTAATTATCGCGGGTGAACGCGGATTATCGCCAGAGCGACACGCGGAACTCATCGCTCAATTAGGCCTTGATAAACCGCTTTATGTCCAATATTTTGACTATTTAGTCGGCATTTTACATGGCGATTTAGGTGTCTCTTTTAAAAGCCAAGTCCCTATTTGGGATGAGTTTTTACCAAGATTTAAAGCCACGATGGAGCTAGGCATTGGCGCTATGATCTTTGCTGTCGTTTTGGGGATCCCTATCGGAGTCTTAGCGGCGGTCAAACGCGGCTCGGTTTTTGATCATACCGCCGTTGGCTTATCGTTGACTGGCTATTCAATGCCGATATTTTGGTGGGGAATGATGCTGATTTTATTGGTGTCAGTACACTTTGACTTAACCCCTGTTTCCGGCCGAGTGAGTGATATTATTTTTCTTGATGATGAAAATCCATTAACCGGCTTTATGCTAATTGATACTTTTATTTGGGGGGAAAGCGGCGATTTTACCGATGCACTCTTGCATCTGATATTGCCTTCGATTGTGCTAGGCACCATTCCCTTAGCTGTCATTGTTCGCATGACGCGTTCATCTATGCTTGAAGTACTCAGTGAAGATTATATTCGTACAGCTAGGGCAAAAGGGGTTAGCCATTTGCGTATTGTGTTAGTGCATGCACTACGTAACGCCATGATTCCGGTTGTGACGGTGATCGGTTTACAGGTGGGCACCATGTTATCTGGCGCTATTTTAACTGAAACTGTTTTTTCATGGCCCGGTATCGGCCGATGGTTAATTGAAGGCCTACAACGACGTGACTATCCCGTTGTACAAAGCGGCGTATTGATTATTGCGACATTAATTATTGTCGTTAATCTGGTGGTTGATGTGCTATATGGCCTGATTAACCCACGCATTAATCATAGAAAATAAGAGTATTTATGCAGATGAATAAAGAAACGTTAGTTACAAAAGCAACGCTTTCTCAAGAGGTTGCGGGTAATGCACCTCAAGCGATGACGCCTTGGCAGGAGTTTTGGTTTTATTTTACTAAAAATAAAGGCGCAGTCGTTGGGCTAGTCTATATTATTATCGTTATTTTAGTGGCTATTTTGGCGAATTTTATTGCCCCTCATTCACCTTCTGAGCAGTTTCGTGATATGCTGCTGGCGCCACCAGCTTGGATGAATGGTGGGAGTTGGCATTTTATTTTAGGCACTGATGATGTAGGCCGAGATATTTTATCAAGATTGATTTATGGTGCGAGATTATCCTTACTCGTTGGTTGTTTGGTAGTCGTTATCTCCTTAGCGATTGGTATTACCCTTGGTTTAGTTGCGGGCTACGTCGGTGGATGGATTGATAACGCGATCATGCGCGTCGTCGATATTATGCTCGCTTTACCAAGTTTATTATTGGCGTTGGTATTAGTTGCGATATTTGGTCCTTCGATTATTAATGCATCGGTAGCACTGGCATTTGTTGCCTTACCACATTATATCCGCTTAACTCGAGCCGCTATGCTCTCTGAAGTCAATAAAGATTATGTGATTGCCTCTAAAGTAGCAGGCGCAGGCGCATTAAGACAGATGTTCATTAATATTTTACCTAATTGCTTAGCCCCACTTATTGTACAAGCGTCTTTGGGTTTCTCTAATGCGATTTTAGATATGGCAGCATTAGGGTTTTTAGGTATGGGCGCTCAGCCACCCACACCAGAATGGGGCACGATGTTAGCGGATGTTATGCAGTATGCCCAAAGCGCTTGGTGGATTGTGGCATTTCCGGGACTGGCAATTTTGATGACAGTGCTCGCCTTTAACTTGATGGGTGATGGTTTACGTGATGCCCTCGATCCTAAATTGAAACAATAGGGAGGGATAGTCATGGCTTTATTAGAGATAAATGAATTATCTGTACAGTTTGGTGAGTTTAAGGCGGTCGATCGCATTAGTTACCAAGTTGAGCAAGGACAGGTGGTTGGTATTGTTGGTGAATCGGGTTCAGGCAAATCGGTGAGTTCTCTGGCTATTATGGGATTGATTGATTTGCCTGGTAAAGTCAATGCCCATGCGCTGCATTTTGATGGGCGTAATTTAAAAACTATTTCGGCAAAAGAGCGGCGCAAAATCGTCGGCGCTGATGTCGCGATGATTTTTCAAGATCCGATGACTAGCTTAAATCCTTGCTTTACGGTTGGCTATCAAATTATTGAAGCATTGAAAATTCATCAAGGTGGCAGTAAAAAAGCGTTAAAATTACGAGCCATTGAGCTGCTTAATTGTGTTGGGATCCCCGATGCCGAAAATCGTTTAAATGTTTATCCACATCAATTATCAGGGGGAATGAGCCAGCGTGTAATGATTGCTATTGCAATTGCTTGTAATCCTAAACTGTTAATTGCGGATGAACCAACAACCGCATTAGATGTGACGATTCAAGGGCAAATTATCGAGCTACTACTCAATTTACAACGTGAGAAGAATATGGCATTGGTGCTCATTACCCATGATTTGGCATTAGTATCAGAAGCAGCTGACAAGATTATTGTGATGTATGCTGGGCAAGTGGTTGAAGTGGGTAGCGCTGATCAGATCTTTAAGTTACCTCGGCATCCTTATACGCAAGCGTTATTGCGCTCTTTGCCTGAATTTACGCAAGATAAAGCTCGGCTTGATTCGTTACCTGGCGTGGTACCCGGCAAGTATGACAGGCCGGTAGGATGCTTATTAAATCCACGTTGTTTATATGCTAACGATAAATGCAAAACGCAAGAACCGATGCGACAAGATGATGGTCAAGGGCGGCAAGTGAAATGTCATTATCCCTTGAATGATGAAGGCAAGCCAAGATATGAATAAAATGGATACTAATGACCAATTATTACTAGATGTGAGAGACTTGAAAAAATATTATCAAGTTAAAACTGGTATATTTAACAAACAAGTTCAGCAAGTTAAGGCTGTTGATGGCGTATCATTTACGCTGGAAAAGGGCAAAACGCTGGCCATTGTGGGTGAATCGGGTTGCGGTAAGTCGTCGTTAGCTCGCTTATTAACGATGATTGAAACCCCTACATCGGGTGAGTTATATTTTAAAGGTCAGAATTTACTCACATCCGATCATCAGGCCGAAAAATTACGTCGACAAAAAATTCAAATTGTCTTTCAAAATCCCTATTCATCGCTTAATCCGCGTAAAAAAGTCGGTGCGATTTTAGAAGAACCATTACTGATTAATACCGATTTATCAAAAGATGATCGTAAAGCGAAAGTGCTGTCAATGATGGCGAAAGTCGGATTGAAAGAGGAGTTTTATTCACGTTATCCGCATATGTTCTCTGGCGGCCAGCGTCAACGTATTGCGATTGCAAGAGGATTGATGCTTGAGCCTGAGATTTTAGTTGCAGATGAGCCTGTGTCTGCGCTCGATGTCTCTGTGCGCGCCCAAGTATTGAACTTAATGATGGATTTACAAGATGAATTAGGTTTGTCATATGTGTTTATATCGCATGACTTGTCTGTTGTTGAGCATATCGCTGATGAGGTGATGGTGATGTACTTAGGGCGCTGCGTTGAACAGGGCACAAAAGCCATGATTTACGATAGTCCTAAGCACCCTTATACTCAGGCCTTATTATCGGCAACGCCACGATTAAACCCTGAGTTACGACGAGAACGTATTAAGTTAGAAGGGGAGCTACCTAGTCCATTGACCCCCCCAAAAGGCTGTGCATTTAATGCACGCTGCCGTTTAGCGTTCGATAGGTGCACGCTAGAGCAACCCCACTTAGTCGATTATCAACAGCATCAAGTTGCTTGTTTTTACATTGATGAGCAGCGCGGCTAGCAATTAGGCAATTACGTATAACCATTACCATGAAAAGGTAATGGTTATGGCACAATCATGCTAAGTGTGAGTGGATATTAATCTCTGAAATTATTAAATTGAAAGGGTTGCTCAAGATCAGCATTTTTAACTAGTGCGATAGTCGCTTGCAGATCATCGCGTGCTTTACCGGTGACGCGTACTTGTTCACCTTGTACTTGTGCTTGCACTTTTATTTTACTGTCTTTGATTAATTTGATCAGTTTTTTAGCGATTTCTTTATCGATACCTTGTTTGAGCTTTACTGTTGTCGAATAGGTTTTACCACTATGTTCGAGATCTTCTGGTATCTCAAGTGCTCCGCCATCGATGCCACGTTTAGCTAATTTATCGCGCAAAATATCGAGTAGCTGCTGAACTTGGAAGTCTGATTCACTCGATACTTTGATGCTTTCATCTTTTTCATTCAATTCAAATGATGCCGGTATATTGCGAAAATCCCAACGAGTCGTCAGTTCTCGCGTCGCATTTTCAACTCCATTACGAACTTCTGGCATATCAATTTCTGATACAATATCAAAAGAAGGCATATGATTTACTCCTGTAAATTAAATTATCGCCATATAATATGGCGATAAGATCGAAATTAATCAATAGTACGAAGTAATTCGTTAATACCCACTTTGCCACGTGTTTTGGCATCGACTTTTTTCACGATAACGGCGCAGTATAAGCTATATGAACCATCTTTAGATGGTAAGTTACCTGATACCACCACTGAGCCAGCAGGCACTCGACCATAAAAAACTTCGCCTGTTGCACGGTCATAAATTTTGGTACTTTGGCCAATGAAAACACCCATTGAAATCACACTGCCTTCTTCAACAATAACGCCTTCAACAATTTCACTACGCGCGCCGATAAAACAGTTATCTTCAATGATTGTTGGATTAGCTTGTAATGGTTCTAACACACCGCCAATACCTACGCCGCCTGATAAATGAACATTTTTACCAATTTGCGCACATGAACCCACTGTCACCCATGTATCAACCATGCTCCCTTCATCAACATAAGCACCAATGTTAACGTATGATGGCATTAGTACCGTATTACGTGCAACATAAGCACCTTTACGTGCAATCGCCGATGGGACAACCCGGAAACCTTCTTGTTTAAAACGCGCTTCGTCGTAATCAGCAAATTTTAATGGCACTTTATCGTAATAATTTGTCTCACCACCATCAATAAGTTGGTTTTCATTAATACGGAATGATAGTAACACGGCTTTTTTTAACCATTGATGGGTAACCCAGTCGCCATTAATTTTTTCGGCAACGCGCATTTTTCCGCTATCGAGTAAATTGATTGATTGGTTAATGGCATCGCGAGTAACGCTATCAACGTTGCTTGGAGTAATGTCGGCACGACGTTCAAATGCCGCTTCAATGATAGTTTGTAATTGTTGCATGGTTCTTAATCCTTTTACTACGCAAGATGTTTGCGTGGGTTTAGTGAGTCTAGCTTAATAGTATAATATAAAACACGTTACTTTTTAATCATTCACATTTTTTTCTTATAATAGTTGGCAGATCATAATAGAAAATAATTATGTACATTTATTTTTTATATTTAACGGCTAATTTAAATTTTATATTGTTATTTAGCAGTTTTTTAAAACTGACTATATGATCGTGCATAAAGCAATTACAGCTGTCATATGTTACAATATGCGTTAAGAATCATTTTAATGGAACTCTCTTCAATGCGTTACAATCGGCCAGATAAACCCGTTGAGCAATCCGCTTTTATCAAACATTCCGCATTACGTCATCATGTATACTATCTAATTGGGCAATCTAATGCTTTTTTTATGCTTTGGATCAGCATTATACTGATGTTTGGCGTTATCTGTGCTCGCCCCAATGAAATTGGGCAAACCGAGTTTTATCGCTTTATTTTTTTCTTACAAAACCCAATTGTGGTTGTGCTCAATAGTTTGGCGTTACTTGCGGCATTATATCACTCAATCATGTGGTTCAATTTATTTCCGAATGTGTCTTTGCTAAAGCCGACAGCATCCAAGCAACGAAGTATTTTATTGATAATATCTGTATGGCTATTTGCCATCGTTGTGTCTGTAATATTGCTTTTGCTCGTTTTTGGTTATTTTAAATAAGGAACAGGTATGATGAAAAATAAGCAACGACAGCTAACCAATCCCAATCAATCAGACCCAAGTTTATTCTTAAAACTTTGTGGCTTCTGGGCAGCGATTTTTGCGCCGGCGATGATTGTTATTATTGCTTTTATTATTCCGTTTGGCGATGTGATGACGCGTAGTTATATTTTAAAGTTGATGGGCATGCCAGCGGTTAAATTGTTTTTGTTCTTGATGATTAGCCTGCCGATTTGGTATGGATTGTACCGCGTGTTAGCTGTTTTACATTATTTTAATCTTTACCCGCACCGTGAAAAATTGCTGACTTATGGATTAGCGTTGGCATGGACATTACATGCCGGGTATATTTTATTTATGAGCTAAAGGTGATTATCTGGCAATGCTGCTTAGCGTATTGCTTTAGCTCAGTTTAACGATGATATGTTAATTGGTATGATTGAATGCTCTGGCGAGCAAACCTTTGCCTTGATAGTCAAATTTACCAGCACAGTAGGCAATAAAAACTGACTCTCCTGCCGTGATAGTCACGCGATTAGTTACAGTTGATAGTGTCACTTTGCCTTCTAGACAAAAAATAATTTCGGCACTGCGAATGAATTGTGAGCATTGTTGCTCATCGCTATTGATGATTTCAAACGCAAAATCGTTCACCGGCACGGGAAAATCAACTTTATTATCCTGTTGAACTGGTGTTGTCAGTAATTGCTCAGGTACAATGCTGTGAAATGTTGTGTTATCAAACAGCTCATCAATATCAATATGTTTACTCGTTAGCCCAGCTCGTAGTACATTATCAGAGTTGGCCATAATTTCTAGCCCAGTCCCTTGCAGATAGGCATGGGGCGTTTGCGCCTTTAAAAACATCGCTTGATGGGGTTCTAATCGAACGAGATTGAGAATTAAAGGTGAAAATAGCCCACTATCATTTGGGTATTGTAAGGCCATGTTTTTGATTGTTGTAAACGCAATCTCATGTTTATGTTCAATACTGGATAACAAGGCGGATATTGCGTGTTGCTTCTCATCATAATTTAAAGACAATATGCTATGAAAAAACGTCTTTAACCCATTATCCGTACGATCGTTTGCAAAGGTCTGAATATATTTCTCAAGCACTGGAATCGTTAATTGTGTGAATAATTCGATAATTTCAGCTATTGGCCGAAATCCATTCATCGCCCAAAATGGCGTTAAGGCATAGATTAACTCCGGTTTATGATTCGCATCTTTGTAATTTCGCGTAGCTGAATCTAAAGGGATACCTAATTGGTTTTCCTTGAGATAACCGAGTTTTGCTTTTGATAATTCTGGGTGCACCTGAACCGATAGTGGCATTTGTGCAGACAACACTTTAAATAAATAGGGCAGCCCATGATAACGATGATAGGTTTGTGCGCCAAGTATTGCTAATGGATCGTCAGCAATTAGTTGGTCGAGTTTTATTTTTGAACCATCGGCGCTTATTGCTGTTGATGTGCCAGCAGGGTGTGCGCCCATCCATATTTCTGCTTGTGGTAGATTGGTTGGATTACTGATGTTAAATAGCTCAGACAATGCTGTTTTAGAGCCCCAGTCGTAATTTTTTATGGTGTTATCTAATTTCCACATTGTATATTGCATAGTATTCCCCATAAGTATTGAAATAGATGGCGATGGCACTTAATTTTTCGGTTTTTTCTTTTTAAAGGCACGAATGATGATATCAAAGAATCCTAATGATCTCACCATTTTAGGGCCTTCAATATAAACTCGGATTGCCCTTAGCACTTTTTTAGACTCTTTTGATGCGAATGTAAATGAACCATTGCGTTTAGTTTGAATTGTGTAACGAGGAATCCATCGACCACCAAACATGACCGATGCGATAACATAGTCGACTTCTTCCCAGGGGATTTGAATATATTTACGGCTATCACGGCTATGGTAGAATTCAAAAGCCTGATCGCCAACCATGATCTCGCCATATTCGGATAAGCCCATAAAAGCGGTTCCTTTAATAACCAAGTCCACTTTTGTATTTAATGATTGAACCATTGTTACTCACTTTGATGATAAAGACGATAAAAAAGCCTAGATAAACTAGGCTCTATATTATTATGGTACTAATGAATTATAAAAGACCAATTAGGTGACCTGCAATACCGACGATAAATAATCCAAGGATGATAGCGATCGGTGACACTTTACGTTTTAATAACCACATGCACAAAAATGTTAACAGTAATGGCATGAGCCCTGGAATGAGCTGATCTAAGTTATTTTGCAAGGTTGTGACCTTGTCTTGGGTAAGCGCTAAACCTTGTTTAACTTGCAGGAATGCATCTTGTATCCCTTGACCACCTGCTGGTAATTGATCCCAATCAATAACTGCTTTGGGATCGAGTTTCACCACCGAGATGATTGGCTTAAAGTCAATTGATACCCATCTTTGTACCAAAGCGGCTAGCACAAACATACCCAGTATAGAGGCGCCTTTAGTAATTTTTTGCAGTAAACCACCAGACAGATTGTCGGTAATTTTAGAACCGGTACGATAACCAAACTCTTGGGTGTACCACATAAAGCCCCAACGAATGATATTCCATAAGACGAAAAATAGAATGGGTCCCATAATATTACCGCTCATGGCAAGTGATGCGCCAAGTGCGCCAAGCATAGGTCTGACTGTAAACCAGAATACCGGATCACCAACACCGGCTAAAGGCCCCATCATCCCAACTTTAACCCCTTGAATGGCAACATCATCGACAGCCGCGCCATTCGCGCGCTCTTCTTCTAGTGCTAAGGTTACACCTAATATTGGCGAGGCAAGATAAGGATGCGTATTAAAGAACTCTAAGTGACGTTTTAATGCCGCAGAGCGATCTTCTTGTGTTTTATACAGCTTTTTAATAGCCGGGATCATAGAAAATGCCCAACCGCCATTTTGCATGCGTTCGTAATTCCAAGAACCTTGTAAAAAAGTTGAGCGCCACGCAACAGACAGACGATCACCTTTAGTTAGTTTAATTTTTTGTTCCATTTTTTATCCTCCAGTTCTTAGTAATCATTTAAAATATCATCAAGTGGATCACCAGTGTTGCCACCGTTCGATGAATTACCACGTTCTGAAAGATTGAGATAAATAAGTGCTAAAGCAATACCTAAGGCACCAAGTGCAATCAAGGTTAATTGTGATATTGCCGCGACAACAAAACCAATGATAAAAAATGGCCAGACTTCTCTATTTGCCATCATGTTAATTACCATCGCATAACCAACAGCAACTACCATACCGCCACCAATAGCCATACCTGTTGTTAACCATTCTGGCATAGAATTTAGTGCTGCTTGCACCGCTTCAGCCGGAATAAATATGAGTGCCGTTGCCGGAATTGCGATACGTAATCCCTGTAAACAGATAGCTAAAATTTGTAATAATTCGATTTTGCGAATACTACCGTGTTCAGCCGCGGAATCCATCATATGCACGAGTGGAACCGCAATGGTACGCACAATCATCGTTAAGAATAATCCTGCTACAGCAAGTGGAATCGCAACCGCGATAGCTGTTGATACACCGGCAACACCTTGACCACTTAATACTAAAATAATGGCCGAGGCAACCGATGCGAGTGCAGCATCGGGCGCGACAGCGGCACCAATGTTAGCCCATCCTAAGGCAATCATTTGTAATGTACCGCCGAGGATAACACAGGCGGTAAGATTGCCAGTGACTAATCCAATTAGGGTACACGCAACGAGTGGCTGATGGAATTGAAATTGGTCTAAGATGCCTTCCATTCCTGCTAAAAAGGCAACAAATATAACCAATATAATTGAAATAATTGATAAATCCATAATTAACCTCTTGAGTTATTTTTTTTGCTCAGCTAATTCCGTTTTCGCTTTTTTCAATAATTCATCAAGATTATCTTGTGAGTCATTGGGTACTTTACGAATATCGAATTTCACATTTTTTTGTTTGAGTTGTTCGAAAGCAGCAATATCATTGTTATCTAATGAAATCACTTTACTTACCACCACTTTACCAACAGAGTGCGCCATTGATCCAATATTAAGTTCGTTAATTTCAAGGCCACCATCCATTGCACGTACCACATCTTGCGGGTTTTCAAATAATAGTAATGCTTTTGTTGCGCCAAAACGCGGATCGTTGGCAACTTCAATGATTTTACTAATTGGAACGACATTAGCTTTTACGCCTGGGGGGGCCGCTTCTTCAATTAATTTTTTACGCAGAGTATCTTTTGCCACGCCATCGGATACAACAATGATCCGATTTGGATTGGTTGCTTTTGTCCAAGCGGTTGCGACTTGGCCATGTAATAGACGAGAATCGACTCGAGCAAGTACGATATTGATTTTACCATTACCAACAACGGTACTCGTTGATGCACGTTCTTTATTGGTTGCGGATTTATCACTCTTTGCGATAACTGCATTAGTATTAATACCGTCTTTTGCGGGCTCCAGAATTTGTGTTGCAATTTCAAGTGCTGATTCAGATGAAAGCCGAGCGGAATAAGCTTCGATAAGCATCGGGAGATTTAAACCAGAAACAATAAGCCATTTACCTTGGTGTGAATCACACAAACCATTAGCCTGATTAAATGGCGTTCCTCCCCATAAATCAACTAAAAATAGCACTTCATCTTGATTATCGAAAGTTGCGATTGCATCTTTCATTCTTTCTTTTAAACTTTCAGGACTATCACTTGGGTGTAAAGTAACGGCTTTAACGTTTTCTTGTTCACCAAATATCATTGAACCTGATTGTAGAATACCATCAGCAAAGTCACCATGACTTGCCAGGATTATTCCTACCATTTTACCTCCTATTTATACACATCACCGATTGGCGGTGTAAATTGTCTGAATTTCAAAATTGTGATGACTTTAATAAAAGTATTTGTTGTACAGCTTTAAATATGGCATCGCCATTTTTACAACAGATTCACAACTTATACTTATAATATACTCTTTTAAAAGTTAAAATGCTGTTAACTATGTCATAAAACGGCTATTTAAATACTGTAAAATAAGTGCTATACTGCGCGGTCATAAAATTTGTATTCAACAGAATTTAAAACTGAGCTTATTATATGTGCGCTTTCGTGTGGCGCACCACTGTAGTAAATCGTTAAGGAATTACCATGCCAATTATTACTCTTCCTGACGGAAGTCAACGTCAATTTGAACAAGCAGTTACTATTCTTGAAGTTGCTCAAAGCATTGGAGCTGGGCTTGCTAAAGCCTGCATCGCGGGTGTTGTTAATGGTGAGCGCAAAGATGCTTGTGATTTAATTAACCAAGATGCGACACTTGCCATTATTACCGCTAAAGATGATAACGGACTGGAAATTATTCGCCACTCTTGTGCTCATTTGCTCGGGCACGCTATCAAGCAACTTTGGCCAAATACCAAAATGGCCATTGGTCCAACGATTGATAATGGTTTTTACTACGATGTTGATTTAGATCACACGCTAACACAAGAAGATCTTGATGCGCTTGAAAAGCGTATGTTGGAACTGGCTAAAACAAATTATGATGTTGTGAAAAAAGTGGTAACGTGGCAAGAGGCATATGATGTGTTTACACAGCGTAATGAGCCTTATAAATTAGCTATTTTAGATGAGAATATTGCTAAAGATGCAACGCCGGCTTTATATCATCATCAAGAATATATTGATATGTGTCGCGGTCCTCACGTGCCTAACATGCGTTTTTGTCATCATTTTAAATTACAAAAAATTGCAGGTGCCTACTGGCGGGGTGATAGTGATAACAAAATGTTACAACGTATTTATGGTACGGCATGGGCGGATAAGAAACAACTTGATGCATACCTGCAATTTTTAGAAGAAGCCGCTAAACGTGATCACCGCCGTATTGGTAAACAACTTGATTTGTATCATATGCAAGAAGAAGCACCCGGCATGGTGTTTTGGCATAATGATGGTTGGACTATCTTTAGAGAACTTGAAGCATTTGTACGCTTAAAGTTAAAAGAGTATCAATATCAGGAAGTAAAAGGTCCATTTATGATGGATCGTGTGCTGTGGGAGAAAACCGGGCACTGGGCAAATTATAAAGATCTAATGTTTACCACATCATCGGAGAACCGCGAATATTGCATTAAACCAATGAACTGCCCTGGTCATGTCCAGATTTTTAATCAAGGCTTAAAATCATATCGCGATTTACCATTAAGAATGGCTGAATTTGGTAGCTGTCATCGTAACGAGCCATCGGGGTCTTTACATGGCTTAATGCGTGTTCGTGGCTTTACGCAAGATGATGCCCATATATTTTGTACAGAAAGCATGATTCGCCAAGAAGTGAACAGCTGTATTAAGATGGTTTATGATATGTACAGCACTTTTGGATTTAAAGATATTACTGTTAAGTTATCTACTCGCCCTGAAAAACGTATTGGTCGTGAAGAAGCGTGGGATATTGCGGAAAGAGATTTAGCTGAGTGCTTAACTGAAAATGGTATTGAATTTGAGTATCTTCCCGGTGAAGGTGCATTTTACGGTCCAAAAATTGAATTTACACTTCACGACTGCTTGGGCCGTGCTTGGCAGTGTGGTACGGTTCAGTTAGATTTCATGTTGCCAGATCGCCTTGACGCCAACTATGTTGGTGAAGATAATGATAGACATACTCCAGTAATGATTCACCGAGCTATTTTGGGATCAATGGAGCGCTTTATCGGTATCTTAACTGAAAACTGTGCAGGATTTTTCCCTACCTGGCTGGCACCGACTCAAGTGGTGGTGATTAATATTACTGATAATCAAGCGGAATATGTTAAAACGTTAACTGAGAAACTACAGCAAGCAGGTATTCGCGCCAAGGCTGATCTCAGAAATGAAAAAATGGGTTTTAAAATTCGTGAGCATACTTTAAAACGTGTTCCTTATATGTTGGTGTGTGGTGATAAGGAAGTTGAGACCGGAAAAGTTTCAGTTCGTACACGCCAAGGTAAAGATCTTGGTAGCTTTGAAGTCGAACATGTTGTAGAATTGCTACAAAACGAAATTCGTACTCGTTCTTTGGATCAAATCGGTGAATAGGCTGATTTGATTTTATTATTGTTATTTGATTGGAGGATTTAGGTATTAAAGCTGGTAAACGTATTCAAACAACTCGTGCACATAAGATCAATGATGAAATAGCTGCACAGGAAGTCCGATTGACGGGTGTCGAAGGTGAACAGCTCGGTATCGTTAGTTTACATGAAGCGATAAAACAGGCTGAAGAACTTTCTTTAGATCTGGTCGAGATTAGCCCTAATGCCGAACCACCCGTTTGTCGTCTTATGGATTACGGCAAATTCATCTATGAAAAGAGCAAGGCAACAAAGGAACAGAAGAAGAAACAAAAAGTTGTTCAGGTTAAGGAAATTAAATTCCGACCTGGTACAGATGAAGGTGACTATCAGGTAAAACTCCGCAGCCTGATTCGCTTTCTTGAAGATGGTGATAAAGCCAAAGTTACACTACGATTCCGTGGTCGTGAAATGGCTCACCAACAGCTAGGCGCTGAAATGCTTGATCGCATTAAAGATGATTTAGCTGATTTGGCTGTCGTTGAATCGTTTCCAACTAAGATTGAAGGACGTCAAATGATTATGGTGCTTGCACCGAAGAAGAAATAATAAGGTTTTAGCAAGTTTACTGTTATTTTTTTGATAATTGTAACACCTTTTATTTTATATCATTAACAATGCGGATGTGGAAGTATATTATGCCAAAAATTAAAACTGTACGAGGCGCAGCAAAACGCTTCAAAAAAACAGCTTCTGGTGGGTTTAAACACAAGCAAGCAAACAAGAGTCATATCTTAACTAAGAAATCGACAAAACGTAAACGTCATCTACGTGGTCTTACCATGGTTTCAAAGGGTGATTTAGGTTTAGTCAAAGCGTGTATTCCACACGTTTAATTAATTTTTTAAGGAGATAGTTATGGCTCGTGTTAAACGTGGAGTTATTGCTCGTGCACGTCACAAGAAGATTTTAAAGCAAGCAAAAGGTTATTATGGTGCACGTTCACGTGTATATCGTGTTGCATTCCAGGCTGTAATCAAAGCTGGTCAATACGCATATCGTGACCGTCGTCAACGTAAACGTCAATTCCGTCAATTATGGATTGTACGTATCAATGCAGCAGCACGTCAATGTGGTTTATCTTATAGCCGTTTTATTAATGGTTTAAAGAAAGCTTCAATTGAAATTGATCGTAAAATTCTAGCTGATATTGCGGTATTTGATAAAAATGCCTTTGCCGCTCTTGTTGAAAAAGCAAAAGCAGCATTATAGTGTTTGGATTGAGGCCGAGTTATTTCGGCCTCAATTTTATTTTGATAATAAATGTGGACTAGTTGATTATATGAATGCAGTTTTTTTTCGTTTCTTTTTTAGCTTAATGAAATGAGTTCATTTTGAGGCAGAATGAAAACGAAAACGAATTGTAAAGGCCTCAGTTAGAGGCTTTTTTTTTATCAAACGTTTATAAATTAAGTCAAATAGTTAAATCAAGATCACTCGATAAAAAGAGTAACCCAAATTAATATAAAGAGGATGCTATGTCTCAGTTAATTGAATTGGTAGACAAAGCCAAATTGGCGATTGAAAAAGCAAAAGATATTAATACCATCGAACAAATTCGTGTCGAGTATTTAGGTAAGAAAGGCTATTTTACATTGCAAATGGCTTCACTACGTGATGTACCTGCTGAGGAGCGACCTGCTGTTGGGCAAAAAATTAATGATGCTAAACAAGACGTTGTTACTGCATTAAACCATAAAAAAAACTATTTCGAGCAAGAAATTCTAAATGCTAAATTAGCGAATGAAACAATCGATGTGACATTACCTGGTAAAAAAATGGCGGCTGGCGGCTTGCATCCGGTTACAATGACTATCAATCGCTTAGTGGATTTCTTCGGTAAACTCGGTTTTGTGGTCGAAACGGGTCCTGAAATTGAAGATGACTACCATAATTTTGATGCACTAAATATTCCTGCGCATCATCCTGCTCGTGCTGATCATGACACATTTTGGTTTGATGCCAATCGGCTGCTTCGTACGCAAACATCAACCGTACAAATTCGTACAATGGAAAAGCAGCAGCCACCAATTCGTATTATTGCGCCTGGCCGTACTTATCGCAATGATTATGATCAAACTCATACGCCAATGTTCCATCAAATGGAAGGTTTGCTCATTGATAAAGACATTAGCTTTACTCACTTAAAAGGACTATTACATGATTTTCTTCACTGTTTCTTTGAAGATGACATGGAAATTCGTTTTAGACCCGGTTATTTTCCCTTTACCGAACCTTCAGCTGAAGTGGATATTAAAGCGAAGAATGGTAAATGGTTAGAGGTGCTTGGTTGTGGTATGGTGCACCCTAATGTATTACGTAATGTTGGTATTGATCCTGATGTTTATAGCGGGTTTGCTTTCGGGATGGGAATGGAGCGTTTAACGATGCTGCGCTATGGCGTGACAGATTTACGTTCATTTTTTGAAAATGACTTACGCTTTTTAAAACAATTTAATTAATCAGGGAGAACCAAACATGAAATTTAGTGAAAGCTGGCTACGTGAATGGGTAAACCCAAATATTCGTAGCGAACAATTATCGGATCAGCTAACAATGGCAGGTCTTGAAGTTGACGGCATTGAAAAAATTGCCGGCGATTTTAGCGGTGTGGTTATTGGTAAAGTGGTTGAGTGTGAGCAGCACCCAAATGCCGATAAATTACGTGTTACCAAAGTGGATATTGGTCAAGACACCTTATTGAATATTGTCTGTGGTGCACCAAATTGTCGAAAAGGGCTTGTGGTTGCTTGTGCCACAATTGGCGCAGTTTTGCCGGGCGATTTTCAGATTAAAGCGGCCAAATTACGTGGCGAGCCTTCGGAAGGAATGCTGTGTTCCTACTCAGAATTAGGTATTGCCGATGATCATAATGGTATTATTGAATTACCGGAAGATGCACCATTAGGTGAAGATATTCGCCAATATTTAAAACTCAATGATAACGCAATTGAAATTAGTGTGACGCCTAACCGCGCTGATTGTTTTGGTATTATCGGTATCGCGCGTGATATTTCTGCCGTTAATAATATCAATGTTACTGAGCCTGAGTTTAAAGTTTCACCGGCCACCATTAATGATCAAATTAGTATCAAAGTATTGGAACCTGAAGCTGCACCAAGATATTTAGGTCGCGTAGTTAAAGGTATTAATGTTAAAGCGGCAACGCCATTATGGATGAAAGAGAAACTGCGTCGCAGTGGCATTCGCTCAATTGATGCGGTCGTTGATATTACCAATTATGTTTTACTTGAATTGGGTCACCCAATGCATGCTTTTGATCTGCAAAAGATTACGGGCGGTATTACGGTCCGATATGGTAATCCGCAAGAAAAATTAACCTTACTTGATGGTAATGAAATTGAGATTAAAGCCAATACTTTAGTGATTGCGGATGATCAAAAAGCGCTAGCGTTAGCGGGGATATTTGGTGGAAAAGAGTCAGGTGTATCATCTGATACGCAAGATATTTTACTTGAAGCGGCTTTCTTTTCACCGTTGGTTATTGCTGGTAAAGCGCGCGAATATGGATTACATACTGATGCATCGCATCGTTATGAGCGCGGCGTCGATCCGGCTTTACAACATAAAGCCATGGAGCGAGCAACGGAATTAGTTTTAGCGATGTGTGGTGGAGAAGCTGGACCGATCATTGATGTCACAGCACCAAACTCAATGCCGCAGCAAGCAACGATCTCACTACATCGTGACAAAATCGATCGATTAATTGGCTACCATATTGATGGCCACCGTATTGAAGATATTCTTACCAAATTAGGTTGTGACGTGGTATCACACGATAACGTTTGGCAAGTGACTGCGCCAACTTGGCGATTTGATATTCAAATTGAAGAAGATTTGGTTGAAGAAGTGGCGCGAATCTATGGTTACAATAATATTCCAAATCAGAATTTGAATATTGAAATCGTGATGCAACCAAACTCTGAAACGAATATTCCATTAAAACGTGTCAAAGATTTATTGGTTGATCGTGGCTATCAAGAAGCGGTGACTTATAGCTTTGTGGATCCAAAAATTCAATCATTATTACATCCAAGTCAAGATGCAATGAGATTACCTAATCCTATTTCAACTGAGATGTCAGTGATGCGATTATCACTTTGGAGCGGATTACTGAGTGCGGCTATATACAATCAAAATAGGCAGCAACAACGCGTACGCTTATTTGAAACCGGACTTAGATTTGTGCCTGATGAACATGCTGACCTCGGTATCAAACAAGAAACTATGCTAGCGGGTATAATTACGGGTAATCTATATGATGAACATTGGTCGATTCCTAAACAGCCAGCTGATTTTTTTGATTTAAAGGGCGATATTGAAGCGATTTTGGCAATGTCAGGGATTAATGAATCGATCCAGTTCAAGAAATCCCAAAATCCGGCTTTACATCCAGGGCAAAATGCGGCTTTATATATTAAAAACGAATTAGTGGGTTATTTAGGTGTATTGCACCCAGAGATTGAAAATAAATTGGGTTTAAATAGTAAAGCGCTTGTGTTTGAATTGATTTTAGATAAAATTAGTCATAAGCAAGTTCCGTCAGCCGGTGATATTTCGAAGTATCCTGCTAACAGACGAGATATTGCAATTATTGTTGATAAGTGTGTATGCGCAGCTGATATTTTAAATACCTGTAAAATCATCGGTGGTGAAAAGCTAGTTGATGTTAATTTATTTGATATGTATCAAGGAAGCAACATCAAAGAAGGTCAAAAAAGTTTGGCTATCAGTTTGATATTGCAAGATAAAACGCGTACACTAGAAGATGAAGATATAAATAATATTGTAAGCCAGTGTATCACTGCATTACAGAATCGTTTTAAAGCCTTATTAAGAGAATAATAACTATGACATTAACGAAAGCGGATATCGCAGAAAGTCTAACAGAGAAACTTAATATAGATAGACAAGAAGCCAAAGTTCTTGTTGAGCTTTTCTTCGAGGAGATTAGAGTTGCCTTAGAAAAAGGTGAAATAGTGAAATTATCTGGATTTGGAAATTTTACTGTTCGTGATAAAAACTCTCGCCCAGGCCGAAATCCTAAAACGGGTGAAAATGTTGCTATTACAGCTCGTCGAGTCGTCACGTTTCGTCCCGGCATTAAGTTTCGAGAACGTATTGAACAGAACTTGAAAGCTTAATTGTTGTTATAATTATTGGAAAGCACTGATATTATTAGTGCTTTTTTTGATCTGTGGTTCGTAATCCCCCCACATAAAAAAACTAAGGAACACTATGAGTACCCATCACAATCTAGCTTTATTGGGCGATAAGTCAGCCCGTTATTTAATTGATTATACCCCTGATGTATTAGAAACTTTTGATAATAAACATTTAAATAATGACTATTTTGTCAAATTTAATTGCCCAGAATTCACCAGCCTTTGTCCTGTAACAGGACAACCTGATTTTGCCTCTATCTACATCGCTTATGTTCCGAATATCAAAATGGTGGAGAGTAAATCATTAAAGTTTTATCTATTTAGTTTTCGTAATCATGGCGCTTTTCACGAAGACTGCATTAATATTATTATGCAGGATCTCATTGCGTTGATGGATCCTAAATATATTGAAGTTTGGGGTAAATTTACACCTCGAGGCGGTATTTCAATCGATCCTTATGCCAATTATGGTAAGCCTAATACGCGCTGGCAAGATATTGCTGTAAACCGATTAGCCAATCACGATCTCTATCCAGAGAATATTGATAATCGTTAATTCATTTTACTACCGTGATAATATGATGACACAAAATAAAAAGGCTTTAGTGATCTTTTCTGGTGGTCAGGACTCGACTACTTGCCTAATACAAGCCATTAAGCATTATGGAGCTAACCAAGTTGAAGCGATCAGTTTTAATTACGGTCAGCGGCATAAAGTTGAGTTAGAGTGTGCGGTTGCTATTACAAAACACTTCGGTGTTGGGCACACAATTATTGATACAGTCACATTACAACAGACAACGCATAATGCTTTACTTGATAATACATGCCAGGTTTCAGCAGCTAAAGACGATGAAAAATATCCCAATACGTTTGTTGATGGACGCAATGCCTTATTTTTATTATTAGCCGGGTGCCATGCTAAGCAAAAAGGGATACATGATATTATTCTTGGCGTCTGTGAAACCGACTACAGTGGTTATCCTGATTGCCGGGATATCTTTGTAAAATCAATGAATGTCACGATGAATTTAGCAATGGATTATCCATTTAATCTCATTACGCCGCTAATGTACCTCACTAAAGCTCAGACTTGGGCACTTGCTGATGACTTGGGCTATTTAGATTATGTGAAGCACAATACGCATACATGCTATAACGGGACAATTAATGGTTGTGGTCACTGCCCAAGTTGTTTATTACGGCAACAAGGTCTGAGCGAGTATTTACAACAAAAACGTAACAATTAGTAATGGATTTTATGGGTTCCCTAACCCCATAGTTGATAAAAAAGGATAATATATGTATTTATTTACCGCTAAACAAAAGCAAACAGCGCTATATCAATTAAGTTTTTTTCATATTCTCATAATTGCATCAAGCAATTATCTAGTGCAGATTCCCTTTACTATTTTTGGTATGAGCACTACTTGGGGAGCATTTACCTTTCCTTTTATTTTTTTAACTACCGATTTGACCATTCGTATATTCGGGGCGAGTTTAGCAAGAAAAATTATCTTTTTTGTGATGATGCCTGCTTTATTATTATCATACGCGGTATCCGTACTTTTTTTCGATGGCCACTGGTTAGGTATGTCAGCACTAGCTGATTTTAATCTATTTGTCTTTCGAATCGCGTTAGCAAGTTTTGCCGCTTACTTTGTCGGACAGCTTATGGATATTACGGTGTTTAGTTATTTACGACGTAATAGCCGGTGGTGGCTTGCACCATCTGCCGCAGCGGTTGCCGGTAATGCGATTGATACATTTATCTTTTTTAGTATTGCATTTTATCGTAGTAGTGATGAATTTATGTCAAGCCACTGGGTTGAAATTGCCTGCTTAGATTATGGGTTTAAATTATTAATCTGTGGGCTTTTCTTTTTGCCGTTATATGGTGTTTTGCTAAATTTCTTATTAAATAAATTATCAAGAAACCATCAAATTGCGCCATAAAAAATGGCGCTAACTGCGCCCATTTTGATAATATAACATCTACAATCTGCTATTAACTCATTCCGTATTGTTTTAATTTTTTACGTAATGTACCTCGGTTAATTCCTAGCATATTTGCAGCACGAGTTTGATTCCCACGAGTATACTGCATGACCATATCAAGAAAGGGTTGCTCAACTTCTGCTAAAACAAGTTCATAAAGATCGGTTGGATCTTGGCCATTTAACTGCGATAAATAATTTCTAAGGGCTTGTTTAACAGAATCTCTTAATGGTTTTTGAGTGATCTGTTCTTGAGAATTTACCGTTGTAAATTTTAATGCTTCAGCTGTAACACGAATATCTGACATAGTATTTTTGACTCTTAACTGTAATTATACGAAAAATGCTTCTAGTGCATCGATCTGCTGCTCAGCATCATCAATTGCACTAAATAAGCGCCTAAAATGATCACTATTTTCACAATTTTTGGTATACCAAAAAACATGTTTTCTAGCAATCTGCAATCCTTTCCTTTCCCCATAAAATTGGTGGAGATATTTAATATGTTGTATAGTAATTAGCTTGATTTCATCAATACTTTTTTCTGGCTTTAGTTTTCCATGTTTGCAATAAAACGCGATATCTTCAAATATCCACGGCCTGCCTTGCGTCGCTCGGCCAAGCATGATAGCGTCTGCATTGGTATATTGAAAAACTTCTTCTGCCTTTTCTGGGCTCGTTATGTCCCCATTTGCAATAACCGGTATTGTAACGTGTTCTTTTACCGCTTTTATTGAATCATATTCAGCCGATCCCTTAAATAAACACGCTCGGGTTCTGCCATGAATGGTGATGGCTTTTATACCACACTTTTCAGCAATTTGTGCGATATTTATACAATTTTTGTGAGCCTTATCCCAGCCAGTACGTATTTTTAATGTCACGGGAACATTAACTGATTGTACCACTTTTAGCAAAATAGCTTCTACTAGTTCAGGGTATTGTAATAGCGCTGATCCTGCTAGTTTTTTGTTCACTTTTTTTGCCGGACAACCCATATTGATATCAATCAGTTGTGCGCCTTGATTGACATTGAGCACCGCCGTCTTAGCCATTTCATCAGGATCACTCCCGACAATCTGGACAGCTTTGATTCCTAATTCCTCTGTGCTGGCCATTTTTTGTAGAGACTGCTCAGTATTCCATATTTGCGAATTAGCCAAAAACATCTCTGAAAATGCCAGACCTGCACCAAACTGATAACATAATGAACGAAAAGGTAAATCAGAAATTCCTGCCATTGGGGCAGCAATCAGACGATTCTTAATCGTTAAATTAGCAATATTGAATGATTCAGATAGCACACAAAAGTCCTCTTTAAGGGCGCGTATATTACGCACTTTTTTTTGAACTGAAAAGAGGGTAAAGTTAAAATAACTTAATTTTGATGATATTTTTTTATTATTTACATGATTTGTAATGTATTTTTTATCAGCTTTATCCGATTTAAATGTGAACTTGTAGTGGCTTGTGACAAAATTTTTAACTGAGGTAATAACAAAAAATACAATCAGTTGCCTATTATTAAATGACAATTAGCGTCTCATTATCGCGCGACTTAGTGTTGCCATTATTATGATATTTGTTACTTTTGTCATATAATTATTAGCATAGATGTTGATTTTGCCGGTGGGTTATTTACAATTGCTGGTATGATATTGCATCAGGACAAACGGTGACTGCGGTTGACCTCATGTGCTGCACTTAAGTTGGATATAAAATAACCTCACAATCAATTTTAACTATAATGGTAATACAATGACATTAGAACAAATTCCTGTTATTGCCGTGGACGGCCCAAGTGGCGTGGGTAAAGGTACATTATCTGTCTCACTTGCTCAGCATTTAAATTGGCATCTGCTCGATTCGGGAGCGATTTATCGTGTTTTAGCCTTATCGGCAATTCATCATCACGTTGCATTAGATGATGAGAAGGCACTTGCACAACATGCATCAGTTTTACCACTTGAATTTAAAACGGTTAATGATTGCGTGCAGATATTACTTAATAAAACTGATGTGTCTGGCGAAATTCGCATGCAAGAGATGGGTGAAGCAGCCTCAAAAATTGCTTCACTACCGAAAGTCAGAGAAGCGCTACTCAAAAGGCAGCGTGATTTTAGAACCTTACCAGGATTGGTTGCTGATGGACGTGATATGGGGACCGTAGTATTTTGTGATGCCCCTGTCAAACTTTTTCTTGAGGCTAGCGCGCACTCTAGAGCAGAAAGGCGAATGAAACAGTTGCAAGAAAAAGGAATTTGTGCTAAATTCGGCGAAATTTTGCAAGAAATTACCGAGCGTGATGAACGTGATCGTACTCGAGCCGTTGCGCCGTTAAAGCCTGCAGCTGATGCCTACTTGATTGATTCAACTAATTTAACGATTGAGCAAGTCTTTCAGCAAGCATTGCAGTTTATTAAAAGTAAAATTGAACTGAAATAATTTTTTAAGCTTTATCATAGGACTTGATAGAGTATTGCGAACAACCCCATTGGGCATGAAGCTAGATGGACGTTAATATAACCTTAAAGTAAATAATATGACTGAATCTTTTGCTCAACTCTTTGAAGAGTCTTTAAATCAACTTGATACGCGTTCTGGTAATATGATCCGTGGTACTGTCGTTGCCATCGATAAAGATGTAGTGTTAGTTGATGCTGGTTTAAAATCTGAATCAGCAATCCCAGTAGAGCAGTTTAAAAATGCACAAGGCGAATTAGAAGTTCAAGTGGGCGATGAAGTTGATGTTGTCCTAGACTCTATTGAAGACGGCTTTGGCGAAACAATCCTTTCTCGTGAAAAAGCGAAACGTCATGAAGCGTGGCTAACATTAGAAAAAGCTGTTGAAGATGCAGCGACTGTATTAGGTATTATCAATGGTAAAGTCAAAGGCGGCTTTACGGTTGATCTAAATGGCGTTCGTGCCTTCCTTCCGGGTTCATTAGTTGATGTGCGTCCATTACGTGACACTTCTCATATTGAAAACCGTGAAATCGAACTTAAAGTCATTAAATTAGACCAAAAACGTAATAATGTTGTGGTTTCACGCCGCGCTGTTATTGAATCTGAAAGTAGTGCAGAACGTGAACAACTTCTTGAAACACTACAAGAAGGTTCAGAAGTTAAAGGTGTCATTAAAAATCTTACTGATTACGGTGCCTTTGTTGATCTTGGTGGTGTGGATGGCTTACTTCATATTACCGATATGGCTTGGAAACGTGTTAAACATCCAAGTGAAGTGGTTGAAGTTGGACAAGAAATTCTTGTTAAAGTATTAAAATTTGATCGTGAGCGTTCACGTGTTTCGCTTGGCTTAAAACAATTAGGCGAAGATCCATGGGTGTCAATTGCTAAACGTTACCCAGAAGGTACACGCGTAACAGGTAAAGTGACTAACCTTACTGATTATGGTTGTTTTGTTGAAATCGAAACTGGTGTGGAAGGTTTAGTTCACGTTTCTGAAATGGATTGGACTAACAAAAACATTCATCCATCTAAAGTTGTTAGCCTAGGTGATGTTGTTGAAGTTGTGGTACTTGAAATTGATGAAGAACGTCGTCGTATTTCGCTTGGCCTTAAACAATGTAAAGCAAACCCATGGTTACAATTTGCTGAATCACACAACAAAAATGATAAAGTTAGCGGTAAAATCAAATCAATCACTGATTTCGGTATCTTCATCGGTTTAGATGGTGGTATTGATGGTCTAGTTCATCTTTCTGATATCTCTTGGAATATGCCAGGTGAAGAAGCGGTTAAAGCATATAAGAAAGGCGATGATATTGAAGCTGTTGTGTTACAAGTTGACGCAGAACGTGAACGTATCTCTTTAGGTGTTAAACAACTAGAAGAAGATCCGTTTAATAATTTTGCGGGTAACTACAAAAAAGGCATGATTGTTAAAGGTAAAGTAACCTCAGTTGATGCAAAAGGTGCAACAATTGAAATTGCTGAAGGCGTTGATGGTTACTTAAAAGCACAAGATCTTGCTCGTGAGCGTATTGAAGATGCATCGACAGTATTAAGCATCGGCGATGAAGTTGAAGCGAAGATTGTGAACATTGATCGTAAAACGCGTTCAATTTCATTATCTGTTAAAGCAAAAGATGAAGCTGATGAAAAAGAAGCGCTAGCGGCAGTTAATAATACGCCTGCTCAAGACGATTCATCATTCTCTAATGCAATGGCAGAAGCCTTTAAGGCTGCATCTAAATCTGAATAATTGTTCGATTTAGATACCTTATACGGTTCGTTGTATATTAAATTAAAAGAGGGCTTGCCCTCTTTTGTTTTTGTTATAAAATGAGTCAGACGATTGTATAATTTTGGTCGCTTTACTAAATTATATAAATAAAGGAGCTTTCATGAACAGATCAGATTTAACCGAAAAAATAGCAAACTGGCGTACACATCTTCCTGTTCAATTAGTTGATGAAGCGGTACGCGACATCATTGAACAAATTACTGTTGCAATGGAAACTAATAATCGCGTTGAAATTCGCGGATTTGGTAGCTTTGCCTTAAACTATCGAGCTCCACGTAAGGCAAGAAACCCAAGAACAGGTGGGCAAGTTGAGGTTAAACAAAAATATATTCCTCACTTTAAATCAGGTAAAGAACTGAGAGAACGCGTTAACAAAAGTAAATAATCTTGGTTAATAACGATGTTTTAAATTAGAGCACTGCGTAGGTAGTGCTTTTTTGTTTGTATTATTAGTCAATGATTTATTCTATGCCTTGCCTTAAGATTAGGCGTATTTTTACAATCAGCTGTTGTTAAATGGTATAAATAGTGTTAAAAACGCTACCTATAACAGAAATATCTATTAAGCAATCACATTAGTCATGCTCCATAACTCAATGAACAAAGATGTCGGCATTAGGCTATTTCAATGCAGCGTATAATGTAGAACCGATAAATAGCCCGAATGACTACTTAACACAAATATGGCATTATCATCGTTATCTAGGAATATATTATAAGCGTAATATTGTTAAAATTGGCCGTGACCATAGTCTAAAGGGGCTTAATCCTATGCGCCGGTTCTATTGGCAAGCATGATGGTGTGCGACATTTTGATAAAAAAGGAATATTTATATGAGTCAATTCAAACCTTATAACATTTATGGCATCATTGGTTACCCTTTAGGGCAAACGCTTAGCCCACTCATTCATACTACATCATTCAAAGATCACAATATCCCAGCGGTATTAATTGCATGGCCAACCCCACCAGATGAAGTTGAAAGTTTTATTAAATCAGTTCGGTTACTCAATATTCGTGGCTGCTGTGTGACGATTCCTCATAAACAAACGGTGATCCCATTTTTAGATGAAGTTACTGATCGTGTTAAAAAAGTTGGTGCAGCGAATTTAATATATTGGGATGGTGATAAATTATGTGGCGATAACACCGATGTGAAAGGTTTTATGGCGCCGTTAGAGCGAGAGCCATTACCAAACGAGTATCAAAAAGTGTTATTACTGGGGGCTGGCGGTGCAGCTAGAGCTGCCGTGGTTGGATTACAGCTATTAGGCTATACCGATATTACCGTTGCTAATATGACTTATCATTCATCACTCACTTTAGCGCAAGAGTTTAATTTAAAAACGATTCCTTGGCATGAACGTGGTCAAGTTGAAGCACACATTATTGTTAATTCAACGCCACTTGGTATGTTGGGTAAATTTGAGGCAGATACACCATATAATGCCGAGTGGTTTAAAGGTAAAGGCGTGGCTTATGATATTGTCTATACCCCTAATGATACTCGATTTCGATTAGAGGCTGAAAAGGCCGGTTGGCAGTCAATTTCAGGTATTGGCATGTTTCTTGGGCAAGCGAATGAACAGTATAAAATCTGGACTGGCAATGATCTTTCTGCTAATGCTAAACAAGCAGTTATTGATGCGTTAGCAAAAAAATAGCAAGGCTTAAGTCGTTTATAGCAGTGACAATTTTCGTTAATAGCTTATTTAACATATTTTAAACCTACACATTGATTACGCTTGCAGCCAAGCTGAAATGTATCAATGTGCACACGTTAATGTATCTGCATCCAAGTGTAAACCTATCTTTACGTAATCTTTTTCTATCTACATGAAAAAAAACAAGATTAAATTTTAATCCTTGACTGTAAATATTGGTTGCAATTCTGACTATTATCAATAAGATGATAGTCCTATTTTTTAAATTTTCCGAGAATCAATCATGGATAACACGATTTATTTAGTTGGCGCAAGAGCGGCCGGTAAAACGACGATGGGTCGGTTACTTGCTGAAAAATTGAATTACACATTCATTGATACTGATGTTTATTTACTTGAGTCGACCAAACAAACAGTTGCCGAGATTGTTGAAAAAGAAGGTTGGGAAGGTTTTAGAGCGCGTGAGAGTCATGTTCTCACAGAGGTGTCATTACCGCGCCGTGTGATTGCGACAGGTGGCGGTATGGTACTTGCTGAGCAAAATCGTCAATTTATGGCGAAAATGGGTACGGTGCTTTTTCTCTCTGCGCCAGCTCAGGTGCTAGCCGCACGCTTGATGAAAGATCCCAATGTTGCTCAGCGTCCGTCATTAACCGGTTTATCGATTATTGAGGAAGTTGAAAAAGTGTTAGCTGATCGTCATCATTTGTACATGCACTCTGCCGATCATGTGATCAATGTGGATTGTGAAGAGGCGCAAATTTTAAGTCAGATATTAACGGCATTAAAACGGGTGTAATTGTTGACGTTGAGATAACCCGATATGGGGTTTTATGCGATATTAACAGTAATATGCTAGCACGCTAGCATACTTAATATGATGAAATTAATAAGATAAAAAATAGATCATTCATCGCTTGCTGATTTTGCTATTACATCGAAAAGGTCAATTAGTGCCTTTATAGCTTGAATTTTTCGTTTGAAAGTGAATTTTACTTTTTAATGAACCATCGACCTGAATAAGGTCTTTTTTGTGTAATAAATTATGCCCAGGCAATCAGCGTATTTTGTAAAACGAAATTGATAATGGAGTATATCGATAATGGACAATAACAAGGGGTGTTATGCTATTGCTGGTTCTATTTATGCAAATTATATTATTCAAAGCATTGCACTAGTCATTATTACCCAGTTTTCAATCGATCTATCAAGGCAACTTGATACCGATTTAATCGGTATTGGTTATGTTGCTTCGGGAATTGGGTTTGGCAAAATCTTTTTAATGTTTGCAGGGGGCGTGCTCTCTGATAAATTTGGCCGTAAACCGTTTATTTATGTCGGTATGTGTTGTTATCTGGTTTTCTTTATCGGTATGTTATTTTGTGACAATATTCATATAGCATTTGTACTGGCGATGTTTATTGGCGCGGGCAACTCATTTTTAGATACCGGATCAATGCCAGCCCTAACGGAGTGTTTTCCTCGTTCGGCTGGAACGGCAAGTGTCTTAATTAAATCCTTTATCTCGATGGGTACCTTAATTTTACCGTTTATTGTCACCTTTTTTCATAATAAAGACATTTGGTTCGGATATGCTTTTATTGGTTTTGTGGTGTATCTGCTCATTAACGGCTTAGTATTATCATCGAAAATATTCCCATCCAAACATACCGTGATTTGCGGCAATGTTGGCGATAATCATTACTATATTGGTCGGCCTAATATCTGGTTTGAAGGCGTGTGCTTAATGCTAATGGGCTTTACCACAACGGCGACATTTGTCATTATATTGCAATGGCTGCCGGCAATCGCTGAACAGGGAATTGGCATGGATGCGATGCAATCAAAACAGTTAATTAGCTATTACAGTATTGCCTCAATTATTTCCGTTTTTATCACCGCTTATGTGGTTAAAAAGATCCTAAAACCGATATACTGTATTATTATTCTGCCGTTATTATCTGCGGCGATATTGCTCGTTTTTTTATGTAATCTTACTGCTGAAATGAGCTTAATTGCTGCCATTGGTATGGGGTTCACCGCGGCCGGAGGCGTACTACAATTAACGCTAGTGGTGATGCAGCAGCTATTTCCTAATCGCAAAGGTTTTGCTGTCGGTACGATGTATACCATGAGCGGGTTATCATTTATTGTGATTCCTTTGATTGTGCCAAAACTGGTTATCGAGCAAGTCAGTTATGCCATTTTAGTCGACTTGGTGATGGCATTAGCTAGCGTTATATTAGGACTTGTTGTCTATTTACGCTTTAGAAAAGTGATTGATATGAATAAAATCTAAAGATTAACTCAATATTGAATTTAGGGGCGCGCATCAATTGCGTTAAACAGACACGATGAGTTGTAAATATTTAAATATAGGAACAAAGGAATGCGAGAAAATATTGATGGCCATTTTTTATTAATTGGATTAATGGCTTATCCTATCAGGCACAGTTTATCGCCTAAGATGCAAAATATTATTTATGCTAAACTTGATATTCCTTATGTCTATTTGGCTTTTGAAGTGACCCAAGATAAACTCGCTGACTGCGTAAAAGGCCTGCGTGCAATGGGGCTACGAGGCAGCGCGGTTTCGATGCCAAATAAGCAGGCCGTGTGCCAATATTTAGATAAACTCACCCCTGCGGTTGAATTAATTGGCGCATGCAATACGATATCCAATGATGACGGCATTTTAACCGGTTATAACACCGATGGCATGGGTTATATGCGCTCACTAAAAGAAGCCGGCGTGAAGGTGATTGGTCAAAAAATGACACTGCTTGGCGCAGGTGGGGCAGCGAGTGCAATTGCCGTACAAGCAGCGCTTGATGGTGTGAAAAGCATATCGATTTTTAATCAGCAAGATGAGTGTTATGACAAAATGGCTCAGATTGTTAAACGCATTAATGACAATACAGATTGCCAAGCCCGTATTTATGATTTAAATGATCAAACTAAGCTACGTCAAGAAATCGCCGAAAGCGTGGTACTTTGCCATGCAACCGGCGTTGGCATGAAACCGCTTGAAGGACAAAGCCTAATCACCGATGCCTCATTGCTAAGACCTGACTTAGTGGTGACCGATTGTATCTATAGCCCCAGAAAAACCAAATTACTTGAACTGGCGCAGGCACAAGGGTGTAAGATTTTAAATGGTATTGGTATGATGTTATGGCAAGGACACGCACAAATTAAAATTTGGACTGGTCAAGATGCGCCAATCGACTATGTCAAAGAAAAAATGGGCTTTAATGACTGATTTGCTGATAAGCAAACTGCGTATTTGATGCATAGGCACATAATGGTAGGCAAATGATAACGTCATCCATTTGCCGGTATGAGAACGAAAATGGGTGATCGCATGACAACAATTACAGTAAACGATTTAGAAATTGGCGCTGGCGCGCCTAAAATTATTGTGCCAGTGGTGGGTAAAACTTACGCCGCGTTGCTTGAGGAAGTGCATTTTCTACAGAATATTGATTTTGATATATTAGAGTGGCGAGTTGACCACTTCCAAGATGTCGCCGATATTGAACAAGTCAAACAAGCGGCGAGTCAAATCAAAGCGATTATGCACGATAAACCGATACTGATGACGTTTCGTACGGCAAATGAAGGTGGCGTCTACCCGGCAACTACCGAGTTTTACCTTAATCTTAATCGCCAGATGATCGCAAGCCGCTTAATTGATTTAGTTGATATTGAACTATTTATTGGTGATGAACAGGTGAAAGAGGTGGTGCGCTTTGCGCACCAACATCAGGTGATTGTCATCGCTTCTAATCATGATTTTGATAAAACCCCAAGTCAACATGAGATTGTCTCCCGTTTATGTAAAATGCAGGACTTAGGGGCTGACATTGCTAAAATTGCCGTGATGCCGCGTTCAACTAGCGATGTGTTAACACTGCTAGCGGCAACGGCTGAAATGAAAGAAGTGCACGCTAAAGTACCGTTAATTACCATGTCTATGGCCGCTAAAGGGGCGATTAGCCGCATTGCCGGCGAAACTTTTGGATCTGATTTAACGTTCGGTGCGGCAAAAAACGCATCGGCACCCGGTCAACTTGATGTGAAAGATTTACGGCAGATGCTAAACATCTTGCATCAAAGTTTAGCGTAATCAATATACACGGTTATCATTTGGCATGTAATAGGCTAATTATCATGCCAAATGATGACATTATTACCGATAATTAATACCATCTAGCATATGGGTTATTATTGGTGATAAGGATAGACCCATAGCCGATGATTATGTAATTCGGCTAAAAAGATATCGTCTAATACGTAGCCTTGCTGGGTGATTTCACTGATTAACCATTCCTTTGTTAGCGATAAACTATCAAGATTATTCTCATCAATGGTATGATTTTCAATAACGGTGACCGCCATATCCACATCGCCTTTTTTCACTACGGTCATTTGGCCATTATATTCAAACCAGACATTACTGAGTTCATTAATATTAGAATGACCACGTTGATGCAGGAGCATGATAAAATCACGCGTCGAAAGCTTTGCCTGAGCAAAATTTTCTGACAGAATTTGACCATTTTTCATCAGCGCAATGGACCTGCCATCTATCACATTTTTGACAAAATTGCGTTTGAATGACAAATAACGCACCAAAAGTAGCAGTCCGGCCCAGATACTGGCGGTAATAACTAATAGCGAAAGACTAATGGAAGGATTATAAAGCGGCCCACCAATGATCGCACCAAGCACCACATTACCCACCTGATCAAGCGCTGAAATCGGTGCAAGAGAACCTTTACCCGATAGATTGATGTAAATTAGTAAAATACAAAACGCAGCAGCCATTTTGATAATAATATTGAGATAAATGGAATCCATTTTGCGCTTCCTTCATACCGTTATTTAATTTAAACACTGTAATCAACAATCGCGATATTAGCAATATTGAAACGACTTTTAAATTGAGCTATAACCGTTAGGATCATTAATGTGTACCAGCATGACAAAAATTGTAATATTGATGTCACGCTGATGTTACGCCAGTAGCTTACTCTTGGTTTATCTATAAAACATCGCTGAGAGATTATGACTAAGTTACCGTTCATCGCTATTCCCTTAATTGTTATGCTCACTGGCTGTATCTCGTTAGCGCCGCAAAATAGCGATGTGGCGATTGCACCGGTACCGGAATATTTAAGTCAATCGAGCGATAAAACCGCAGTGAATATCAGTAACTTAGGTTGGCGGCACTATTTTAATGATCCGCAGCTCGTGAATTTGATTGATATGGCGCTCGCCAATAACAGCGATCTGCGTTTGGCGGCACTCAAAACCTTGGAAAGCTATAAACAGTATGGCGTTGCTCAGTCTGATCGTTACCCACTAGTGACCGGACAATCATCGGTTGACTATGCCGGGCAAAATCACACCGAAACCAGCAAAAAGTACAGCATTGGCGCGACAGTTAGTTTTGAGTTCGATCTGTTTGGTCGCTTAAAAAATTTAAGTGAATCACAATTAGAAGCTTACTTTGCCACCGAAGAGGCGCAGCGCAATGTCTATATGTTATTAGTCTCGCAGGTGGCACAAGCCTATTTTAATGAACAAATTGTCTTACAAAAATTGGCAACTGCCGATCGGCAAATGGCCAATTACCAACAAGCCTTAACGTTCACCCAAGCGGGACTGGCATCGGGCGAATCGAGCTATTTGGATTATCAGCAAGCCAAAGGCATGCTGGAAAGCATTAAAGTGAGCCGGGTTGAACTGCAACAAGAGCAACAATTGGCTCACCATACCTTACAAAATTTGGTCAATCGTTATGACTTTACCGTCAAGCCGGTTGATGCTTTGCAGGTGATAACGCTTACCATTCCGCCTAATTTGCCATCCAGTGCTTTATTAACGCGCCCTGATATCATGCAAGCAGAGCATCAACTCAAAGCCAGTAATGCTGATATTGGTGTGGCCAGAGCGGCCTTCTTCCCGTCGATATCATTAACCGGCAGCCTGAGCAATAGCAGCACTGAGCTGTCTGATTTGCTCAGTGGCGCAACGTTATGGGACTTTGTGCCAAAAATCAGTTTACCGATTTTCAATGCTGGGCAAAATCAGTTGAATCTGGAGATCGCCAATATTCGCCAGCAACAAGCCGGCGTTGAATACGAAAAAACCTTACATGCCGCCTTCAAAGAAGTGGCGGATTTACTGGTGTTAGCGCAAAGTTATGGTCAGCAACTCACCTTACAGCAGCAGTACCTTGCTACCCAACAAACCGCGTTAACCTTATCGCAAGAAGGCTATTTAAGTGGCTCAGCGAGTTATTTAGATATTCTTGATGCGCAGCGTAACGTATTTAGTACCGAATTAACCTTATTAACCTTAAAACAAAACACCCTTGCTAACCAAGTCAGCCTATTTGTTGCCCTTGGCGGCGGTTGGCAAGAATAATTCACCCTCAACCAAAGGAAACATATTATGAAATTCACGCCAATTATCCTTGCCGCAACCGTCATTTTAGGAGCAAGTCAAGCAGTGCTCGCGGCCGAGATGTCGCACGACAATCATCAATCCATGGCGACGTCACAAACCGAGCAGCTAATTAGCGCGCAAGGGGTGGTCAAAAGCCTCGATCTGGCCAATAACAAAGTCACCATCAGCCATGAACCAATTGCGGTATTAAAGTGGCCAGCAATGACCATGCGCTTTACCGCTGACAATGCGGCGTTAATCGAAAATTTAAAACCGAACGACAAAGTTAGCTTTACGTTTGTGCAACAAGGCAATGTATCGCTACTGCGCAGCATTCATGTCACTCAGTAATCGGCACGCATTGTCAGTAAATGGATGTTGGAATGACCAAAACAGGAACTCGCATGATCGCTAAAAAATATAAAACTCTCGGGCTCATTGCGCTAGGGATCGCGCTTGGCACACTCGCTACCGCCTTTATTCTTCCTCGCTTTACCTCGACAACGAGCGAGGCGGCAGTCGATGCCGGTGAACGCAAAGTCCTGTTTTGGTATGACCCCATGTATCCCGCCACCAAATTTGATAAACCGGGCCCGTCGCCTTTTATGGACATGGACTTAGTGCCAAAATACGCCGATGAAGGCAGTGACGAAGTGGCCGGCGTCACCGTTAGCCCAACCCAAGTCCAGAATTTAGGCTTACGCACCGACATTGCCGCCATGGGGCAGTTAACCTATCAACAAAGTTTACCGGCCAATGTCGACTTTAATCAATATCAGTATGAAATCGTTCATGCCAGAGCCTCCGGCTTTGTGGAAAAAAGCTACCCGTTAGCGGTGGGCGATTATGTCAAACAAGGCGATCCGTTAATTGATATCACGGTGTCGGACTGGGTGGCTGCGCAAAGCGAATATTTAACCTTACTCAAAACGCAGGCACCGGCAGAATTACTCAAAGGGGTGCGTGAGCGTTTGTACCTTGCGGGCATGCCCAACGAATTGATTGAACAACTCAGTAAAACGCGCCAAATTCAGAGTTATTTAACCATTCGCGCGCCCATTAGCGGCGTGTTAACCAGTTTTGAACTGCGCAGTGGTATGACGGTCAGTAAAGCGGCAATCATTGCCACCATTCAAGGCATCGATCCGGTTTGGGTGGTTGCCGCCATGCCGGAATCGCTGACCGATTTTATCACCGCGGACACACAATTAACCGTGGCCGCCGCGGCGCTACCGGGTCAGCACTTTGAGGTGCAAAAATGGCAAGTGTTATCCAGTGCCCAAGAAAATACCCGTACGTTAAGTTTACGACTGTTTGTGGGCAACCCCGATCACTTGCTTAAACCGGGTATGAGTGCCACCGTGAGCCTGGCAACCAAGAGTCAGCCTTATTTGTTGATCCCGTCACAAGCGATTATCAATACCGGCGATGAGCAGCGCGTTATCACGCAAGATGGTCAGGGACGTTTTATTCCAAAACAAGTGAAAATTTATGCCGAAGCCAGTGGCAAAACCGCGCTGTTATCCGGACTGCAAGCCGGTGACAAAGTGGTCACATCGGGGCTGTTTTTGATTGATTCCGAGGCCAATATCAACGGCGCACTGGAGCGGATGCGTGAGCAGCCTGCCGAACACAGTAACATGGCAACCGATCAAGGGGCGGCGCAATGATTAAATGGATTATTCAAAAATCAGTCGCCAATCGATTATTGGTGATGATGGGGGTATTACTCCTGTCGGTATGGGGCGCGTGGACTACTTATAAAACGCCAATTGATGCGCTGCCGGATCTGTCCGATGTGCAAGTGATTATTCGCACCAACTATGCTGGTCAGGCGCCGCAAATTGTCGAAAACCAAGTGACCTATCCGCTCACCACCACCATGTTATCGGTGCCGGGCGCAAAAACGGTGCGCGGCTTCTCATCATTTGGTGAATCGTATGTCTATATTATCTTTGATGACAAAACCGACTTATATTGGGCGCGTTCGCGGGTGTTAGAGTATTTAAATCAGGTACAAAACAAATTGCCGTCCGGCGTGGTGCCGATGCTCGGGCCAGATGCGACCGGGGTTGGCTGGATCTATGAATACGCGTTAGTTGACCGCAGCGGTAAACACGATCTTGCCCAATTGCGCTCATTACAAGATTGGTTTTTAAAATTTGAACTCAAGACCATCCCCAATGTGGCGGAAGTGGCCACCGTTGGCGGCGTGGTGAAAGCGTACCAAATCGTGGTCGATCCACTTAAGTTAGCGCAATACAACATCTCCCTGTCGCAAATTAAACAAGCGGTCAGTAACGGCAATAAAGAGATGGGCGGCTCGGTGGTCGAGCTGGCCGAAGCCGAATACATGGTGCGCGCCACCGGTTACTTACAGTCGATTGACGATTTTAATCACATCGTATTAAAAACCGATGATAATGCCACGCCGGTCTACCTAAAAGATGTGGCACGCGTGCAATTAGGCCCCGAAATGCGCCGCGGGGTTGCTGAGCTCAATGGCGAAGGCGAAGTGGTCGGCGGCGTGATTATTTTGCGCTCGGGTGAAAATGCCAGAGAGGTGATTAGCCAAGTCAAAGACAAACTGGCCACCTTACAAAATAGCCTGCCAGAGGGGGTCGAAATTGTCACCACCTATGATCGCAGCCAACTGATTGATCGCGCGATAGATAACTTAACCGGCAAATTACTGGAAGAGTTTATCGTGGTCGCGCTGGTGTGCGTGGTATTTTTATGGCACGTTCGCTCGGCACTCGTTGCGATTATTTCACTGCCGCTGGGCTTATTTATCGCCTTTATTATGATGTATTACCAAGGCATCAATGCCAATATTATGTCACTTGGCGGCATCGCCATTGCCATTGGTGCGATGGTCGATGCCGCGGTGGTGATGATTGAAAACGCCCATAAAAAGCTTGAACAGTGGCAACATCATCACCCCGCGCAAACCATGACCGGCAAGATCCGCTGGCAGGTGATTACCGAGGCCTCGGTGGAAGTCGGGCCGGCGCTGTTTATCAGCCTGTTAATTATTACCTTATCCTTTATTCCGGTGTTTACCTTAGAAGGGCAAGAGGGCAAACTGTTTGCGCCACTCGCCTTTACCAAAACTTACGCCATGGCCGGTGCCGCCGCCTTATCGATTGTGGTGATCCCGATCTTAATGGGCTTTTGGATCCGCGGTAAAATCCCTAAAGAAGAAGCCAATCCGCTTAATCGCTTTTTGATCCATATTTACAGCCCCTTGATTCACATTGTGTTAAAACATGCCAAACTGACCTTAGTGATTGCCGTGGTGCTATTAGCGTCACTGGTTTGGCCGTTAAGCCGCATTGGTGGCGAGTTTTTACCGCGCATTAATGAAGGTGACTTGCTGTATATGCCATCGACCTTACCGGGCGTCTCGTCAGGGCAGGTGTCGCATATTTTACAAGTGACCGACAAACTGATCAAAACCGTGCCGGAAGTCGACACCGTATTTGGTAAAGTCGGCAAAGCCGAAACCGCCACCGATTCGGCGCCGATGGAGATGATCGAAACCACCATTCGCTTAAAACCGGAATCGGAGTGGCGCAAGGGCATGACGCTGGATAAAATCATTGACGAGCTTGATGCGACCGTACGCTTACCGGGACTGGCTAACTTATGGGTACCACCGATTCGTAACCGCATCGATATGTTATCAACCGGGGTGAAAAGTGCCATTGGTATTAAAGTGTCGGGCACCAATCTGGCCGAAATTGATCAGTATGCCGAGCAAATCGAAGGGATCGCCAAAACCGTGCCGGGCGTGGTCTCGGCTTTAGCTGAGCGCTTAACCGGTGGCCGTTATATCGATATTGATATCGACCGGCAAAAAAGCGCCCGTTATGGCATGAACATTGATGATGTGCAGCTTTTTGTCTCTGCCGCGATTGGTGGCCAGATGATTGGCGACACTATCGAGGGGATTGAAACCTACCCGATCAGCCTGCGTTATCCGCAAGATTACCGCAATAATGTCGACAGCTTACGCCGTTTGCCGATCTTAACGCCAAAAGGCCAGTACATTACACTGGCGGACGTGGCTGATGTCGCGGTAAAACCGGGCGCGCCGATGCTCAAAACCGAAAACGCCCGGCCGGCCAGCTGGGTCTACATTGATGCCCGTGGCCGCGACATGGTGTCGGTGGTGCATGATTTGCAAACGGCAATTAATAAAGACGTCAAACTCAGTGCCGGCATTAGCGTGTCGTATACCGGTCAGTTTGAACTGCTTGAGCGCGCCAGTGCCCGTTTACAGATGATGATCCCAATGACGATATTCATTATCTTCACCTTACTGTATATCGCCTTTCGCCGCATTGATGAAGCGCTACTGATTATTACCAGTATTCCGTTTGCCTTAATTGGTGGCTTTTGGTTCCTCTACTTTGAAGGCTATCACTTATCGGTGGCGACCGGCACCGGCTTTATTGCGCTGGCCGGCGTCTCGGCAGAATTTGGTGTGGTGATGCTGCTGTACTTGCGCCACGCGATCGAAGAGTGCCAACAGCAATTGGGCAAAACTGAGCTGACTGATGACGAACTCGATGAAGCGATTTTCCACGGCGCTGTGCTGCGGGTCAGACCCAAAGCGATGACGGTGGCGGTGATTATTGCCGGGTTAGTGCCGATTTTACTTGGCACCGGCACCGGCTCCGAAGTGATGAGCCGCATCGCCGCGCCTATGGTCGGCGGCATGATCACCGCGCCACTGCTGTCGATGTTTGTGATCCCGGCTGCCTATAAATTGATTCAGCGTCGGCGATTTAAACATCCAAAGATTGAGCAGGAGTAACGTAGACTAGCGAAAAGCAAGCGTGTTGCAAAATGGTAGCTGGCAAAACCTGTCATCATCGATTGATGGGGATTGCTAGCTTTTTTATATCACTATTGTTTTACTTTCATTGAACTTTAAATAATATTCTAATTTTATAGCAAAAAAACTCAATAAACTCTCTTCATCATAATAAGTCCCTGTGTCAGCTTTAATAAACTATTCTCGATTAATAGATAAGAATTGATAACGCTTTTCTTCATCCCACGCTAAAATCCTATCGCATAATGCTATAAATCTTGTTATTTCTTATTAAATAGATTATCGTTACCGCTCATAAAATAACAATAATAAATACTGGTGAAATATTATCTATTAGTGACCACAAGGCAGTGGCAAGCGTTACAACAACCGCTTGATGATAATGCGTTCTTCCCTCGTAGTCCTTTCATGCCACAAAGTGTGGTTGATTATGCTAAGTTGCAACCCGTCCGCTATCACTACAGCCATCAGATGGATGAGATTATTCAGCACTGCGTGAAATATCAAGATACGTGTAAAAATCTATATTCAACCCTTGAACAGCTCGGTTTATATTATGGCAACAATACCTATCATAAAGATGATATTAAATTCAGTGCGGCACTAAAAGAAGCCTTAACATCGCAGCGCGCGATATTAATTGAAATGCCCGTTGAGCCTTGCTCGGGAATGCTTCCGCCACAAAGCGACTTTTTAACATTACCGAACAATAAAATAGCGCGTAGGTTAACCCCTGATGAAGTTACAGCTTGCGAACTTGCAAGGTATGGTAACGAAAAAAACTGGATTGAAATCACCGTAAACGATTTACCCAATCAGCCCTTTACCCTCTTTAATCATGGTAGCCAAAAAATCGTTAAGCAGGGCCACTTAGATAATAACGGCTATGCTTATGTTGATTTACCGGTTAACGCGCAGTATGTCGATATTGTCTTTGATAACCAGCAAGCGTATCGGCCATGGTATTATGACATGCCATTACAGATGCTTGCCGGTATGCGTGATGCGGGTCAATCGGTGCTTGATTTAGTTTGGGATGCCACGCCGATTAAACAAACCATTCGGCGCGACTTTGACATCGAAGTGGCCAATCCCGTTCAATTGGCAAAAGTCGCCGCCGCCGACACCATACCCGGCGCACTTACGCATGGTATAAGTCAGTTTTTAGTTGGTTTTATTCCTGCCGCTAAAGCACTCAAATTTATCAAACCCATCAAGAAAATGGGCAGACTCGCCCAAAACATGATTGCCGGTGGTGTGGCTGATTTTGCGGTCTTTGCGCCCCATGAAGAGCGATTATCAAATCTTGTTCAATCATTTGATGAATTGCAAAATCCGGTAACTGCATATTTGCAGGCAAGCCCAGATGACAGTGCAGCGGAAGGACGGTTAAAAAACGCCTTAGAAGGATTACTGCTTGGCGCACTTGTTGAACCCTTTGCTCACTCATTACGTGCTTTAAAATATGCTAAAATTAAATGGATGGTGCCCGAGGTTAAAACCAAAGTTCATTATCAGCTTAAGGCTGCTTATTATGAAAATCATAATGCGGCTAATTATGATAAATTACTTAAACAACTTGAAAATCAAAATGTAAGTAATATGTCTTGGAACGAGCCAATACTCGCAAAAGTTGTTAAAGGTGATAATGGAAAAATTAACTATGGCGTTGGAACGGCAACGAGTGAAGAAGCTAATAGGCTAGGCAAAATATGGGTTGGGGATGGTTATCTTGTCGATAGCCATGGCGGGTTAATAAGTGCTGATAGGACTAGAGGATATCGTTTCCCTTCAGATAAAGACAGTCTATTTGCTGAAACAGGCATCCAAGCTAATTTTGAAACATATCAATTTAATGAGCTTGGAAAGAAATTTAAAATAGGTAATGCTCATTTGAATATTAAGGATTAATAATGAAAGCTGTATTAAAATCAATTGGATCAATTGATCATGACCCTAAAACATATATCCCTGAAGATAAAAAAGCGTTTTCCATAGCTTTGACTTTATCTATAGGTTCATCTCAAAGCAATGGTGCTGACTACTTTGATTTATTTGTGTGTAGCCCTGAGTGGCTGTGTCAACATCAATGGATTCCTGAAATACTACGCCATACATTGATTGTTAGAAAATACGATTTAGATGAGATCACCGAAACGATAAATAGTTATATTGAAAAATGTCATTGTGATACATGGATGGAAACCGCCGAAAAACTTTCACGCTATTTTGCATGGGAATTTGAGGACTACTCGGTATAGGAATTAGATTAGGTAAAATGACCAAAACATATGATGAGTGAAATGCTAAAATTGGGCAATTAATTTTTAAATCTTCTCCTGATGGAGCAAAAAATAATAGCTCAGTTAGAATGTACACTAGAAATGGATTTTTCAACCTTTCTATTTGATTTTTATTATAAAAATAATGAATTAGAGTGGTGTTTACCTAATAGTAATATTACAAACCCTTTAAGTGATACAGTAAAAGAACTCAGGCAGTATTGATAATAATTTAATAAACGGGCTACCAGCTTGGATTGGTTGTATTATTACTGTCGATATTGAAAACGCTAAAATTACTATCGACTTTAAATATGAGCAGTTTATTGAATCATAATATTTACCTGTTTTGATGCCTAAGTTTTTCCATATATTCCTGTCTAGATATCAATAACACAAATGTTGGTTTGTGCTATTGATGACATTAAGCTTTAAAGGTGATCCACAGTTTCAGTCTGACGACCGATTGAATCAAGTTCGCTTTTTCTTGGGCTTAAATCACGGGCGTAATGGTTTTGTAGGCCACCGGTGCTTCTTCTTGCAAACGTTCCTCTTTCAAGGTAATGCACACTGCCAAGGTAAATGCGCCTTATCGGTGGTTAAGTTTTTAGCTCGCATTATCAGGTGCTCAGGCGACCGAGGGGTCAAGCCAACCCATCCGGCTCCCCGTTCCACTGCGCGTGGGGCGTAGGGCGGGTATTTGGCTGATTTATCGTATTTTAGTGCATTGATATGCTAATGACATGAGTTTCGTGTAAAGGTTCAGAAGTGGTGATTTTTGCGAGGTGGCTCGCAGATTTTTATGTAATGGATAGGTTATAGTAAAGATATCTGTAAGTTTTTTATATGCTAGTGCCATCGGTTTCGCCTTTAAACGTGTGGGGGAATCTATCACATTAGGTGCTTAGGCGACCGAGGGGTTCCAACCAACCCCTCCGGCTCCCCGTTCCACTGCGCGTGGGGCGTAGGGCGGATATTTGGCTGATTTATTGTATTTTAGTGCATTGATAGGCTAATAGTCGAAGCATAGATTGTATTGTATCTCTTCATAGTATATTTCACTCTAATGAAATTAAATCTATAAATGAATGTGGAAAGAATAAAATATTTGATAAATCAGTGTCCTTATTTCAAGCCACATTGAGTGATGGCACTCTAAGGGGAACTAGCAGGTAGTTTACAAAATGTTGATGCTAATACGATGTCTTGGGTCCTAAAGCTTTTTGGTGCAAGCAATTTTACTGTATCTAAAGTATCCATTGTTCGAATTAACACACTAAGAGAAAGGCGAAATGCAGTAGCCCATGGAGGTGAAAGTTCTTCAGTGGTAGGCGAGAGATATACGATGGAAGAGTTACATAATATATATAGCGTAGCTGATGAACTTATTACTGATTTTTTGTTAAATCTACGCGAATATTGTGTTTGTAAACATTATCTAAAAAATCATACGTAGTATAGTAAATATTTTACATTCATCTTAGAGTCAAAATTTCCCTAACTGTTTCTATTACCTCACTATAAATTATGAGTTGTTATAACTATTTAATGCCTTAACTATCTAAATATACCAGAAGTTACTCTCATATTTAGCCTTTACAAAATATTCGACTAAATTGTGAGGTACTCAATAGCAATGTCTCACCTATGTTTATCTACTGAGGATAGTTACAGTTATTTTATTAAAACTACTCATTATTGAAGAAATAAAACAATAACTGTAGTTTTAATAAAATAACCTTCTTATTATTTTTTACATCAAACTGATATTTAAAGTTACTATACTCATTCAATCTTTTTAAATAGAACTCTACTAATGGATCTCCATTATCTGTAAATATCCAAATATTCAATTTTGGTAATTCATATGAAAATTCTTTATTTAGTTTATTTGATTGTAATCTAATATTGTTATTTAAATCAGCTAGTGACATATTTTGTAAATTATTTCTAATTTCATTAATTAAAGGAAAAAGATAGATTTTAAAATTTTCCTCTTCTATTTTAAGTGATTCAATTCCTGTCGTAGTATTAAATATAATGATTAGTGTTTCAATTATATGAGTATACTCTTCAAATATTCGTAATTTTGATTCTTTTAATAATATTTGTAATTGTTGATTAATATTATCCGATGTTTCAATTTCTCGATTAATTTGCTCACAACAAAATTGTTGATATTGATCATTCAGTTTCTCGATTAAAATTTCTAAATAATTATATCGAACAATGAGATATTCGTTTAATTCACTCAATTTTATTTTAAACGTAGTATCTTCTTTTTCAACAAGGTTACTGTATAATCTTATTTTCAAATCATAATCGCCAAATCGATCTTCATATGGCCAACTGGCATATAATTTTTCACCACTCTGTCCATCAAGGTTAACTGGATGTGCTCCAAAACGAGCTCTAATTTCTTTAAAATATTTATCATCACAACCACTTTTAAATATTTGATTTTCATTCTCAAATGGTGATTTTCTATTTTTAGAGTCATTTATGCTGCGGTGTAATTGTTTTACACCTTCATAAATTATGTCTATTGATGAAATATATGAATAAATTTGCATACATTTAACATTAATATTTTTCGAAAGTGGTGGAAATTCATTTATATAATTAACAGCAACAGTGATCCAATCCATACAACTACAAATTAGATTCCATTGATTTTTATTGTTACGATAAGAATATTGTGAAAAGAAAAAATTCTGATTAGCATTGATCGTTGAACGAAAACGATAGATCAGTTCTATGTCAACAATACAATTTTTTTTCTTGCAATTTTTTGGCATTGATTTTTTTAATCCATTATCAATTTTTGGATAAATATCATTTTAATAAGATTTAAAACATCAAAAATGAGATCTTGCTCGCATTTTTGATACTTATTACTCTTGAGCTTTCACCGTTTTCTTTTTCAGAATCTTTTGTACTTCTTTAGCATCAATTTCCATAATTGTGGCTATTTGTTCAATGGAAATATCTTTTTGAGATAGTGCATGTACTAACCTTTCTTTTTGCTCTCGCTCTTGTTTTGCGACCAGTTTTGCAGTTCTAGCTTTTTCCTCAGCAGTTTTTACTTTATCGTTCGCAACTGCCAATTTCTCTTTGGCAATGGCTTTTTCTTCTTTGCGAATTTGTTCAACCACTTGGTAGGTTGGCACGTATTTTAGGCTTTGCTCGAGCTGTTGCATGAGTTCGATTTGGCGAAAGCTGAGGTAGTGTTCGGGGGTGATGATGAAGTGGTCGATGAGGTCGATATTTAAGATGCGGCCAACTTGAATCAGGCGGTCGGTGATGTCTTTGTCGGCGTCTGAGGGGATCAAGCTGCCAGCGGGGTGGTTGTGTACGGCAATGACGCGGGTGGCGTTTTTCATCACCGCGACGCGGAAAATGTTCATCGGTTCAATCGGCACGCTGCGCACCGTGCCAAGGGCAATCAGTTCGATATACAAAATAAAACCGGCTTCGTTCATGCCGATGATCCAAAAATGTTCTTTATCGCGGTCGATTTTATTTTCGCGCAGCAAGATGCGCTGCATAATGCTGTACACATCATCCGTGCCTTCAATATAGCGTTTATCATTTTTGCCTAGCTTAATATCCATCTTTTCACCCTGTCATCGTACCCGAAAACACTATAGCATATTCCGCCTGCGCTTGGCAGTAGTTAATCAAACCGATAATGCGAGAGACTGCACAAAATCGATATTGGTTGGCACGAATTCTAGCCGTTAAGCATTCTCATTTTAGGTGATTTCCTTTATGATAACCGCGGTGATTTTAATCATAAAAAACCAATCAAAACAGTAAGGAGCAGTGTATGCAGTGGGTGATGACGGATGCGTTTAGGCAAGATTTAAAACAATTGGTGGCGCTGTTGACTAATCGTCCTGATTTGCAATGGATGAATGAGATGATTGATCATTACCAATGGAATGATGCTGAGCACGATGAATTTGAACCGGCGTATCCAGTCAGTGACGAAGAGCTGATCGCGTTTCGCCAAGTTGAGATCATCGGTGACCTCTTACAACCGGAATTTATGCTGCAAATCGATTGGAACGAAGGCGTTGACCAGCTTGAAGCCGGGATTGAAGATCTGTTACTCAGCAATTTTGGGGTCAATCGGGCATCATTCCCCAATATGCGCCATTACGATAACCGTACGACGATTGCCGATGAACGAGTGTTAGGCGATTTTAATCGAGAACTGAAAAAACAAGGCTTTAATCTGGCTAATATTATCTCGGGTGATGATAATGTTTGGATCATCGTCTACCCAACCACTGCACACAGCCAAGTCGAACAGTTAATGAGTCAATTGGGCGCCGAACTTGCCTAGTTTTATTATCATTGATTCATTATTGCAGATAGACTTTACTAAAAACGCATGTTAACTAAATTGATGAGGGTAATGGTGAGTATGATATTTTTTAAATCGCGTCAATATATCAATGTAGGCAATCGGGTTGATGCGGTCAAAATTAAAATTGTGGTACTTGTTAGTTTGATAGGGTTACTTGCCGGCTGTGTGACTGAAGCGGGTTATCAGCGAAAATTACAGCGCTCTGTCGGAATGTCAAAGCAACAGTTGATCGATGAATGGGGGGAACCGGTAACCGAGTTTGCGCATAAGCAAGTGTATAGTCAGGGCAAGTTATTACAAAAAGCTGAGACCATTATGAACTATTATCAGCATACTAATTTTAATCAGCCGGCAAAGCTTACCATTAAGCAGGTGAGTAACAATTCGCTAACATATGATTTTCAACCCCAATCAACAACGACGTTTTCGTGTTTAACAACATTTAGGCTTGAACATGATCGCGTAGTGAGCTACAAGTATGAAGGTAATAATTGTGTCGCGTACTAGTTATGCTGATCTTTGTCAAATCACTTAATATTGCTATGGCGATAAATTGATCTTATTGCTATTTCAACCAGTGAACTTCTTTTAAGAAACATTACCAATTTCAATCCAAGCGGCTTCATGCCGCTTTTACAGATGCTAGCGCCGTTAGGAATCCAAGCTTGTCTGTTAAGATTGAATTTGAATAGGTGTGCCTTAAACATCACTTTTTTGCCGCTCATCACGGTGCCTTGCTCTGCGCTCGCCTCTGCCATGCTTTTCGTAATGATGATGGCGGCGGCGGTGCCCATGGTCATCATCATGGCTTTCATCGTCGTCAAGTTCACCGAGATTGCTTTTCAGGGTGTCGAGCAATTTATCGAGTAAACCCGATAAGGTTTGCTGTTCCTCGCTTGATAAGCCGGCAAATAGTGCATCAACGTAGCTTTGTCGCAGGGCTTCCACTTCGGCAACGGAAGCACGGCCTGCCTCGGTGATAAACACGTTACTGATGCGACGATCGGTGTCGTGTGGACGGCGTTCAATCAACTGATTGGCTTCGAGCTTGGTTAACAGTTCGCCGAGTGACGGTGGGCGGATGTGCAATAACTCCGCTAACGCACGTTGGCTAATGCCATTATTTTGATTGACTAACGACAGGGTGCGACCTTGCCCGCGATGCATATCTGGCTGACGCTGATTTTTTTTTGCGCCATGACCGCGTTGCAGTAGGTTGGTGCAGTAATGTAATTGGTGGTAAAGTTTACCGGAAAAATGGGTTGTCATAATCACTCCTTATAAAAATATCCTATAACAATAATGAATTAATAAGATTAGGATCCTAATGGAAACGAATGATAAGGTACCTTATTATCTTTGTCAAGTTATTTAGGTACCTTATTAATTTCAAGGCAAATGACCAATTTATCCTGACGGGAATCGGGCCGCAAAGCCTGATGAGTACAGGCTGACTTGCCATAAAGTTCAGTTTGCGCGCATGAATTGCGCGGTAAGAAGTCAAACTGACTGCATGATTTTTAAACAAATCAAGTCAACCGCTATCGGTCAATTTTGCGATCTGCCTCGCAAAAAATAATGCAATTTAACAATGCTAACATCTTGAAAATTCATCAACAAAAATCGGCGCAGTTTATCGGTTTACGTTTTAATTTAAGTGGGAATTGTGCTATATTTTGCTGTCAATCAACAACGGTTAGGTGAGCAGATGGATATTAAACTCGGCAAAAATGATAAAAAATATATCGAAGGCACCGACGACGTGTTTAGTATTATGCAGCGCATCTTACTGCGCGAAAACAAAATCGACCGCGATAAAGAACATTTTTGGATCATCGGCATGAACGAAGCCGGTTTTATCCTCTATATCGAGCTGATTGCCCTTGGCACGGTGCGCAGTGTGCCGATTGAACCGATGAATATTTTCCGCGTAGCGGTGATGAAAAACGCCACCCGCGTGATTGCCGTGCATAATCACCCCGCTGGCAGCTTGATCCCGTCGGACGCCGACAAAGACATCACCGACCGCCTGATCCAAGTCGGACGCATCTTAAACATCGCCCTGATTGACCACCTCATCATCACCCCCGAACACTACCTCAGCTTTCGCCAAATCGAACTGATGAACGAGCTTGAACAAAGCCTAAAATACGTGCCAACCTACCAAGTGGTTGCGCAAATTCGAAAAGAAGAAAAAGCGATTGCTAAAGAGAAATTGGCGGTGGAGAAGGGCAAAACCAAGACGGCTGAGGAAAAGGCAAGGGCAGAGAAAGAACAAAAAGAAGCTGCATTAGCACAAGCCAAAGCATTAGCAACCGCCTTACTCAACAAAGGTGTTGATGTTGAAACGATTGCTAAAATTATGGAAATTGACGTTAAAGCTGTGCAGAAGATTCTGAGGAAGAAAACGGCCAAAGCTAAAGAGTAATGAGTAACCAGTTTCAAAAAATGCGAGCTTGCTCGCATTTTTTATGTTTTCAATTTGGTATTTTGCGAGGTAACGCGCAGAATTGAATGAAAATTTCACAAGTTTAAAACGATAATCTGAATGCATATAAATATAATTTATAAAATCTGGTTAAAATGATTTATGTTGTCTAGGGAGCAATGAAAATTTTTCAGAATGTTGCGTGGATAAATGTTTTAGCCTCTAACAAGAAGAACTGATAAAAAATTAACCCGTTAAATATTTCGCTTGCTGTTTGATTTATAGCACTAACTACTACACAAGAGGTATTCATGGCATCTTTAAATTATGAAGAAGAAAAGGCACAATTCTTAGACTTTTATGCTTTAAAGCATAAGTTACTTGAGGATGCAAAGGATTCTTTTGTTGCTCTTACAAACGCATTATTGATTCATGTTGGTTCTATAGCTATTGCAAAAATTGATGGTCGTGTTAAAGAGAAAGCCGAGTGTATTAAAAAATTTAATCTCAAATACCGAACAAATCTTGAATCAAATTCAACAGCTTATAGTATCCGAGAGTACATCACTGATCTTATAGGGCTAAGAGTTGTATGTTTGTATGAAGATGACATAAATAAAATCGAGAAATGTCTATCTGAACATTTTGAAATAATTGATAAAACGGACAAAACTGCACAGATAGAAAATACTGAAGATCATTTTGGTTACAAAGGACTTCATCTGGATCTACGGCTGAACGAACAGAGAATGAATTTACCGGAATACACTAAATATTCTGAATTTAGATTCGAGATCCAGGTCCGAACAATTATTCAGGATTCTTGGAGTGTGCTAGATCATAAGATCAAATATAAAAAGTCAATTCCCACTAGGTTAAAACGTCGCATAAATACACTCGCAGCTCTGTTTGAGCTTGCAGATCAAGAATTTCGTAATATTAGAGATTCAACATTTGAAGAAATTAAAAAAGAGGAGATTTCAGACGATATACTTTCACAAGAAACTAATGATAGTCAAAGTCAGCAAGAAGGTAAAAAGTCCCTAGTGTCAAAGCTAAATGCTTTTAGTTTTCTGAAAATCGCAAATCATTTTTTTAATGATTTTGAATTTGAACCACATAAAGTCGATGGATTCACACAGGAAGTAGTCGGCATGAAACCAAACATTAGTAGGGGTGAATTTAATTTTTATATGAAAGAAAATATATCTAAGATTAAGAGCTATCAACGGTATTTTGAACAAGCAAATCCAAATGACACACTAAACCCATACACCATAATACGGCATTGTCTGTTTCTTGGCAACAAACAGGTATTTGAAAATATACTAACAAATGAGGCTAAACAAAGATTTGAATCGTGGCAGAATAGCTAATACACTAATCATCTGCCAGAATAAACAGAGTCTAAGTATGTGTTAATATATTTCAATGCGTGCAGTACATTTTATGTATTTATATTTTCTATGTTATTTATAACAGACTCTACAACGGATAAAATTTCACTATATGGCATTTTAAAATATTCTCTTTTAGGATTAATTCTGTATGCAGACAATTTTTCGTGGATAAGTTTTTCTGCAAGTATACAGTCTTTTGTTTCTCGCTCATGAGCAATTAAAAATTTATCTGGTGAGCTGGTAGTTCTTGATAGTTCTAAAGCCCTAATAGTTGTATTTCTCTTTGTAAGACCTATCTTAAAAATATTTTTATCATGCGCAGCAGAGCGCATTATATATATAGTCCCTTGATTTTTATTTATATTTTCTCTTTTGACATTTAAGTAATTATTTTCTTCTTTTTCCTCAAACCATGATAATGTTTGATTAATCCATGTTCTACCATGTATTGGTTGTCCATTTTTATCTCTACCTACACCTCTATGATCTAATTTTTTCCAGTAACCGCTTGTTTCAATTTTATAATCCGGCGACAATAAAACAATGTCTTCTGAAGATTGTTTATTTCTACTTGGTATTCTTGATATATTACGATAGCTTATGAGGTATTTAGAATCTACTTCCGATATTATTTTACGGTTTTTTAATTGTTTCTGAAATTCTAAATATTGAGTTGGGTGTCTTTCAATAACTATATCATCTTCAAATTTTTTCATATAAGAGGGAATTAGAAGACAATTTTTACATAATTCAAAAAGAGCAGAATAGGATTCAATTTTTTTCCTATTATTTTCATACGCTGACTTAAATTTATCATTTATAAATTCACCATCATTATTTAGATAGGAATCTACATTATCAGTTATGATCACATAGGACTTCCCGTGATCCTGTAAAACGTATCGAGCATCTATCGTTTTGGTCTTTAGGTCAAAGCGAACAAGAATTATTGTTTTCCATAAACTGTTATCTCCTTCATATAAAGGTTCGGCTCGTAATTCTCTTTTTTTATCAGGTTGTATATGTTCTCTTCCTGGGGCTATTTCATAATTAAACTTATCCAAAAATGTTTTTTTTATTTTTACCGTTTCTTCTTCAATATTACATTTTTGTCCAGCAAATAGAATAATACTTACTTCTTTGCCAAATTTAATCATTGATATTGCTGAAAATTCATATTTTTTCTTGTTAGAAGTTGTGAAGTCAATTTGATTTGATATATCATCAGAGGTAAAAGAATATATTTTCCTTTCTTCAAGAAATTCAAATTCATCTTTAACATTGTTAGCTGTAATATAATCAATAAAATCATCAAAAGAAAATATATAATCTAATTCATCTCTAATTTTAAATGTGGAAGTTTCTGGAATAAATTGATTGAATGCCTCAACAACATTAAACGATGTAGGCATATCATATAAACCACCATTAAATATTCTGCCGTTGTATTCAAGATTAAACTCTCGTATTTGTTTATCTATAGGTAATTCTGAGCCATTTTTTTGTTGTATTTCTAATAATGCATAAGCTTTCTTAATGATTTTATCAATTTTCTTTTTAATCGCAGTATCTTCCATTCGAGAAGATACTATTTTTTCATAGATCTCTCTAGCATAAGTGCCTTTAGGTGGAATAGCCATTGAACCAATAGTTTTCATTCTATTATAATGAGTATTCATGATAGTTTTTTCCTCAAAAAAATTAGACTTAGCATTATTGTATCGCTATTTTAAATATATTCTGTTCTTTTTATATATATCACCGTTACAGATTTATATTTTTCTTAGAATCTATCCCATTTTTGGCTTTCACATTAGTACAATTAGTTTTAACCAAAAGGAGGGAAAATTGAAGTGATTCTTGAGTACAGGATTAGGACATATCCATTTATTTTGTACTTGCTCCTAACTATCTTATAACCTGGCAATCCAGTATCCATATTTATCACTATCGGCAATATTTAAGCTAAATTTGTGAGACAGCTCGCAATTAAACTTTTTCTTTATCATAATCTTGTAAGACATCTCGCAAAACCACCTCACTTGACCTTACCTCGACCGTTAAAAACGGCCGACGACGGCGTGAGGCGGGGAATGACGACGTCATCCGTTTTTTCAGGTCAGGAGCGGGATTGCCAAGGGAATGCGGCATTCCCTTGGCCGGGCGCAGGCAACGATCTCAAGCCCAACGCCGTGATGCTTCAGCGACCGAATCATCACCAACATTATCATTAAATCCCTGCAAATTTCTTGCAGAAATACTCCCCATTTCAATCAAAACAGCTGAGCTACCGCTGTGCGGATTAACGGATGCTTAAGTGTTCGCGCGCATAGTGCATTGGCGTGACGCCGGTGTGTTGGCGAAAAAAACAGATAAAAGCACTGTCACTAATGAACTCCAGCTGCTGCGCCACGTGATGGATCGCCGCACCATCGGCAAGCAGTTCAATGGCTTTGAGTAAACGCCATTGTTGACGCCAGCTTTGGTAATTCATGCCAGTTTCTTGAATAAAAATACGGCTAATGGTGCGTTCGCTGGCGCCGATTTTTTGCGCCAGTTGCTGTAACCGTGGCGGCAGTCCGCCTTGGTGTACGTTAATGAGCCAGCCTTGTAGACGGCGATCGCGTGGGTAAGATAAGCGCCAGTTTTCATGCCTTGCCTGTTGTATCTCTTGGGTGAATACCGTCAGCAGGCTCTGCTGCTGATCAGCGGGCATATCCCAAGGCCAAAACGCCATGCGCTCAATCACCGCAAACAGCAGCGGATTAACCGCTGCAATGTGCAGCGGTAACGCCGACAATGGCAACGAGGGAGTAAAATATAACGAGCGGTAGTCCATCACCCCTCGCATCATGGCGCGGTGCATGGTGTTCGCTGGGATCCACGCGGCGCGGCTCGGCGGCAATAAGCACAAGGTGTCTGCCAGTTCAATGGTGATACAACCCGATGCGGCAAACAGCAATTGGTGACGCTGGTGGCTGTGCCGTCCCGAATCATGCTGCCCCATTTTAGCGGCGATACCGACCACCGGCGCGCTAAAGTCATCCGCATTAAACGCTTGGTCTGGCGTAATTTCCATTATGTTGTCCGATATTTGATATATTTAGTCATAATCATTGTAATCAAACAGGCTGAATTGAGCAATAATGGCGCCCATTGTCAGTGATATTAAATGAAGGATTATCATGAATAACAAAATCCCGCCGTTGTGGTTATTGGTCTTATTGATCATGTTTCCTCAGTTGGTCGAAACCATTTACAGTCCGGCGCTGCCGGATATTGCCGCGTCGTTTAAGGTCAGCCACGAGCAAGCGGCGCAAACGCTGTCGGTCTATTTTGTCGCTTTTGCCTTTGGCGTGGCATTATGGGGTCGGTTAAGTGACCAGATTGGCCGGCGACCGGCGATGTTAGCCGGCTTGTTGTGTTATGCACTGGGCAGCGTGATGGCGCTAGTAACGCGCGATTTTAATGGGCTGTTAGTAGCGCGCATGATTGCCGCACTGGGCGCGGCGGCCGGCTCGGTGGTGGTGCAAACTATGCTGCGGGATAGCTATCAGTCGATTAAGCTGGCAGCGGTTTTTTCGATCATGGGGGCCGCGCTTTCGGTCAGTCCGGTATTTGGTTTAGTGATTGGCGGCGGCTTAGTCAGCCAGTACGGTCAGCAAGGGGTTTTTATCACCCTTACTGGATTGGCGGGGTTGCTGATGCTGCTAACCATGCGCTGCCTGCCGGAAACTCGGCCGACCCCAGCGACGCAGTCAAAAATTGGCCCGCTTGCCTGGCGCATGGGGCGCGATGGGGCGCTGTGGCGTCATGCGCTGCTGATCGCTTTATTTAACGGCATGCTGTTTAGTTATTACAGTTTAGCACCATTTTTATTTGCCAGCTTCGATTGGGACGCCAGCGCGTTTGGCTGGACCGGTGGGCTCATTGCCGCCGCTTCATTATTTGCCAGTTTGCTAAATCGCCGCTTACTTGGGCGAGGCGTTCAGCCTGAGCGACTGGTCCATTATGCCTGCCTGCTCGCGCTGTTGTCGGGATTACTGGCATGGGGATTACAACATTCACCTTGGATTCTCGTTGCCATTGCGGGCATTGCCATCGCCTACACCATTGCCATCCCCAACATCCTAAGCCAAGCCCTACGGCATTACCAATGCCACGCCGGCACCGCCAGCGCACTATTTGGCTTAAGCTATTATTTACTCCTAGGGCTCCTCCTAGGCATCGCCGCACTCATACAACAACTCGGCCCAACCCTCACCGCCTTTGCCCTGATTGCTTGGGGGATAAGGGGGCGGGGGTAAATCATACGCAATGCAGGTCATTGTTGGTTAAGTGATTAACGCAATTGATTATATTTGCGGTGACTGTGATACAATTTGCCGTATGCATCTTTTTATAACAATAAATACAGGCAGCAATGAAACTACTCATTATTGAAGATAACTTAAAAATTGCCGATTACTTGAAAAAAGGCTTAACAGAGTCAGGCTATACGATTGATTTAGCGCATGATGGGGTGGATGGTTTGCACTATGCGTTAAGTGCGGATTATGATTTGTTAATTCTTGATATTATGTTACCTAAGCTTGATGGATTGGCGATTTTACAAGCGGTTCGCCATGCCAATAAAGAGATGCCTATTTTACTATTATCGGCGCGTGACCAAGTGGCCGATCGGGTGAATGGCTTAGAGATGGGCGCTGATGATTATTTAGTGAAACCCTTCGACTTTTCAGAATTACTGGCCAGGATTCGAACATTATTACGCCGCTCGCTACAACACGTGAGTGAATCGTCGATGATGAAGATTGATGACTTAGAGCTAGACAGTAAAAAACGCTATGCGATGCGAGCCGGTCGGCGCATTGATTTAACGGCAAAAGAGTTTTCGTTACTGGAATTATTAATGTATCGGCAGGGGGAAGTGTTATCACGCTCGTTAATTGCCTCGCAAGTTTGGGATATGAATTTTGATAGCGATACCAATGTGATTGATGTTGCGATGCGCCGCTTGCGGGCCAAAGTGGATGATGATTTTGCTAAAAAGCTGCTGCATACGATCCGCGGCATGGGCTATGTGTTAGAGGATCGTGGATGATAACACACTTTTTCCGCTCACTGGCGTTTCGCTTAGCGTTGATGTTTTCGCTATCGTCGATGCTTGTGTTGTTATTGCTCGGGTTTGTGGTGGTTTATGCGGTTAATCAGCATTTTATTGCGCAAGATCGTATGGTGCTTAACGCGCAGAGCGGGCACCTTGTGCATGCCCTTGGTGATGTGGCGAATATGGATGAATTGCATCAGCAGATGCAGTCTTTATCGCATAATATGACCGGAGAGCATGGTAGTGTGGTGTTGCTTTTAAATAATCATCAACCGCTATATGATAGCCAAAGCGATTTCGCGTTAGAAAAGGCGTTGATGAATATTAGCCAGGTGAGCAAAAAAACCTTAATCACCTTGTATGAAGGGGACTACCATTATCGCGTATTGATTCAGCCAGTTGATATGCCGATTGCGCCAAATGGCGTGCTTATTATTGCCTTAAATATTGAGCATCATGAAAGCTTTTTAACTTCGTTTCATTATTCCATGTGGCTAATTATTGCCATAGCCGCTTTAATCATGGGGATTGGTGCGTGTTTGGCAGCTAATCATGGACTGCGGCCATTGCATACTTTAGTCGCCCAGAGCGAGAATATTACGGTAGATAATCTTGATACTCGCCTGCCGATGGTGAATACGTATTCGGAAATCAATCAACTGACGTTAACGTTTAATGCCATGCTCGATCGTTTGAATCAAGCATTTAACCGTTTAAGCGGTTTTTCGTCAGACTTGGCGCACGAGCTGCGTACGCCATTAACGACAATTAAGATGCAGTATCAAGTGATTTTGTCGCGCGCGCGTAGTGTTGAGGAGTATCAGCAAGCGTTAGTTGAAAGCGCCGAGGAGCTTGATCATCTCATTCGTATGGTGACGGACCTGCTGTTTATTGCTAAATCGGAAAATGGTTTAATGAGCCCGCAAATGCAAACCTTTGCCATCGCAGATGAAATCAGTAGTCTATTTGATTTTTATGGTTATATTGCGCAAGAAAAAGCCGTAACACTTCACCAAGAAGGTGAGGCACAAATTACGGCTGATCGCACGTTGTTACGCCGAGCACTAAGTAACTTAATTGCTAATGCCATTCATTATGGTTATGCGAACTCTGCTGTTAACATTCGGGTGGCGCAGCAAGGTGAGCAAGTTCATATTGTGGTACAAAACCAAGGCGAGACCATCGATCCAAAGCACTTGCCACATATCTTTGAACGTTTTTATCGGGTCGATACGGCCAGAACACACTTTAGCGATGGGGTTGGGCTAGGACTGGCGATTACTGCAGCAATTATTGCTGCGCATCAAGGCACAATTACGGCATCATCACAGCATCATGTAACGTGCTTCACCATTATATTAAACCAATCTTAAAGCGCACAGTATTGACCACCGATAGCCTAAATCGGTGGTGAACCTTGATGGTTATTGATCGCTCTTAAGCGCTATTTACCCCAAAAAGTTACAATTCAGCGCTTTTTTGCTATGATTAAGTCTCATTTATGGAGGCAACAAGGAGGGTAAACGTGAATTCGACTAAAAAGCACATACATTATTTGGGGTGGATCGCAACATTTACTGCATTTTTGATGTATGTTTCTTATATTCCACAGATTCTTGATAACCTTAATGGTATAAAGACTAATCCTACTCAGCCAATTACCGCGGCGATTAACTGCTTTTTATGGGTATGTTATGGGTTATTGAAGGAAGAAAAAGACTGGCCAATTGCCATTGCAAACTCGCCGGGCGTGGTATTTGGGCTGATTGCCTTTTTTAGCGCATTATAACAATAATCAGAATGGCAATACTGAAGGCCTATTTGGCTGATTCAGTATTGCTAATCCTAATCGATTATAATGTCTCTTGCGGACTGGATTCGATAAAATTGGCTAAATTTTCAAGGCCAAGGCGAATGAATTTTGGCATGGAGTCGAGATCAATCGAGTCCATTAAATTTTTAACACATAGCCCTAATTCCGTATCACCTTCAACAATCAATCGACGCTGAAAAAATAGCGTATCGGGATCTTGCCTTCTCGTGGCAATTAAGATCAAATCATTGGTATCGCCACTAAAACTGACATCGGGGATTTGGACTCGACTGACAACCAGTTTATTATTGACGTTGCTAATAAACCAAACGAGTTGTAAATCTCGAACTTCAATTTTGAGCCAACGATTCTCTAAAAAATCCAGATCACCATCGGCCAGAGAACGTTCAAATTGTGCTTGCAATAGCTGTTCAATGATTTTCTTTTTTAATGAAAATGGCACACATTGTAATGGTTTACTTAAAACCATCGGTGTTTTAGCAACTAGCATTGAATGCATTTTACTTAACATAATTACTCTCTTTTCGTTATGATTTCGATACTAATATTTGTTATACGTTATTGATGCTCATCTGATAGCAAGGTTTCGTAAATATCAAGATCGGTACTTAAACGATCAAATATTTCATCTGAGATCTCATTTCGCGTTTTGAGTTGATAAAGCGCGGCACGTTCACTACCAATTGCCACTAAACGCATACGCCTTTCTAATCTTTCAGCCTCAAGCGATTTCTTCTCCAGATCTTTAAGACCTGTTCTGCGCCTTAAAGAGCCGATAACGCGTGAACCCACTTCATTAACAATATCCGCATCGATGCCATCGGTGGTGTCTAATAATAAGTTGCCTTGCATCTTTTCTAAGCTACTGATTGCTTCTTCAGCCATGTAACCTTTGGCGTATAACGCTTCGTTATTAATCGCGCTGTTTTCTAAGATGACTTTACCTTTTAGTAACAGGGGTAAAATGAATACCGCCGTAATTAACGAGACTAATATTACGCCTGTTGCGATAAAAACAAGTTCATAACGCCCTGGTATTTGGGTCGTGATTGGAATGGATAATACACCGGCTAATGTGATCGCTCCGCGCACGCCAGCAAAGGTTGCAATTAACAGATCACGAGTGGTATAGCTTTTAAAGGCTAATGGCCTTTTGGCACCAAACGGTAATGAAGGTAAATGTTTCATCACCCATAACCATAAAAACCGCGTTGCCATTAAGACGGCAAAGACAAAAAAGACTACTAATATTAATTGCCAAAGTTCAATTGAGGTATCGGTTTGGTTAGTGACGTAGGTATCGGTGATAATGGTTGGTAATTGCAGCCCTAATAAGGTGAAAATCACACCGTTAAAGACGAATGTTAGCATTGACCAAGTACTTTCTGATTGTAAGCGGGTCGTTAGCGGGGCATTTCTCATAATCCCTGATTGCTTGACTGTCATACCCGCACTGACTGCTGCTAAAATTCCTGATGCATGAAAAAAATGTTCTGCAATTAGGTAAACCGCAAATGGCAGTAAAAAGAGCAATACAATTTGGATAGCTGAATCGTTATTGGTCAGCTTATTGATTTTACGCAGTACTCGAGTATAACCCCAAGTAAAAATTGCACCCACAGCAAGGCCGCCAATCGCTGAAACAAAGAATGCTAACGAGATATTTAGCATATTAAATTCCATTGCGCCAATGGCAATGGCAATGGCAAATTTTAAGCTGACAAGGCCTGAAGCATCATTCATTAATGCTTCACCTTCAATAATTTCCATTTTACTCTTTTCAATGCGCCCTTTACCAACAATACCACTTAATGCCACGGCATCGGTTGGTGATAAGACGGCGGCAAGCGCCATGGCTGCTGGAAGTGATACATTAGGTAAAATCCAATGCAGGATATAGCCTAATGCCACAACGGTAATAATGACCAATACTAACGCTAAGCCGACAATCTCGCGGACATTGTGCACAAAGTCCTTAATTGCCGTTTTTCGCCCATCATCAAAGAGTAGTGGCGGAATAAATAATAGCAAGAACAAATTGGGATCAAATCGCTCTTCATAAACATGAAAAGCTGCTAAAATACATCCCAGTAAGATTTGCATCAGTGGCAAAGGAATCTGAAACGGAAACAGTTTTACAAAGATTCCGGAAATGGAAACAAGTAAAATAAGGATAAGGATAGTTGAGAATAATTCCATGATTTCGAATTTATACTTTATATATTAGGATCTGGTCATTATAGCTTAATTATTTATCTAATTCAGTCGAATTTGTTGAAATTAATGCTCTTTTTTAAATAAAATTTATCTTTCGATAAAATATTTTTAACTTAAATCATAAATAGTTATTACATGAAAAATTGGCAGCGTGCATTTGTTTTGCATAATCGGGCATACAGTGAGACAAGTTTACTCGTTGATCTCTTTATTGAGTCGAAAGGGAAAGTGACTACAATTGCTAAAGGTGCAAGGCGTAAGCGTTCATCATTAAAAGGTATTTTGCAACCCTTTACACCATTGATTATTCAATATAGCGGTAATGGCGAAGTTAAAACGCTCGGTCAGGTTGAAGCTATGTCACTCTCTTTGCCGTTATTGGGCTATGGTTTATACAGTGGATTTTATCTCAATGAATTACTGCATCGTGTATTAGTTTCTGAATTAGATACGACAGAATTATTCCAAGCTTATTTAGAGAGTTTACAGCAGTTAGCCAAACGGATTGAACCTGAAAAAGTCCTACGCCAATTTGAATTTATTTTGCTGGAATTTTTAGGCTATCGCGTTGATTTTGAGCATTGTAGTGCAACCGGTGATGATATCGTTGATGAGATGTATTATTTATATCAGTCAGAACAAGGATTTATCAGCAGCTTAATGCAAAATAGTAATAGCTATTTAGGTAAGGAACTACGGGCTTTTGCGGCAAAAAACTTTGATGATCTCAGGTGTTTGAAAGCGGCTAAACGGTTTACCAGACAGGCACTAAAACCTTATGTCGGATCTAAACCGTTTAAAAGCCGAGAATTATTTTTGCAGCCATAAAAAAATACGGCTTTAGCTGCCGTATTTTAATGATCCATTATTGTGCATCAATATCATCAAGGTAAGAGCTAATCGCTTCTTGACGCTGTAATTGTTTTTTCTCGTCAACTTGTCCGCCTGAAGCTAAGAAATCGTTGCTTTGAAAATAAGCATTACGCATAAAATTGTAAGGATCGGCGCTACTATTGAGTAAGTCTTCGTATTCAATTGCAACCGCTCTTGATTCAATACCATCAAATGCCCAACGCGCAATACTTGCTTCCCATGATAACCAATGTAAAGGTGGATAAGCATAGTCAACCAATGTACCACCATCTTGTCGTAATGTTGCTTGACCATAAAATGGTAATACAACATATGGACCATAAGGTACATCGTAGTGGCCTAAAACGGTACCAAAAGTCTCTCGATTGCCTTTTTGTAATTGCGGATCGGCCATGCTCGCAACGTCAAGCAAGCCACCAAAACCAAATACGGTATTGAGCATAAATCTGGCTAAATGTACCCCCATCTGATGAACATTACCTTGTAGCAAGCTGTTTACTGCCGATGCTGGTTCAGTTAAATTTGACGATACGCCGCTAATTCCACTACGAATGGGGGAGGGCACATAATCTTTCCATGCAACCGCAACAGGTCTTAGTAAATAAGGATCGAGTACATGATAGTTAAAATTAAACATCGCATTATTAAAACCAGACAATGGATCTGAATAACTGTTTGTTTCAGGATCGTAAGTTGCACATCCGGTCAACGTCATCGTTGAGAAGAGTAAACTGATTATTTTCTTTTTCATGTTGAGTCTTTATTATTATGTTGCGTGGTTTATTGATTATAATCTATTGTACCATTATGTTTAACATTTGCCGAAAATTTCATTTTTTATTATGCTATTTTTTGCTTAAAGATCGCACAAAATGTCCATAATAGAGTTGGCGTTAAAAGAATTATGGAAAAAATTCATTAATTACATTAGAATAAATACGGTATGACTTCATAGTTAAATGGATATAACGAGCCCCTCCTAAGGGCTAGTTGCAGGTTCGATTCCTGCTGAGGTCAAAATTCCGTTTTAAGTCGTCAATAGCTCATCGCGTATCCTATCAATAAGCAGTCAAAATCCTATTAAATTTTCTTAACTAAATTGTATGAGTAGATTATTGTATCGTTAGATCTCGTTGTTAAGGTAACAATATGCATTTGCTTATTTGCTCGATATTCATATTGAACCTCTGTTCTTAGCACCATGAGATCGATAAAGGTAAACACGCATTTTAAAAATAATACTGACCACGGATTTTCACTACCATGCATATGTGATTAGCGGTGAATAAGTCACGATTTTTATTTTAAGTAACATAATATAAGGAAGATTGTATTTATGTCTAAATTAGGAAAACTATCCTTACGTGAATTACTCACAATGTATTTTCAGCATAAGGAATTACGTGAAGATACCAAAAAAAGTTATGTGAATGTTGTCAGAATATTCGAAAAATATTACGGTAATCGGGTCGTAATCGATGACATTTCTGTCGATACAGTACTGGCATTTCGCCATCACGTTTTACATCAAAAATTAAATAGCCATCAAACATGGAATACTTATAATCGACATTTTGCTGCATTGTTTAATTTTGCAATTGAACATTCATTGACTCAATCTTTAAATCCGTTTAATAAAATGAAAGTGAAGATTATTACCAAAAAGAAAAAAACACTCGATATTACTCAGATAGATCACGCTATTGCATTTTTAGAAAGCAAAGTTGCTACCGAGACGATTAAAGATTTTTACTATCCTACTTGGTTTTGGCGCTCAGTTATTAATACCTTCCGTTATACAGGCATTCGCTTGAATCAGCTTATTCATATACGATTGTGTGATTTAGATGATAAAAAGATTTTGTTTTTACGCGGTGATGGTTCAAAAACGCATACGGAAAGATACGTTCCGCTGATTGATAGTTTATATCATGATTTAGTGCAATTAAAACAACAATTAGTTGATAAAGGCGTAGCTCAAGAGCAGCAGCTATTTAATATTTATTACTTCAAGTCATCTAAAAAATGCTACAACCAAATGTCGGCTATGCGTATACATGTTTTTTTCCAGCAATTGTCTCAGAGTTTAAATTATCCCGTTTCACCTCATCGATTTAGGCATACATTGGCGTCACAATTAATGAAAAAACCCGATCGCAATATTCATTTAGTTAAGGAGTTATTAGGGCATAGCTCAATAAATACGACGCTAGAATATATCGAGGCTGATATGGAGCAATTAAAAAACTGTTTGCTTTCTTATTCTAATTTTTCAGTGTAAAAAGACGGCTAAGTCTTATTTTATTGGTGTTGTAGCATGATGATAGATAATCATATTGTTATAAATAGCAAAACAATAATCTGGTAATTGCTTACTAAGGGAGAGATAAAACTAATATAAATTAATTCATTAT
>NZ_RBWY01000004.1 GCF_003634275.1 Orbus hercynius
GTTTTGACCGTCTCACCAATATAACCGCCTTCTCAGAAGGTCTTGCGTTACGTCAGTGGATGCGCATTATAGACATCTTATTTTTTTCTTCAAGCTAAAAAACACATATTTCAACTTGATCGCATAACCTTTAAACACCTGAAATTTTAACTAATTGATATTTATAAAAATTATATTTTTGCAAGGTATCCACTATTTTTTGTACTTGTTCATTATATAGTGTGCTACAAACTAAATAATGTGTCTGTAGTGATTGCGATAATGTACTGGTTAACTCAAAATTATCTTCTAATAAATGATAAACCCTAGCTGCAATGGCATAACCCGAATCAATAAATGTTGCATCAGGAAAAATAGCTGACAGCTCTTGTCGAATAAATGGGTAGTGTGTACAACCTAGCACAACTGTATCAGGTATAATACTTAAAGATAACCAAGGCTGCATAAGCTTTCTTAATTCAGCTTGGTTAACCTTAATACCTTGTAATTTTTGTTCAGCAATTAGCGCTAGTTCAGACAAACCTAATAGCTCGATTTGATATCCCTGTGCAAAATCACGAATTAAGTTGTGGGTATACTCTCTCTCAATAGTCGCTTTAGTTGCTAATAGGCCAATACATTTATTACGCGTAATTTGTGTTGCCGGCTTAATTGCCGGCACCACGCCAACAATAGGAAATGAGAATGATGCTCGCAAAACTGGTAAACATATTGTACTTGCCGTGTTACACGCAATGACCACAATATCAATATCAAACATTGAGGCCGCTTTATCAATAACCGCTTTAACTCGTTCGATAAGAAAGTAGCTTGATTTATCACCATAAGGGAAGGCTTCATTATCAAATAAGTAAATATAGTTGGCATGCGGAATCTTTTGCCGGATCTCGTCATATACAGATATCCCACCAATACCTGAGTCAAATACTAATATATTGGGAATACGAAGTGCCATAAATCGCTTATACCTGCCTAACCATTTTCTTAAATATAATCGTATATGCTATGGTAAATAGGATTTTATGCAATATCATGACAAAAATTTTCCTATGCCCCTCATAAATTAATCTATCTGAATTGCTGGATTTTTACTGATTTGTTGATTAAAATAGCCGTCTAGATGGTAAAACCGCTAAATCACATTATTTGTTTTATCTCTGTTCCACGCTTATATAGAATTGAAAGGTATTATTATGTCGGAATTTTTATTCACATCAGAATCAGTTTCAGAAGGTCATCCAGACAAGATCGCAGATCAAATTTCTGATGCGGTGCTTGATGCAATTTTAAAACAAGACCCAAAGGCACGAGTCGCCTGTGAAACTTATGTAAAAACAGGAATGGCTTTAGTCGGCGGCGAAATTACGACATCTGCCTGGGTGGATATCGAAGAGCTAACAAGACAAACCATCAAAGATATTGGTTACACCAGTTCCGAAATGGGATTTGATGCGAATTCATGTGCGGTGTTAAACGCAATTGGTAAACAATCAATGGATATCAATCAAGGCGTTGATCGTGGCGACCCACTTGTTCAAGGTGCCGGCGACCAAGGTATTATGTTTGGTTATGCAACCAATGAAATGTCCAATTTAATGCCTGCAGCGATTACTTACGCGCACGAATTAATGAAAAGACAAGCAACTGTACGAAAAAATGGCACATTACCTTGGTTAAGACCCGATGCCAAAAGCCAAATTACTTTAATTTATGAAGATAATAAAGTTAAAGGTATTGATGCGGTTGTGCTATCAACCCAGCACGCAGAAGAAATTAGCCACTCAGCCTTACAAGAAGCCGTAATGGAAGAGATCATTAAACCGACTTTGCCTGCACAATGGTTAACCGCTCGTACAAAATATTTTATCAACCCAACGGGTCGATTTGTTATTGGCGGCCCGATGGGTGACTGCGGACTTACTGGACGGAAAATTATCGTTGATACTTATGGTGGTGCAGCCCATCACGGCGGTGGGGCATTTTCAGGTAAAGATCCATCTAAGGTCGATAGATCTGCAGCTTATGCAGCAAGATATGTCGCAAAAAATATTGTTGCAGCGGGGCTTGCTGATAAATGTGAGCTACAAATATCTTATGCAATTGGTATTGCAGAGCCAACATCAATTTATGTCAATACATTTGGTACTGAAAAAATCGCCCATGATAAAATCATCGCGTTAGTTAAACAGTTCTTTGATTTACGTCCTTATGGCTTAATTCAAATGTTGGATCTTATTCAACCCATTTACCAACAAACTGCAACTTATGGGCATTTTGGTCGTGATATTTTCCCGTGGGAAAAAACCGATAAAGCCGAATTATTACGTGACGCAGCGAATTTAAAATAATCAATAATATCTTCACGGCAAAATAAGATTGATTGCCGTGAAGAGAATGACTCACATCATCCTAATGAATAAATTAAGCGTACCCATCGACCTTCATAATGATGTAATGAGCTGTTTAAGGCAGTATTTACTCATCGCGAGTCGATTTTTTAATACCATATTTGCCGAACCACAAATCATCTATCGTAATAAAGGTAGTATCGCAGGGAGTGCGCTACTCCAACAATGGCAAATACAACTCAATCTTGCTATGTTGCTTGATAATCATAGTCAATTTATTGATGAAGTGGTTCCCCATGAGCTTGCCCATCTCATTGTTTATCAGAAATTTGGCCACGTCAAACCTCATGGCAAAGAGTGGCAAAGTGTCATGACAGAGGTATTCAAACTTGCGGCAAGACGTACGCATACATTTCGCCTACCAGAAAGTACAATTCGCCAGCAATATCACTATTACTGCCAGTGTAAGAATCACCTATTAACCGCGATTCGACATAACAAAATACGTCATCATCAAGCACAATATTATTGCAAAAATTGCCGATCCTTGTTACAACCAAAATAGATATCATAGAAAAGATAACTAATACCAATCTTTTCAATTATCTAAATATCAACATTGATATTTAAGATGACTATCAGTAAACTAAACTCTCAACTAACCAAAGAAGCTTTGTTATGAAAAAGATTTCAGACCTCATTTCACATAATCATGAATGGTCTAAAAGAGTCGCCAGAGAAAATCCCGAATTTTTTAAGCATCTTGCTATTGCACAAAACCCTAAATTTTTATGGATTGGTTGTTCTGATAGCCGAGTACCTGCGGAACGCTTAACTGAACTGCAACCTGGGGAATTATTTGTTCATCGTAATGTCGCCAATCTGGTTATTCATACCGATTTAAACTGTTTATCAGTTGTACAATATGCAATTGATGTATTGGGCATTGAAGATATTATTATTTGTGGCCATCTAGATTGTGGTGGTATACGTGCTGCAGTAGAAAATCCAGATCTTGGTTTAATCAATAATTGGCTATTGCATATTCGTGATATCTGGTTCCGCTATAGTTCATTACTTGGCGAATTTCCCGCTGAAAAACGCATGGATATTTTGTGCGAACTCAATGTTATTGAGCAAGTTTATAATTTAGGTCACTCAACAATTTTACAGTCAGCTTGGCAACGAGGACAAAAGGTCAATATTCACGGTTGGGTTTATGGTATCAATAACGGCCAAATTACTGATTTGAAAATTAGTTCTTCAAGCCGTGAAAATTTAGAAATCACTTACCGTGAAGCAATTTCAAACTTGCTTAATCAACATGATTTATATAATGACAATAAAGACACTACCAATGAATAGTGGCTTTATTTAACAGTAGTACTAGAATTTTTCATGTAAGTGGTGAATCATCTGATTACGACTGCCACGCCAAAGTAACTTAGGATCAGCAAGCTCTTGTACAAATTTACCATCAATCAAAACATCGATATACGGTAAAACGGCTTGCTGTTCATTGGTTAAATCCCCAAGTAAGTAACCGGTCCACAACCAAATATCCTTATTATCACATTCTGTTTTCACGCGCTTAATCAATTTGAGAATTGCAGGCACATTTTGCGGATGGAGCGGATCCCCGCCAGAAAGCGATAACCCTTGGCGCTTAATCTCGGTATTTTGGAGATCACCAATAATTTGGTCTTCTAATTCTTGCGTAAACACCATACCAGAATTAAGTGGCCAAGTACTTTTATTATAACAACCACGACATTGATGCTCGCAGCCTGCGACAAACAGGGCACATCGCGTGCCTGGACCATTAACGACATCAACAGGATAATAACGATGATAATTCATAATTCAGTTAGTACTCGCACTTAATTTTAAGTTATACCAATATATTAGCCTATTTGCCCATTACTAAGATGTTTAACTCGGCGTTTGACTTCTTCTTGTTTACCTGCATTAAATGGCCTTGAATCTGGGCTACCTAAATATCCACATACACGGCGGGTAACCGACACTTTTGCAGAGTCATGATTACCGCAGTTTGGGCAAGTGAATCCTTTGCTCGTACAGGCAAACTCGCCAGCGTAACCGCATTCATAACACTCATCAATCGGTGTATTTGTGCCATAATAAGGCACACGACTATAGCTATAATCCCAGACATCTTCTAATGCCTTAATATTATTTATCATATTTGGATACTCACCATAACAAATAAAGCCACCATTCGCCAACTCAGGATAAGGCTTTTCAAACTCAATTTTTTGGTATGGATTCACTTTCTTTTCTACATCAAGATGGAAACTATTCGTATAATAACCTTTGTCAGTCACACCTGAAATAACGCCAAACTCTGCAGTATCTAAACGGCAGAAACGATCACATAAGTTTTCACTTGGCGTACTATATAAACTAAATCCATATCCAGTTTCATTTTTCCATGCATCAACAGCTTGACGAAGTCTAGCTACGATTTGCACACCTTTATCGCGCAGTGTATCACTATCAAATGGATGCGTTATATGACCAAATAAGGCATTTACGGTTTCATGGATACCGATATAGCCTAATGAAATAGATGCCCTACCATGCTTAAATATTTCAATGACCGAATCATCTTCTTTTAATCTGATGCCACAAGCACCTTCCATATATAAAATCGGAGCAACCCTTGCTTTGACATCTTCAAGCCTTGCAATACGAGTCATTAATGCTTTTTTACATAATACTAAGCGTTCATCGAGTAACCGCCAAAATGTTGCTTCATCACTCTTCGCTTCAATGGCAATACGTGGTAAGTTTAAACTAATCACACCAAGATTATTTCGGCCATCATGAATCTGTTTACCCTCTTCTTCGTACACCCCTAAAAAGCTGCGACATCCCATCGGCGTTTTAAATGAGCCAGTTACTTCCACTACTTTTTCATAGTTCAAAATATCAGGATACATACGTTTAGAGGCGCACTCTAACGCTAATTGTTTAATATCATAATTAATATCGCCCACTTTGTGATTGATGCCATCTTTAATTGCAAACACCAATTTAGGAAACACTGCAGTTTTGTGATTTTTGCCTAGTCCTTGAATACGTACTTTCAAAATCGATTGTTGGATTAATTTTGATTCCCAGCTAGTTCCCAATCCAAAACCAAAGGTCACAAAAGGTGTTTGACCATTTGCAGTATGCAGTGTATTAACTTCATACTCGAGTGATTGAAAGGCATCATAGCACTCTTTTGCTGTGCGATCTTGAGCATACTCAACCGCATCAGGAATTTGCCAATCCCGTGCAATCGCTTTGTGTTTTTCAAAACTGATGGTTACAAATTTAGCTAAAATTTCATCAATGCGGTTAATTGTGGTGCCACCATAAATATGACTTGCGACTTGAGCAATAATCTGTGCCGTGACGGCGGTTGCTGTCGCGATTGATTTTGGTGGCTCTATTTCTGCATTTCCCATCTTAAAGCCTTTGGTCAACATACCATCTAAATCAATTAACATACAGTTAAACATTGGGAAGAACGGCGAGTAATCAAGATCATGGTAATGAATCTCACCGCGATCATGCGCACTTGAGATGTCTTTAGGTAGCAGGTATTGCTTGGCATAATGACGAGCCACAATCCCAGCCAACAAGTCCCTTTGGGTCGGAATGACTTTGCTATCTTTATTGGCATTTTCATTAAGAATAGCAACATTACTTTGCTCAATAAGGCCTTTAATATCTTGGTTTAGACGACTACGCTGTTCACGAATCCGATCTCGGTCATGACGATATTCAATATAAATTCTTGCTAGTTTCTTATATGGGCCAGCCATTAGTTGGTTTTCTACCGCATTTTGAATTTCGTGAATATCGACACTATCACGTTCAGTCATCTGATTAGTCACGACCCTTGCAACGGATGCACAATAATCAGAATCATTGACATTAGCAGCAACGGCAGCGTTTAAAATTGCATCACGAATTCGCGTTTCATTGAAAGCGGTTTGGCATCCATCACGTTTGACAACTACTGGCATTTTTATATCCCCTAGATTTGACAACAACTATATATTGATATTTTTTTAGGATTATACACTATATATTGTGTCTTTCCACTTGATATGTTCAGTGAATCAAATTGATAGGTAAAAACTTGGTGATGATAATTAAAAAAACAGATACTGCCATCATCTTAAAAATAGCATAAAAAATGGACATCAATATGATGCCCATTCGTCTATATTACGACGTCCTACCAGTTAACTCCTACACCAATATTATAGTTGGTGTTACTCGAGTCGCCATCTTTAGTCGTACTTTTTTCTCGAGTTAAGCTGGTATTAATCGATAACCAGTCCGTTAAACGATAAGCGAGCCCCGCTGTTGCCGATAAATCTAAATCAACATCATTATTAAAGCTTCGACCAATTTCACCTGTCGTAAAAAATTTTAATGATTTACCACTGAAGAACTGATAATAGTTCCACTTTACTGATCCTAAAGGATGAACAGAATCATTACCATTACGATAATCAATCTTCTGATAACTAATTAAACCAGTAAACGACAACGCAGAGAGTTCATCTTGCCAGACTTGCCAACCAGGACCAGTACCAAAACTGGTTTTCGTTTTAATATCCTCAATCCAGTCATGCTTATATTGCGCATTCCCCTGCCAGAAGAAGGATGGTGTGAAAAATCGATCAACATCATATTGCGTTGTGTAATAGTAATTACTCGTATCTTGATCATCTTTAGATCTAAATACTGCGGCACGAAAACCATGACGCCACAAGTCGTACTTTGCCGTCACATTACCATTTAGGCTATATTGTTCTGACTTTGATGAGCCTTTATTATAATAAGCACCCGCGTTTAACGCACCGTTGACAATTAAGTCAGCAGGAACTAATGATGATGGTCCGCTACTCTTAATAATCGTTAAGTCATCACTAATTGAGATTGTTTTACTGTTTTCACCTTTTACTAGGGTGATTTTACTATCATCAGCGGTTGTAATCGCGTCAGCATATTGCGCATCCGTAAATACGCCATCTTTAATCTTGACGGGTTCATCAATAGAAAACGTTTTTATTTTATCGTTAGCGACGGTAATTACACCTGCATATTCGGTCTCAATCAATACCTTGCTGCCATCGACTAATTTTATCTTACCCGATAAATTATCACCATTTTTAAGTTCAATTGTATCGCCCAACGCCGTAAATGAAGCAGACATAGCCAATATCGTTGTTGTAAAAAACTTATATGTCATACGCTAAAACCCCAAAATATTAGTTGAGGTAATACGGTATCAATTTAATCACAAAGGTTCAAATCTGTTTTTCCTATAAATGCAGTTAAAATAATCGTAAAGAGAAGGGAAAATAGGCATGGTGTATCTGATTAACAATACAATATACACCAAGATAGCGCTAGATGTTACTTAGCAGCGTTTAACTGCTGAGCAATATGCTTGGCAAAATAAGTTAATACACCATCGGCTCCAGCACGTTTAAAGCATAACAAAGACTCCATAATCGCTGAATCTTGCAGCCATCCATTTTGAATCGCAGCCATCAGCATGGCATATTCACCAGAAACTTGATAGGCAAAAGTCGGCACGGCAAATGTTTCTTTCACCCGGCGTAGTACATCTAAATAAGGCATACCGGGTTTAACCATCACCATATCCGCCCCTTCTTGTAAATCTTGATAGACTTCTTGCAAAGCTTCATTGCTATTAGATGGGTCAAGTTGATAGGTTTTTTTATTACCACCTTTAATATTAGAAGCAGAACCGACTGCATCACGGAAAGGACCATAAAAACTTGATGCGTATTTGGCGGAATATGCCATAATTTGTGTATTGATAAATCCATAGCCTTCAAGCTCGCTACGAATACCACCAATACGCCCATCCATCATATCGCTAGGTGCCACAATATCAACGCCAGCTTCAGCTTGCACCATAGCTTGTCTAATTAACGTTTCAACGGTAATATCATTTTGCACATAGCCTTGATTATCAATAATGCCATCTTGTCCATGTACGGTATAAGGATCAAGCGCAACATCAGTTAAGATCCCTAACTCTGGCAGCTCTTTTTTCAGTGCTCTAACCGCTCTTGGTACCAACCCATTTTCATTAAATGCTTCTTCTGCTAATAATGATTTTTTATCACTTTCAATCGCAGGAAAAAGTGATAAAACCGGAATACCTAACTTAGCAACTTCTTCTGCTTCTTTTAATAGCACATCAACACTCATGCGATGTACATTTGGCATAGAACCTACTGGCTGGCAAATATTATTACCTTCAACAATGAAAACCGGATAAATCAAATCGCTCACCGTTAACTGGTTTTCAGCCACTAATCGGCGGCTAAAATCATGGGCGCGTAGACGACGCAATCGTCTTTGTGGAAATTCGCCACTAATAATTGGTGACATAATCATAACTCCTAACGTTTATCAAATATCAATTTATTAGTTATTATCTGCCGGTAAATCACGATAATCAAATATATTTAATCGAGTATCCATAATAATGATTTTATCTTGTGGTAAATAATCCGTCTTTAAAGGCGATGAAATCTCAGTACCATTAATTTTATTTATCCCTAACCAGTTCGCAACCAACCAATAATTGTTGGTAGTAGAATACGGCTGCGCATAAGATCCTATTGTTTTATCAACAAGCTCAACCCTAGGGCTAAACCAAATAAATTGAGGCACATCAACAGACTCTTTTGACGGATTAATCGCACCATGAACATAATCAATCTCACCTCTTTTTATTCTTTTCAATTGCCCATGATCAGAGAAATACAGTACGGATGCATGCTGCGTTGATAATTTTGCAAAAATCTGACCGAGCAATTTATCGGTAAATAAAATGGAATTATCGTAACAATCCTCATATTCAGAACGTCCATGGGTAAAGTTGCCATCCTCCTTGGGATACTGATTACAAGCAGATAAATGGCTACCATTCGTATGAAGAATGATCAGTTTCTTTTTCTTATCAGGAGTAGCACTTGCTAATGCCTCATCAAGCTTAGTTAATAAAACATCATCATATCCACTTGATAGCCATTCTTTGTGCTGAGCGCTTTTAGCGATACTTGTCACAACGGTCTCATATTGCCCAATGACATTTTGACGACTAAACCAGTATGTTTTAAATCCAGCATGATTAGCCATATTAACAATATTATCGTTTAATAAAGTTGGCGTCATATCGTCTGGCGCTTTAATGGTTAAAGCTGAAGCCAATGCCATTGTGGTTATTGGCGCAGGAGCGATGGCTTGTTCAAAAACAAATAAGTTACTCAATTGGTTCTCAATATTAGGCGTTGTTGGCCTTGAATAATGGTATAAACCGAAATGATCTCGTCTCGCTGATTCACCGATAACAATAACATACGTATCAATATTGGTATTTTGCAACACAAAATGGTACGTTGGCGTATAATTTGCAACAGTATTTAATAAGTTTAGCTCTTGATAAGCACGGCTAAAGATACCAAAATTATAGAGCGACGTATAAGGTAACACTTTTTCCGCCATATTAAAGGACGGATCAGACAAACGACCTCTAAAGGCTGATTCAGCATATTTATAAGTGACAGTTAATAATAAAATAGCTGAGAGTAGTAACAATACTCGCCGAGATAGTATCTCTGAGCATACATGCACAAAATAAAGTAATGCACAAAATAATAATGAACTGATAAATAAAATGTGCCAATAGGCAAAGAGAAAATCTTGCGACTCCTGCCTATTTGTCGATAATATTGTCATCGCCAATTGATAATTTAATTGGCTATCGAAGAGTTGATAAATAATAATTGCGATAGCGCTATTTACCGCCCAAAGCAAAACTAATATAACCGAGACAATCCGAGTATATTTATTTCGCCATAGCAAAGCAGCGAAAACAATATAACAAAAGGTAAGGAAAAACTCTCTAAATTTAAATAAAAGTGGAGCCTGCTCTGCTCCTAATAAGGGCACTAATGATAAAAGTACAATAAGGAACAATATACTAATTTTTTTCATAAAATAAGGCTTTGTGTTTTCAATAAAATTGATAGTATTATGTAAAAGATCCAAATCATACCATTAACCAATTAAAATAATAAAGAATAATTAAAACACCTAATTAACAATAATTTTATAAAGTGCTTTACAAGCAATAGCTATTAGCAGTACAATTCAGCACTAATTTTTTAACGCTAGCCATTTAATTATTTTGACTCTGGCTGGTAAAAATCCAAATAATTTTTTTGAGGTGAGAGGCACATGCCAGTAATTAAAGTACGTGAAAATGAACCTTTCGATGTTGCATTACGTCGTTTTAAACGTTCTTGTGAAAAAGCAGGAATCTTAGCTGAAGTACGTAATCGTGAGTTTTATGAAAAACCAACAACGATTCGTAAACGAGCTAAAGCAGCAGCGGTTAAACGTCATGCTAAAAAACTAGAAAGAGAAAACGCGCGTCGTATTCGTTTATACTAATTATTAGTTGCTATTGATTATTCATTAAAGCCTTATACTATAAATTAGTCCAGATATACTCAAACCGTACTATATGTACGGTTTGTTGTCTTTATGCCAAGTAAATTGGATATAACCACTTATGAAGCGAATTCCTCAAGACTTTATTATTGATCTAATTGCCCGAATCAATATTGTTGATATCGTGGGACAACGGATAAAAATAAAAAAACGAGGAAAAGACTATTGGGGAAACTGCCCATTTCATAACGAAAAGACGCCTTCTTTCTCTGTCAGTGAAAAAAAACAGATGTACTACTGTTTTGGATGTGGTGCAGGTGGCTCGTCCATTGATTTCTTAATGAATTATGATCGCCTATCCTACCCAGAAGCGATCGAAGAGTTAGCTAATTTGCACGGCATTACTGTTCCTCATGTTGAAACGTCAACCAACACACAACATCAACCTCAGTTATCAGGACAAAATATTCGTCGCGATCTTTATGGAATGATGGGTAAGTTGGCTGATTTTTATCACACGCAGCTAACGTCTCGCGATGCGCAACAGGCCCAGGAATACTTGACGGGTCGAGGACTCGATGACACAACAATTAACCACTATAAAATAGGCTATTCTCCTGATGAGTGGCGTTCAACGTTTAATCATATCGCCAAAACTGCGCAAGAGAAAAAACTTTATGACCAAGCTGGTATGCTAGTTAGTAATGATAATGGCAATCAGTATGACCGATTCCGTGGCCGAATTATGTTCCCCATTCGCGATCGACAAGGCAATATTATTGCTTTTGGTGGTCGAACGATCAAAGCAAATGATTCAGCAAAATATATCAACTCACCCGAAACAGCGATTTTCCATAAAGGTTATCAGCTCTATGGATTGTATGAAGCACAACAAATTAATCGCAATCCAGAAAAACTGCTTGTGGTTGAAGGCTATATGGACGTGGTTGCACTCGCTCAGTTTGGCATTAATTACGCTGTTGCAGCTTTAGGAACGGCCACAACAGAGGATCATATCAAACTACTGTTTAGAGCAACGGATAATATTATCTTTTGCTTTGATGGCGATGCCGCAGGCCGGCGGGCAGCCTGGCGAGCGCTCAATGTATTACTACCAACATTAATTGATGGTAAACAAATTAAATTTGTCTTTTTACCTGACAATGAAGATCCCGATAGTTTAGTACGCAAAGAAGGCAAAGCACTGTTCGAAACGCGTTTAGATAATGGTATCACCTTGTCACAATTTTTATTTGATGAACTATTAAGCCAAGTTGATCTAAAAACATCAGAAGGTCGAGCTAAACTCAGCTCACTCGTGCTGCCGTTAATTGCACAAATTAAAGCACACTCATTTAGTCTAAATCTAAAACAACAATTAGGTGATTATTTAGGTTTTCTTGATATTAGCCAAATCGATAAACTATTACAGCAATACGATAACCAAGATTCAGCGCAACCGAAATTAGATAATAAAATGCCGGTAATCAAAATGAAGTTAACAACGATGCGAATTTTGATTGGGTTGTTAATACAGTATCCAGAACTGGCTAAACTCGTGCCAGATATCAATACTTTAAAACCCGTGAAACTCGCTGGCGTTGATGTCTTTATTGAGCTTTTAGAAATCTGTCAAACACGGCCAAATATTATTACCGCTCAAATTTTAACAGAGTTCGCCAATAAGCCGATTGTCAAACAACTTAACACGCTAGCAATTTGGGAACATAAATACGCTGAAGAGGAGATCTCAACGATTTTTTCTCATACTTTAAAAGAGTTATATGATAATATACTGATCCAAAGGCAAGATGAACTCATTGCAAAAGATCGAATGACAAAATTAACTGAAGCTGAAAAACAAGAATTAGCAACCCTAATACTTGTTTTATCTAAAAAAGACTAAATATAGATAATAATACAGCTGAATTGCTGGAAAAATAGCGTAAAGGCTCAATGTGATATCAAAAATTGAGTGGCTACAAGGGTAGCTTACTTGGTAAGTAGCCCAATAATCTAAGTAAGATTGAAATAATATATACTTTTATTCATCGTATATCACTATTAACTGAGAAAACAGACATAGCTAATCTAACTTTAGCTCTCGCTATTATAAATAGCAATGGTCTCTTGATAATGTTATTGATAATCAAAAGTATTTAGTCTGGGTAAGTGATATTACCCCATTACTAAACAACAAAACGTGGATATTTTGATATGGAGCAAAACTCTCAATCACAACTAAAGCATCTCATTATTCGAGGTAAAGAACTTGGATATTTGACGTATGCTGATGTCAACGACCATTTACCAGAAGAAATTATTGATTCGGATCAAATCGAAGATATCATTCAAATGATAAATGACATGGGGATTCAAGTTCTTGAAGAAGCTCCAGACACAGATGAAATGCTTTTATCAGAAAACGTACCTGATGAAGAAGCGGTTGAAGCGGCAACCGCTTTAGTGCTATCGAATGTTGAATCTGAAATAGGTCGTACCACTGATCCTGTCCGTATGTATATGCGCGAAATGGGTGCAGTTGAACTGTTGACTCGTGAAGGCGAAATTGATATCGCAAAACGAATTGAAGATGGTATTAACCAAGTTCAAACCTCTGTTTCTGAATATCCAGAAGCGATTACCTATCTTTTAGAACAATATAATCTTGTTGAAATTGGTACTGTTCGTCTTTCCGATTTAATTACTGGTTTTGTTGATCCAAATGTTGAGGAAGGACCTGACGAATTACCAGATGATTTGGAAAAAGAATCCGCTGATATCGATGTTAATGATGAAGATGAAGACGAAGATGAAGAGTCTGATTCTAGCGATGATGATACCTCAATCGACCCAGAAGTGGCCAAAGCTAAATTTGCTGCCCTGAAAGAGCAACATGAAATCACTTCTATCGCAATCAAAAAACATGGCAGAACGCATAAGAAAGCCCAACAAGAGATCGAAAATTTATCTGAAATATTCAAACAGTTTCGCTTAGTTGGTAAGCAGTTTGATATTTTAGTTAATAACATGCGTGAAATGATGGAACGGGTTCGAGCGCATGAACGTGTCATAATGAAAGTATGTGTTGAACAGGCTAAAATGCCGAAAAAACAGTTTATGGCCTATTTTACCAGTCACGAAAATAGTATGGATTGGTTTGAAAAAGCGGTTAAATCGAAAAACTCGTTTGCTGCCAGATTGAGTGATTTTGAAATTGAAATTGCACAGCAAGTTGAACAATTACGACTTATCGAAGCTGAAACACATCTCTCTATTGAACAAATCAAAGACATCAATAGACGTATGTCAATTGGTGAAGCAAAAGCTCGAAGAGCAAAAAAAGAGATGGTTGAAGCTAACTTACGTCTCGTTATCTCAATTGCTAAAAAATACACTAACCGTGGATTACAGTTCCTTGATCTAATTCAAGAAGGTAATATCGGCTTAATGAAAGCCGTAGATAAATTCGAATATCGCCGTGGTTATAAATTTTCGACTTACGCAACTTGGTGGATTCGTCAAGCAATCACTCGTTCGATTGCCGACCAAGCCAGAACGATTCGTATTCCTGTGCATATGATTGAAACAATTAATAAACTCAATCGTATTTCGCGTCAAATTTTGCAAGAAATTGGCCGCGAACCAACGCCGGAAGAGTTATCTGAAAAAATGCAAATGCCGGAAGATAAGATTCGTAAAGTGCTGAAAATTGCCAAAGAGCCGATCTCAATGGAAACACCGGTTGGTGATGATGAAGATTCACATCTTGGTGACTTTATTGAAGATACTGCAATTGAGCAACCACTTGATGCAGCGACCTCAGAAAGCTTGCGTGCAGCAACGCGTGATATCTTATCAGGCTTAACTCCAAGGGAAGCAAAAGTACTACGCATGCGTTTTGGTATCGATATGAATACTGACCATACTCTTGAAGAAGTCGGTAAACAATTTGATGTCACTCGTGAACGCATTCGTCAGATTGAAGCGAAGGCATTACGTAAATTACGTCATCCTAGCCGCTCTGATGTTTTACGCAGTTTCCTTGACGAATAATCGTCGCCCCCCTCATATCCGCTACACAATGTAGCGGATATTCTTTTTTCCTCATTCTAATTGATTTCTGCCTTTTGCTAGTGCACATTGCTGCACCTATAGCGCATGACATAGCAATATTGTGCCGCAAAATAACCTGCATGATTGTTTAGTATTCATTTCTTATAAAATTCATTTTTTGGTATATTAATTGCATTATCTAAGTAACGCATATGCTTACCGTTAAGATATGCCGCACTAACACAATGAAACCATTGACGACTCAAGGACAGACATATTCAACAATATCGCCATACTATAACGATAGTAATAAGGATGTTTATTCGTAGATAAAAACTGTATCGCTATGGATCTTAACAAGATTAGCTAAATATAAGGAATAATACAGAATGACAGCAACAAACACGCCTTCGACTTCATCAGCACCAACTTTCAATATCGATCAATCATTAGTACCAAAATGCAGAGCAGAACGTACCGTCAGCCCAATTGCTTATGCCTTCATGTGGATCGGCGATGGTGTCAATTTGGGTAATATGGCACTTGGGGCAAGTTTAGTGTTTGCCGGTGTTGCAATTATGAATGCATTGCAAACATTGGTTGCAGCATTAATCGCTATCGGTATTATTTCATCAATATTTGCATTAAATGATCGACTAGGTTATCGCACTGGTATTCCTTATGTTGTGCAACTGCGCATGTCTTTTGGCATAAAAGGAGCTATTATCTCTTCTCTGTTAAGAGGTATTCCCGCCATCATTTGGTATGGCTTTCAAAGCTGGATCGGCGCGACAGCTTTAAATGAAATCTTTAAGGTATGTTCAGCGGGCGCTTTTAATAATGTATTTATCTGTTTTTTAATCCTACAAGCAGTGCAAATCGTATTATCGTTATATGCCTTTCATGCGGTTAAGTGGGTTGAAATTTTAATTTCAACCGTCATCATGTTAGCACTTATGTATGTCTTTTGTGTATTATTACTCAATCACAAAACCGTTATCGCTGAAAAATGGTTATACACAAAAGGCACTTGGGGATTACCCTTCTTTAGCTTTATTATGATGTTTTTAGGCAATTATGCTGCAATATTTTTGAGTGCAGCTGACTATTCGAGGGAGCTACGCCCCGGTCTTAGTCATGCCAAACGTGGGCTATTATATTTTTTACCGATTGTTATCGCCTATGGTTTTGTGTTAACGATTGGCGCCATGCTAGCTTCGGTCACTGCCAATGCCAATCCGGTCAAAGCTTTTGCAATTGTAGTCAATAATCCTTATATCACCGTTGCCGTCTCTGCATTTATCGTGCTAGGTGCCATCGCCGTTAATATGGTCGCCAATATTATTCCTCCTGCTTATATCATCACACTGCTCACTAAAGTTAAATATAAGGTTGCCGTCACGCTTACTGGTTTACTTGCGATTGCGTCATTTCCTTGGATCTTAATACAAGATTCATCGGCAAAAGGATTAGGGATGTTTATATTAACTTACTCCGCATTTTTAGGGCCTATTGTCGCTATTTTACTCGTCGAATATTACATTCTTAGAAAACAAACTATTGATATTATCGAACTATATAATGAAAAAGGACAATTTAGTGGTGTCAATAAACCCGCCATTTTTGCCATGCTAATTGGTGCTGCGGCAGCCTTTTGTGAAGTCGATCTGTCTTGGATTATTGGTTTTGTGGTCGGTGGCTGTGCTTATTTTATATTAATGAAATACACCTTTAAGCACTCACCATTTAAAAAAGGGACCATTTTTGAGCAATAAATACTGGGCCTGAGATTAGCTGAAAATAAAAGTTAACACGAGTGAGCCAGACAAGCCGGTTCACTCTTGCTTTAGAGATAATTAACAAAAATAGCCGTACCCGATAGATTAAAACAGAATAAACATCATTCCTGCATTCAGAATTGTCAAAATTAGTTATATACTATGTTTTATCTCTAATTCAATGAAGATGACTGACTTATCTTCATATTCACCTCTAATTTTTGCTATGAATATCATAAAATCATTAAAAATTGATCCCTTTTTATTAACACTCATCACTGTTGTTATTCTTGCAACACTTTTTCCATGTGCCGGTAATGTTAAAGTCTTTTTTGAATATCTGACGACATTTGCCATTGGTTTGCTGTTTTTTATGCATGGTGCAAAACTATCGCTACAGTCAATCATTAACGGTATTCGTAATTGGCACTTACATCTCACTATATTTATTGTCACCTTTGCCATTTTTCCACTATTAGGGCTCGGATTACAAATTTTTGTACCTAACTTTTTATCTGAGAATCTTTATTTAGGATTTATCTATCTGTGCACATTACCTGCAACAGTACAATCAGCAATTGCCTTTACCTCAATCGCTCGAGGGAATGTCGCAGCTGCTGTTTGTAGTGCATCAGCTTCAACGCTGCTTGGTGTTTTTATTACGCCAGTACTCATTGCATTTATTATGCATGCGCAAGCAGGTACAGGTATGAGTATCATCGATGCGATCACCTCAATCATGCTCAAACTGATGTTACCGTTTGTGGTAGGTCATTTATCCAGACGCTGGATCGCGCGTTGGATTGATTCACATCGAAAATTAATTAACCAGACCGACCGCTCCTCTATTTTATTAGTCGTTTATGTTGCGTTTAGTGATGCGGTTATTAATGGCATTTGGCATCAAATCGATGCATTATCTTTTACATCTATTATTATATTTTCACTTCTACTGCTTTCACTTATCTTACTCATCACAACCTATGGAGCAAGATTGCTTGGTTTTAATAAAGAAGATGAAATTACGATTGTTTTTTGTGGTTCGAAAAAAAGTTTAGCAAGTGGGATTCCGATGGCAAGCGTTATCTTTCCGGTATCATCTATGGGATTAATGGTATTACCATTAATGATTTTTCATCAAATCCAATTAATGGTTTGTGCTGTACTCGCAAGCCGGTATGCGAAGCGTAAAGATTAATGAATTTGATAGCCTAATAATAATATCAAATCAAATAATTTTATTAAAATTTTGTATTAAATGAAAATTGCGTATAAAACATCGACGGTTTGCCCATAAAAAAAGGCAAACCGAAAGAAATATAATCAAAATCATAAAAATTACTTTGCTGATGTGCTATTCTTTAGGATAATAGCGCTGTTTGATTAACTACATAAAGAGCCGATATGTTCCATCTATTTTCTGATTTAGATATTTCGACACTTATCTTTTTAGGTTTAGCCCTATTATTTGTTTTATTTTATGAAGCAATTAATGGATTTCATGATACCGCCAATGCTGTTGCTACCGTCATTTATACTAAAGCATTGAAAGAGAAATTAGCCGTATTAATGGCAGGTATTTTCAACTTTTTTGGTGTGTTACTTGGTGGCTTAAGCGTAGCTTATGCTATTGTCCACTTATTGCCAACTGACTTACTGTTAAATGTCAGCTCAATGCATGGCTTAGCAATGGTATTTTCCATTTTACTTGCTGCAATTATTTGGAACTTAGGTACTTGGTATCTTGGTATTCCCGCATCAAGTTCGCATACTTTAATCGGTTCGATTATTGGCGTTGCACTTGCCAATGCCGTCATTACCGATACATCGATTATTGATGCCTTAAACATCCCTAAAATGATTCAAATTTTACTTTCGTTAATCATCTCACCCATTGTTGGTTTAGTGTTAGCTGGTCTAATGATCTTTATCCTCAGAAAAGTCTGGACGCGTAAGAAAAATGGTAAAAAACGTGAACGTATTTTTATGACGCCAGAACAACGTGAAAAGCTTTATGGTAAGAAGAAGCCACCATTTTGGATTCGAATAATGCTTATCGTTTCAGCTGCTGGTGTGAGCTTTTCTCATGGCGCTAATGATGGTCAAAAAGGAATCGGTTTGTTAATGCTCGTGTTAATGGGCGTAGCCCCTGCTGGCTTTATTGTTAATATGAGCGCATCGACCTATGAGATCACCAATACACGAGATACGATTAACAATATCGACGAATATTTTCTGACTCATCAAAAAACATTAAGTGAAATTGTTGATGCACAAAGCCCGGTTAATGCCGATATCCCAACAACTGATTTAACTCAGTATCATTGTGATTATTCGCGTTTATTTACCACGGTAGATATCGCAAAATCTCTTTTTCATAACTTAACCGATTACGATACACTAACCGTTACCCAGCGCTCTCAAGCAAGACGGGTTTTATTATGCCTATCAGATACTGTCGGTCATGCAGCAAAAGAACCTGGCGTATCGAGCGAAGATAAGCGTTACCTAAAGTCATTACAAAATAACTTATTAGAAACGGTTGAATATGCACCTATCTGGATCATTATTGCGGTTGCATCAGCATTGGCAATTGGCACAATGATTGGTTGGCGCCGCGTCGCGATTACCATTGGTGAAAAAATTGGTAAAAAAGGCATGACCTATGCTCAAGGCGTTTCCGCTCAGGTCACAACTGCTTTATCAATTGGTATTGCCAGTTATACTGGTATGCCGGTATCAACAACGCAGGTATTATCTTCATCAGTAGCGGGGACCATGCTTGTTGACGGTGGTGGAGTTCAAAGCAAAACCATAAAGAGTATTGCTTTAACTTGGATTTTAACACTTCCTATTTCAATTTTGTTATCTGCATCACTTTTTTGGCTTGCTCAAATGTTGATTTAGTAGTAAATATAAAGAAGGTAGATGGCTGATTTTAGGAAGTTAAAAGAACAGAGGAGAAAATGATGGCTTATAAACATATTTTAGTGGCAGTTGATTTATCACCAGAAAGTGATGTACTCGTTGAAAAAGCTGTTTCCATGGCTAAGCCATACAATGCAGAAATTTCGTTAATCCATGTTGGTATTAATTATTCAGATCTCTACACTGGATTAGTGGATATTAATATGAATGATATGAAAGACCGTATTACTGAAGATGCTCACATTGCACTCAATAAACTTGCTGACAGTGCAGGATACCCTATTGCACACACGCTTTCGGGCAATGGCGAATTTGGTCAAGTATTAATTGAAGCCATTCACGAATATGGCGCCGATCTTGTCGTTTGTGGTCACCATCAAGACTTCTGGAGCAAATTAATGTCTTCAGCACGTCAGCTCATTAATAATACCCATGTTGATACGTTAATCGTTCCTCTTAAAGATGATGATGTTACAGAAAGCGCCACAGAGATAAAATAATCATTCGTCATCATAAAAAAACCGGCTAACTAGCCGGTTTTTTATTAGCTGATAAACGCACAATCAATATTAGTCTTGTAACAGTTTGTCTTGCAATGCTTTAGCGCCTTGATAAGGCGTTAGGCCTGATACAGCCTTCATCGTTTTATCCGGCTGCTGGCCTAATACTTCCGATGCGATAACTAAACCATTTGGTGCCATAACTGCTTGGCGATAAAACTCAATTAGCTCTGTTTTAGTTAATTTAGATAGCCTAACAATTCGTTGCTGTTTTGACTTAAAATCAAATAGCGATTGATAATAATCACCTAAATAATCCGAGAACTCTTCATCGAGTGTCTGTGGCGGTAACGATAATTCATCAATTGTTGCTTGACGATATTGTGCAAACTGCTCATCAGTTAAAGCGTTAAGCTTATCGAGGATAATCGGGTAAAATGCTTGATATCGTTCATTAAGATAGGCTGGATCATATTGATTACTTTGAATCAAAAAACCAATACCTGTACTATCACCAACAGCTATCGGTGGCGAAAATACAGCATAACCCAGCTGCTCCTGACTTCTCAGCTGATCATAAAACCACGGCGAAATAATTTTATACAATAAATAGCTCGTAATCTGACTAGTAATCTTATCATAACCTTTTGGCACAAATGCCATTAATAAAGCATTATCGGTAGTTTGCGTATTTTTAGAAATAATCGCATCACTTTTGTAAGCAATCTTAATAGTTTGATTTTTTTGATACTGAGACTTTTCATTAAGTGTCTGTCTAATATCTTGATACATTTTAGCACTCTGTTCATAAGATAAATTACCTAAACTGAACATATAAGGCACAGAGTCAAACAGTAATTGCTGACGATATTGAACTAATTGAGCTGGCGTAATAGCTTCAACTAGCGATTTTTTAGTCTCCCGCTCAAAATACGGAATACTCGATAAAGCATTAATAGGCTGTAGGGCCAATGAGTAACTATTGGCATAATCCGCTGCGGCTAATTTTTCTAGATACCATGATTTAGCGAGTTCCAAGGTATTCTTATCAATCAGGGCATTATGATAAGTGGCTAAAATTTCAACTAACATTTCATCCAAATGTTGATTAAATCCTGATAAGGTTATCGATAATCCCGAATCAGCACTTGTTGATAAATCTACGCCAGCCACATTAGCTTGAAAATCTAGTGTTGCAAGCTCCCGACTAACAATGTAGTCAAGTAAAGAAAACATAACTTGCCGTTTAGCCGAATCAAATGCCCAATTATTACGAAGCGATAATATAATCGCCGCTTTAGGTTCATTTGCAAAATACTGACTGCTAAAGTGCATATGATTACCCGAAGCGTTAAAAGTATCATCCTGTGCACGCTTATCATTACTTTGTGTAACTAATTCGAAATTATCAACAATATAAGGATTAATCAGCGGTAATGAAAAATCATGATTATGTATTAAAGCGTGTAAATGCTTAAGATCACCGGCGGTGATATCTTCAATATGGTAAGGCGCATTAACAAAATAAGCTAACTTGTCAGTTTGTTCATTAGGTGCAATCACCCAAATTCTAGCATTCTCAGGTGTCAGTCCCTTCAACCGCGCAGCAATAGCCTGCGGATTAAAATTGGTTGCAACATAATCAGAGTCTAAAATATGCTCAGTCGGATAAAATAACATTTGACTCGATAACCATTCTACATATGACATATCTCGCGTAATATCGGGATATTTAAACTGTAACTGGAGTACTTTCTTAATTTCGTCATAATAATCTTGGCTAATGCCTTGTTTGGATAGTAATGATAAATAAGCGAAAATATCTGCAATCACTTCATTACGCATTGCCGATCCTTTATCCGTTAAATTGACATAAATACCAAATATTCCGCTGTTACCATATCGAATAGGATCACTACTTGAGCTAATTGATTCAATAAGGCCTTTTTTCTGTAATTTATCAAATAACGTATCAGGACTACGATTACTGATCATATAGCCAATATATTCATCTGTTTTATCGGCAAATTTCGTTAAATCATTTTCCATTGGAAATTGAATATAAAGCATTTTTTTAGGCTGTGCCGGCTGCATATAAATCCATTTACCTAGCGTATCTGGCGTTAAAGCCACTTCAGTAATTGGTTTAACAGTAATATCTTTATTCACAATGCGCCCAAATGTATCCACGGCAAGCTGAGCAAGCTGATTAAGCGGTTGATCGCTGTATAACACACCAACCATTATATTAGCCGAATAATTATTTTGGTGAAACTTAGCTAACTCCTGTTGTAAAACACTATTAGGTTTATCACTTAATGTTTCAAGATTACCACCAGAGAACATCGCCGCTGGATGCTTGGGATTGATCGTTTCAGCATCTACTTGACCAATTCTAAAGCCATCATTCGCACGTGCCATCGTTAATTCAGCATCAACAGCATGACGCTCTTTATCTGCATTAGAAGGATTAAGTAGTGGAGCTTCGATAGCATCAGCAAGACGATCGACCGCACCATCAAAAGCACTGTTTTCCACTTCGAAATAAAACGTCGTACGATATTTGGCGGTGCTAGCATTATAACTACCAGCGTGCTGCGTTAAATATTCAGAGAAACTTGATGGTTGTGGATATTTTTTCGAGCCCATAAGTACCATATGCTCTGTATAATGGGCTAACCCTTGTTGTGACATCGGATCTTGTAAAGAACCAACAGGAAGCGCTAAAGAAGCCAGTGATTTAACTGCACTAGGATCAGAAATTAATAACACCTTCATTTGATTCTCAAGTTGAATCACTTGATAGTTACGATCATCGCGTTCACTTTTATTAATCGTATTGGATACGATGGTATAAGGAACTGTGTTATCAACTCCATATACAGGCATGATACTCCACCAAAGCCCAAGTAAATACATGCTTAATATAAGATAATTATTTTTCATCATACCTCTCTCCATACATTTGATAATGCTAAAAAGCCTCAGCATCTAATCCTAACCCCAAAAATAATGCACTATATGGAAGAAAACTGGTGCAGCAAAACAGAGGGAATCGATTCTATCCATCATACCGCCATGCCCTTCTATAATGGTCCCAAAATCTTTAACTCCACGATCACGCTTGATAGCAGACATACACAGTCCCCCACAAAATCCTAATAATGTAATGACTAGCGAAATTAAACCCGCTTGCCAGAAAGTAAACGGCGTTATCCACCACAGTAATGTGCCAATTAACGTTGCCGATACAATGCCACCAACAAAACCTTCAATGGTTTTATTGGGACTGAGCTTAGGAACAATAGCATGAACACCAAACAATTTACCAAACACATACTGTAAAACATCCGATAACTGAACAACAATCACTAGGAACATAATTAATTTAAAATTCTGCCCTGTATAACCATGGATATCTATCAATAACAGTGCTGGAATATAGCTAATACAATAAACCGCAATCATCATTCCCCATTGTACCTTAGCAACTCGCCCTAAAAAGTCAAACGTACTGCCATTTATTGCAATGCGCGTTGCAATAAATAAAAAGACAAAAACAGGAATAAAAACAGCAAATAAATTGTACCAATCGAGCCATACTAAAAGATATTGTGCCGGTAAAAAAATGAAAAAACACCAAAACAGCGCCTGATGATCATCAAATTGTGTTGGCGTTAATGTAATGCATTCACGCAGAGCAAAAAAGGAGATAAAGACAAATAAAATCAGCGTACCGATAGTGCCTACTAATATGGCAACTAACAAAATAACACTCATCACCCACCAAGCATTAATTCGTTGATTAAGGTTTTGTATCGTTTTTTTGCTTTTCTCATTATGGTTAACTTTCGCGATACATTGACCAATAACACTGGCTAAAATCAATATACCAAAGATCCCCATTAACAACACTTGTAGATTATAATCGCTGAAAATCATGGCGCTAACTCCTCCAGTGCTTGTTTCGCTCGTCGAGAAAAGCTATCTTTGGTTTCAATTTCTTTGAGCGGGGGCAGTGGGCGACCAAATGTCGCAGAGCAAATAATGGGTACCAATAATTTGGAGCCTTTCGGTAAAACGCGATTTAAATTATTTAAATAAACAGGAACTAATTCAACGTCAGGAAAGTGCTTAGCTAAATAAAACAACCCCCCTTTAAAATCAGCAATATGCTCACCATTACCACGAGTGCCTTCAGGGAACAAAATCAATGATTGTTTGTGTTGTAACATTTCTTCTAGTGCCGTAATCGGATTATCTTGTTGTGTGGGTTTACGATTAATCAGCACGGAATTAAAAACGTCTTTGGCAATAAAGCGCTTGAACTTAGTCTTAGCCCAATAATCTTTAGCTGCAACAGGATGAATTGTGCTACGCAAATGTTTGGGAAAACAAGACCAAAGTACGAGACCATCAAGATGACTGGTATGATTCGCATAAAAAATACGTAATCGATTATTTGGCTCACTTAACCAGCGAGCCTGTATACCGGTAATTAATTTACAACTTATCAATAAAAATACGCGGAAAATCTTCACTAAGAGTGTCTTTATCATTATCATTTTGCTCTTTTTCTATGGGTAGAATATCATCTTGACATTGGTAATTAAGGGCTAAAACAATCTGATACGTACGCCAAATAACCGTTAAAAATGCACCGATTGTTATCACCCACAAACAGATATATAAAATCCAATGACCATAAAATGGCACAAAAATAGAAGCAGCACAACCGGCGGTGAGTACCGTCATACGATGCTGTTTCGCCATTGGACCTAAAAATTTTTGCTCCAAACCACAGGTGCCACCCAGTAGACGAATATAAGCGGTCATGACAGAAAATAACGCCGCAGCCCATGCTAAATAAGCCGCAGACTCAAACATCCACAGACCATATCCGACACCTAAAAAAATTATCGTGTCAGATAGACGATCAGGTAACTCATTATAAATTGGACCAACCGCACTTTTCGCTCCGCCTTCAATGGCCACCATCCCATCAAGTAAATTACAAATCAGTCGCGACTGCATACCAACGACAGCGACTAAACAAAACAACATTGATAACCAATAATTAGTGTAATTAAATGCTAATAGTAGCGCGATTGCTGCTATCTCAGCACAAATTACACTAAATAATGAAATATCATTAGGGGCAATACCCTTGTGTGACAACCACATTGCTGTTTTATTAGCCCACCGAGTCTCTCGCGAACGAATCGGTCTACGATTTTTAATCTCTGTTGTCATAGTGTTCTCGATAACGATACTACATTAATGTTCGCGTGTTTTTCTAAATGCAACATCAGGATAACGTTCCTGTGTCAGGTTTAGATTCACCATACTTGGGGCAATATAACTAAGATTATCGCCGCCATCTAATGCCAGATTCACTTCACACTTACGTTTAAACTCTTCCAATTTTTTAACGTCACTGCACTCTACCCAACGAGCGGTCGTCACATTGACTGACTCGTAGATGGCTTCCACATTATATTCTGATTTCAAACGGGCAACGACAACATCAAACTGGAGTATTCCAACAGCACCGACAATCAAATCGTTATTAATTAACGGTCTAAACACCTGCACCGCACCTTCTTCGGAAAGCTGTACTAAACCTTTTAATAACTGCTTTTGTTTTAATGGATCTTTTAATCGAATACGGCGGAATAATTCCGGTGCAAAATTAGGGATCCCCGTAAATTTCAAATCTTCGCCCTGAGTAAACGTATCACCAATTTGAATCGTACCATGATTATGCAAACCGATAATATCGCCAGCATAAGCCTCTTCAACCTGTTCACGATCACCGGCCATAAATGTCAACGCATCAGCAATGCCCACATCTTTACCAATACGGACATGACGTAATTTCATACCTTTTTCATATTTACCCGACACAATACGCATAAAAGCCACGCGGTCGCGATGCTTTGGATCCATGTTAGCTTGAATTTTAAAGACAAAACCACTGAATTTTTCTTCTTCTGCGGTAACTTCCCGCTTATCCGTTTTACGAGGTTGTGGCTGTGGAGCCCACGCAGTCAAGCCATCAAGCATGTGATCAACGCCAAAATTACCCAATGCGGTACCGAAAAAGACCGGCGTTAAATCCCCCGTTAAAAATGCATCTAAATCAAATTCATTAGATGCACCTTGTACTAACTCCAATTCGTCACGTAGCTGAGCTGCTAAATCATCACCCACGGCCTTATCAAGTTCTGGATTATTCAACCCTTTAATTATACGGACTTCTTGAATGGTGTGCCCCTTGCCCGATTGATAAAGATAGGTTTCATCTTTCGCTAAGTGATAAACACCTTTGAATAGCTTGCCACATCCAATCGGCCAAGTAATTGGCGCACATAAAATATTCAGCTCACTTTCAACTTCATCGAGTAACTCCATCGGATCACGAATATCTCGGTCAAGTTTATTCATAAAGGTCAAAATCGGCGTATTACGTAGGCGGGTAACTTCCATTAATTTACGTGTACGATCTTCAACCCCTTTTGCAGCATCAATAACCATTAAACAGCTATCTACCGCGGTGAGTGTACGATAAGTATCTTCAGAAAAGTCCTCATGCCCTGGGGTGTCGAGTAAATTAACTAAACAATTATCATAAGGGAACTGCATTACCGATGTTGTAATGGAGATACCACGCTGTTTCTCCATCTCCATCCAGTCTGATTTTGCATGCTGAGCATTTGCGCCGCGGCCTTTTACCGTTCCAGCAGTTTGAATAGCGTTACCAAACAATAATACTTTTTCCGTAATGGTGGTTTTACCCGCATCGGGGTGAGAGATAATTGCAAACGTTCGCCGTGTTGCTACTTCGTCTAAATAAGCCTTTTCTGTCATGATCTTAAAATACTAAATTGTCTTAAAAAATGATGAGTAATTTTAACAGAAAGGAAGTGAAATAGATACGTTATAAACGCAATAGATTTAGCAGGCAAGCGGACAAAATAGCGAATAAATTTAATCAATATGCCAGAGTTTTTGGCCATTAATTTGGCTAATTTTTATGATGTCATTAGCGGTAGTATTAAGCAATGATGTAAGCTGATGTGCACTAGCCCGCATCATATCAGGCATACCCCGTTTCCCCTGATAAGGCCACGGGCCATCACTCTCTAAACACAGCATCGATATCGGCATCGCTTGCACCTGCTGTTGATAACGTTTGTTACCCATTACATCAGGAGAAACCGAAATATGCCAGCCTCTTTGGTAAATGGCTTGAACTAATTGTGCATCACCAGCAAACCAATGAAACAAGGCTCGTTTTATCTGATAACGATCAAGGCATGCTATGGCCTGCCATGTACTCTCGCCGACACAATGTAAGTTAACCGTAAGATCGAATTTAGCGGCTAATTGAATAAATTGTTCGAATAAATGCAGACCTTGTTGAAATACCTCGGGTTGTTTATCCGCAGCCATCTTAGACAAACTGAAATAAGGCAAGCCAATCTCACCAATACCCACTAGTTGATGTCGGTGCTTTTCAATCAATTGCGCGACTAAAGTAAACTCAGCGTAGTGGGTTATTTTTTCAGGATGGATGCCAAGGCAAATATGCAGATCATCATACTGCGATAACAAACCGAGCAATTGCAATGAACTTTGGTAATCAGAAGCAACAGCAACTACCGTATAATCTCGTAGCGCTTGTTGCTGTTCTTGCGTGGTAAGCTGCTCAAAATGGCAGTGGTTATCAATCATTTTCATCATTTAACATCGGTTCATGCTGAGTATGAACAAATGACAGCGCCGTTTCAACCACCTCAATGCCTGCACCTTTTTTATGCGCATTTTCGCTCAGGTAACGTCGCCATGGCTTGGCTCCCTTTTGCCCATTAAATATCCCTAAGGTATGGCGCATAATATGGTTAAGTTGCGCACCTTGTGACAACGCTTTTTCAATATAAGGGAAAAGCTGCTTAATAGCCTCAACGGGGTCAATAATTGGACTATCTGCGCCAAAAACTTGCTGATCGATAGTCGTTAATAAACGAGGGTTTTGGTAAGCTTCACGGCCCACCATTACACCATCAACATATTGCAGATGGCTCTTTATTTCATCGATAGCTTTAATACCGCCATTAATCGCAATGATTAAATGCGGATAATCACGCTTGAGCTGATAAACGCGCTCATAATCAAGTGGTGGAATTTCACGATTTTCTTTTGGGCTTAATCCTGATAACCACGCCTTACGCGCATGAACCACAAATGTTTGACAATAAGGCATAACCGTTTCAATAAAATCACATAAAAATGCATAGCTATCTTGATCATCAATACCAATGCGCGTTTTTACCGTAACCGGAATAGCGACTTGATCTTGCATCGCTTTGACACAATCAGCAACCAACGCAGCATTACCCATTAAACAAGCGCCAAACATGCCATTTTGGACGCGATCAGAAGGGCAACCAACATTGAGGTTAATTTCGTTATATCCTCTTGTCTGTGCTAATTTAGCGCATTTTGCTAATGCTAAGGGATCACTGCCACCTAATTGTAAACTCACTGGCTGCTCTTCATCATTAAAGGCTAAATAATCGCCCTTACCAAACAAAATTGCACCCGTTGTCACCATTTCAGTATACAGCAGTGTCTGTTTAGTTAAAATTCGATGAAAATAACGGCAATGACGATCGGTCCAATCAAGCATCGGTGCGATCGAAAATCGGTTTAAATGAGATGAAAAGTTCAAACAAAAACCCTAGCAATAAGCATATTTAATGTTATTCTAACATAAAATAGCATATCCATATAGCACCCAAAACCGATTGGGATGTGAATTGGGATGTAGTTTTAAATTTAATCAAAACATTAAATAACTATGAATCAAAATACTATTATTCACATAGCCGCAGCGGTGATAATCTCACCGTGTAATCGTATACTTTTAGTACGTAAACGCCATTCAGCTTATTTTATGCAAGCTGGCGGCAAAATTGAACAGCATGAAACGCCAATACAAGCACTTATACGAGAATTGAACGAAGAGCTTGGATTATTATTCAACTCAACTGACTTCGAGTATTGGGGGGAATTTTTAGCGCAGGCAGCCAATGAAGCAAATCATCATGTCAAAGCGCATCTCTTTGCCACCATATTAGCTGAGATGACCTTAATGCCTCAAGCGGAGTTATGTGAAGTGGGTTGGTACTCAATAACACAGACTGAAACACTAAAGCTAGCACCATTGACCAAAAATATTATTCTACCGCTGATTGAAAAAAATAAACCCACGGTATAATCAGTGGGTTTATCGAAAAATATCAATATTAAGCTGGCAAACTATTCATTAGTATAGTCATCAGAGGCCGGCTCAGCCTCATCCATTACAGCCAAACTTTTGGCATTGTAAGCAGAGGTTTTAATATCAGTGACATTGCCTTTATTATCAAACAAGATCGTGTATGTTTCCTGACTCACTTTACCATACTGAGGTAACTGGCGGAAAACATAATACCAAATATTATCTTCAAAAACTGACTCAAGCATCGGTGTCCCCATAATAAACATTACCTGCTCTTTGGTTTGACCAACTTGTAATTTGTTCACTTGTTCTTGCGTAATATAGTTCCCTTGGTTGATATCAGGGCGATAAACCCAGTGATCAAAAAATGAACATCCGCTTAATAGAAAAGTGGCAACAATAAGTGCGATACCTGAACGATATAAAGACATTTAATAAATCCATTCTTACAAATAATGACGCGTATTATCGCCGATATTTCAATGAAACGCTACTTGTAATTATTGTCGTAATGAAAAACCACGTCAATCAAAGTGATTTTCCATTAGTCATAAATAATCAACGATCTGTTAAGACTTTAGTCCAACTGCGTGTCATGAGTTTTTCAATTTTTGGTGACATAATCTGGAGTGAAAACAGTTTATCCATCGTTGCCGCATCGGGATAAATAGCCGAATTATTTTTAATCTGATCATCCAAATAAGGCCCTGCTGTTGTCACGGCATTGGCGTAAAAGACATGATTACTAATGTCAGCAATCACTTGCGGTTCCATCAAATAATTTAAAAAAGCATAAGCCTCATCGATATTTTCAGCATCTTTTGGAATAGCAAACACATCAAAGTAAGCAATTGCGCCTTCTTTTGGAATATAATATTTAACATTCACGTTATTATTAGCTTCTTTCGCCGCTGCAATCGCTTGCATGATATCGCCCGACCAACCTATCGCAACACAAATATCACCATTGGCTAAATCATTAATAAATTTAGAGGAATGAAAATAGGTTACAAATGGACGCAATTTACTTAAATGTTCGGTCGCTTTTTTATAATCATCAGGATTTTGGCTATTAGGATCGAGTCCAAGATAATTTAATACCGTTGGGAAAATCTCGGTCGGTGCATCTAAAAATGCCACACCGCAGCGTGAAAGTTTTTGTAAATTGTCCGGATTAAGCACCAAATCCCAGCTATCAACAGGTGCATCATCACCTAACGTTTTTTTCACTTGATCAACATTATAACCAATACCGGTTGTTAACCACATATAGGGAATCGCATAACGATTATCCGGATCATGCTTAGCTAACATTTTCAACAAGTTTTCATCAAGGTTTTGGTAATTCGGTAATTGACTTTTATCTAACGGCGTAAAAATACCTACTTTAGCTTGACGCTCTAAAAAGCTATCGGATGGGACGACTAAATCAAAACCGGTATTGCCGGCCATTAATTTACTCTCTAGTACTTCATTGGAATCAAACACATCATAAACGACTTTTATGCCAGTTTGTTTTTCAAAATTTATTATCGTGTCTGGTGCAATATATGAAGACCAGTTGTAAATGTAAAGATGGCGATCTTTGGTAAGACCAGTAAATGAGCATAAAACAAGTATTAAAGCTGTCGTAGCTTTTAACCAGAGAAAGATATTAGACATCCGCACGATCCTCAAAAGTGTGCAAATTCAATAATAATTTTATTTAATTTAGACCAGATACTCAAGAAATTGCCTGACGAATCCGTGTATTACATTACACCGCATTAAGTTATCGCTGTTTTGCTAAATTAGATAAAACCCAAACCTTGCTGGTAAGACAAGGGACGGTAAGCGCGAGCCAAATAGTTAGGCTATTTGATAAAAGGGAACCACCCTCGCTTTACGTTCAAAAGAATACTGCGATATTTTATTTTTTACTAGTCTTTTTTTACCTAAAAACCAAATGATTTTTATTTATTAAAATCATTTGGTTACAAATTTACAATTCTTATTTAGCGTCACTAATCTAGCCTATAGAGCGATAATTACATAAAACATAAAATACAGATTAAAGTAGTTATAATTTATTTTTTATAGATTATGTATATAATGATTAGCTAAATAACTCATTAGATCATCAAAAAGCACATGAGCAGTAATCAAGAAATTCACGCCAAATTTACTCAAGATTTACTTCATCCTCGCTATTGGTTAACTTGGCTAGGCATCGGTCTTTTATTTGTATTGGTTTTATTACCTTATCCTGTAATTTATCAAATTGGCAAAGGACTTGGACTACTTGCTCGTAAATTGATAGGTAAACGTGAAGAAACGGCAAGGCAAAATCTAAAATTATGTTTTCCCCATTTATCTGACACTGAAAGAGAAAAGTTACTGCGTGATAACTTTATTTCAACCGGTATGGCAATTTTTGAAACCGGTATGGCTTGGTTCTGGCCCGATCGAAGAGTAAAAAAACACAGTAAAATTATTGGTGATGATTATATAAAAGAAGTTCAAAAAAATGGCCAAGGTGTATTGCTAATTGGGATCCATTTCTTAACTTTAGAGCTCGGTGCACGAATATTAGGGCTAAGTCATCCTGGTGTTGGAGTTTATCGCCCTAATGACAATCCAGTAATGGATTACATTCAACTAAAAGGTCGATTAAAATCAAATAAATATATGCTAGAGCGCTATAATACTAAAGGCATGATTAGAGCACTCAAGCAAGGTGAGATTGTTTGGTATGCTCCGGATCATGACTATGGGCCTAAAAATAGTACCTTCGCTCCCTTTTTTGCTGTAGAAAAAGCAGCAACAACCGTTGGTACAAAAATTCTTGTGAAATTAGCTCAACCGGCAATCATTCCCTTTACTCCAAAACGAGATTCTAAAGGCCGTTATGTTGTCTCGGTAACACCCGCATTACAAAATTATCCGCTTGAGGATGAAATTGCCGCTGCAACTTTCATGAATAAAGCAATTGAACATGAGATATTGAAAGCTCCCGAACAATATATGTGGTTACACCGTCGATTTAAAACACGCCCACCTGGCGAACAATCTTTATATTCTGATGACGTACAAAACGATTAAATATTCAGTCTCTATTTAATACTAATGTAACGTAAAATTTACTTATAATTTACCAACGATTTTGTTGTTGTAGATTACCAAATACAGACAAATTAATTCATCGCCATTACGCGGAACTATGTTGTTTGAGTATTTGATCTATATCAAATAATTAGACTTAAATTTGTTTTTTACTTTATTTTATTGAGTAGAAATACTATGATAAATACAAAGGGCTTAGTCCCGTTATTATAACAATTAAGCAATCAGTTAATGTCATTCTCTCTAAGGAGTTCATATGCTATTTAACCGTAGACAGTTCTTTAAGATCTGTGCTGGTGGTATGGCAGGAACCACAGTGGCAACACTTGGTTTTTCACCAAACGTGGCTTTGGCGCAAACTCGTCAATACAAATTACTCAAATCTAAAGAAACACGAAATAACTGTACATACTGTTCAGTAGGTTGTGGCATGTTACTTTATAGCCGAGGTGATGGTGCAAAAAATGCAATCTCCTCAATATTTCATGTTGAAGGTGATCCCGACCATCCAGTGAGCCGAGGCTCACTGTGTCCAAAAGGTGCAGGCGTACTAGACTATATCAAAAGTGAAAACCGAGTCAAATATCCTGAGTATCGAGCACCTGGTTCAGACAGTTGGCAAAGAATCAGTTGGGAAGATGCGATAGATCGCATTGCCCGATTAATGAAAGCTGACCGCGATAAAAATTTTATCGAAAAAAATGCTAAAGGTGAGACAGTTAATCGATGGACGACAACTGGCTGGTTGGTTACGTCTGCGGCAAGCAATGAAACTGGATGGTTAGCATTTAAAGTTGCCAGATCGTTAGGTATGCTCGCATTAGAAACGCAGGCGCGTGTCTGTCATGGACCATCTGTATCAAGTTTAGCGGCAACTTATGGCCGTGGTGCGATGACCAACAACTGGAATGACATTAAAAATGCCAATGTGGTTATTGTCATGGGTGGTAACGCAGCTGAAGCTCACCCCGTCGGCTTTAAATGGGCGATGGAAGCCAAAATTAACAATGGCGCAGAACTGATTGCTATCGACCCGCGGTTTCATCGTACGGCGTCTGTTGCCGATCGTTATGTACCCATTCGCTCAGGTTCAGATATTACCTTTTTGCTGGGTGTAATTAATTACCTTATCAGTAATGATGAAGTCAATCATGACTATTTAATCACTCACAGTAACGCCAGCTTAATTGTCCGTGACGATTTTAACTTTGATGAAAATAGTGGCTTATTTAGTGGTTATAATGAAAATGAGCACAAATACGATCAAACAAGCTGGGCGTATCAAACTGATGAAAACGGCTATGCTCTGCGCGATAAAACGTTACAACATCCTAACTGTGTCTGGAACCTGTTAAAAAAACACGCCAGCCGTTATACACCCGAAATGGTCAACCGAGTTACAGGTACGCCGGTTGAGGATTTCCTACATGTGTGTAAATCGCTTGCTAGCACGAAAACCAATGATCGAGCAGCCACCTTCTTATATGCTTTAGGTTGGACTCAGCACAGCTACGGAACACAAATTATTCGTACCGCAGCGATGATTCAGTTATTATTGGGTAACATAGGTGTCATGGGCGGTGGTATTAACGCACTACGTGGCCACTCAAATATTCAAGGGTTAACTGACGTTGGTCTATTATCAAACCGTTTACCGGCTTACCTTGATCTACCAAAAGATAGCCAAATTACCTTAGAGCAGTATTTAGCTGAAAAAACCCCTAAACCATTAGGGCCAAGTGAAGTCAATTTCTGGGGCAATTATCCTAAATTTTTCGTTAGTTTCATGAAGTCAATGTATGGCAATAATGCAACTAAAGAGAACAATTGGGGATTTGATTGGTTACCGAAATGGGATAAAACCTATGATGTTCTTCAATTCAGCAAAATGATGAGAGATGGTGAAGCGACAGGATTTATTTGTGAAGGTTTTAACCCTTTAGCAGCCTTCCCAGATAAAAACAGTGTACGCGAAGGACTATCAAAACTAAAATTCTTAGTTAGTATTGATCCAATGCCGACTGAAACTGCTGAGTTTTGGAAAAATTACGGTGAATCAAATGATGTTGATTCAAGTAGCATTCAAACCGAAGTGTTCCGCTTACCTGCTAACTGTTTCGCCGAAGAAAATGGCACAATCGTCAACTCTTCTCGCTGGTTACAATGGCACTGGTCAGCCGCTGAGCCACCTTACGAAGCGATGCACGATCCTGAAATCATTGCTCGCATCTTCTTAAGAATGAAAGAATTATATCAAGAAGAAGGCGGCCCATGCCAAGAACCAATTAATAACTTGGTTTGGGATTATAAAGTTGCTCACGACCCATCAGCAGAAGAGCTTGCTAAAGATTATAATGGCCGGGCGTTAGTTGACCTTAAAGATGCAAACGGTAATGTTACCGTCAAAAAAGGCCAGCTATTAAGTGGCTTCTCACAACTGAAAGATGATGGCTCAACATCAAGTGGTATCTGGATTTTCTGTGGTTGTTGGACAGAAGAAGGTAACCTAATGGCAAGGCGAGATCCAGCTGATCCGTCAGGTAAAGGTGTCCATCCTGGTTGGGCTTGGTCGTGGCCAATGAATCGACGCGTACTGTATAACCGTGCGTCAGCGGATAGTAACGGTAAGGCGTATGATCCAAAGCGTGTATTAGTTGAGTGGAATGGTTCTAGCTGGACGGGCAATGATATTCCAGATTTTACTGCAACATTGTCTCCGGCTTCTGGTGCTGGGGCATTCATCATGAATAACGATGGACTCGGTGGGCTATTTTGTCTTAATCGATTAGTTGATGGGCCATTCCCAGAACACTATGAACCATTTGAGACACCAATTAGCACTAATCCATTACATCCTGCGCAAATAAACAGCCCTGCTGCTCGTATATTTAAAGAGGATAAAGCACGTTTGGGGGATGCTGAAAACTTCCCTTATGTTGGCACAACTTATAGTATTACTGAACACTTCCATTTCTGGACTCAGCATGCACGTTTAAATGCGATTATCCAACCAGAGCAATTTATTGAAATTAGCGAAAACTTGGCCAACCAGAAAGGGATAAAATTAGGCGATACAGTCAAAGTCAGTTCAAATCGTGGATATGTTAAAGCGAAAGCGGTGGTGACTAAGCGTATGCCGACGTTAACAGTAGATGGTAAAGAGATCGAGACAATTGGTATACCTATTGTTTGGGGATTCACAGGACAAACTAAAAAAGGCTTTTTGGTCAATGGATTAACACCGCATGTTGGCGATGCGAATTCACAGACACCAGAGTACAAAACTTTTTTAGTTAATGTTGAAAAGATTTCTTCTGAAACCTCAGTCGCGTAGTTAATAGGGAACCACATTATGTCATTACAAACACAAGACATTATTAGACGATCAGCAACCAATGATCTCACGCCTGCGCCAAAAGCCAGGGACTTTCAGCAAGAAGTTGCTAAATTAATCGACGTCACAACTTGTATCGGCTGTAAAGCCTGCCAAGTGGCCTGCAATGAGTGGAATGATCTCAGACCAGAAATTGGTCATTCAGTTGGAGTCTACGATAACCCTGCTGACTTAGAACCAAAAGCTTGGACAGTCATGCGTTACTCTGAAATTGAAACTAACGGTAAATTAGAGTGGCTTATTCGTAAAGATGGCTGTATGCACTGTAGCGATCCAGGCTGTTTAAAAGCCTGCCCAGCGGAAGGCGCGATTATTCAGTATGCCAATGGTATCGTTGATTTCCAATCCGAACATTGTATTGGATGTGGTTACTGCGTCGCAGGTTGTCCATTCAATATTCCACGTATTAGCAAAGAAGACAACCATGCTTATAAATGTACATTATGTGTTGATCGTGTTGCTGTAGGGCAAGAACCAGCCTGTGTGAAAACTTGCCCAACGGGCGCAATTCATTTCGGTACCAAAGTTGATATGATCAATTATGCCGATAAACGTATTGTGGATTTAAAAAACCGCGGCTATGAAAATGCTGGCTTATACGATCCAGAAGGTGTGGGCGGCACACACGTTATGTACGTGTTACATCACGCCGATCAACCAAATCTGTATCACGGTTTGCCAAAAGATCCACACATCAATGAAGTCGTGAAATTCTGGAAAGGCGCTTGGAAACCGATTACCGCCGCTGCATTTGTTGCAACTTTTGCCGGATTAGTCTTCCACTACATGGCTGTTGGTCCAATTGAAGTGGATGAAGATGATATTGAACATGAAAAAGAGAGTGATAAAAAGGCCAGAGAGGCTTTTATTGCCGATAAATTAGACAAGACGACTTCAACAAAAACACAGGAGAATCATCATGAATAATAAAGGGATGATTTTAAGAACACCTCTCATTGTGAGATTCTGCCATGTCTTTATTGTGATACTCTTTATCATTACGGCTTTATCAGGATTATCATTATTTTTTCCATCAATCAAAGCGTTTGCATTAGTGTTAGGTACACCACAGCTAGTGCGAGAGTTACATCCATTTTTAGGCTGTATTATATTTATCTTGCTAATGTTTATGCTGATAAAACTTGCTCATCATAACATCCCTAACAAAGATGATGTTCGTTGGTTAAAAAGTATTAAACAAGTCGTTGCAGGAAAAGAACCTGAAGATATTCCTATCGGTAAATACAATGCCGGTCAAAAGTTTTTGTTTTGGTGCATTATGAGTTTAATCACCGTGCTATTGGTGACTGGCTTGGTTATGTGGCGTCGCTACTTTGCCGACTACTTCTCTGTGGATATCGTGCGTATTGCAATTTTCTTCCACTCACTTGCCGCAATTGCTTTAATTTTATTAATTATTGGCCATGCTTACATGGCGATGTGGGTCAAAGGATCAATCAAAGGCATGATTACCGGATACGTTTCTCGAGCTTGGGCTAGAAAAAATCACTCTAAATGGTACCATGATGAAATGAAAGACGTGTATCAAGCTGAGCTACAAAGCAAAGCAGAAAACAGTACGGATGCGGCTCAAAAATAACGCATACAGCCAATCATCATGATTCAAAAATGGAACACAATCACGTGTTCCATTGCTTTTATGCAAGCTTGCTGTGGCGATGATAGCATCTTGTCACCTCTCTATTGATGACATTTAAAATAGGTTAAAAATGAGTATTAAAATTGTTCCTCAAGAACAGCTTGAACAACAAAATGATAAAGTCAGTCTTATTCATAAAGTACCATTACTGTTCTACCCGGTACCCAAAACACTATACTCACAGCGGTTATCTCGCCTACAATTTTTGGTGAAAGATAGCCCTTTTGCTGACTATCTCAACTTTTGTAGCAAAATTGTGGCACAGCAAGCCAAGCTTGTTGAAACAATGCCAATTAGCCAGAATCTGACTGAATCAATTGATTTAGCGATAAAAAAAAATATCGCACCATTATCAATTGAAAACTATCCGCTAACATTACAATGGCTAGACTATCTTTATCCGATTATGGACGCCGTTAGCGATGTGAATGAATCGATAACGAAAACGATTAATAATTTAAAACAAAACAGTAAAGAGCAGCTATTAGATAAAGCCAGCCAATTGCTTGCCGGCCAATTTGACGCCGTCGACAGTAATGAGTCGCTGTTTATTTGGTCAGCACTATCAACCTATTACAGCCAGCTCGCAAGCCAATTACCTGGTAAAGCTGTGGCAGAATTTGGCGAGCAACGTTGGCTCTGCCCGGTGTGCCAAAGCAGCCCTGTCGCCAGTATTGTGCATCTTGGCAATAATATCGGGCTACGGTATTTGCATTGCAGCTTATGTGAAAGTGAGTGGCATGTGCCAAGAGCAAAATGTACTAATTGCGATAACTTACAAGATATCACCTACTACGCACTGGATAATGAGTTAGCAGCGATAAAAACCGAGTGTTGTGATCACTGTCATAGCTACTTAAAAATCTTTAGTCAAGAACGCGATCCGCATCTTGATGTCGTAGCGGATGATATTTATTCATTATTACTTGATATGGAAACCGAAAAAGAACAATTCTCAAAAAGCGGTGTGAATCCTTTATTATTTTCAGTCTAGAATTCATCTGCTCTGCTAGCATCATAACAGAAACAGAGCAGATTTTCCGCTTCGGCCTGCCCACTCATCACGGTTAATTCTCGAAAGCTTATTCGACCTATAAATATCCCTTTAATGTAAAAATTGGCGCCCCTAAACGTCTTCTCAATCAACAACAATAAGCAAACAAAATAAAAATCACTAAACTACTTAACATTTATCAATATTCTCGCTACAATAGCAAAATCATCGTACTAGTTTAGAGATACAAATGTTAAAAAAAATTGTTACATCAACCTTATTAACCAGCTGCATCATCACTATAGGTTTAACGTCAGCTACCACTTATGCTGATATCGTCAAGAATGTTGCCATTACCGCAATTGTTGAGCATCCTTCGCTTAATGAAATCCGCGATGGCGTTAAAGATGAATTGGCAGCCAGTGGCTATAAACTTAATGATAATCTGATTGTACAATATCAAAGTGCACAAGGCAGTAGTGCGAATGCCGCGCAAATCGCCAAACAATTTATCGGCAATAAACCCGATATCATTGTTGCGATAGCAACGCCAAGTGCTCAAGCGGTTGCCGCATCAACAAGAACCATTCCGATTGTCTTTGCCGGTATTACCGATCCAGTAGCCGCAAAGCTCATTAAATCTTTCGAACCAACAGGCACAAATATTACCGGTGTATCTGATTATTTGCCACTCGAGCCTCAAATTGAATTCATGAAAAAAATCGTGCCTAATGTTAAAGCGGTCGGTTATGTATACAGCCCTGGTGAAATCAATTCAACCATTGTCCTTAAACAGTTAAGTGAGCTGTTAACTCAGCAAAATATTAAAATGGTTGCCGTACCTGCGCAGCGCACCGCAGATATTCCAACAGCCGCTAAAACGCTTACAGGCAAAGTTGACCTGATTTACACAACGACTGATAATAATGTTGTTTCGGCATATGAGTCTTTGGTTAAAGTAGCCAATGAAAATAAAATTCCACTTTTAGCTTCATTTCCTGATGCGATTGAACGAGGAGCGGTTGCAGCATTTGGTATGAGCTATTATGATGTTGGCCGTCAATCAGGTAAGTTAGTCATTCGGATTTTAAATGGCGAAAAACCAGGCGATATCGCCCCTGAAACCGGTCATAAAACACAGTTAGTGATTAATCTTGAGGCAGCTAAACGTCAAGGTGTGACCTTATCAGATGATGTGATGCAATCAGCTTATCGAGTTATAGGAGAAAAATCTCAATAATTCAAAAATTTAGAAAAATCACCACTATAACTGTAAAGATATTTATACGGACTATATTTTGTTATCGAACTGGATAAATATTAGAATTTGTTTTATATTAAGACATTCTTTTTTTTCTTATTGTAAGAATATCTTTACAGGAAACAAAAATGCGCCATTTTAAAAAACAGTTAGTGTCATCCATAACGTTTGCAATCTGTCTGTTCATGCTACCATTTTCTTTATCTGCACAAGAAAAATATGTTGCTATCACTGCCATTGTTGAACATCCCGCACTGGATAATGTGAAAAAAGGCGTTGAAGATGAGCTAAAAGATAATGGTTACATTGTCGGTGAAAATTTAAAATTACAATATCAAAGTGCTCAAGGCAGCAGTGCTAACGCAGCGCATATTGCTAAACAGTTTGTTTCAGGCAAACCCGATGTGATAGTTGGCATCGGTACACCAAGCTCACAAGCGTTAGCGGCAACGACTCGAACAATTCCCATTGTATTTACTGCGGTGACCGATCCCGTTATTGCGAAATTGACACCAAGTTGGAATGCTTCTAAAACCAATGTCACGGGTGTATCAGATGCCTTATCACTCGATACTCAGATCGAGATCATGCAAAAAATCAAACCCGACTTAAAAACTATCGGCTATGTCTATAGCCCGGGTGAAGTCAATTCCACCATTGTCCTAAAGCAGTTACAAGAAATATTAACGCCTAAAGGCATTACGGTCATTGCAGCGCCGGCGCAGCGGACCTCGGATATTCCAACCGCTGCACGTAGCCTTAAAGGCAAAGTCGATTTAATTTATACTAACACCGATAACAATGTTGTCTCAGCCTATGAATCACTGGTTAAAGTTGCTAATGAAAGTAAAATCCCCTTAGTTGCCTCAGACCCAGATTCAGCTTCGCGTGGCGCAATTGCAGCATTAGGCATGAGCTACTATGATTTAGGCCGACAAGCAGGTAAAATTGTTATTCGTATTTTAAATGGTGAGAAACCAGGTGATATTCCGCCACAAGTAGGTAATGTCACGCGCTTAGTCATCAATAAAAATGCCGCTGAAAAACAAGGTGTCGTGCTATCAAATAGCATCATCGATATAGCGGCTGAAGTAATAGAGAAATAATACATAACGACCAACCAGCGGCTATCGCTTTTTTGCAGTGATAGCCAAATAGCTATTTAGGATAATTGAATGTCATTTGAATTTTTTTTAGGTTCCCTTGAAATAGGCCTGATTTATGCTTTAGTCAGCCTCGGGGTTTTTATCTCCTTTCGTTTACTCGACTTCCCCGATTTAACCGCTGACGGTAGCTTTCCATTAGGTGGCGCAATTTGTGGCTTATGTTTATATATTGGTGTCGATCCTTGGACTGCAATAATATTAGGTACATTTGGTGGCTGCATTGCCGGTATGATAACTGGCTGGCTCTATGTCAAACTGAATATTTTGCAATTATTAGCCAGTATCATTGTGATGATAGCGCTCTACTCAGTCAATTTACGTATTTTAGGTCTGGCACCTTATATTATGGGTGAAACCCCTCGTATGGCGGGTTCACCAAATTTAGCACTGTTAGATGCAACAACTATTTTTTCACCATTCATTAATGCGGATTATACCAATCAATACATTGTCCAACCGGTCATGATTTTAGGCTTTGTTATTGTGTTTTGGCTACTATTGAACAGTTTTTTAAATACCCAAAAAGGCCTTGCACTACGTGCAACGGGTACCAATGCAAGAATGGCTAAATCTCAAGGTATACCAACAGGCGGCACCATTATTTTAGGTATGGCGATTTCCAATGGCCTCATTGCACTAGGTGGTGCGTTGTTTGTACAAACACAAGGTGGGGCAGATATCACTATTGGCGTGGGTACCATTGTTATTGGCCTTGCCTCAATCATTATTGGCGAGAGTATCTTCCCGGCGAAACGGATGTGGGCGATTACGTTATCGGTCATCTTCGGTTCAATTTTATATCGACTATTTATTGCAATTGCCTTAGGCAATGAATGGTTACAAAGCATCGGTATTGGTACAGAGGATCTCAATTTAATTACAGCAGTTTTAGTGGTTCTAGCCTTAGTATTACCAAAACAATTAAAAAAATGGACACATAGGCAAGGAAAAGCAGCATGATAAAAGTAGAAGAATTACAGCTAACTTTTAACGCGAGAACACCAATAGAAAATCATGTCTTGCGTGGCTTAAATTTAAACATTAAAGAAGGTGAGTTTGTTACGATTATTGGTAGCAATGGCGCAGGTAAAAGCTCGCTTCTTAATGTCATTAGTGGTGATTTAATCTCTGATTCAGGTTATGTGATTATTAATGATCAAGATGTCACCAAGCTACCAGCCTGGCGACGAGCTGGTATGGTTGCTCGCGTCTTTCAAGATCCAATGATTGGCACATGTGAAAATCTCACTATCGAAGAAAACTTAGCTCTTGCTTATAACCGCGGCAAGAAACAACGCTTAAAACCAGCGTTAAACCGTACTGTTCGTGAGCTATTTAAAGAAAAACTATCAATTTTAAATCTTGGCTTAGAGCATCGTCTATCCGATATGATGGGATTACTATCAGGTGGTCAACGACAAGCAGTGAGCTTATTAATGTCAACCTTGCAGCCATCTAAAATTTTACTATTAGATGAACATACTGCCGCGCTTGATCCTAAAACAGCACAGTTTGTATTGGAACTCACAGCGAAAATCGTCGCGGAAAGCCAACTTACGACCATGATGGTAACTCACTCAATGAAGCAAGCCTTAGCATATGGCACGCGAACTGTGATGTTACATCAAGGCCAAGTTGTATTAGATGTATCAGGTGAGGAACGTGCGCGTATGAGCGTCACGGATTTACTTAATATGTTTGAAAAAACACGAGGCGAAGTGATTAGTGATGACTCGCTATTGCTTGGTTAACCATTGTATCAATAACCGCCTTCTGGCGGTTATTTTTTCCGTTTTATCTAAGATTTGATAAATGGTTCAACCTATTTTGCACAACGAGAATAGCTAAAGGTAATAAAAAAACACTCAATAAAATGAATCTCCATTTACTTTTTTGGCTTTGTGAAAAGAACTCGTCTATCGTATCACTCAAATTAACTAACATGATCGGAATTGCAAATGGGACTAATAAAGCGCACCATCCCGCTGCCGTAGGCGTTAATAATCGTGCTGATTGACTATAATGACGAATATCACGATGGGCCCTTACACACCAATAAATAAAATAAAAAGGAATAAACACCAATAATAAAAAGACTGCAATTGAGTCATGTTGATCTTTTTCTACCATATTGGAGAACCGTCTAATTGGTGGAGCTTCAGAAAATAAACTTTTTTTAACAGGAATTAACAATAGAATAGACACAATAATGAAAGCTATCACAAAAATAATACCATAATGTATATTCATCCACTTATCCATAATACCTTGCCAGAATATCGCAGAAAAGAAATTATTCAAATATCCCATTAAAGATATTAATCCAAAAGCTAAAACAAAAAACTCCATTTTATCAACAGCTTTTGCAATACTTGCTGCCACTAATAAACTAATTGCTGTCGCTAATGCATTAATAATGAAACTAGCAACCGCTAAAATGATCAAGTTTTCTACATAAAAATAAATAATAATTAAAGTGATGATAATAAAGAGTGCATATAGATATAAACAAAAATAACTTTGTAATCGGCTTGCTATCCAACCGAGAATAATAGCAAATATTAAACCCAAAGATGATAAATTAATGGCTAAACCCAAATCACCATTACTATATTGGAATAAAGACATTTTTGTATACATCATCAAATAATGTAAGGTGTAACCGGAAGATGTAGCGATAAAAAAAGAAAATAAAATCAATCCCCAGAATTGATAACTGCTAACCAGATCTGCCCACGTCCACCGAGTTTTATATTGAACATTGTTTTCCATATCATAGCCTTATAATGAATATTTTTCATGTCATATAAAAAAATCCAATTGCAACTTGTAAGCCACAACTGGACAATAATCAAAAATCAATTCTAACAAGTTACTTTACAACTGCTCATCTCCATAAATATATTTTCGCTCATATTCACGGGCTTTATTATCGTCAAACATGCCTTCCCAACGGGCAATTACAATCGCCGCTAATGCATTACCAACCACATTTACAACAGTGCGTCCCATATCCAAAATACGCTCAACACCCATAATGTAGCCAATGCCTTCTAAAGGAATCCCCACACTACCTAGTGTAGCTGATAACACTAAAATTGACGCACCTGGCACACCAGCAATCCCTTTAGATGCAATCATCAACGTCACAATAATGATAATCGCATCGATAATCGAGAGATCCATACCAAATAATTGTGCCAAGAAAATAACCGTAATACTTTGATACAGCGTTGAACCATCAAGATTAAATGAATAACCAGTTGGAATAACAAAACTGGTGATCGCTTTTGGCGCGCCATAAGCTTCCATTTTCTCAATAATTCTTGGTAATGCGGTTTCAGAACTTGCTGTAGAGAAAGCAATAATCAGTTCTTCTTTCAAAATACGTAACAGCATAAAGATATTAAAACGACACATTTTACACACTAGCCCTAATACACCAATGGTAAATACAATCATTGCCAGATAAACAAGGCCAACTAATTTTAATAATGGAATGAGTGATTCAAAGCCATAACGTGCAATGGTTACAGTCATTAACGCAAAAACACCAATTGGCGCATAGCGCATAATAATATTGGTCACTTTAAACATCGTATCTGATACCACTTTGAGAAAATCCAAAAATGGTTCACGTTGTGTGTTTGGTAACTGCATTAAACCTAAGCCAAAAAAGACACAAAAAAAGATCACCGGTAAAATAGAGCCATCACTCATCGCTTTGAAGATATTCGCAGGGATCATATCCAAAATCATCACAATTAAGCCATGAGGTTTGTCGCTTAATTCTGCACTTTGACTGATGTATTTGGTCACATCAGCATGCCCCAATTGCGTTAAGTTTACATGCTCACCAGGACTAAACAGAAAACCAAACGCTAAGCCGATCAAAATTGCAATCGTCGTAATCACTTCAAAATAGAGTATTGTTTTAAACCCCAATGTACCTAAACGTTTTGATCCACCCAGTCCTGCAATACCAAGTGTTAAGGTACTTAAAATAATCGGTAGTACGATCATTTTAATTAAACGAATAAAAATATCTCCTGCTGGTTGAAAAATATTCACAATGCAAAATTTATAGTAGGAATAGTAAGGATGAGACTCAACAGATATAGTATGCAGCATGGCACCCACTCCAATCCCTAATACCAGGGCAAACAGAATTTGCCAGGCTAAACTTCGACTTAATTTTCGTAAAATAAATGACATATTTCTTCCTATAATTATTAAACCAATATAAACCTTATGTCTAACAAAAAAAAAGGATTAGTGTAATCTAATCCTTTGTGGATAAAGCAATATTACTCATCAGATGAAATAGGTGAAACAACATCCTCACTATCAAATTCATCTTCAGTTTCAGCAATACGTTGCAATCCAACGACTTTTTCATTTTCAGCAGTACGAATCAACGTCACTCCCTGAGTATTACGACCCACAATACTGACCTCAGAAACACGTGTTCTAACCAAAGTTCCCGCATCCGTTATCAGCATAATTTGATCATTTGCATCAACTTGAACAGCGCCAACCACTAAGCCATTTCTTTCACTGACTTTAATCGAAATCACCCCTTTTGTTGCACGTGATTTGGTTGGATAAGAAGCCTGTTCAGTACGTTTACCATAACCATTTTGGGTTGCGGTTAAAATAGCTCCTTGACCGCGAGGAACGATCAATGACACAACTTTATCCTCATTTTCTAGCTTAATACCTCGGACACCGGCAGCTGTTCGCCCCATACTACGGACTTTATTGGCCGGGAATCGAACGACTTTACCATTTGCAGAGAATAACATGATATCTTCACTACTTGAAAGTTCGTTTAGATCACCCTCTTCGCAATCAACATCATCAATAATCACATCATCATTTAGCTCTTCATCATCAACTGAATCAAAATGCTCGTTGTTCGTTAAATCCACACCGATAAGTTCATCATCATCGCGTAAATTAATCGCAATAATCCCACCACTACGCGGACGACTAAATTCAATCAGTGATGTTTTCTTAACCGTGCCTTGAGCCGTTGCCATAAAGACACAATGTTCATCATCAAATTCTTTAACTGGTAAAATCGCCGTAATTCGCTCATTAGCTTCAAGCGGTAATAAATTAATAATTGGACGACCTCTTGCCCCACGGCTTGCCTCTGGTAATTGATAGACCTTCATCCAGTATAAACGACCACGACTTGAGAAACACAAAATCGTATCATGGGTATTGGCCACTAACAGTTTTTCAACAAAATCTTCTTCTTTAATTTTAGTTGCGGATTTACCTTTGCCACCGCGTCTTTGCGCTTCGTAATCAGATAATGGTTGATATTTGACATAGCCTTGATGAGATAAAGTGACAACAACGTCTTCTTGTGCAATTAAATCTTCAATATTAATATCCGCTGTACTTGCGGTAATTTCGGTTCGCCTTGCATCTTGGAATTGCGCTTTGATATTTTCGAGTTCTTCACGAATCACTTCCATCAAACGTTCAGGACTTGCAAGAATATGTAATAATTCAGCGATTTGGACTAATAACTCTTTATATTCATCAATGATTTTCTCATGCTCAAGTCCAGTTAGGCGATGTAAACGTAGCTCTAAAATAGCCTGTGCTTGTGCTTCAGATAAGTAGTAATGACCATCGCGAATACCCAATTCAGGTGCTAAATCTTCTGGTCTTGCAGCATCATTACCGGCTTTTTCAAGCATTGATGCCACGTTACCTAATTGCCATGCACGTTCAAGTAATTTAACTTTCGCTTCTGCTGGCGTTGAGGCCGCTCGAATGAGCTCAATTATTGGATCAATATTAGCAAGCGCAATCGCCAAGCCCTCTAGAACATGAGCGCGTTCACGCGCTTTACGCAGTTCATAAATCGTACGACGCGTTACGACTTCTCGACGATGCAACACAAACGCTTCAATCATATCACGTAGAGTTAACAGTTTTGGCTGACCTTTATGTAGCGCGACCATATTCATACCAAACGTAACTTGTAGTTGCGTTAAGGAATATAAGTTGTTTAAAACCACTTCACCCACTGCATCACGTTTAATTTCGATGACAATACGCATACCATCTTTATCTGATTCATCGCGCAATGCTGAAATGCCTTCTACTTTTTTATCTTTAACCAGTTCAGCAATTTTTTCAATAAGTCTTGCTTTATTAACTTGATAAGGTAGTTCATGCACAATAATTGTTTCACGTCCCGTTTTTTCATCGACCTGAACTTCGGCCTTAGAGCGGATATACACTTTACCGCGACCGGTTTTATAAGCATCTTCAATTCCTTTTCGACCATTAATCATAGCCGCTGTCGGAAAGTCAGGACCGGGAATGTGCTGCATTAATCCATCAACGGTGATAGTGTCATCTTCAATAAACGCCAGACAGCCATTGATAACTTCACCTAAATTATGAGGCGGAATATTCGTTGCCATACCAACAGCAATACCCGATGAACCATTAACTAATAATGCTGGAATTTTAGTTGGTAAAACATCAGGAATCTGCTCAGTACCATCATAGTTTGGCACAAAGTTAACCGTCTCTTTTTCAAGATCAGCTAATAATTCATGCGCAATTTTAGACATACGAATTTCGGTATAACGCATAGCTGCTGCTGAATCGCCATCGACCGAACCAAAGTTACCTTGCCCATCAACTAACATGTAGCGTAATGAGAATGGCTGGGCCATTCGTACAATCGTGTCATAAACCGCCGTATCACCATGGGGATGATATTTACCGATAACGTCCCCGACTACACGAGCGGATTTTTTATACGCCTTATTCCAATCATTCCCTAATACATTCATTGCAAAAAGTACACGACGATGTACGGGTTTGAGTCCATCGCGAACATCAGGTAGGGCTCGGCCAACAATAACTGACATCGCATAGTCAAGATAAGATGTTTTTAGTTCTTCCTCGATATCAACAGGTGTAATTTCTCTGGCAAGTTCAACTTTAGATAAATCGGTCATAAAACCACTTTCTCACTCGATAAAATATAAACAAAAATATATGCTAAATGATACCATAAAACTGGCATATTAGTCAGTGAAAATTGAAATAAATTACTGTTATGCCTAATCTTTTGAATATCAAAGCGCAATCCAAAAATTAATTCGTCTATGAGTGATAGCAAGATGGCAACTGATGGTATTTTAGTAATAAAAAAGCGTCAGAATAATGACGCTTTTTATAGAAAATTAATCAAACCATAAGTTTATTTAATTTTATTCAAGAAATTCCCTAATAACTCTTTAGCTTTAGGTTTTTCATCCTGAGTTTTATCCGTATCAGTCGTATTTGATTGTTCATCAGTACTAGTTTGTTCGTTATTTCCTAAACGACCTTTTAATTTATCAATTTCATTTTGTAGCTTATTGCTTAAAACATCCTTGATAATTTTATCCGCCTCAACACGATAATGTAATTGGGTAAAAGGGCCATAAATACGCAATGGAATTGCCATTTGTTGTAGTTTTTGAATCGTTTTGCTATCCCCATTCCAACCGCTTAAGATTTTCACAGCTAAATTAACATCGAGATCTTGTTTAGTCAGACCAACTCGACCACTACCTGTTACATCAAGCGTCGCAGACAGAGCCTTAATTGAAGATAAATTCATATCACCATCAGCAAATGAAGCATCCGCACTAATTTCGTGTAATTCAGTGTATTTTTGGTATTGTTCCTCGGTGACCGCGGTTTTGGAGTATTGTGATACTGCATTTTGAATAATGCGCTGAATATTAAGATTTTCCAATCTTGCGTTATTGACTTTAACCGCCAAGTCACCGGTCAAAGCACCCATAATTTTTTCTGGGTTAATGGTGTTCATCGCAATGTTACCGTCAACGTTAAGCTGCCCAACTAGGCTATCAGCTAATGCCAATTGCCCCAATAGTACACTTAAATCGATATTTGATGCTTGAGTTGCAAGCTTAACTAACGCTTTAGTTTGATTGCCATTAGCACTTCCATTTGCAGTTACATGCCCTTTTGCAATATCTAAATTAACTTTATTTAGCGTCGCAACACCATTTTGGTTATTTGCATCAATCACAAAATTATTAATGATGACCTTATCTGCGATTACTTGATTGATACTAAGGTTGAATTTTGCATTAAATGTTTGTAAAAATGCAAGTTCATTACCACTAGCCGCTTTATTGGCCACAACCGGTTGACTTTGTGTCGACTTGGTCACATCCGTTTGTTGACTTTGAGGGCTAGACGTTAAAAATGGCGTGAGATCAAATTTATCGGCAGTCAATAATGCCTCAAAATAAGGTTTTTGCTCTAAATTCGCTTTAAGCTTACCGTTAATTGAATTACCATTTACCGTAATATTAAAATCTTGACTATCTAACGTAAATGGTGATTGTTGATAATTAAAAGTAGCCTTAACCTCACCTTTCAACTGTCCTGTTGGTACACCAACACCTTTATAGTTATAGGTCAATTGATGTAAATCAATTTGTGCTGCTTGTGGAAAATTAGCCAAATTCGCATCAGCGCTTAATGTATAGCGTAAATCTTGTTGATCACGATTGACACTGCCTGACAAATCCAAGCTAATATTTTTACTATCCTTTTGCTCGATAGCAATATTGATATCTCTAAAACTAATCAGATCTTTTTCTTGCTGATAGACAATAGTACTATCAACAATATCAAGTTTATTTAGCGCAAAACGCCATCCCGAACCGCTTGTTTCTTTCGGTTTATCTGTTTGAGTTTGATTAACTGTCGTAGTTGATTTATTACCTTTAGCAACACTCCCTTTGCTCTCATCAGTAATATTAATAACGGCTGATTTGACTAACACATTTTTAACCACTAACTCTTTCGAAAAAAGCGGTAATAATTCAACATCAAGTCGCATATTATCGGCGGTTAAAATCGGTTTTTTCGCGCCTTGATCTTCTAAACGAACCGAATCGGTTAAAATACTGATTTGTGGCCAAATATGCCAACGCAAGTCACCATCAATTCTTAATTCATATCCGGTTTGTTCTTTAACTGTGCTTGAAATAAATCCTCTAAAATTATTCGGATCAACAAAGACGACGAGCGAGATAATTCCAGCAACAATCAGTACGATCAAAATCAATAATGTCAGCAATATTTTCTTAATCATGAGCTAAATTCCTTCTATTAATCTTTGTCAATACGACTAGCAACAGCGCCTTGTTGGCCTTTATACTTAGCATCTTGCCTACGATTATAAGGCCTTGCAGCAGGTCCACTTAATACTTCAAAACTTAATGCACCAATTGTCATTCCAGGCCGAAGTGCTAACGGCAGTTTGCCTGAATTATAAAACTCTAATACGATCTGTCCTTCCCAACCGGGATCAATACGATGAGCTGTAACGTGTACCATTAAGCCAAGTCTTGCCAGCGATGATCGACCATCAAGCCATCCAATCAAATTGTCAGGAATCATCACTGATTCTAATGTCACCGCTAAAGCAAGCTCACCGGGATGAAGATAGAAAACCTCATCATCAGTTAGCACAATTTCATCACTCATTACACGTTCAAGCGAAGCTGACACCGCTTCTTTTGGCCCACTCAAATCAATATAAGCCGCTGTGTGTTCACGAAATGTTCGAAATTGATTACCCAGTCTAACATCAACCGTTGCACCATTGATGCTGCTTGTAGCCGGTTGTGGCGTTATTTTTAGCTTCCCTTCTGCTAAATATGCCTCAATATCACGATCACATAATCTCATTTGCTTAGCCCCAAGCAATAGTTAATCCATAATAAATCTATTTTAGCAGGCAATGGCTTGTTTGATAAATAGATTTTATTACTATCATAGGCATTATAGCTTTTAATTACTATTTTCCCTATAGTATAATCGTTGACATGAGTATCAATACTCATTCATTCGATGCATTCATTTCTTTAACTTAGTAGGACGACCTAACTAAGTTTCATTATTTCTAAGGGACGACCCTTACTCTTGATATTAAGGATATACAATATGGCCTGGATCTATCTGATAATTGCAGGTATTTTTGAAATAATTTGGGTAATTAGTTTAAAATATAGCCATGGATTTACTCGCTTAACACCTAGTATTGTGACAATACTCACGATGATATGTAGCTTTGTGCTACTCGCCCAAGCGATTAAATCGCTACCGATGGGAACCGCTTATGCCGTTTGGACCAGTATTGGTATTATTGGCGCAACCTTAATTGGTATTTTTGTTTTTAATGAGTCGATGGCGCCGATACGACTAATTTGCTTAGCGCTCGTCATTATTGGTGTGATCGGTTTAAAATTAACATCGAGTTGATTTTTTAGTAACGAGTATCGACTTTAGTATTATTTAAGTGCAAAATAATTAACCAATAAAACGTCAATAATTCCGGTCAGCTTCTGCTATTGATGCGAACGGGATTATTGAATGTATGATCTTAATCACAATTATCATCTAACCCTTCTCTTATCGGTATTTTTAACATGAATCCTATTTTTATTACTATTGGCATGCTCACTCTCAGCAATATTTTTATGACATTTGCCTGGTATGGGCATTTAAAATATTTTCATGACAAAACATGGATTGTTGCCGCTTTAGTTAGCTGGGGAATTGCTTTATTTGAATATTTACTGCAAGTACCAGCCAACAGAATTGGTTATGATGTCGCCTCAGCTGGACAACTTAAAATCATTCAAGAAGTGCTCAGTTTAAGTGTTTTTATTCCTTTTTCATTATTTGTTTTAAAAGAACCTTTCAAACTCGATTACATTTGGGCGGGTTTATGCTTACTCGGCGCAGTATTTTTTATGTTTCGCGATAAAATCATGAATTAACCTTGATTATTTTGCCCATTTCATTCTCGTCATTTTTAATCGTTGCTAATGAAAACCAATTATTTTATAAGTGGCTTTCATGTTCCTATCATCCTGTAAAAACGCTAGGTGTATCATTAAATTTACAGTCAATATAATACCATAATGAACCCAACATTTTATTTACTATTACCTAAATATATGTTTACATAACAATAGATACTTTGTAAATTTAATTTTACACTTATATTAATTTGAGAAAAATAGAATAACGTAAAGGTGAATACATGTTGAAAGATAAACTTAATAATGTTCGCATTAAAAACGAACAACAACTTATCACACCCGATGAGATTAAAACCCTTCTGCCGTTAGAACAAGACCTCCAAAACCAAATTGCTAGTTCAAGAGAACATATTGTTAACATTTTAGAACGCAAAGATCCGCGTTTACTGGTGGTTTGTGGACCATGTTCGGTACACGATCCAAAATCAGCGATTGAGTATGCTCATAAACTTAAGCATCTCGCTGACGAAGTGAGTGACCACTTATTTATTGTGATGCGAGTTTACTTTGAAAAACCACGTACTACCGTTGGCTGGAAAGGGTTAATTAATGATCCTCATATGGACAGTTCATTTGATATCGAGCATGGCCTTAAAAAAGCGCGCCAGCTTTTATTAGATATTACACGCATAGGTTTACCGATTGCCACTGAAGCATTAGATCCAAACACGCCGCAATACATTGGTGATTTAATCAGTTGGTCAGCGATTGGGGCAAGAACCACCGAATCCCAAACCCACCGAGAAATGGCATCAGGGCTCTCAATGCCCGTTGGTTTTAAAAATGGTACTGACGGCAATTTGGATGTCGCAATTAACGCAATGAAATCAGCCTCCATGTCACATCGTTTTGTCGGTGTAAACCAAAAAGGACAAGTCAGTGTCTTGCAAACTGACGGTAATCCACACGGCCATGTCATTTTACGCGGAGGTAAAACACCAAACTTTGATGCTGATAATGTGAAGTCATGTGAAGCGCAAATGGCAAAATCAGGATTAACAGCTAACTTAATGATTGATTGTAGTCATGGTAATTCAAATAAAGACTATCGGCGTCAGCCTTTAGTTGCCGAGTCAATTATTGCACAAATCCAAAACGGCAATAATTCAATTATTGGTGTGATGATCGAAAGTAATTTATGTGAAGGTAATCAATCATCAGATTTACCACCAAAAGAGATGAAATACGGCGTGTCCGTGACTGATGCCTGTATTGATTGGCAAACGACCGAACAGCTATTAAGAAAAATGGATCAGCAGCTAGCAACCCATCTACTCAAACGCCAACAAACAAACTAAAGCGATATTCAGCACTAACTACCCCCTCTTATGAGGGGTTATTTTATGCGCTTATATTTAAAATTTCGAATCGTATAAACAAGGCCTTCTAAAATTAACACGCACACCGCGCCCCATATCAAGCCGTAAGAAATAATATGCTCAGAAGAGATGCTTTCATGTAAAAAGAAAATCGAGACAATAGCTAATAAAATCGGCTCAACATAGCCTAGCAAGCCAAAAATGCCCAATGGCAATAGTCGACTGGCAGAAAAATAAGCAGCAAACGCAATGGCCGTTATAATTCCTAGTAACGGAATAAAGATATGGAAATGCACAACATCATCACTAATTTTGTGCATATCGTATTGAATAACAAAATAACAAAGGCAGCCTAATGCGACAAAAAAGAAGTCTGAAAACGTACCAGCAATACCATCAATATTCATATAACGCCTAAACATAAAATAGATTGGATACCCCAGACAAATCACGGCGGTTTCCCAAGAGAAAGCCCCGGTGATATAAACTTCCAATGCCACGCCAACAAAAGCTAACACGACTGCTATTTTCTGTAAAAAACTAAAACGCTCTTTATAAAATACGCGCCCACAAATCACCATGGTCAGCGGTAACATAAAATAGCCTAACGACGTCGATAATGCTTTGCCACTTAATGGTGCCCATACAAAAATCAACATTTGGATAGAAAGTAATAAAGAAGAAAAAATCAGTGCAAGTAGAAAAAGAGGTTGCTGGCGGATACGCTGAAATAAATCAATAATAGCGCGCCACTGTTTTTCAATACAAACGAGCAGCATGATCGCCGGAAATGACATTAATAAACGCCAGCAAAATATATCAATAATCGACAGCGGTTTTAAAAATACAGGATAATAATAGACTAATCCAAAAAGGCAAGATGCACTTAATGATAGTAATATACCTTTGTACATATTCGATTCTCAATAGCTTTTTAATAAAAAAATAACGTTAACCCTAACCGTTAACGTTATTTTAATACAGCCAATAATTAGCCAATATATTCTGCGCCATTCATGTAAGGAATAAGCACCGCAGGAACTTTAATACGCCCATCGGCTTGTTGGTAATTTTCCATAATTGCGACCAATGTACGTCCTACTGCCAAGCCAGAACCGTTTAAGGTATGGACTAACTGCACTTTATTATCAGCCTTACTACGGTAACGAGCCTGCATACGACGAGCTTGGAAATCCCACATATTTGAGCAAGAAGAGATCTCACGATAAGTATCTTGCGCCGGAACCCATACTTCTAAGTCATACGTTTTACGTGAGCCAAAGCCCATATCGCCCGTGCAAAGCACAATCTTACGATAAGGTAACTGAAGTAACTGCAACACTTTTTCAGCATTTGCCGTTAATTCTTCTAACGCTTGCATTGACTGCTCTGGTTTGACAATTTGTACCAACTCGACTTTATCAAACTGATGCATACGAATTAAACCACGAGTATCTTTACCATATGAACCGGCTTCTGAGCGGAAACATGGTGTATGCGCAGTCATTTTTAATGGTAGTGCATCTTCATCCAAAATGGTATCTCGCACTAAATTCGTGACAGGCACCTCGGCAGTTGGAATTAAGCCATAGTTGCTTGAATCGGCGTCTTCTTCTAGCGGCTTAGTATGGAATAGATCTTTACCAAATTTTGGTAATTGACCGGTGCCAAATAACGTTGCTTGATTAACTAAATATGGCACATACATCTCGGTATAACCATGTTCTTGCGTATGCAAATCAAGCATAAACTGAGCCAAGGCGCGGTGTAAACGTGCCGTTTGTCCTTTCATTACGACAAAACGCGCACCTGTTAGTTTCACCGCTGCAGCAAAATCTAAACCATCAATTTTTTCACCGAGTGCCACGTGATCTTGAATTGGAAAATCAAATGTGCGTGGCGTGCCCCATTTTGAAATTTCCACATTGTCAGCTTCATCTTTACCATCGGGTACATTATCGTCAGGAATATTAGGAATCGCTGCATAAATATCTTTAATTTGCAGTAAAAGTTCGTCTAACTGTTTTTTAGCCGAATCTAATTTTTCACCTAATTTATTCACTTCCTCGCGCACTAACGCGATATCTTCTCCGCGTGCTTTAGCCTCACCAATCGATTTAGAGCGAGCATTTCGTTCCGCTTGCAGACTTTCAGTTTCAACTTGTAAAACTTTACGTTTTTCTTCGAGTTGACGAATTGTTTCTACATCTAGTTTAAACCCACGACGTAATAGTTTTTGGGCAACGAGTTCCAACTCAGTGCGAAGTAAATTAGGATCTAACATAATTAATGACCTATTTTTTTATTGTTAACAATATAAAATTTCTCATTATTATACGCCATTTTTATCTATCGTACAGGACTGAATAAAATCAAATCGCACAATTATCGTTAATATAAAGTTAATCAAGCAGAAAAATAAAATTATCAAAATAACAAAGCATTATCATATCTAAATATAAACAGAATCAATTTTTCGTAAAATTCATAACAAAAGCTAAATAAAAATAATCATTTGTTATTTTGTTAAAAAAAAGAGTGATCTGGCATAAATTTTGAGTATACTATTCCCCTCATAAAAGCATGGTTTTTTGAGGACGTTAGTTTGAGTACCGACAATAAAATTGTTGATTCCTTATCTCCCGCACAAATGACTGCACTTGCAGAAGAGATTGGAAACTATAAAGTAAATAAACACCCCTATACAACACTCTTTTCAGCCATTCTAGCTGGTGTATTCATTTCTATCGCTTTCGTTTTTTACATCACTGCAACAACGGGGGCAGCTGGCGCACCATATGGCCTTGTTAAATTAGTAGGCGGTATCTGTTTCTCATTAGGGTTAATGCTCGTCGTGTGTTGTGGCGCGGACCTTTTTACCTCTACCGTATTGACAATACTCCCTAAAATGACCCATAAAGTCAGTTGGTATAAAATGCTACGCAACTGGTTAGCTGTCTATTTTGGTAACTTTATTGGCGCCATTTTCTTTGTTGCAGTTATCTGGTTTTCAGGTCAATACACCGCAGCCAATGGGCAATGGGGATTGAACGTATTACAAACCGCTGACCATAAACTCCATCATGGGTTTATTGAAGCAGTTTGCCTTGGCTTTTTAGCAAACTTGATGGTTTGCCTTGCTGTTTGGTTAAGTTATGCCGGACGCTCATTATTAGACAAAATGCTCATTATGATTCTACCCGTTGCCATGTTCGTTGCAAGCGGCTTTGAACATAGTATCGCTAACATGTTTATGATCCCAATGGGAATTATCATTAATAACTTTGCGACACCGGAATTTTGGCAATCAATCCATTTATCGCCAAATGCTTTTTCAAACATCACTATTGAGCACTTTTTGATCAACAATTTAATTCCCGTGACAATCGGTAACATTTTAGGTGGGCTAGCCGTTGCGCTATCTTACTGGGGACTTTATTTACGTAAAGCCCATTGATTTTTAATTATTATCCCTTATATACTATAGGGAAATAAAGTTTTCGTAAATCTGAGGTAACAAATATGAGTAACTTAAACGAAGTACAAGCACAGGCTTGGAAAGGCTTTAAAGATGGCGATTGGCAGAATGCTGTCAATGTTCGTGATTTCATCCAGAAAAACTATACCCCTTATGAGGGCGATGAGTCATTTTTAGCTGGCGCAACTGATGCGACGACTAAACTTTGGGACAAAGTAATGGACGGCATTAAAGTTGAAAACTCAACGCATGCCCCTGTTGATTTTGATACCAGTGTTATCTCAACAATTACTGCCCATGATGCAGGTTATATTGAGAAAGATTTAGAAAAAATTGTTGGCTTACAAACAGAAAAACCATTAAAACGTGCTCTTATTCCGTTTGGTGGGATCAAAATGATCGAAGGTTCATGTAAAGCTTATAATCGTGAACTTGATCCATTAGTAAAAAAAATCTTTACTGAATACCGTAAAACACATAACCAAGGTGTTTTCGACATTTATACACCAGATATTCTTCGTTGCCGTAAATCAGGGGTTATCACTGGTCTTCCTGACGCATACGGTCGTGGTCGTATTATTGGTGACTACCGCCGAGTAGCACTCTATGGTATCGACTTCTTAATGAATGATAAATTAGCTCAGTTCAATTCACTACAAGAAGATTTTGAAAATGGTGTTGATCTACAAATGACAATGCAACGTCGTGAAGAGATCGCAGAACAACACCGTGCATTAGCACAAATCAAAGAAATGGCTGCAAAATACGGTTGTGACATTTCAGGCCCAGCAAAAACAGCTCAAGAAGCCGTTCAATGGACTTATTTTGGTTACCTAGCCGCAGTTAAATCACAAAATGGTGCAGCAATGTCATTAGGTCGTACTTCGACTTTCTTTGATATCTACTTCGCACGTGATCTTGCAGCAGGTCTTATCACTGAAAAAGATGCACAAGAAATTGTTGACCATTTCGTTATGAAATTACGTATGGTTCGTTTCTTACGTACGCCTGAATATGATGAATTATTCTCTGGCGACCCAATTTGGGCAACAGAATCTTTAGCAGGTATGGGTGTAGACGGACGTACTTTGGTTACTAAAACCTCTTTCCGTTTCTTAAATACGCTTTACACCATGGGACCATCACCAGAGCCGAATATGACTATCCTTTGGTCAGAACAATTACCACAAGGATTCAAAAACTACTCGGCGAAAGTATCAATTGATACCTCATCATTACAGTACGAAAATGATGACTTAATGCGTCCTGATTTTAACAACGATGACTATGCAATCGCATGTTGCGTAAGCCCGATGATCGTCGGTAAAATGATGCAATTCTTCGGTGCACGTGCCAACCTTGCTAAAACACTACTTTATGCAATTAACGGTGGTGTTGATGAAAAATCTAAAGCACAAGTCGGTCCAAAAATGGAACGTATTACTGATGAGTACTTAGATTTTGATAAAGTGTTCAATTCACTTGATCACTTCATGGATTGGTTAGCAAAACAATACGTCACGGCATTGAATGCAATCCATTACATGCATGACCGATACAGCTATGAAGCATCACTAATGGCATTACACGACCGAGATATCGTGCGTACAATGGCATGTGGTATCGCAGGTCTTTCTGTTGCAGCTGACTCACTTTCAGCAATTAAATATGCGAAAGTAAAAGCAATTCGTGATGAAGATGGTATTGCAACTGACTTTGCAATCGAAGGTGAATACCCACAATTTGGTAATAATGATCCACGTGTTGATGATATCGCTGTTGATTTAGTTGAACGTTTTATGAAGAAAATTCAAAAACTAAAAACTTATCGTAATGCAGTTCCAACACAATCAGTATTAACCATAACTTCAAACGTTGTATACGGTAAGAAAACAGGTAACACGCCTGACGGTCGTCGTGCTGGCGCGCCATTTGGACCCGGTGCGAACCCAATGCATGGCCGCGATCAAAAAGGTGCGGTTGCATCATTAACATCAGTTGCAAAACTACCATTTGCTTACGCTAAAGACGGTATTTCTTATACTTTCTCTATCGTACCAAACGCATTAGGTAAAGATGATGATGCACGTAAGCGTAACCTTGCTGGTTTAATGGATGGTTATTTCCACCATGAAGCAACCGTTGAAGGTGGTCAACATCTAAATGTTAACGTGTTAAACCGTGAAACATTACTTGATGCAATGGAACACCCAGAAAAATACCCGCAATTAACGATTCGTGTTTCTGGTTATGCGGTACGTTTTAACTCTTTAACTAAAGAGCAACAAAAAGACGTTATTACTCGTACATTTACACAATCAATGTAATATCAGTAATTAAACTCGATAAAGGCTCCGGTAGGGGCCTTTATTTTTAATCAGATTAAATCGATAATAATCATAAATATTGTGTCGCAATCGATAGAGAATGTTCATGAATCAAGAAATTATTATGACTACCCAAGAAGAAACAGTAAAAGGACGAATTCATTCGTTTGAATCTTTCGGGACTGTTGATGGACCTGGTATCCGCTTTATTGTGTTTTTTCAAGGCTGCTTAATGCGTTGTTTGTATTGTCACAATCGTGATACCTGGGATCTTAAAGCAGGCCGAGAAGTGACAGTTGAAGAACTCATGAAAGAAATTGTTACTTATAAACATTTTATCATCCCCAATGGTGGTGGCGTAACAGCATCGGGCGGTGAAGCAATTTTACAAGCTGAATTTGTCACTGAGTGGTTTAGGGCTTGCCGCGCCGAAGGTATCGGTACTTGCTTAGATACTAATGGTTATGCGCGTTCCATTGATCATACTATTGAAGCATTAATGGAACACACTGATTTAGTCATGCTTGACCTAAAACAGATTAATGATGATATTCATCAAAAACTAGTCGGTGTTTCCAATAAACGCGTTTTAGAATTTGCACAATACCTGCAAAAAATCAATAAACGCACCTGGATTCGTTATGTTGTTGTACCGGGCTGGTCTGACGATGATGCTTCAGCACATCAATTAGGTCAATTTATTCAAGGTATGAACAATATTGAAAAAGTTGAAATGCTACCTTATCATAAAATGGGCGCATATAAGTGGGCAACGTTAGGTGATAAATATATGCTAGAAGGCGTTGAACCACCGTCTCGTGAAACGATGGATCGTATCCAAGGCATTATCCAAAGCTACGGCCACGAAGTGACTTTTAGTAAATAGTTTCCCTCTATCGCACTCGCTATTACAAAATTGGGACAAATTTCGTCCCAATTTTCCCATGATGTTACCCTAACTGTTTACGAGCATTACGGAAAATCCGCATCCATGGACTATCTTCTCCCCAATTATGAGGATGCCATGAATGACTGACCGTTCTAAATACTCGCTCGGGATGAGGCATCATAATCGTTGCTCTGCCATCTTGTGTTGTCACCGCGGTAATACCATTAGGGGAACCATTAGGATTATTTGGATAGGTTTGGGTAACTCGGCCATAATTATCAACATAGCGCATGGCAATGAGTGTTGATGTTTCTAAGTTCGCTAAATGGCCTTCATCTTTTAACTCAACTCGCCCTTCACCATGAGAGACGGCAATTGGCATATGTGATCCCACCATACCATCAAATAATAATGACGGACTTTGCTCAATCTGAACTAAACTAAAGCGCGCCTCAAAGCGTTCGGACAAATTGCGTACAAAGCGTGGCCATAAATCTGCACCTGGAATCAAATCTTTCAGATTTGACATCATCTGGCAGCCGTTGCACACCCCAAGTGATAACGTATTATCGCGGTGGAAAAATGCCTCAAACTCATCGCGTACACGTTGGTTGAATAAAATAGACTTCGCCCAGCCCTCACCCGCACCCAGTACGTCACCATAAGAAAACCCGCCGCATGCCACTAACGCATTAAAGCTGCTCAGCTGAGTTTGCCCAGCTAACAAGTCAGTCATATGCACATCAAATGCATCGAAACCAGCCCGATAGAAAGCAGCCGCCATTTCAACATGTGAATTAACACCTTGTTCACGTAAAATCGCGATTTTTGGTTTACGTCCGCTCGCAATATAAGGTGCTGCAATATCTTGGCTGGGCTCAAAAGTTAAATGCACATTTAAACCCGGATCCTCGTCGATTTGTTTACCATGATGCTCTTGATCGGCACATAGCGGGTTATCACGTATCCTTTGCATTTGCCATGTGGTTTCAGCCCACCAAGTTCGTAATATACTGCGTGTTTGCTGATAAAGAATTTTATCATCATGTCGAATCACAATCTCATTACCCGCTACCGCACAGCCTAACTCATGCACATGCTCAATGAGATTAAACTGAGTCAAACAATCCAGTACCGCTTTCAGCTCCGTTTCTTTCACCTCAATCACCGCACCAAGCTCTTCGGTAAATAAACTGGCAATGAGATCATGTTCAAATAACGCGGAATTTAGCTCAAGGCCACAATGCCCAGCAAAAGCCATTTCGAGCAAGGTTACAATTAGCCCACCATCGGAGCGATCGTGATAAGCTAAGATTTGTTGTTTTTCAATTAGTTGCTGCATCGCATGATAAAAATTTGCTAGCACGTTTACATCACGTACATCAGCACAATCATTACCCAAATGACGATATACCTGAGCTAGTGCCGTTGCACCAAGTGACGTTTTGCCACAACCTAAATCAATCAATAATAAACGGTTTGGTTCTATCTGTAATTCTGGTGTGACCGTTTTACGTACATCTTCAACCCGGGCAAAAGCGGATATCACCACCGATAAAGGAGCGGTCATTGCTTGTGTTTTACCATCTTGTTGCCAAGTTGTTTTCATCGACATGGAATCTTTACCAACCGGGATAGCAAGCCCAAGCGCAGGACAGAGCTCTTCGCCAATCGCTTTCACTGCCGCATAAAGCCCAGCATCTTCACCTGGATGGCCCGCAGCAGCCATCCAATTAGCCGATAATTTAATCCGTTTAATATCACCGATAGCCGTCGCGCTGATATTGGTCAGAGCCTCGCCGACAGCAAGTCTTGCTGAGGCGGCGAAGTCAAGCAAAGCAACCGGCGCTCTTTCACCAATCGACATTGCCTCACCATAGTAACTATCTAAACTAGCGGTTGTAACAGCGCAATCAGCGACGGGGATTTGCCATGGCCCAACCATTTGATCTCGGCTCACCATGGCCGACACCGAGCGATCTCCGATCGTAATTAAAAACGTTTTTTCAGCAACCGCTGGCAAATGCAGGACAAGATTAATGGCTTCATTTAAATCAATCTTAGCCGCATTAAATGGTTCACCATTGGCTTGTTGCGATTTAACGTCGCGCAGCATTTTAGGGGTTTTACCTAATAACACATCAAGCGGTAACTCAATGGGATTATTGTCAAAGTGAGTGTCATGTAAAACTAACTCTTTTTTCTTGGTTGCCTCACCAATAACCGCGTACGGAGCACGTTCACGTCGGCATAACGCATCAAAAACTGGTAAACTTTCTGGCGCGACAGCAAGAACATAGCGTTCTTGTGATTCATTGCACCAAATTTCGAGCGGTGACATGCCCGGCTCATCATTTAAGATTTTGCGCAGCTCAAATTGCCCACCACAGCCGCCATCACTTACCAGTTCAGGCATGGCATTTGATAATCCGCCCGCACCTACATCGTGAATGAATAAAATAGGATTATCATCACCCAGTTGCCAGCAGCGGTCGATCACCTCTTGGCAACGCCTTTCCATTTCAGGGTTATCGCGTTGTACCGATGCAAAGTCTAAATCCGCATCAGATTGACCTGAGGTCATTGACGAAGCCGCCCCACCACCTAAGCCTATATTCATCGATGGCCCGCCAAGCACAATTAATTTTGAACCGGCAGGAAATTCACCTTTTTTAATATGTTGTCGGTTAATATTTCCAATACCACCGGCCAGCATGATCGGTTTATGATAACCGCGCAACTCTAAACCATTATGGCTATTCACTTGTTCTTCATAGGTACGGAAATACCCTAATAGCGCAGGTCGGCCAAATTCATTATTAAAAGCAGCGCCACCGAGTGGACCATCAAGCATAATATCGAGTGCAGACACAATGCGATCGGGTTTACCAAAATCGTGTTCCCATGGCTGTTCAAAGCCAGGAATGCGTAAATTCGAGACAGAAAACCCGACTAAACCCGCTTTCGGTTTTGCGCCGCGGCCTGTTGCGCCTTCATCACGAATCTCGCCGCCACTCCCGGTTGCAGCGCCTGGCCAAGGTGAAATCGCGGTGGGATGGTTATGTGTTTCGACCTTCATTAAAATATCGGCGTACGTTTGATGAAAGCCGTATTGCTTGCCATCATGACTCGGATAAAACCGGCCAACAATTGAACCATCCATGACAGCCGCGTTATCTTTATAAGCAGAGGAAACATAGTCAGGGGTTGTTGCGAAGGTATTTTTGATCATGTTAAACAGCGATTTAGGCTGTACTTGACCATCAACAATCCAATCTGCATTGAAAATTTTGTGCCGGCAATGCTCGGAGTTCGCTTGAGCAAACATGTACAATTCAACATCACTTGGATTACGCTTTAAACGATTAAAATTATCAAGTAAATAATCAATCTCATCAGCAGCTAGTGCTAGCCCAAGTTCAATATTAGCTTGCTCTAACGCCGCCCGCCCTTTCACTAAAACATCAATCATCTTTAATGGTTGGGGGGATTGATGCGTGAAAAGCGCTTGCGCTTGTGTGAAATCATGACAGACACTTTCCATCATTCGATCGTGTATTAAGTCCATAAAGCTATGTTGCTGTGCTGTGGATAATGCTTGGCAATCAACGTAATACGCAATGCCGCGTTCGATGCGCGAAATCTGCGTTAAGCCACAATTATGAGCAATATCCGTTGCTTTCGATGACCAAGGCGAAATTGTGCCCGCTCTGGGAATCACTAAAAATAATTGGCCACATACTTTTTGCTGATCAGCCTTAGGGCCATATTGCAATAGCGAATTCAATGTTGAATGTGCCTTGGTAGTAAGCGGGTTAGCTAAATCAACAAAATGAACGTACTCAGAATAAATGGATTTGATAGGAAGGTTTTTTTCATGACAAAGGGCAAGTAACTTATTAATACGAAATGCAGATAATGCAGGCGACCCACGCAAAATTTCCATAACAGTTCTCTTTTTAGGCAAGATTAAATTCAGGAACACTAAAATTAGGCGAATACTATAACATCAATTCACCCAATCTTTTAATCTATCTTGCCTTTCATTTTTTTCGCTTTAATCGATGAAATACGCTATTTCTGGCAATTCTGGCAATAAAATGTGTTTCGTTGCGCGATTTTTTGTGAGCAGATCGGCGTATGACAAGTGAAACATAAGTGCTGTGCTCGCCCATATACCTGTAATTGCTGCACAAAATAACCCGGCTTACCATCTGTCTGTAAGAAGTCTTTTAACGTTGTGCCGCCTTGTTTTATCGATTGTTCAAGCACACGTTTAATTGCTGCAACTAATAATGTTACTTCATCTTGTGTGAGCGTGCTGGCAATGCGCATCGGTAGAATTTTCGCCATAAATAACGATTCACTGGCATAAATATTACCGACACCAACGACAATATGGTTATCCATAATCAAGGTTTTTATCGGCACTTTTTTATTGGCTATTTGCTGATGCAAATACTCGGCATTAAACTCGTCTGTAAGCGGCTCGGGTCCAAGTTTTTTCAGCTGTGGTAACCACTCTAAAAACGGCGTCCATAACCATGCCCCAAAGCGCCGAGGATCGGTATAACGTAATATCACGCCATTGTCTAACACCAAATCAACGTGTTCATGCTTCTGTGCTGGCGTATCCTCAAGTAAAATACGTAGACTTCCTGACATACCCAAGTGAATCACAATCCAGCCGTGTTCCAATTGTAGCAACAAATATTTAGCCCGACGTTTAACATCAATAATACGTTGTCCCTTAGCTAACTCAATATCAGGATCAATCGGCCAACGGAGTTTTGGCTGGCGAATGACTAAAGCCGCAATAGTTTGATCTTTAAGGTATGGAAGAATACCTAATCGGCTGGTTTCAACCTCTGGAAGTTCTGGCATAGCAACAACTCAATTATCAATAATAATGAAGTTATCGTAACATAACTCAATACAGAGCAATAGCGAGAATCGTTGATTTGTTGTGCCATTATGGTGCGCAATAATCATGCTGATCACACAATTGAATCGGTAAAAATGGCATCAAATTTTTGATCATGCTGTTTTAGATAAACTTTTATAACGGCTTGTCAATTATTGGTATATAATGCAGCATGATTTTATTTTAGCAAAATTACTATGACAACAAATCCATTACTCCCTTTACGAGATAAAATTACTGCATTAGATAAGCAACTGCTTGAATTACTTGTTCAGCGCCGTGAACTCTCCACCGAAGTTGTTAATACTAAAATCAAAGCCAATATTCCTGTTCGCGATCTTGAACGCGAACGCATCTTAATTAAAACGTTAATTGAGAAAGGTAAAGACTATCATCTTGATGAAATCTTCATTAAGCGTCTGTATCAAATCATTATTGAAGATTCCGTGCGACTACAGCAACGTATTTTACAAGAAAACCTTAATCACAATACCATCAAGTCAGCTAACATTGCCTTTCTTGGGCCGATTGGTTCATATTCTCACTCAGCAACTCGTCGTTATGCTGCGCATCATTTTGATCAGATTATCGAATCAAGCTGCTCAAATTTCAAAGATATCTTTGACCAAGTCGAGAATGGTAGCGTGGATTATGGGGTTTTGCCAATTGAAAATACCAGTTCGGGTTCAATTAATGAAGTGTATGACTTATTACAAAAAACCAATTTACATATTATTGGTGAATTATCATTACCAATTGATCACTGTATTTTAGCTAATGAAGAAGCAACATTAGCAACCATTGATACTGTCTATAGCCATCCACAGCCATTCCAACAATGCACTAACTTTTTAGCCAATTACCCAAATTGGAAAATTGTCTACTGCGATAGTACATCTTCAGCGATGGATACCGTTGCAAAGCGCAATCAGCCGAATGTTGCCGCGATTGGTAATAAAGACGGCGGTGAACTTTATGGCTTACAGGTCTTAGAACATAATTTTGCCAACCAAAAAGAGAACATTACGCGTTTCATTATTTTGGCGCGTAAAGCCGTTGAAGTATCTGACCAAATACCAGCAAAAACCACGATTCTAATGAAAACAGGTCAACAAGCCGGTGCCTTAGTCGATGCACTGCTAATTTTACGTAATCATGATATCGTCATGACTAAGCTTGAGTCGCGGCCGATTCATGGTAATCCTTGGGAAGAAATGTTCTATATCGACATGCAAGGCAACCTTGAGACCGTCAAGATGCAACAAGCCTTAAAGGAGCTTTCCTCTATTACGCTATTTTTAAAAGTGCTAGGCTGTTATCCAAGTGATAGTGTCTTTTAACGCAATAATTAAGAGCGGCGATGACAACTTTTTCTGATCGTGTAATTGCGTGGTATGACCAATTTGGTCGTAAAACACTGCCTTGGCAGCTTGAAAAAACACCTTACCATGTTTGGCTATCTGAAGTGATGCTTCAGCAAACTCAAGTGGTCACAGTCATACCCTACTTCACGCGCTTTATTGAGCGATTCCCAACCGTCGTTGATTTAGCTAAAGCACCGGTTGATGATGTATTACATTTGTGGACAGGCCTAGGTTATTATGCCCGAGCGCGTAACTTGCACAAAACCGCGCAAACCGTTGCTGAAAAATTTGCTGGCGTATTTCCCACCAAATTCGATGATGTATTAAGTTTACCCGGTATTGGCCGCTCAACCGCTGGAGCGATTTTATCATTATCGCAAAAACAGCATTTTGCCATACTCGACGGCAATGTAAAACGCGTACTAACGCGTTATTTTGCTGTTGAAGGTTGGCCGGGCAATAAAACCATTGAAAATCAATTATGGCAACTATCAGAGCAAGTAACACCGGCAAATGGAGTGGAGAAATTTAATCAAGCCATGATGGATATTGGCGCAACCATCTGCACACGAAGTAAGCCAAAGTGTTCACTCTGTCCATTGAAACAAGACTGTATTGCTTATGCAACAGACAGTTGGCAAGCTTACCCAACTAAAAAACCTAAACAGACCATTCCAACCAAGACGGCGTATTTTTTGATCTTGGAACAACAACGCAAAATTTGGCTCGAAAAACGCCCACCAGCGGGAATCTGGGGCGGATTATATTGTTTTCCACAGTTTTCGTCTTATGACGATCTTGAAAAATGGCTAGCAACACACAACATCACCAGTAGCAAGTTGACCCAGCTTATTGCCTTTAAGCATACCTTTAGCCATTTTCATCTCGACATTGTGCCAATTTATGCGCAGGTAATAAAAAATAACGCTTGCTTAGATGAATCCGCTGGTTGTTGGTATCACTTAGCCGATCCACCTAAAATAGGGCTGGCAACACCAGTAAGTAATTTATTACAACAATTAACGCTAGCGCAATCATCGCTTTTGACCTAATTATTTTTACGCTATAATTTTATAAGTTATAGCAAAAGGAAAATCCTATGAGCAGAATAATCTATTGCCATTTTTTAAAGCAAGAAGCACCCGGTCTTGATTTTCAACTTTATCCAGGCGAACTGGGTAAACGTATTTTTACCGAAATATCGAAAGAAGCTTGGTCACAATGGATGAAAAAACAGACTATGCTCATTAATGAACATAAACTCAATATGATGAATCCCGAACATCGTAAACAGATTGAAACAGAAATGGTCAACTTTTTATTTCATGGTCAAGACGTCACGATTGCCGGTTATAAGCCACAAAATTAATTTTATTATTAGGTGTACGATTACATGAGTAAAAAGATAACGTGTTGCAAAATATTGTCAGTTATTACGCTAGCCGCTTTACTGAACGCTTGTGGTTCCAAAGACAGTTCGCAAGAAGCACCTATCTATGTTAAAGATACCAATGCCTTTAATATTCTCATCAGCCAGTACGCAAATAATATTGAACAAATTTGGGGACTTCATGAAGTCTTAATTGCCGGGCCAAAAGATTACGTACAATATAGTGATGATTTACAAACGCGTACGCATATTAATTTTGTTTCCGGTAAACTAACTATCGAGACCTTATCATCCGATCCGGCAACCGCATTAAAATCAGCGATTGTCACAACATTATTAATGTCCGAACCTGAAGATATCATCAAGCAATCACAATCAAGTATTGATGTCACCAAAGAGCCATTCTTATATAAACAAATTGTCGATGAAACCGGGCAGCCTATTCGTTGGGAATGGCGCGCGGTTCATTACGCTCAGTATCTCATCGATACCCAAGTAAAAGTTCGCACATCAGACAACCAAAAAATTAGTTATATTGTCATTAATTTAGTGCCGAATCATGTAAACGAACGTGCCCATAAATTCATGCCACTCGTACAAGAAGCAGCTGCGCAATACTATGTAGATGAAAAATTGATTCTCGCCATAATGGAGGTCGAATCAAACTTTAACCCATTTGCCGTCAGCAGCAGTGATGCGCTTGGTTTGATGCAAGTACAGCAACATACCGCAGGTCGAGATCTCTATAAGCGCTGGGGCAAAAAAGGAGAACCTACTCGGGCTTATCTATTAGAACCGCGTAATAATATATATATGGGCACCGCTTATTTAGCGTTAATTCGTGATTCGTATCTTGCTGGCATAAAAAACCCAATATCCATGCGTTATGCCATTATCACCTCTTATAATGGTGGAGCTGGCAGCGTATTAAGAACATTTTCGAGCGATCGAAATAAAGCGGTGGACGTGATTAACTCGTTATCGCCTGAGCAGGTCTACAATAAGCTAGTGACTTCACATGTATCACAAGAGTCGCGTAATTATTTAATCAAAGTTAATCGGCTACTAACTAAGTAACTCAGACTTTGGTATCGCATAATTAACCAAGTAACTGAAACAAACATTATCCGTTTAATGCATAACTAATTGAATAGAAATAATATGATAACAAAATTACCTGAACATAATTATCAGTTTTTACTGAATCAAAAAGTTGCGCAGACTCAAGAATTATTTAGCGAGTTTAACTTACCATCACTTGCGGTTTATCCTTCACCAACTCGCCACTATCGCATGCGAGTTGAGTTTCGTATCTGGCATAATAAAGACGAGTTATATCATATTATGTCAGAACCTAAAACGCATAAACGTATCGAGATAACAACATTTCCTATTGCTTCAAAACGAATTAATCAAGCGATGTCAGCTATCGTTCCGCTCTTAAAATGGAATGATATTTTGCGGCATAAACTGTTTCAAATTGACTATCTATCAACATTAAGTGAGCAATTAATTATTTCACTGCTTTATCATCGTAAACTTGATGACGAGTGGATAATGCAAGCCAAACAATTAAAATCATCGCTAGCCGAGCAGGGTATACATGCCCATATTATTGGCCGAGCCTCAAATCAAAAGATCTGCTTAGACCAAGACTACATTGACGAACAACTTTGCGTGGCGGGTAAGCAATATATTTATCGGCAGGTTGAAAATAGTTTTACCCAGCCCAATGCTGCGATTAATATCGACATGCTAAACTGGGCAGTCAATGTCACCAAAGGGTTATCCGGCGATTTATTAGAACTTTATTGCGGCAATGGTAATTTCTCTGTCGCCCTTGCGCAAAACTTTAAACACGTCGTGGCAACAGAAGTAGCTAAAGCATCGGTCAAAGCTGCACAATACAATATTATAGCGAATAATATTGATAATTTAAAAATCGCACGCCTCTCCGCAGAAGAGTTCACTCAAGCAATGAATGGTATTAAAGCTTTTAAGCGCTTAGAGGGAATTAATCTATCAACCTATCAATTTAAGACTATTTTAGTCGATCCACCCCGTAGTGGCCTTGATGAGCAAACACTGATGATGGCTGCAAACTATGACACCGTGATTTATATTTCATGTAATCCACTCACATTAAAAGAAAATTTATCCGTATTGGCTAAAACCCATATTATCAGCCACGTTGCTGTTTTTGACCAATTCCCTTATACCAATCATTTGGAAATCGGTATGGTATTATCTAAAAAACATTAAACCCAATTCGTACTAAGGCACGATTAAATCGAGACAATTCAACTTAAATTCAGATAAAAAAATACCCTAACCTAAGTTAGGGCTGCATTAAATTGCAAGGAATGGATGAAAGGAAATAAAACAATGAAACAACTACACTTTAGTTTCATTAGTTAACAATTTAACAGCTTGCCTATAACTAAAAGATGACATCCAAATGACAAGATTGTCATTATTATTTTATTAACAGTTTTTATTAATTTATTACTATAATAGGTCTAGTTCTTCATTGTTTTATATGAATCGCAAGGAAAGAGTATCAAATGAAATTATTAGTAGTTGAAGATGAACTCAAAACGGGAGAGTACCTCCGTCAAGGACTCATTGAGTCTGGTTTCATCGTAGACTTAGCCAATAATGGCTTAGATGGTTATCATCGTGCAATGACTGAAGAATATGATTTAATTATTTTAGATGTAATGCTTCCCGATATCAGTGGTTGGAAAATCATTCAATCTTTACGCGATATCGATAAGGAAACGCAAATCATTTTATTAACCGCGATGGGAAGCGTTGAAGACAAAGTAAAAGGATTTAACCTTGGTGCGGATGATTATTTAGTTAAACCTTTTTCATTTGCAGAATTACTGGCGCGAATTAAATCACTATTACGTCGTAATGTTCCGCAAGTCAATCTTAATAAGCTTACTGCCGCCGATCTTGTCATGGATTTACCTAAGCGAACGGTAACAAGAAGCGGCAAACGAATCGATTTAACCAACAAAGAGTTTTTATTATTAGAATATTTTTTGCGTTATCAAGGCGAAGTATTACCGCGTTCCCTTATTGCATCGCAAGTTTGGGATATGAATTTTGATAGCGATACTAATGTGATTGATGTTGCAGTGCGCCGGTTACGTAATAAGATTGATGCTAATTTTGAACCTAAATTGATTCACACAATCCGTGGTATGGGCTATAAACTTGATGTTAATATTGAAGAAAAACTCTAATCCTAAAGCTCGCTTTTTCAGCAGCCTTAGGATTCCGCTCATCATATGTCTATTGGCATGCTCACTGCTTTATACATTAAGTCATCTCATTGAACGCTCTTTTGAACAATATGCAATGTCACAAAATGTCGCAGAATTAAATTCAATTATCGATTCACTTGAACGAGAATTATCATACTATGATCCTGATAAAGAACGTAATGACCTTATTCAAAATATTTTGTTAATTCTAGCAAGTCACCATCAACTTTTTGTAAATATTTCAGGTGCGAATAACAAGGTTCTTTATAAAACTCGTGGCCCAAATTTGCGGCAAGCAAATAATAATATTGATATGAACAGTATCATCAAACATGGTCAAAATGCACTGTGGAATTATAATAACAATACCTATTTAATTGCAGCATCTCAAGTTATAGCGCCTAATCAAGAACAATTCACCATTATTGTAGCGGCTAACCAAAATATCCAATTAGATTTTATCGAGCGTTTACATAATGGTTTACTGATATTATTAACATTATCGTGTGTTCTGATTTTAAGTGGTACGGCATTAACCCTCTATTTAACGCAAAAACCGATCAATAAACTGATCAAAAAAATAGGTCAAGTCGACTCAAAAAGCTTAAATGCTCGCATTCCAAAAGATGCAGTCCCGGCTAAATATGCCAGTTTGGTTGATGCCTTTAATGAAATGATTTCAAGAATGGATACCGTCTTTCAAAGGCAAAGTAATTTTACAGCTGATATTGCCCATGAAATGCGAACACCTATCACCAACCTAACAACCCACACACAAATTGCCTTAAATAATGCCAGAACAGCTGATGAATACAAAGAAGTACTGTATTCAAATCTTGAGGAGTTTGAAAAGTTATCTCAAATTATTACTGATATGCTCTTTTTAGCTCAAGCTGATAACAAGCAATTAGTTCCAAAGCTTACTGAAGTTAATTTAATCGATATGTTTACTATTATGTTTGACTATTATGAATATCTTAGTGAAGATAAAAATGTGATGTTAAAACTGCAAGGGAGCTGCCCTTCCATTCTTGGTGATAAATTGATGATCGGCAGAGCCGTCGGTAACTTACTCTCGAATGCGATTCGTTATACCCCAAAGGGCGAAACAATCACTGTCACACTTAGCCAAGCAAGTAACAAATTGGTTAAAGTTATTGTTGCCAATCCGGGGAAACCGATTGAAGCTAAACATTTACCACTTTTATTTGACCGTTTTTACCGTACTGATGAATCTCGTCAACGCAATGGTGAAGGAGCCGGAATTGGACTGGCTATAGTCAAATCCATTGTCGAAACACATCAAGGACATATTTTAGTCGAATCTGATCAACAATCCACTCGTTTTATTATGACTTTTCCGATTCCCTCAAAAGGTAAAAAATCGCTCTAAATGGATAAAAATTACGTTATCCAATAGCCATCTTGCTGTATAATGTGACGCAATTTATGTTGTAAATTGCCTATGTCACAGGTCTAAAAAGGTTAACAACCCTATTTATTGTGTACTGGCGCTAAACAATTCTATTAGGAATACTGTGTGAAGTTTTTCAAATTCATTAAATTTTTACTAAAATTTGTTATTGGTTGTGTATTATCTGGTATGGTAATTGCGCTTGTTGGTTATTTCTACTACTCCCGTGACCTTCCTGATGTGATGCAATTGAAAGATATCAGATTACAAACGCCAATGCAGGTGTTAAGCAGTGATGGTGAGCTGATCGCGACCTTTGGTGAACGTCGGCGAATTCCACTAAAATATGACGATATGCCTCCGGTTCTTTTAAACGCAGTTATAGCAACCGAAGACTCGCGTTTTTACGACCATTACGGCGTTGATCCCATTGGCATTTTACGAGCCGTATATATTGCTTTAAAAAATCATAGCTTCTCTCAAGGTGGGAGTACCATTACTCAGCAAGTTGCAAAAAACTTCTTTCTTACGCCAGAAAAAAGCTTAGGCCGAAAAATTCGCGAAATGATTTTGGCTATTCGCATGGAAAAAGAGCTGTCTAAACAAGAAATTATCGCGCTATATCTGAATATGATTAACTTTGGTTCAAGAGCATACGGCGTTGGCTCAGCAGCTTATACTTTTTTTGGCAAACAAGCCGATGAACTGACATTAAGTGAAGCTGCACTATTAGCCGGATTACCTAATGCCCCCTCTGCTTATAACCCAATTTCACATCCTGAACGAGCCTTAATCCGTCGTAATTGGGTGTTACATAGAATGCTTGATCAAAACTTTATTACTCAAGCAGATTATGACTCAGCGATTGCAGAACCATTAGGCGTTGAATACCATGTGCCAAAAATCGCATTTGCAGCGCCTTATGTGGCAGAAATGGCAAGGCAGTTTATGTACGACAAATTTGGTGAAAAAGCCTACACTGATGGTTATAAAGTTTATACCACTATTACCAAAGCCGACCAAGTGGCAGCAACAAAAGCCATTGAAAACAATGTGACCAATTATGACATTCGCCATGGTTACCGTGGACCAGAAAGAACTTTATGGAAAGCCGATGAAGCCCCATGGGACAAAGATAAAATTCTATCAATGCTAAACAACTACATGTGCTATAACGGTATTTGTCCTGCTGTCGTCATTAATTCAGATAACAATCAAGCACAGGCAATCATGGCGAGTGGGGCAACAATTACTATTAGCTTTGATGGTGTGAAGTGGGCAAGACCTTATATCAATGATAATCAACAAGGCGCTTTACCGACATCGGTTGCGGCTGTCATTAAAGAAGGACAGCAAATTTGGGTCAAACAACGCGATGAAACATGGCAACTGACTCAAATTCCAAGTATTAATGCTTCGTTAGTCTCGATTAATGCCGATAATGGTGAAATCAAAGCGCTAATTGGCGGATTTAATTATAATATCAGTAAGTTTAACCGAGCAACGCAGGCAATTAGGCAAATTGGTTCGACAATTAAGCCGTTCATTTATACCGCAGCGTTAGATAAAGGGTTAACGATGTCCACCATGTTAAATGATGCCCCGATTTTACGCAGTAATGCAGGCAGTGATGCTTGGCGCCCTAAAAACTCACCACCTGTATACCAAGGACCATTACGTTTACGTGTTGGTTTAAGCATGTCAAAAAATGTCATGATGGTGAGAGCATTACGCGCAATCGGTGTTGAATATGCGGCAGACTATTTAGAGCGCTTTGGCTTTCCACGGGAAAATATCTCACGCCATGAGTCGCTTGCTTTAGGTTCGGCATCTTTTACCCCATTACAAGTCACTCGTGCGTATGCAACATTAGTCAATGGCGGTTATTTAATTACCCCTTATTTAATCGACCGAATTGAATACAGTGAAGGTGGCGTGATCTATCAACATACACCAGAAATAGCGTGTAAAGACTGTTTAACTGAACTCTCTTATGATAAAAAAGATGACAAAAAAGCGGATCTTAATAATGTTGAAAACGCCGATCTGTCATCAGGTTCTGATGAACCTGAGCAATCTAAGTTAAAAGCTGAAGACGCAATGTTATTACCGAGTCCAAATATTCCGTTTGACCGCCTGATTAATCCTGATGGCACGGTTTCGAATCTAGTTAAAGAAAACGAAAATGTCGGCCCGGTCTATGCACCGCACGTCATTAGTAGTGAAATCGCCTTCATTATGAAAGATGCTTTAAAATCAACGGTATGGGGTGATCCAAATGGTTTATGGACGGGTACCGCATGGCGTGTAAAAGCCTTAGGCCGCAAAGATGTTGGTGGTAAAACCGGTACAACTAATGCGTCAAAAGATGTTTGGTTTGCAGGTTTCGGTGCCAATATTGTGACAACGGTTTGGCTTGGATTTGATGATCATCGACGAGAATTAGGTAAAGCAAGGCGCGATCCACTCAGTGATAACTCTTATATTGCCGCTGAAGGGGGCGCAGTAACCGCTAACCCAGTTTGGAATGAGTATATGAAAGTGGCTTTAAACGGTGTACCTGAGCAACAAGATATTAAACCATCATCCGTTATTTCCGTGTTAATTGATAAAAAAACCGGTTTACTGGCAACGAGCCCTGACAACAATGCTATTATGGAATACTTCATAGAAGGCACTGAGCCAACAAAATATGCCACTCAAGAAGTCGGTACAAAAGTGATGGATGAGCAAGGTAATACATCAGAGCTATTTTAAGTAACCTAAAGATATTATATTTATGAATGGATTTATCAGAGTTATTGGTGGTAAATGGCGAGGACGCAAACTGCCAGTACTAGATAGTGAAGGGCTACGGCCAACCACGGATAGAGTCAAAGAGACGCTATTTAACTGGCTTATGCCAGCAATTCATGACTCAACATGTTTAGATTGCTTTGCCGGTAGTGGTTCTCTGGGCTTTGAAGCGCTATCGCGAGGAGCCCAGCACGTCACCATGCTCGAAAAGCAGCGAGCAACTGCGCTACAACTTGAAAAAAATAAGCATCTGCTACAAAGCACCAATTGCAGCGTCGTTAATACCGACGCGCTAAATTGGTTATCACAATCCGCCAAGCTGCAATTTGATATTGTTTTTATTGATCCACCATTTCATCAAATGCTTACAACACAAGCAATAGCGCATCTAGAAAACGGTAACTGGTTAAGTGATAATGCTTATATTTATGTTGAAACCGAAAAAAGTGGTTTGCTTATTCAGCACATTCCATCAAATTGGACATTGCATCGCGAAAAAACCGCCGGACAAGTGCATTCCTATTTATTTATAAGAGAGAAACGCTAATGTTTACCTTAATTGGCAAAATCGTTTACCTGATTATTTGGATATTTTTATTATTCAACCTTATTATGCCCTACCCTAAGCCAGCCAACTTAGTGGCTTATCTCGCCTTAGCCATGTTTGTTATTATCCATGGTTTACAAGCATGGCTACTGAGCTCGACATTAACTCGCCAAGAAAAGCAGCAAGATCGCTTTAAAATTATGCGTATGTTTATCTTTGGGGTTTTTGAAGTCTTAAGCTGGAAAAAAAATGACTCAAACAAATAAAAAACACTTGCATAAACAGCCTGTTTTAGTATAATACACCTCGCTTTTTAGCAATCACTTCAAAGCGGGAATAGCTCAGTTGGTAGAGCGCAACCTTGCCAAGGTTGAGGTCGCGAGTTCGAACCTCGTTTCCCGCTCCAATTATTAATTTCGGTATAAGTTTGTTGTACCTAAAAATCAAATTTACTCAACGCTTCATTATTCATCTTTCCAAGTAAAGCTTTTAAAACATACATAAAATTTATGTCACATAACTAGACATTTAAATACCTTAATAGCCATTTAACCGTTTATTAGAAGAGTTTTGTTCATTCATTTCATTGAGTGATGAGTATTGGTTTGAGTATTTTTACTTGTCCTCACGCCGTGACATGCTATGATTTAATCGAGAGTAAATATAAATATTAATTAAATAAGAAAGCAAACGGAATAGCGGAACATGCATGTCTATCAGTTACGGTCAGCCAAAGCATGGCAACAGCAAATAGCGGCCTATCAATTAGCCCCGAGACCGGTCAGGGATATTTGCCTAAGCCTAAACGCATTAAGCACTTTTATGACACCGGTTATCATGACATTGTTACACAGTTAGTTGCTGAGCATTCTATTTCCTAATCGAAGTCTGGCTTTAAAAATCGTAATTAACTCTCACTCCCACACTGCCTCTTTCACGCTTACCGATATAACCTTGAATATCAGCCTTAACTGATAGATTAGGCAAGTAAGCAGAGCGCCACATGGTGCCTAACGAGATAATACCCGTGCTTCCCTGCACAGAAGGTGCATCAATATTATAGGTCGAGAGGGCTTGTGCTTTCGCTTTGCCATCAAATTCATATTCATACCCCACCCCAACGTTGAATTGCAAGTTTTTACTATAAGTACGCTGCAATACCAGATTAAGTCGTAGGCGATCTGAATCGATACGATCAAAATGGATAGCATCGCCGGCAATAATCGCATTTTTACCCGCTAAACGTGACCAAAGATACTTGGCAGATAGATCTAACTGATCCATATCATTCACTGGCAGCACATACCCGACACCAACGTGATAACTGAAATAATCACTTTTGAGTACATAGCTGGCCTTTTCCCCTGTCGCTAGGTTAACAAGATCATTGGTATCAAATCGATTACTGATCCGCCCGATACGGACACTGGCTTCACTATACAGACCACTATCAAATTGATAACGCCCAAGCAACCCAAAGCCATAATAGTGATTATTACCATTGCCATGCACTGATGCGGCATTATCAAATTGATTATAACTATCGTAAGAACCCCAGCCCTCTTCACTAATCAAAGCGGCAGCAAGATGATCGGAGCGATAGCTGATACCTGCTGTCAGTAAGTATTCATCAGCAGTAATATGCGAGCCACTGTTATAACGTGAATTACCAGCATAAACGTCAATAAACGGCGAGAAACCATTTTTCCCATTCTGTGCTTTAATCGTATCAATCAAGCCATAGGCCACTCGATCTGCACCTCTCGTCACCAACATTGCCGCAGAAAGTCGACCTTCCAATAAGGCTTTAAGCTGAGGGTTAACACGAGCGACAGGCCTTTCCGGACAATCTTCACCAGAATCTTGCTTACAACCATTAATCGTCGCGATAACTTGATTATTGCTATAATCAACAGTGGTTGTTACATCATAAAGCAGTGATATACCTTGTTGCAGCTGAGAAACCGCATTATCAACCCCACCATTGGCTAATCCGGTCATGCTTTGCTGTGCATTGATGAGCACAAAGCGATCATTCGCCTGTAAAACCTGACCAGAATGAATACCAACCACATCAATCGTTGATCCAATAGGATTGTTGACGTCATTGGTACTTAAATTTTGCTCATTACTACCAAAAGTGACATTTTGCGCATCAATCAAAGCAACGCCAGTATTGACTAAGTCAGGCGATAAGCTGAAGTGATAATGTTCGATGTTACCTAGGTTATTAATTTTCATTGACTTAGAGGCATTCACATTAAGCGTATTGCCCGTAAATACATCGAACGTCTCTGGCATATTAACGCCATCATAAACCAGATAACCACCATAAATATCACCGCCATGAGCAATACTTGCATTGTCAGCCAACGTGATCGTATTGCCCGTTGCGGTAGCTGATGTGGCAGTTCCGCTAATATTTATCGTTCCCTGGCTATTATCACCATTTAAAACCGAGCCAGGCTTAACCGTAAACTCAGTGTACCCACCGTAAATCGAGCCCCCTTGCGCTAATGCGCCATTTAGCATGACTTGATTATCATTCGCTTGCACCGTGGTATTCGCGTAATTAAGCGATAACTGGCCGTTGCCATAAACGGTATCCCCATTAATCGTTGCGATACCGCCTTGAATATTGCCTGTTTCAACTAAAAATGAGGCAGATCCGCCGTAAATATTTTGCGCCGAACCGTTTACTGCAACAATATTGTGATTCGATGTTACAGTACTTGATCCCGCATCCAGAGAAACATCGCTATCAACGGGTCCGGCAAATAGGGCTCCAGGATTAGTCACCGTGAGGGTTGCGCCTTGTACCTCTCCCGTTTGAGATAAAGAGTAAGCGGCTTTCCCACCATAGATATCTTTGACTGAACCGTTGATCAATACCTGATTAAAACTCGCATCGATTGAATTTCCCCCAGCAGAAACCATCAAACGAGTCCATGTAAAAGTGTCAATATCTGTCGCCACATTTTCAGCTATCGTCACCCCGCTTTTTATATCACCAAATTGAGTGGAAAATAATGCAAAGCCACCGTACACATTATCGGCAGTACTGCTATTTAGTGTGACGCGATTATCATTTGACTCAATGGTATTGAGAGGGACATAAAGCTCCAGTCCTACCTCGCTTCTTGCAAAAAAATCGCTATAAGTTGCAGTACCACCTTGAATATTGCCACCATTAATGAGGATAGTAGCCGATCCACCATAAACATCTTGCACCGTGCTATTATTTACGCTGACGTCATTCGAATTTGCCGTAGCTTGATGAGACATCGTCTGAACACCACCTGACGCAGCACTTCCCCCCCATACCACACTGTTAGCTGATTGACCGCCAGACCAATCACCCCACTTAACAAAAACATCAGCGCTTCCACCATAAATATTACTTGCATTTCCTGCTATAGTGACATTATTTGAACTGGCATCGACGTGAGAACTCTGATAAAAAATAAAACCGCTGGCGCCTGCATCACCACCGTATGCAGTCCCAGCTTTAGAATCACCGACTTGCAAAGAGCTCAGCGCAGCGCCGCCATAAATATCAGCCGCTGCACCGGTGATGCTCACGTTATTGGCATTCGCGGTTGCATTTTGAGCTTGCATATCGATAAAAACAAGAGCGGTTGCCGTTGAATATGGATTATTCTCACCCGTTGCTGTCGTTATTCCAGCTTGTTGATGACCTATTTTCGTATCAATGGCAGCGAAACCACCATAAACATTGCCACTGTGACTTTGATTACCTGAGACTGTATTTGAATTAGCGATGGCATTAGCGCCAAAGACAGAAGCCTGCATACTTGAATTAGACGTACCCACCCCAACCGCCGATGAGTCACCCGCTTCTAAATTGCCGATTTGGGTGGACATTAACGCATAACCGCCATAAATATCGTGTACCTGACCACTCACCGTCACACTGTTTTCACTCGCCTCAATCTGATTAAATTCAGTCCAATTGATGCCCCCACTAACAGAAGAATCAGCAGTTATTTTGCTGTTTGATGACGCACTACTGCCGCCTTTTAAATCATCAACGCGAGCAGCAAGGCTTGCCTGAGCGCCATAAACATTCCCCGTGACCTGCACATTATCGCCAACAACCACACTGTTACCACTAACCGATATCGTTGCCGGAGAATCATTTTTTTGGTCAAAACCACCATGCACGCTATTGTTTTCACTGATCGCATTTGACGATAAATCAACACTCGGCCGCCATTGTGAAATATGCGACAATCCCCCCCAAACCGAGCCAGCTATCTGACCTTGTTCAAGGCTAACTTGATTACCCACACCGGTACCTGAAGCACGAATACCTGACCACGGGTCTGTTACGCTCCCCGTCCCAACCGCCTCTCCGGTACAACTATAGCCACCAATCACAAATTGTGGCGCAGTGCCCGTCAAATAATTGATAGTGACATCAGCCCCATCAACAACAGTCGCACCACCATTGGTATAGATATAACCTTTGTTATCATCTTGCACGAGCCCAGTTGGAAAATTGAAACGACTATCGGTTGATGAAACCAGATCATCGCGATTCCCCGTATAGCTTCGGGTATTAGCAAAAGCTGACTGGCCGAATAAACCAAGTATAATAGCCACGGTAATAACATTTGGCCGTCTAGCAGCCAATAGCTTAAGCACACCAACTTGGGGTGCCGTTTTGATTGTATTCATAAGAGGTATCATCTATTCCAGTTTTAAGGCGTAATAACCACAATCATTCGCCTTAATATTATTGTTATTTTTAAGTTTTATTAAAACATCGCATATTACAAACACAACTAAAAATATATCACTCGGTTGTGCTTTAATAGCTACTTTTTTGCAATACACCATGTGTAATGGCAGCATTCTGTTCTAATTTTATTTAAAAAATATCCCAAATAATGCCTTATATCAATAACAATATGCCTTAATATTCAACGTAAGCGCAGTAAATAATCTAAGTAGCCAAAATATTAATTTACTCCAAAGCACAATGCCTCAAATTTTATACCTACGCCGATAATTTTCGCTGTTAATAATATCGCCTTTTGGGTATCAACACTCACCATCAACTTTATCAATGCGCCATCACACACCTTGTAAAATCAAGACATTAACTAGACAAATTCCGCTTAACTTTCTATACTGTGCCACTTTTTCAGTCGCAAGTATACTCACCAAACGGATCAAACATCATGTCACAACGCTTTTTTCTGACTAAAAAAGACTATCAAACCTTAATGTTAGCCAGTCTTGGGGCAATGCTAGATATTTATGATTTCGTTATATTTATCTTTCTATTAAATGAACTCAGCCAACTGTTTTTTCCGACCGACTTACCAAATTGGCTTGTCCAGTTACAAAGCATTGGTATTTTTGCTGCTGGCTTTTTAGTCCGACCGATTAGTGGCATTATTATTGGTCATTTTAGTGACCGATTAGGCCGTAAAAAAATGTTTATGTTCACCATTTTCGTGATGGCGCTTCCCACCTTATGTATTGGACTACTTCCCACTTATCAAATGATTGGCATTGCCGCACCGCTGTTATTACTGACCATGCGCATCTTACAAGGTATTGCAATTGGCGGGGAAATACCAAGTGGCTGGGTCTTTGTTGCCGAACATACACCAAGGCAGCACAGAGGTTTAGCACTAGGCATATTAACCTGCGGGATCTCGGGGGGATCGCTATTAGGCGCACTCACATTACTGTATTTAAAATCCACATTAGATGAACAACAGATGCAAGATTTTGGTTGGCGTATTCCGTTTATTATTGGGGGAATATTTGGTTTAATCACGGTTTATCTGCGCCGTTACCTTGCCGAAACACCGGTATTTCAACAAATGGTTACAAAGCGTGAACTAAAAGATGAGTGGCCAATCAAAACCGTAATCAGGTACTACTGGCCCGCAAGTATCGCTTGTGCTATTATGACCTGGAGCACAGCCTCAGTCGTTATAGCCATTATTCTATTACTGCCAATGCAGCTCAATGTCTATATGGGTTTACCTGGCACTTTAATTTTTCAAGCCAATGCTTTAGCAACCGCCATGATGGTGCTTGGTAATGTGTCTTTCGGTTATTTAAATGATCGGTTTGGTTTGATGAGGACCTATCTGTTTAGTTGGCTTGGTATCATTATTACAAGTTATTATTTTTTTAGTGAACTCAATCCCAATATTAGCCATCAGCAATTAATCCTAAGCTATATGGTGATTGGCTATTTCGCTGGCGTCACCGTAACAATGCCAATTTTAGGTATTGCACTATTTCCCTCATCAATTCGAGTCAGCGGTATTTCGTTAGCTTACAATCTTAGTTTTGCCTTAACAAGCTTAATCACGCCAATGATTATCACTATCTGGAGTCGCTACAATATAATGGCTCCAGCCTATTATCTCATCATAGCCGCTATCGTATCGATCCTAACCGGCATCACTAGCAGAAAAATCAATCCACGAAAACCGCACAATATATATAACACACATATTTGACTAAGCGGCTACGTTTCACAATCCGCTCTATGCCATAAAAACTTCTTCCCAAATCCTAGTTTATTGTCAGTCATTTTGAGCATCGAAAGTGTGATTGCCCACATCGGGGCTTCTTTCAATTTTGCAATTGGATAAGCCTGGCAAAATAAGTTTCTTGCCTGTTGCTCATCCTCATTATTTAATAACGTAATTTGACCGGTATATTGCACACCTTGTATATATGCAACTGAACGAGCTTGATCATTAATCGTACCGGCAACTTGTTGGCTCTTTAACATGATATTGGCATGATGAGTATTAAATGATGAAGTGATATATAACATCATTTTCGCTTTATTGAGCACATAAAAACAGTTACAACAATATGGTACTTCTTTATCAACACAGCACAGCGTTAAAGTTGTTTTTTTTGTTAAATAAGTGATAATTTTATTCAAATCATCATGATCCTTACCCATTCATTACCTCAATCTAATTTAGTCATGTAAATAGACTTTAAAAACGTCTACGCTTACTATTTAATTAATATACCATCTCAGATAAAAAAGCGTCATGTAAGGTAGAAAATTCAGGTTACTTATCTAAAATTTATTTTGCCAATCCACTATTCTTCTATATTATTTTATATACCTTGTTAGCTCAAATATCGACCATTATATTTCGAGGAGCCGATGCGATAACGCTAAAAAAATCTGTTGACTTTATTAATCACCATGTTTACTTTTGCCGACCTGCGCTTGCTAATGAGAGTGAAAAACAGATTCAAGGGATTTGGCAGCTATCCTCTTATGTTATAGAAGTCAAAGACAGGGAAAAAAATCCTACCGATGGGTAATCACCCAACTAGATATACCATTTTCGCGGCTGAAGGACAAACGTGGTTTATGTTAACTGGCGCTTATCGCATTGAAGGCGATACATGGATTAGGTCAGTTGACGTTGCTTGGAATCCTGCTTGGATAGGCACTGAACAAACACGTCAATTCAAAATTAATGATGATACGTTACAAATATTAACACCTTGGCGAATTATGCCAAACTGGATAGATAAAGGGGAAACGCGTAGCATTATTACTTTTGTTCGTTTTACAAAGTGATTGCGCAAATCCATTAGAAGATTAAATAGACAATGCTATCACTTTAATCGTCTCAGTAATTCGCAAATTGCCTTAGAATTATTGAGATTAACGATCAATGTCAATTAATTGATCTATTTAAACGATTATCAAAAAGATCATTAATTTGATATAAATAATAACCCATTATAATAATAAAATAGATCCATAAAACACTCAGCCCATTTATGGGCTTTTTTATTGCCTAACCTGTTTATCGAACAAAATTATTTTAAGTCGTTTATCTCTGAAAGTTTTATTAATAACTACCGATAACCATTTTACCAGAGCAAAATAGCTAAATGGCTGCCAAGCTGCTTATTGGTGATAACTAAAGATATTCGTTATCGCCAATAAGCATACATGTGACACTACAATGCGATTAAGCAAAGAAAGGAAGTAATAGAAATAATTTAATGACAAATGAATTAACTAAATCAACAAAGAATGCCCCAACCATTGGTACAACAATAAAAGCAATATGAGATGGACCAAAACGCTCAGTGACAATTTGCATATTAACAATAGCGGTTGGTGTTGCACCTAGACCAAAACCACAATGACCCGCAGCTAAAACAGCCGCATCATAATTTTTCCCCATAATTCTAAATGTCACATTAATAGCATATAACGCCATCACAATAGTTTGCACCAGTAAAATAATGACCATTGGGATGGCCAAAGAAACTAACTCCCATAACTGTAAACTCATTAATGCCATAGCAAGAAATAAGGAAAGACTGACATTACCACAAATAGAGACTGATCGTTCTACAATTTGGTAATTACTCACCCGCGGCACAATATTACTAATAATCACACCAACAAATAACACACATACAAAACTGGGTAACGCAAAAATAGAGCCTTGCAGTGCCTGCTCAATATAACGACCGACAGTTAAACAGACCGCTAACATGGCGATCGTTTCGATCATTGCAGAGGAATTGATTGAACGTTTTACTTGCGGTTTTTCAAAGGCAGTTGCATCAATCGGATTATCATTTTCTAGTTCATTATCGATACCCTGCTCAAGTTTATGCTTTTTAATCAGATAACCCGCAACAGGCCCACCGATTATTCCGCCAAAAACCAAACCAAAAGTAGCACAAGCCATTGCAGCTTCAACCGCGCCAGTAAAACCGTATTGATTAGTAAAAATCTCCCCCCAAGCAGCGCCAGTACCATGTCCGCCGGAAAGCGTGATAGAGCCAGCAATTAATCCCATCAAAGGATCTAATCCCAACATACTAGAGAGCGCAATCCCAATAATATTTTGAATAAATAGTAAACCGACAACCGCTAACAAAAAGACAACAATCATTTTGCCACCCAATTTTAGCTGATTAATATTAGCATTTAAGCCAATACTGGCAAAAAACATTAACATTAATGGCTCTCGTAATGACATATCAAAGCTGACTTGCCAATTAAAGATGATTTTTACAAGCAGTAAAATAATTGCAGCAAATAGCCCTCCCGCTACCGGGCTTGGTATTGTATAACGATTTAAAAAACCAATTTTAGTGACTAAAAGTCGGCCAATGAGTAACACAAGACTAGCAATAACTAATGTGTTGTAAATATCGAGTTTTAACATTTGGTTGAACTCCGTAAAAAAGATTGAGTAAGATTGAAAAACCACAATGAAAATACGCGTTGAATTTAACTATAATTGATTATTAAATAATAATTTTCATAAATATACATTAATGATGACATCTAAAAGAAGCCAATCGCGGTGATTTTACCCAACAAGAATCATAAATAGTGCGCCATAATAGCATAAAATGATGGTATATGTGGCATTAATGCTAATAACCTAGTCTATTTTCGGCAAAAATCGGTAAATGCTTTAGTATAAAAATAGAATTTATATCGTTGATATTCAATCAATAATTATTAAGTGTCTTGGGATTTAAGCATTAATTTTCAGGCTAATAACGCATTATTAATAATACTAACAGCGACTAAAAGGTTACTCTATTTCAATTATAATATCATCGAGAAGGAATCAAATCCTTCACGAATAATAATTGATTAATAAGTATGGAAATATTGCTGAAGCAATGCCGGATCACGCGTCTGAATTAAAGCCGTCATGAGTAAAATTCTTGCTTTGACAGGATTAAGGGAATCAGATGCAATACCGGGATCAATTAAGCTATCAGAAACGATGCCATTACCTGTTCGTGAGGACCGTACAACAACAATCCCTGCATCAATGGCTTGATTAATTCCATATAAACTTCTATCAGATACCGAGCCATCACCGCTACCAGCGTAAACAATTCCATCTGCTTTATTGGCTATAACCGCTTGGTACAAATACACGGGATCATCTTGGTATCCATAAAGTATCACCACCTCTGGTAATCGGGTGATATCACGCACATCAAAAATTGCGTTCTTGGTATGGATTTTATCTATTTTGCTTGCAAATTTTGGGGTTCCCCCCACCACTACACCTAAATATCCTTGTTCTGTTGCTCTAAAAGCATCTAATGTGGTTGTATTCGTTTTACTAATAAAACGAGCAGACGCAATGCGATCATTGATGACAACCATGACACCGCGACCTTGAGACTGCGGATCCGCAGCAACCGTCACCGCCTCAAGCAAGTTCATTGGTCCATCGGCACTAATGGCAGTCGCTGGGCGCATAGCTGCTGTAAAAACAACCGGTTTATCACTTTTCACTGTTAAATTTAGGAAATAGGCCGTTTCCTCAAGTGTGTCAGTACCATGCGTAATCACCACACCATCAATATCATCTTGCGCAAGTAATTGATTCACTCGCTGTGATAACGCCAAAATAATATCGCTTGTCATATTTTTACTATCAATATTGGCAATTTGTTCCCCTTCTATTTGAGCAATAGAATTAAGTTCAGGAACAGCATTAATAAGTGCTTGTACGCTCAGTTCACCAGCTTTATAGTCTGTCGTTTGTGTATTGCTCGGCGCGGCTCCTGCAATAGTTCCCCCTGTTGCTAGAATAACAATATGAGGTAGCTTCGTTTCGCCAAAACATACCGTACTGACGATAAATAAAGTCGCCATGAATATTACTTTATATTTCATTCCCTATCTCCACTATTCAGCCAAAAATGGCACTGTTTCAGATATCTTATAGTGATATTAATATAATGCCTATATTCTGGAAATGAAAAAAATCACAAATATGATTAAATGATCGTCATCCTATTAAGTGTAGCGGCTTATAACACGTCTTGTTTCAAATATTTTAAAAAATGCAGCAACCGTGAAAGCGATATGTATAAGATTATTTATCTCTTAAGCACCTTTGCTTATATTTATAACCAAATGAAAGAGGTGTTAACTTTTTATTAGAATCATAACGACGCTCTTCATAATTATCCGTCGTTACCATTTCATCATGATTAATATATTCATACTGACTTAATGAGTGAATTTCGCCATCATCGATGACTTTATTCCAGACTAATTTTTGCTTAAACAATAACGGTATATCGCCAGAGTCGTAATCATCATCATTTTGTATTCTAATGTGAGTCTCATCTATTTTAGAATACATCATATGATTCTCACCAATTGAGTCAGCGCTATCAACATCAGCATAGATTAAAGCGGACTTATCATGATTAATTTCACCAAATTGCTCAACAAATGGTTCACAACGCCACGTTCCAACTAACATATCGATAGTCACCTCAGTTGCATTGCCATTAAACCCAATAAGCGTGGTGCCAAGCAGTAAACTGGATAATACTTTTATAATCATTATGATCACCTATTTAATGTCAGGTTCGGTTATTGTATCTCAAATATTAAAGTATATACCGATAACACTCAATAGTACGCTGTTGGATGGAGTTTCAAAGAAAAGATAATAATTTTATTCAAGTGGCTTATGGATAAATAAGAATGATACGTTCAATAATTGCTAAAAAGTTGGAATAATCATCAAGACAAAGAAAAGTCAATTAATATTCAATTGGTGCGTGGGCGGGATCTGATTTATATAACAAAAAGCATTGAAAAATATAAATCCATATTTTTATATTTATAAATTGTATAACTAAACGTATAACTATAGCAAAAAGTGACTCCTTTAATTGTTCATAATTTATACTGTTCTAATTTTCACTGTTTAGTGGTATTTAATAATCGACGATTGCCTAAAATTTTACTTAACGCGAAATTGGAAATTATTATCACCTCACCAAAGAGGAATTATTTTATTTTGGTAAGCAGTAATTATTTTTACTGATCATTAAAAATTGGTATGAATCTTGCTTGGGAGAATTTTTTATACCCCCCCTAAAAAGTTTTTGAAAAAGTATCCCCTTACTCCCCTTAATTTGCGCAACACTTTTATTATCAACACATACGAGAGTTTTAAGTGTCCCCTTGTGTCCCCCTTGTATCCCCTTAATTTCTGAAAGTATCCCCTTGATTTGATTATTAATTAAACAATTTAATGATTTTAGCTAGTGATTGATTATCTTGATGATGCGCTTTATCGGTTTTACCGTTGCCAAACCCTGATGCTTTGGCGGCGATATCACGCGTATTACCTTTAACCTCTGGAAAATTTTCCACAATTGAATCCGTTTTAAATGTATTGATTGCTGATTTTAGGTTTATTGATGACCTTAAAGATAATAAAAAAGCCCCGTTAAGGGCTTTTGTTAAATACTTTATACAGGAGTAAATTACTTTCATATAACCCACCGATTAGATTACATGATAAATTATGCTCAATACCTCCTATTATATAATCACCGGTTGCTAGTGGTAAATCAGTAATTAATTTTACAGGCTTACCGACTTTATAAGACGAGTTAAAGTAAGTCTTAGCCGTTAAATGGGTGCGTAAATACATAGGATAACCAATTAACCCCGTTTCTGGTGCGATCGTTATCACTGGCTCACTGGGAATATAATCGCTACTGTGTAGGGTTATCGTGTCATAGTCAAAAATAACAAGACAACCTACATTATTAACAATTTCCATTATTTGATTGTATGGGCTACCAACTATATAAGGGTTACTTAATGAGGATGTCACGCCATTATTGACGAGTGTCATACCAAAGGGCTTTATAATAGCCTCTATTGCTTCACTTGCTTTTACCTCGCCATTGAATGAAAAGGGCTTAGCGACCTCTATCATTAAAAACGCACTAGCATAGCAATCAATACTTACAGATATATCGGGGGCTTGGTTGAAGTCTGCCACGCAATTAGCAATAACGCCCTGATAAACTGTTATGCCGTTAGCTTTAACCTCTAATAAGTTTAACTTGTCACCAGTTCGCCATATCCCCATATTAGTTATTATTGCGATTGTATCGCGACTTAGCCCCCATATTCTAAATGACCCTTTACCGCTATTCGTGCCATTGACAGAGGTTATTTGTGCGGTACTTCTAGGTGATAAATAGGTCACTTTTCTGCTGCCGTCACTAAATGATTGGCTATCATTCGCTAAGGTGATCGTAAAGTCTAATTGTTGGTTCTGATAATCCATTATTAATACCTCTATGAAATATTGCTAAGGTGAGGAAATACGCCCGATGCGTTTATTTTGTTAAATGATGATCTTTGCATATCGACGCTTGATTTTAAGCTCTCAATATCAGCCATTAACGCGCTAAAGGTTGATGCGTCACTATTGACTACAATCTCGTAATTATTTACTACCGCATTACTATTATTGGCCACGCTATTGATCGAACTCTGTAAAGGGTTAGGCGCTGATAATTCGTTATAATTTGAAAATTTATTGTTATCTACGCCTATCAATCCACTTGTTTTATTCTTTAATCCTGTATCGCTATCAGTTTTTAATAGTGAATTTAGATGATCAAAGATGTAAGGGGAATATTTTAACCAATCAATAATCCCACCATTAAAACTACCCTCATTATTTTTGAACTTGATAACGCCGTTTTCTCGGTCGATAGATTCGATATTATCGTCTAGTCGTTTTAATATTTCGCCTTTCTGTCCCTCCGCTTTGCCTTGTTTTTTCTCTATATTATTTAAATACTCTAACGCCTCTTTCTTTTGGGTAGTATAAAGCCCATCCTTACCAAAGAGAGTATCAACGCCTTTACTAACACCCGTCACTAATACGTTAACGAGGTCTAACGCATCTTCAACCATCGGGGCAAGGGTTGCGCTATTGGTTGCCAAATTAGTATAGATTTTATTAAGTTTAACGCTGGCGCCTGTCCATTTCTCCCCTACGATATTGATTGCGTTATCTAACTCCTTTTCGCTCTTTTCAAGTTCAACCTTACTTTTTCGGCTACGCTCGACTTGCGCCAGTGTGCTAATAGCCTGTTTTTCGCCTGTGTTTAAATTAGAATTAAAGTTTTTATCTGATAGGGCGGAGTATTGAGCACCATCTAACCCCATTCTATCAGCGACCTGTAACCGTCTATTATCATCTTTAATACTAGTTAAAACCGCTGATATCTCCCTAAGCGTTTTTATTGGGCTTGTATCTAAATAATCGACTTGTTTATTACTGCCTGAAAAAGCATTTAGATTGGTGATCATGCTTAAAATATCGGGGTCAATGTTGCCGTTAGCTTTATAGCCTGATTGATTAAGGCTTAATTTATTGATTAATCCGTCAAGTGTTCCCGCGTTTTGGTTGCCTAATTTCAACGCTTGATGAACTGCTTCGATATCTTTCGCGCTTGCCGTGCCAGTTCTCGCCTGGTTAGCCAGTGATGTAATATCATTAGCTGATTTGTTGGCGCCATCTTTAATCCCCTTCATGCCAAAGGATAAGCCACTAATTGCCCCCATGATTTTAAATATCTTAGTGAGTTCATTAAAATTAGCTTTATTTTCCTTTAATGCGTCTTTTTTTTGCTTAATATCTTTGTCGTTTATCTTCTTGGTTTTATCGGCGCGTATCTTTTCCGTTTTACCTATTTTTTTATCTAATACACCAGCGTCTTTTAATACTTTGTTAATATTTTCAGATACGCCTTTTAATGCTAATTGCGATTCCTCAAGCGACTGTATAAACTTGTCCACTCCCTGCGCTTTTAGCTCTAGCTTCATTTCTTCGATTGTTCCACTGCTCATACTTTATCCTTGTAAAAAGAGACGATTAAATCGTCCCTATGTTTATCGAGTGTTTACCGTCTTTTTTTCTGTTAATAACGCCTTGATTGTAGTTATCAACTTGTAACACTTCCGCCATAATGAATAAATCCGTTAATGAGTAATACTCTTGTAACTCTTTTAATGTTGCCTTACCTGTTGAGATTAGCGCGCCACAGTATGCGCCAATATTCACATATCCCTTTAGCCTGTACTCGCTAGGGCGATAAGGCAAGTTTAACGGCTTTATTCTTCGGTAAAATTTACTATCATGCTTAACGCCTCGCCACGTAAACGGATGACGGTACTAATATCCTCTATATCATCGCCCCTCTGGTCTATTTCTCTAGCGGTGCTTATGTCGTTAGGGTTTGGCACGTATTTAACTAAGTATAATAATGATTCCCATAGTTCGCGCCCCTCTGCGGTTGCCGTTTTCATCATTAATGATTGCGGTGTTACGTCCTCGCCACAAAGTGAAAATGCTTGATTAAACATTCTTTCACCAATAAACGCGTTTGGCTCTGTAACCAAAAACACCTTACCTTTATCGCGTCCTGTTTCTGTATTAATTGTAATTAGCTTTGTTGCTCTGGCCATTTTATAACTCCTTTGTTTTGTTAGTGGTTTTGCTTGCTGATCTCTACGTTAACGCGGTATAGCTCTTTTTCGTTTAGCCATTCCGTCGTCTCTGCCTCGCTGCTGTAGATAATATTCGTTTTTGCCGATCCGTTTAGCGTTCTTTCGCTGTACTCTTGACCCATTGATTTAATTATCTCTTTGAGTTGGTTTTTAAAATTAGGCACACTAATACGAGGCTGTCCCCCTATCATGGCGCGATAATAAGCATCATAGCCATGAAATAAAAACTTTTTAGGATCAAAGCGCATTATGTTATCGGTCTTTTGCCCTATCCCTAAACCGTCGGGCGTGTCTATAATCTCAAGGTAACAATAAAAGTCATAAATAGGGCTATTACTTCGCTTGATTCCCTCTGCCTCGTCTGATTTTTTTAATAACTCTAATTGCTTGACGGTCTCCTCGTCATCGCTGAATGTTTCAAGGAGATAGTTAATAATAAAAGGCAGTTCTTTTTTTATCTTATCGAGTAGATGAGGATCGCGCTCACTTGCCGGTATAACAGTATCAAAGACTAACCGAATATGTCGCCTATCTATTCCGCTATCGCTACCCCTGAAAATCATCGGGGAATTATTAACGGCTAATATAACCGCCATCGGTTTAAATGAATGAGCTTGCTTATATTTCGGGTCAACGTCTATTTTGTCGCCTGATGATAGCTTTTTGAGTAAATCACCTTCGCCCTGATATTGGGATTGATCGGATAAGATTAATAACGTCTTATCAATTAACGCGGTTCTTGTTGATGCTTTTCGCTCCAGTTCTTTAATATCGCAATCAGCCGTATTGACCTCACCAACAAGCAATCGCGCGATTTCTGAAAACGTACTTTTCCCTGTTCCCCCTGCGCCTGTCACCTCAATAAAATAATGCCATTCATGCCGATTAGCTAAAATAATATAGAGTATTGCCAGTGCGCCCATTAATTTATTGTTATCTTGGTTAGTCGCTTTTGATAGATAGTTATAAAATAGGGGCGCGCCACTTACTAAATTTTTAGTAACCGCACTTTTATGATAAGTAATGCCGTTGGTACTGGTGTTATAGTTTGCCTTACTGTGAGGCGTGAACGTCATATCATTAACGCAGTACGCGCCATTATCAAAGTAGATATAGCCCTGTTTCTGCTCTTTGATTAAGGGCGATTTTAATAATGCTAACCGCGTTACGCGTTCGACGTTATCAATACTATAATCAATGTTGTTATCTTCATAGATTGATATTAGTTTATCGAGTAATTCAAATTCGGCTAAACGTCGCCAATACTTGCCCGTAAGATAATAGGCTTCTTTAATACTACGATTATAGGCAAGGTTCCCATTATATGAGCTGACCAGGATATCAGCGCGCTTATTTGCAGGAGTATTACTTTGTAATCGCTCATTACCTTTATTTACCCTTTTATTGCTCTCTGGCTCTGATTTTAAGCCGATTTCTCGCATAGCTTGAGTAAATGCCTTGCTAGTTTCATCAATGCCATATTTAGCGCTATAGTCGTTCCAATCGCAATTATAGTGAGTATCGGGAATGGCTAAGTAACCGCCCACACATTCAAGGGCTTCAATGGCTTTATTTAACCCCGTGTTTACGTTGTTACCCGCGTCGTTATCCGCGCCTATGACGATTTTAACGGTTGAGTTAGTCTCGCGTATAGCCTTAGCTACATGAATAAGATTGCCAGCATCTAACGCGATAATAATCAATTTATCTTGGTTAAATTCTCGCAAGGTTAAACCTGTCGCCAATCCCTCGCAAATAATTACCTCTCTTGCGCTTTTCAGTTGTAAACCTATGTCCTCACGCGCGCGCGTTGTGATAGTAGAAAAATCTTCGTTAATGGGTTGGCCAAGCTTTGGACGGACCCCGTTAAGTGTGAGCAATTTTCCACACACCGCAATAAATGAGCCTTTTTTATTGGTACCTTTCATTAATTGCTTATTACCGTTAGGCTCGATGAACTGCGCGCCTGTGTATTCATTATGAATATTCAGAAGCGGGGCGATAATTTTCCCACCGTCTAGCAAGGGTAAGTTAAAAGTAATTCCTTTTCTGGTTAGGTATTCTGATTGCCCCATAACCGCTATTGATAGCAAATACTCAACCTTTTTACATACGGGATTATCTTGTATGTTATTAACTGCCGTCTTCTCGGTAGTTTTATTGTGATTTGAGCTCACATTTAAACACTCAGCGACCTTATTAATAGCCTCTTTAGCGTTACAGTGATAAATGCGTTCAATGAGGTTAATACCGTCACCGCTTCCGCATTGATTGCAAATAAAATCACCTTTGCTATTTCGGTCGTCATATCTGAAACGGTCGCGCCCACCACAAACAGGGCAAGGCTTATGCTTATTTTTGGGGAATACGTCAATATTCAGCGATTGATAAATACTATCCCATTTACCTACCGCCTGATTAATTACGCTATCAATAATCATACGGAACGCCCTCACTAATTAAATTATCAATAACCTTATTGAAATACTCCTCAATATATTTAATACCTAATTCTGATAAAGTTACCGCGTAAAGATTAACGTTCTCGCCCGTGAAGTTGTCGCCTAGCAAAGCGCAATAGCAATCAATAATTAATATCTCGGCTTGTTCTGGTTCTTCGTTGCTTCTTGCTTCTGGTTCTAGTTCATTAATTAAAAAACTGTATAATTCGGCATAGTTTAAAAATAATGATTTGTCTTTATTAATATAGGCTGTTGAGCCGTTTTTATGCACACAATAATTTAATATCGCGCGTGCGGTTCTTTCTCGTAATATTTCAATAATTTCTTGCTTAGTCATTAGTTCCCTCCTGTCTTATTTATCGCTATCTGATTCGCGCCATGTATAAGGTCGTCTAATTCCCAAACAATATTCTGTACTGTTTTATCGGTAATTTTGACAATGGCGCTAGGGTCTAAGGCAATAGATAGACATTCTAAAATTGCTTCCGCTTTTGATAGCTTTTCTATAATTTCGTCTTGTTGCTCTATAGTTATTCTGGACATTATTTTTTACCCCCACCCAAATCCATATTTCCTAATTCATCCAACGCTAGACTGATTAAATCAGATGACGCCCATAACAAATTTCCAGCTTGGTGGTGCTCGATAAAAGGTTCATCATAACCGGCGCATTTATAATTATGATTATTAAGAGCCACTTCTATCATAGATTGCGCTTGCATAAGTCTTGCTTCAATTTGATTTAGCAATTCATTGTTTTTACTACGCATGATGATACCCTCCCCAGTTGATAGAGTGCTCAAAGGTTGGAGTAAGTGGCTTTCTGGCGATAAATATCAGTGATTGCTTGCCTAGATTCTGTCTGGCTTGTCGTTCTGTCGTCGCGATAGTTTGGACTACTTGGGCGGTTAAAGAGTTGTAGAATTTGTATAGTTTAGATTGTCTAGCGCGTAGGTGTGCGCTATCATAGCGATTAGCCATAATCATTACCTCTATTAATGGTTGGGTTAGATAGCCCCTTGTATGCCAGTACATAGGGTTATCGTTTAAATAAGGCTTTTTAATTAACCTGTCCGCACAATATATAATATAACGTCCGCACAAGTCAACGCTTTTTTTATTCTCTCTTATCGTGTACACTGTCCGCACTATTAACGGTAATGAGAATAATATAAAAATGGCTAACGAAACGAAAACAACAAGACGTAAAGATATACGCTTCCCCCATGAACTCATTGAACAAATAGACGAACAAGCAAAGAAAGAAAATACTAATTTCTCAGCTTGGGTTATTGCTACCTGTCGCGAAAAACTGAACAAACCACTTAAATAATTCGCCTTTTCTAACGTGTCGGAAAATTCATCCCTAACGTGTCGAAAAATTAAATTGGTTCGCATTAAAAAGTTAATTTTAGGTGCGTACTTACTGCGTACTTCACGATTAAGCATTAATAATCTATTAATAGGTTTCCATTTATAAAGTGCTTTTTCGGTGGATACCTGATTGGATACCAACAATAAAAAACTCTTTTTTATGGACGTGCAAAACCCAATATTAGACTTTACTACTTTGGTAAATGCTTTACTAATTTGGTAAAGGTTAAAGGCATCTTCATTATGAATACGGCTTAAAAGGCCTATTGCTTGCCAAAGATAAGATTTTCCTTTCTGGTAATCGTGGGTTACTTGTTCCCTGTCCCTAATCTTACCGTTATTAAGTGCGGTAACTGGTGCGGAGATAGCCAATGATAATACATTGGCGTTATTGGTCATCACTACGGTAAACAGTGTGGTAGCAGTATCATTACAAAAAGCGATCCTCATATTTGAGGAGCAGCACAACGAACTATTATCAATCATCATTACGCCGCCTGTGCCAGTTGTTGGGTCAAGTAACGATTTGATAACTCAATTAACTTAGCCTTTCTCTGCTCATAATTAAAACCAATCTCAATTAATGTAATATTGGTTTTTTCTAAGTAGGCAAGATGATTTAATGTTGCTTCGTTGAACTGATCGCGAATATTACCGCTTATGTTATTGGCTTTCTTGTAGTTACCTGATGACACACCCAATACAATACCGTTGATCATGTTAAACTCATTAGTATAGTGGTGTGGCTTGGTTTCTTTGCCTTGTGATAAGCGTTGTAATGTCAGTGCGTCACACATAGGACGACTATAATTAGCAACTTCAATACGAGCTTTTAATCGTTTAAGTTCTTTCTTCTGGATAGATGGAGCAATTTGTTTTAACTGTGCCTCACATCTAATAAAGTATTTTCTTATAGCTCTTCCTTGTTCGTTATTCTCAATCATAGCTAATTCTTTAGCTGTGTTAATTGTGAGCACGTAATCAATACTCCTACGATCACCTCCTCGCTTAGTTTTACATTGTTCAATATTTGTACTTTGATTCACCAAAACGGGGGAATCAAAAATTAAGTAATCTTCATTCTGATTCAAGGCGTATTCATCAATACGAGATTTAATCCATGTGGAAAAATCGCGTCCTACACTTAAAAATGAGTGTAATTGTTTCGCGCTAACTGTTTGTTGTAACTTGCCGTTAATTGCTGTCTCTGTCACTGGTACTACATTATTAAAATTGTTCATATTTCACCTATAATCTGTATGTTTTCCCCTCATTTTATTAAATTTAGGCAAGGGGATACTGTGAGCGCAATTTTGCACTTTGCTTTTAAATCAATGAATTAAGCTGCCTTTTTGGGGTAAAGCTCTAAGATATTGGCGATCTGATAATCTAGTAATAGCTTAGGATTATTTTTATTAATGAGATTTAATACCTTTTCGGCATCTTCTTTACTGGTAAGTGCGTATCTAAAATGCGCTCCTATGCCATCACAGTTACTGTCCTTGTACCTGTGAAGTGTGATTTTTAGCTCGCGCTCTAATTGACTTGCGTAATTTCTCCCACTGGAAAGGGAGCAGTTAAATAGGACATGATTTTCAGTTGTACCATAAGCGCCGCTACACGCAATTAATAAATAAGCGCGGTACTTTTTCGCTACACTTTTTTGAGGGATTGGGCTATCATATGAAACGTAGTTATTCCAGTTATAGCCCTCGACTATTTGGCGATATAGAGGGTTGCTTTTCATGCTTACCCCCTTGACGCTTTTTTTGATTCTAACCAGCTTTCAACTTCCGATCGGATAAAAAACACTTTACGGCCTGACGGTTTAAAGGGTCTAGGTGCTGTTTCGTCGCGCTTTAATAGGGTTCTTAATGATTCGGGGCTTTTATAGCCTAGTAAGTCTAATAGTTCTTTTTGTGGGATAATATCTAAATTTGAGTTCATTCCTGTATTCATTAATTTAAGTCCTTTAAAATTAAATAATTAAAGAAATTAAATAACAATGATAAAAACAGCAATGGTTAAAAATTAAGCTAATAAAAATTAATTTGTATAGTAATTCTTGACTTAATACATTACAGACCGTAATAATATAACCAAAGTTATTATTTATCTCTTAAAGCCGAACGGCTTTTTTTGCTATCTAATATCTTTTGCCTAGGTGGTTGATTTTCTTTCGTTGGGGAACGTACGAAATCAACCGCCATAACCTACCAATTAAAAACCTCATTGATAGTAATCACCCTACCTGTGTAAATAGACATTGCTGTATAAAAACACTGTATAAGCAAGGTAATAAGCATTCTATCAAATTATTATATGAAGATACAATACGAAATAATCACTATTTATCAAATTTAAGGCGTAAAACAAGCGATTTAAGCCATTTTGTATTATTCCTGTATACCAAAGGGTAAGCACGAGGTTTAAATTGATTCTCGCGCTTCGGATCGATAATTTAAAAAGTTAAATTTTATCTTATTGATTATTAATATTTTATTTTTAAGATTTTTGAATTTATGATCGGTTTATCGTGGATGCGGTAAAAATTTGCTGTTTTTAGGAATGTAAAAATTAAAAATCAAGAATTAAAAATTATTTTTACTTAAATAATCCGATTGCTTATTTTTTAGACTGTTTAGGTTTTAGTTACTACTGTATGTAGTATTAATATGAGTAAAATCAAACAACATGTTGTATTGTTTATCTTAATTTAGGCATAAAAAAGCCACATAGTGGCGATTAATATTTTTAATAACTCTATATAGCTAAAATTTAATTATCACAATCTTTCATTAATTTATAACCCTCTTTGAAGCCGTCAAAATTAAAGGTTATCTTTTTATTCTTAACCGTCATTGATACATTGCCACCGTTAGCAATTAATTTTCTTATTTTATCTGTGTCTTTAAAGCTAAACCCTAGATTTTTATTACCCTCTAGGTATGTGCCAATAAAAGATGCTTTATTAATATTATTATCAATAGTAACGCTATATTGCTCGCCTGATATTAGTTTCAACTCTTTATTATTGATAATTTTTAATGATATGTTACGCCTATTTAAATCTTGCTTACCGTTTGTAGTTTTAACGTCTATACACATATATGTAAATTGATAACTATTATCATCAGTATATGGTGATTCTAGATTAGTATTAATTACACGAGAATAAACATCATTCCCCGATATATCAGATAGTACAATATTTTTATTAACTTCCGCTGTCCAGTTAGTTGTGCTATTTATCGTATAAAAAAGCTCTGTCTTTTCCATGTTTTTTACAATGGAAGAATAAGCACCACATGACCATAATATGGTTAATATTAATAATAGTTTTTTCATAACGCACCCGTTTAATTTATTTGTGTTTGTCTAGTATTATAATAGAAATAAATAATAATAATTAAAAGGATAAATTCAGTTGTGGTCATATCACCACGACTGCCAACAATAAGAGGACTTTTTGATAAATTTATTAAAAACCCTCTAATGAGCATCATAATCACCGTTCTACCTTACCGCATATTTTATCAACATAAACGCGCGCATGATCCCAGTATATACTTTCCATATTAATGAGCTTATTTTGCTCCATAGCAAAGCGCTTACGGCTCATCCCTTTAGGTTTAGGGAAATAGTAGGCATGATTAAAAAGGTTGTGATATTCCCTGTTTTTGCCTTTAAACAATGTATATCTTGCTTTAACTATTTTACGCCTTAGCCTATCAAGTTGATTTTCACTTTGGCTAGCATAATGTAGATTGAAACAATCACGGCAAGCAATATTCTTATTAGTGAAAAATAGGGTTGAACGTCTACTATGACAATGAGGGCATATAAACCAGTATCGCCACCCATAAGATAAGGCTGTTTTATCTATGCGTCCTATTACTATTTTATCATTAGGTAGTTGATACGCGATATTGTCGCCTTTAACACCTACGGTTATCTTTTTGTTACCACTTGTAATATCATATTGTACATGGTTGATAATCAGTGTTTTAAGCTGTTTTACATTGATCCTAGGTAATTCACTCGTATAGTTTCGCGTGTTGGCTCTAACCATAATTATTTTTTCCAATACGAAATCATTTGATTATTTAATAAAGTAATTATTTATTATTTAAACATTCTGTTGGATATCTATCACAAAAAAGTTTATTAAGTTTATATTCTTGTTTTTTAACTTGATTATAATCATCTATTGTTACTTTAGTAATGGGATTTATTGATACAGTAATAATAGTGCTCATCAAAATAATAGAGCTAAAACTTAATAATTTATTTTTAACGTCCACCATATCGACTATTTTAATAAAAATACGCATACCACTACCAATAATAAAAACGTAAATAATAAAATTAAAAACAAAACCTTCAGCATCCTGACCATAAAATAAAAATATTTTTATTAGATAAGGAACTATGACAGTTGAGGCACCAAAAACTAAAATCCAATATAAGAAAAAATGAGCAACCAAAATCACCCAATTTTGATATTTTTTGTCCTTTTTTAATGCTCTCTTTTTTATTCTTAGTCTTAGGCTTTTTTTATCCATTATTATTACCATTTAATAATTTTATTATTTAACTATTTATAACCAGGATAATATCCTTTATGGTTTCCGTTCGTCAACGGTGACAGGGGGGTAAATATCCCAACGTAAAATAACCATTATTTTTTTGTATGCGTCTATTGCTTGCTCAGCTGTGATGTCTCTTCAAATAGCGCGGATAGAGGTTTATTAAAATCTAACTTGACATTATTAGTCTGCTCTACTTGCTGTTTATCACTATAACAGTGATTAGATAACATCAATTTAGCTATGGTTGAGTTAAATTCACCTGTTAAGCCTTTATTTAGTAGCTCATTTTCTTGGATAGTTTTAATCGCTTCTAACGTGTCCGAAAATTCTACGGATTCATCAGCGTATTTATACAAAGTAGATCGTGCGCATTCAACATATAGGGATAATCAGCTAATCGAGGGTATTACTCCACCGTCATTTTTATAACCGCCTTTAAAGTATTCCTGCGCCTTTTTAAGTGTAGTACCTAACTTACTTTTACGTCCTTTCATAGCTCTAGCTCTTTATTATCAACCGATGCACGTTTTAGTGCTTCGCTTATATTTTGTTCAATTATAATTTATGCTATCAATTTACCTCGTTCATTTTACTACAATACTTTTGTAGTATAAATATTAAGCGTTGGCGGTTTTCCGCCTTCGGTGTAATAGTTTTCAACTGTGCTTATTTGCATAGTTTGGATATCAAGCTCATATTTAACTATAGTCGAACAGGCTTAAAAATAGATTATTAATTTTGACGGTGTGAAAATTGGGTTAGGCGAACGGTGTCCAAGTGATTTAATCTAGACTTTTAACCCCCCCCTCTATAGCTAAAACAACATATTTGTGGTTATAGGGCCGGATTTGAAATCCGCACCTTTGATTTTATTTAATTGCGACTGATAGTCGTGTTTAGTTAAACGCTGGATAAATATTTAACCGGTCTATTTTAATATTAACCATATGATTTTATTTAAATCTGTTACCAAACAAGGATTGATTTCAACCCTGTTAATTTAGGCTTACCAGTGAAAAGGTATTCATCTAATAAAACTTTACTGATTAATTATTTCTTAGCTAATATCAATTAAGTGGGTACAAGTGGATACAAGGGGATAGTAATTATAAGTATCCCCTTAGGTCTAATCCTTATATATCAATACTTTTAAAGATTTAAGGGGATACAAGGGGATACTTTTATAAAACTTTTAGGGGGTAGGCATAATACTAGCGTCCTCATTATTGAGTTGGCAAATAGATGCTTTCTTACTGGTAAGCCTGTTTGAGTTGAGGGGATATGTCCGCGACTGATATAACGAGCGCAAAATTGCGCCCATTGAGTTTATTGACTTGGTTAACCGTATGGCTATCAATATAGTTGGTATGGTGATATGTTTACACCATTGTTTTAATTAGCTATTAACCACCTTGAATGATTTATTGCCCGATATTGATACATTGCCGTTACCTGCTTGTTCTACAAAGTCACCCCACCAATCTAGCATGATTCTTTTTTGTTGTTCGTACTCTGCGCGGTTGTAGGCTCGCCTTACTGCGTTCTTATCAACATGTGATAATGCGCTCTCTATTACGTCATAATTAAAGCCCTGTTCATTTAAAGCGGTGCTTGCTAACGATCTCAATCCATGTGCAACTAATTTATCTTTGTAGCCCATTCGTTTTATTGCCATATTAGCGGTTTGACTGCTCATCGATTTGTTATATGGAGGTCTAGCTGTAGGAAAAATAAAACCGCTTTTATCTTTCGTAAAGCTCATTATTGATAATATGTTCATTGCTTGAGGTGATAACGGTATATTGTGAGGTCTATCCATTTTCATACGTTCGGCTGGTATCGTCCAAAGTTTATTATTAAGGTCTATTTCTTCCCATTTCGCGACTGCTGCTTCATTGGGTCGGGTTAATGTTAATAATTGCCACTCTATAACGCATCTTGTTTGTAGTTCTATTCTTGCCAATGATAAGGCTTTCATGAATTCGGGAAGCTCATTAGGTGAGATTGTAGGCTGATTCTTAACTTTAGGACTATTAAAAGCATCTGCGATCTTAGCTAATGGATTATTATCAATGATGCCAAGATTAATAGCATAAAACATAATTTCATTTACTCGCCTACATACTCGCTTTACTGTCTCATGATTATTATTATCAGCTAACGGCTGTAATGCTTTTATTGCTTTGACTGCGGTAACTTCGGTTATAGGAATATCTTTTATATATGGGAAAAAATGATTTTCTAATGATCTCCATGCCTTTTTTAATGTAATAGGCTCCAGCCCTTTATTTGTTTTGAAAACATGCCACTGCTCGGCGATAGCATAGAAAGAGTTATTTAGCTCAATTTGCTTTTTGATTTCTTGCTCTGCTTTGTATTCTTGGGGATCTATACCTTGCTTTATTAATTCCCTTGCTTCATCTCGCAATTTTCGCGCTTGCTGTAATGTTATTTCGGGATAACTTCCAAAACTAATTAATGATCGTACCTTAGTTACTGGACGATAATAATTAAACCGCCATATCTTCGAGCCGTTAGCCTTAACTAATAAATAAAGCCCGTTACCGTCGGACAGGGTAGCATCTATCGGCTTTCCGTCTTTAGTGCTTGGCTTTGCCGTTTTGATTTGGGTATCAGTTAAAGGGGTGGTTATACGCGCCATAGTTATACGACTCTTAGTTATATGGTAAATGTATAACTAAATATATAACTAAAAATATTGGCTGTAAATGGGCATTAATGTAACTTAATGGGTGTTAATTGATTAACAAAGCGCTGTAGTTACTGGGTTTTATGGGTATAAATGGGGGTTAATGAGTGTTAATAAATATTGAATTGGTGCCGTGGGCGGGACTTGAACCCGCATGCCCTAGAGCACTACCCCCTCAAGATAGCGTGTCTACCAATTTCACCACCACGGCAAAAACTATATTATTCAGGTATATCCGATGTCGGACTTACAGGACTTGAATCGATTGTATTAGTTTGGTTGTTATGCTGATCAGCACCAGACTCAACTGAAGTTACCGGAGCATCTTCTTCTAAATTCCAAAAACCAGTATCAACCGTTTTTTTACTACCAATATTTGCCAGTACAATACTAATAACAAAAAAGAGAATACCTAGAATTGTTGTTGCTCGAGTTAAAAAATTGCCGGTTCCAGCAGAACCAAATAACGTTGCCGATGCACCAGCACCAAACGAAGCACCCATATCCGCACCTTTGCCTTTTTGGATCAAAACTAGACCAATAATAGCAATCGCGACAATTAAAAAAACAATAATTAGGATCTCGTACATTTCAACCTGCAGTTAATTTGATTGTTCTTTCACTTTTTCAACATATTCTTGTTATGAAAGAAAAATAAAAATATTGATGGCGAATATTATCGAAACCTGAGCAAACAAGCAAGTAGATTTTTGTTTTTTTATTGATATTAGAGAAAACAATAGTACGCATTAATATCATAAATCAGTATAATAGCCCATTTTTGTTAAGTGATAGCCATGTTATGAAATTTATTATTAAGTTATTTCCTGAAATTACCATCAAAAGCGAGTCTGTCCGTTTACGTTTTATTAAGATTCTTGCTAGCAATATCCGCAATATTTTAACTCATCATACAAATGTAGCCGTTATACGCCACTGGGACTTTATCGAGGTCAGGCCTAAAATCGCCAATACTGAAACACAAATTCTTGAGCTGCTAACACGTATTCCCGGTATTCACCATGTTCTAACGGTAGATGAATTACCTTTTGTCGATATACATGATGTCTACGAAAAATCTCGCGAATACTTTGCGCCTCTGATTGAAAATAAAACCTTTTGTGTGCGAGTCAAACGACGGGGAACGCACCATTTTACATCGATTGAAATTGAACGATACGTTGGAGGCGGATTAAATCAGTATGTTGAAAGTGCTAAAGTAAAACTAACTAAGCCTGATATCACCGTTCATTTAGAAATAGATCAAGACAAACTCTTACTAATTAAAGGCCGCCATGAGGGCATCGGGGGCTTTCCATTAGGCACTCAAGAAGAAGTATTATCACTTATTTCAGGTGGATTTGATTCAGGTGTTTCAAGCTATATGCTAATGCGCCGCGGTTCACGAGTACATTATTGTTTCTTTAACTTAGGTGGTGCTGCCCACGAAATTGGCGTTAAACAAATGGCCCATTATTTATGGAACCGTTTTGGTAGTTCCCATAAAGTTCGATTTATCGCTATCGACTTTGCTAACGTGGTTGGCGAAATCCTTGATAAAGTGGATAATGGTCAAATGGGCGTAATTTTGAAAAGAATGATGGTGCGTGCAGCCTCACAAATTGCAGAAAAATATGGCGTACAAGCGCTGGTAACCGGTGAGGCATTAGGGCAAGTTTCTAGCCAAACATTAACCAATTTACGTCTAATTGATAATGCCAGTGACACATTAATTTTACGACCTTTAATTACGCATGATAAAGAGCAGATTATTAAGCTCGCTAGAGAGATTGGCACCGAAGATATTGCTAAAACCATGCCTGAATTTTGTGGGGTTATATCCAAAAATCCAACAGTAAAAGCAATCAAAGAAAAAATTCTTGAAGAAGAAAGCCATTTTGATTTCACTATCCTTGATCAAGCAATTCGTGAAGCACAAAATATTGATATTCGAGAAATTGCTAAACAAACGGATAACAAGATTCATGAAGTACAAACCGTATCAACATTTACAAGCAATGATATTATCATTGATATTCGTTCGACCGACGAGCAAGAAGAAGCACCACTAAAACTTCATGATGTCACAATAAAACATATTCCATTTTACAAACTTGCAACTCAATTTGGCGATTTGGAGCCAAATAAACAGTATATACTTTATTGTGAACGGGGCGTAATGAGTAAACTACAAGCGCTCTATTTAATTGAGCAAGGTTTTCATAATGTCAGTGTTTTTACCACGGTAAAATAGTGCGGTTCACCATGACATTTAAGGCCGCGATAGGCGGCCTTAAATTATCACTTTTTTAATCGGTATAATTCAAAATACCATTTGGTAACACTAAACCACTTGCAACCTCTGCCGCTGTTGATTTACCAAGCAATACTTCAATAATTTTTAATGCAAAATCAATCGATGTTGCAGGCCCTTGACTGGTAATAATCTGATTGGGTTTATCATAATACACGCGCTCATCTCGCCACAATCTAAAAGCCGATTTTGTAGTAGGATAACCAGTCATATAAGCATCTGGGAATAAATTATGATGCTGTAAAACCATCGCAGGGGTTGCACAAATCGCCGCAACAAGCTTATTTGCCTGCTGAGTCTGTTTTAATTTTTCAATCACTGACGGTGAATCACGAAAGTTTTCAGCCCCCTTCACACCGCCTGGTAAAATAACCACATCAAATAGCTGCTCCTTCACTTGCGACATCGTTTTTTGTGCTAGAATCACAACGCCTCGAGAACAAAGTACGGCAGGATTCTCAGTAATACTGGCATAAGTTACTGCAATTCCAGCACGAGTAAGCAAATCAATTGTGGTAACCGCTTCGGTCTCTTCACATCCTTCAGATAAAAAAATTAATGCTGTAGACATAATACCTCTCAAATAAACTTGTCAATGATATATTAATAAGCCGTCTTACTGATAAAACCTTTTAAAATCGTTAGGAAAATAATTCGGATATCAAAAGAGACGCTCCAATTACGAATATACTCGAGATCATATTCGACGCGTTTCTCCATTTTATCTAGAGTATCCGTTTCGCCTCGATAACCATTAATCTGAGCCCATCCCGTTATGCCTGGTTTCACTTTATGCCTTAGCATATAGCCTAATATAATCGCGCGATATTGCTCATTATGTACAATTGCATGTGGTCTTGGTCCAACAATCGACATATCGCCAAGGAGCACATTAAAAAATTGAGGCAATTCATCTAGTGATGTACGACGTAAAAATTTACCAATCGGTGTAAAACGTGGATCATTTTTAGTTGCTTGCTGCACTTGAGCATCATTCTCCATCACTTTCATCGAACGAAATTTCCATATTTTGATGATTTTGCCATGAATACCATATCGATCTTGTTTAAAAATAATCGGCCCTTTAGACGTCAATTTAATGGCAAGTGCAATACCTAACAACACCGGCGAAATCAAAATAAGGATAATGGATGCAACAACAATATCTTCTAAGCGCTTTACTAAAGCATTTATCCCCTTAAAAGGCGTATCGTAAATCGATACAACCGGTAAGTTATTAATTGTGTAAATCCGAGAACGAAGTAAATTAAACGTGAATATATCAGGCAATAACATCACTGAACATGTAGTGTCAGCAAGATCTTTCACCAAAGACACAATATCGTGATGCCGCTCAGCGGAGTCGGCGATATAAATTTGATCCAATAGCCCTGCTTTAGCATCTTTAATGAGCTGCTGAAAATCACCTTTTAACTCAATACCACTATTTGATTGATAATTTTCATCATAAAATCCGACAATATTATACTTTATCCACGGCATTTTTTTTAAATTTCGTGCCAATAACCGCCCTTCAGACTGACGAGCAATAAAAGCTACATTGAGTACATTTTTATGAAAAAAACGTTTACCTAAATATTGGAAACACTGTAAGTATAGATAAAAAACAGCACAGACACTGATAAACCAATAGCATAAAAATAATAATGGCTCAGAAAATAGTGAAATAATTTCATACAATACAACCGCACTCCAAAACCCAAGACACCAGACTTTTAATAACGATATGAATTGCTTATTTGCATTAGTCGGAAACTGAGAATAATAAAAATTCCGAATAATTGCAGATAATAAAAAACAGATAATAACAAAGAACGTGATTGGTGAATATAACATCAATTCGCCATCATTCAATACATAATGGATAATATACGATGAGGTAAAAATAATTACCAAATCGAATATCATTTGAAATAGTGCACTTGAGGGCATTGAAGCCCGCGAAACGCTGTTTCTAATCATATAGAGTATTCTCCAATATAACGTGACTTAATTAACAAACTCTATAATTTATATATTTTCAAAACAAATTAATGAACATAATGCGATTAACTGTAAAATTTACTGATTATTGAGTAATAAATCCAATATTAGATGAGTCTTCTCTTCCATCAATTGATTATCACCTTTGCTTTCAACATTTAAACGAACAACCGGTTCGGTATTCGATGTTCTTAAATTAAAACGCCAATTATTGAAATTCATTCCTAGCCCATCGGTTAAATCAATATCTTGCATATGGGGCATAAAATACTGATGAATCTTTTCTATCGCAGCTTGTGGATCTTCAAGCACTCGATTAATCTCACCAGAAACAGGAAAAGCCTTAATACGCTCCTTGACCAACTGGCTTAATAACTGGTTTTTAACACTGAGTAACTCAGTCACTAATAGCCATGGAATCATGCCACTATCACAATAAGCAAAATCGCGGAAATAGTGATGAGCACTCATTTCACCCCCATAAATAGCATCTTCAAAACGCATTCTTTCTTTAATAAATGCATGCCCAGTCTTAGATTGGATAGGAATTCCGCCATTTTTTTTGACAATCTCTATTGTATTCCAGGTTAAACGCGGATCATGGATAATTTTAGCACCTGGCTCTTTTAATAAAAAACATTCTGCTAACAGACCAACAATATAATAACCTTCAATAAAGCGGCCTTGTTCATCAAATAAAAAACAGCGGTCAAAGTCACCATCGAACGCAATACCCATATCAGCTTGATGCTTAATCACAGCATCAACGGTGTCTTGCCGAGATTCGGGCAGTAGCGGATTAGGAATACCATTAGGAAAAAGACCATTAGGCTGATTATGTATTTTGATGATAGAAATTGGAATATTTTCGGCTTTCAGTCGAGACTCAATTTCATCAATAACATGACCTGCAGCACCATTACCTGAATTTATCACCAATTTCAGCGGACGAGTTAAATTAGCTAAATTAATGTAACTAAGCACATGGCTAACATAGGGCTCAATAATATTTCGTGATTGGTAACTCCCTTTGACTGCCACATCTTTAAACTGCTGGTGTTCAGCCATAGCTTGAATATCAGCAAGCCCTGTATCCCCACTGATCGGTTTAGAGCCTTCACGTACCAATTTCATCCCATTATAATCAATAGGATTATGGCTCGCCGTAACTTCTATACCACCATCAACATCAAGATAAAATGTTGCAAAATAAACTTCTTCGGTTCCAGCAAGTCCAATATCAATAACATCTACACCGGCATCTTGTAATCCCTGGGCTAAAGCAAGTTTAAGTGACTCGCTACTTAACCGAACATCGCAACCAACAATAACGGTTTTAGCTTGTAAATATTCACCGTAAGCTCTGCCAATTCGATAAGCAATGTTTTCATTTAATTCGGTACCTAACTTGCCTCGGACATCATAGGCTTTAAAGCAGGTAAGTTTATTAACTATCTGCATTTTCTATCCTTTTATTCCTTGAGTATAATAGTCTTCTATACGAATAATATCATCCTCTTCTAAATAACTACCGGATTGAATTTCGATTAATTCCAATTCGATCTTACCGCTATTTTCAATTGAATGAGGTTCACCTAATGGGACATAAACTGATTGATTTTCTGTTAACAACTGTATCTTATCGCCAATAATCACTTTTGCGGTTCCCGATACAATCACCCAGTGCTCAGAACGATGATGATGCATCTGTAAAGCAATTTTTCCGCCAGGTTTGATTCTGGTACTTTTGACTTTATAACGACTTCCATCATCAATTAAATCACTACTGCCCCATGGCCTAAATAACTCTCGATGATCTTTAGATTCACGTCGGTCGGATTGTTTTAATTGCTCAATGATTTTTTTTACATGTTGACAATCATTCTTATTCATTACCAATACAGCATCTTTAGTCTCAATAATCACTAAATCAGATACACCAACGGTGGCCACCAATTTATGCTCAGCACGTATATAGCTATTATGTGTATCAGTAGTTAGCACATCCCCGTAAAGTACATTATTATCTTGGTTCTTAGTACTGATATCCCATAATGATGACCAACTGCCAACATCGCTCCATTGTGCATCCATAGGAACAACCACCGCATCTTGAGTACGTTCCATTACCGCATAATCAATAGAATCTGATGGACACTGACTAAACGCCATTTTATCTAAACGAATAAAATCAAGATCAGTTGTTGTCTGGCTTAAAGCCGATTGGCAACATGCCAAAATTCTAGGGCTATATTTATGTAATTCATTAAGATAGCATTTTGCCTTAAACATAAATAAGCCACTATTCCATAAAAACTCACCCGATGAGACATAGCGTGTCGCTGTTTCAAGATTTGGTTTTTCAACAAACTTTTCGACTAAAAAAGCGTCATTACCTTGAGGCTTACCTTTTTGAATATAACCGTATCCCGTTTCAGCATATGACGGCACAATGCCAAAAGTGACTAATTTATCAGAATTTGTGTGTACAATTGCGCGATTAATCGCTGTGTAAAATGCATATTCATCATTAATAACATGATCAGCAGCTAGGACTAACAAAATACCATCAGGATCTTTTTTAGCAACTTCAATCGCCGCCAATGCTACAGCTGGGGCTGTATTACGTCCAAAAGGTTCTAAAATAATATTGTGAGCTAACTGATCAATCTCTCGTAATTGCTCTGCCGCAATAAATCGATGCTCTTCATTACAAATTATTAATGGATCAATAATATTATCAAGGCCATTTAATCGTTTGATAGTTGCTTGTAACATGGAATCTTCGCCATACAAGCGGATAAATTGTTTTGGAAAGGCTTCTCGTGATAGTGGCCACAAACGACTGCCTGTGCCACCAGCCATAATGATTGGGTAGATTTTATTCATGATTTCATTTTTTTATATAGCAGTTCTACATTATTTAGCATGTTAGCATCTGTAAAGTTTTTTTTATATTTATAAAAACCATTTTCTCCAAGCGCTTTTAAATTCTCCTTGTCTAGCTGCAACAATAATTTCACTAAACTATCACGTTGATTTATTGAAAATAAATAACCCGTTATGCCATTTTCCACCACTTCAGGTAACGATGTAGTATTTGCCGCAATGATAGCTTTAGAATAACTCATCGCTTCTAAAGGTACAATTGCAAAACCTTCCCAACGACTAGGAACGATTACCGCATCGCAATAAAATAAATACGGAATAATTTGTTGATGAGTCATCCATCCTTTAAAACTGATGTTATCGTATTTATGCATATTAGTATCGTTAATGATAGCTTCATCATTTACAAAGTCACCTATTGCAGTTAAATGGCAATTAGCAAGGTTGGGCATTGAATCTAATAAAATATCAAAGCCTTTTTGATAATCAAATCTACCAATAAATAATAGATTTATCTTAGAATTAATTGGATAAGGATTTTTAACAGTGTCAAGGTCTTTATTCCACTGAGGTACGCCATTATATATCATGACTAATTTATTTTTAGATAACCCATAATTAACGGATTGATCATACTCATATTGACTGACGCAAATTATTTTGTTTGTTACAATTTGCATTAAACGTTCGATAAAAACATATAATCTTCGCTTATTTATCGAAGTTGTCATTAAAAATGAAAAAGCATGCGGACAATACACAACTTTTGTGCGCTGAAATGGATATAAAAAAATTAACATAATTCGACAGATAACACCTGCAAAGCTACTATGAAGATGAACGATATCTGGTTTTTCTTTACAGAAAACTCGAATAAAGCTAACAAGAAGCGAAAAAAAAGAAGCAATATTTCTACCAGTCCGTTTAAACAAAAAACAGTCATATTTATCAATATTTTTGATATGCTCACACTGACTATCTGGAATCAATAAAACGACAGTATCTTGTTTAGTTTGATATGCAATTAGTTGATTTAAAACTGTTGCGATACCACCTTTAATCGTTTCAGCTACATGAAGGATTTTCATTTATGTACCTATCTTATTGAATTATAAATATCAACTAATTTTTTAGCAGATGAGTTCCAAGAAAACCGTTTCACATTATTAAATCCTTTTTGAATTAATTCGTTACGCAATTGATCATTTGTCTCGATATGCGCTATTTTTTGAGTAATATCATTAATATCTAACGGATTGAAATAATAAACAGATTCAGCTAGAACCTCTGGCATTGCCGTCACATCAGAAGATAATACTGGACATCCACACGCTTGAGCTTCCAGAGGGGGAATCCCAAATCCCTCATAAATAGATGGAAATATGAATGCAATCGCATTTTGATACAGTTTAATTAATTCATCATCACAGACGCGCCCTACAAACTCAATATTAGCATTGTTACTATACTTATTCGTCATAACACCAGCACGACCAACGACTTTAAGTTTTACACGAGACGAGTTAGTCAATTGATTAAAAGCTAATATTAACCTTTCAAAATTTTTATTATAAACATCGGATGATACTGCCAAAAAATACCCTCCGTGCTCTTTATTCGCGGGGAAAAACTGATCTGATACCGCATTATAGATAATGTCGATATTTTCATAATTAACTTTATAGTAATCAGCAATTTCACGTCTAGAGAAGTCACTAACAGTAAGCACTTTTTTAGCTTTCTTGATTAATTTTGGCACCAAAAATTTATATAAAACTAAAAATGCTCGAGAAAAACTTTCAGGATAACGAATAAAGGTAATATCGTGCAGTACTAATATATTGTTTTGATAAAATAATGGCGCTCTATTACATAAACTGATTAATAATGGTGCCCCATGCTTATTTAAAAAACGAGGTAACTCAACTTGTTCCCAGTATAATCCATCTTTTTTACCAACTATTTCTATATTAAAGCCTTGAGGGGCAAAACGCTCATTAAATGATGATGGAACAAGAAAAACAACATCATCTCGCAATTTAATAAGTTCTTTACAAATTTCCAATGCAAAACGTTGGACACCTGTAATATTTTGCGTTAAAAAACGACCATTAATATAGACTTTTGAATTCATCTTAATTCCTTATTTTATTTGTCTTAAGTCTGAACTGATTAAATAGTAATATAGTAATATAGTAAAATTATCCATTGTCAAAATATAGACAGTAGATGTGAATAACACCAAAAGCAATAGTTTAAAACTATCGAATTTAAGTATTATCATAGATGATAATATCAAAACAATACCCAAAATACCAAATTCAATTATTAATCCAGGCAGACCAATTGACGGGAGGAGATGCCGTCCATTAACTAAATAATCGACTAAAGCCATCCCATCAGATGTAAAACATTGATAATCAGAAGGACATCCAGTCAAAATATAGTTATCTCTCATATTAAAAATTAAGTATGCAGAAGATAAACGATGTGCAATAGATTCATTATCATAGAAAAAACTTGTCGAACCAATATTTAAATAAATAGCCACAACACAATAAACTGAAAATACGATTAATAACGTTAATAAAGTTGGTATTTTTTTTATGAGCGACCTAAATAAAAATAAAATTGGTAAAATAACGCCTAAAATAGATACTTTGGATAAACTGAACAAAAAACCTAATAAAAAAATAACTTTCTCTATAAATGTTAATTTTCCATATCTGATTCTGATAAGAAATACGATGCATAATAGTGAAACAAAAAACCCTGCCTCTCGGGATAAACCAGACATCCTCGGAAACAAAAAAACTACATATTGGTTAGTATAAGTCAACGTTGCAAACTTACCCCACAATAATACAGCAATATTTCCAGGGCCTAGTTGATAGGCTAATTCTGGAGAATAAAGAAAAGAGAAAAATTGAATAATGCAAAAAATGGCGGAAAATAAAAAGCAGACATATATTTTTTTTATAATAAAATTATTTAAGAAAAAAAGATATGTAACCCCAATAAAAATTGCGATGAATTTAATCGCTAAGCCTATTTTTAACGAAAATAAACAGTACCCTATCCATAAAATAAACAGTATTAAGTAATTTAAATTGATTCTTTTAATCAACTGTCCGATAAAATATCGGTCACAAAACATTAAAGGAAACCAAATATACAATGTCAAATCATTAATTGATGGATTAAATGGTGATGCAATAAAGAAAAACGCTATACACCATCTTAGGCATGATAGTGCTAAATTCTCTTTATTACACTCATTATCAATAAGGTCACTACTATATTTGAAAACTTTATCTTTCATCTTCATTCCTGTTATTTTTAAATAACATGCCAAATAAACTATTTAAGAAATAAATATATACGATACAAAAAAAGAAGATAATCAAAGTTTTTCAACGATATCTGAATACGCCTGAATCATCACATTTTGATCGAGAAAATTAAGAACAGATTCCCGACTTTTTTTCTTTTGAAGATTTAATTTATCATCATTATTGGCATAAAATGATATAGCTGAAAGCAAACTATTTTCAGAAATATCAATGATTGTACCATTTACATTGTTTCTGATTATCTCGGTTAATCCACCACAATTTGAGGCAATAACAGGAATGCCATGAGCGCAGCTTTCTACCGCCACCAGACCAAACGGTTCTTGCCATAGAGAAGGAACAATAAGCAGATCAATATCAGAATAAAACGCTCTCGATTCAACATAACCCAAAAAATAAATGCGGCTATCATCTTTCGCTATTTTTTTCAGGTAAGATTCATAATGTGATGAACCTTTTCCTGCAATTAGCAATCTCGCATTAATAGGTAATTTTTTAAAAGTTTGAATGAGTAATTCAACGCCTTTAATTTCACTTAATGTACCGATAAAACCGATGGTTAATCGAACATTACCTTTTTTACGACATTCAATATTTTCATCGGCACAAATATTTAAACAGTTGTAAACAACACTATTTGGTACATCTTTAAAATATCCATGGTTAGTGAACGTATCGAGTATAAATTGACTAACTCCGATCACATAATCAATCTGAGTTGATTTTTTACTAAAACCATATCTGAATATTTTTTCGCTCAATTTACGACTATCTTTTGACTTGTTGCTATTATACATGACCACAGTCGGCGTTAATAAATAATAATCATGTAATACTTGTACTATTGGTATATTAAATTTTTTGATCGCTTTCCAAGCTGATATCGACCACCCGGATAAATTATGGACCATCACCACATCAGGTTTTTCTTTAACTATGACGTGCGCTATAAACTTTGCCATACTTTTATTATGACGATCTTTTAAATGCCAAAGCATTTTCTTTAAAATACTTGCTGAATTTCGACGATAGGGCCAAAATAAATTTCTTAATCTTGCCCGATATACTTTAATCCCATTAACATAATCCAACGAGAGCTCGCCATGTTCGGTAGATGCCAATACCACAACGTCATGCCCGAGTCTATGTAAGCCTTCAACTTGCTTTTGTAAAATGATTTCAGCACCACCTGCGATATCAGGTGTATATAATGAATTAACAAATAATATTTTTTTCATAACCGCAGTCTAGTTTGTATTAGATAATAAATATTTTCGTGAATGCTCCTTTAAAGTTTGTAGCTTTTCATTAGGTAAAACATAATCAATATCATCAATAAGAATCTGCTCTGTTTTCATAACAGCTCTATTTTCTAACCCTAGGGATGCCAATAAATTCATTGAACGACTATCTACTGAGTTACCTAATTTTATTGTATAAAAATTTTTCTGATTAATAATAGCAAAAGCGGTTCCATGAAAGGACGTGGTCACAATATATTGTGCATTTTTAAATAAAGAGATAAATTCATTTATTCCAGCTGTATCAAACAAATTAATATTTCGAGAAAGTAAGACTCTTGATGTTAATTGGATAATTCTACAATTTTTTTCTTCAGCTATTTTGCTAGCAACATGGAGAACCTTTTGATCAAAATGAACTTGATAAACTAAGACATACTTATCATCTATTGGCTTTGATAATATATCCCAATCTTGTTGATCAAGCAAAAAAACGGGATCAATGACATGAGTTATCGATTTATTAAAATTAGCAATAAAGAGTTCAACGGACTCTTTTTCTCTCATTGATACCTCATCAAATGATGATAAATATAGCTGCCAATTACTGATATTAGTTTTTGATATTTCTGCATTACCAAGACTTGCTGCATAACTTATTTTACGTTTTGCTATAATTTTATCAGTCAGTAAACCATAAAATTCATCTGGTCCATGAGTTAAATTTAGATTCCATACTTGATCGCTACCTACAATACATAAATCTAATTGACCTAAATCCTCTATAGAAGACAAATTCAATTCATGTTGAATAAAAGATTCAAACGCATTATATCGACTACGTTTTTTTCTATAAATAAATGGCGAACCAATAATATGTTTAATTTTCCCCATTAATGTACGCGATGAAAAATTTCTAAAATCATATAAGGTATTAGTACCTAATAAGAATTCTGGTCGATAGTTTATAATCTTGACATCCAAACCTTGCTTCAGTAGATAAGTTTGTAGAGCATAAGCCTGCAATACCGCGCCATAATTATGAGCGCAATGGAATGTTAAAATACCTATTTTCATCTAACCCTCAAATTTAAAACTTATCATTAATAAACAATTACTTAAAAGTAACAATATCTTCTAATCGGTATCTTTTAGAGATGGCAATAGCAAACACTTCGGGAGGAATACCGCATGAAATCATAGCAATAAAGTTTTCAGAATCTTTAATTTTACACAAATCTCTGAGAATCAAGTCTTTACCGGGAGTATGGCTACAATTTAATATGCAGCCAGCTATTTTCAAACTATGCAGAGCATACAATAGATTCATCGCGTAGATTCCGCCATCAATATACGCCTGGTATCGCTCTTGAGCTTCACTAAAAACACCTAATTCAGCAGTAATAACAATCAACTTATTTGATAAATAACCAAAACCTCCCGCTCCCATTTGAGCATCAAGTATTTTTTTGATTGTTGATTTATCAGAGTAAACATACGTTCTTACTGTTTGACGATTACAAGCGGAGGGAGTATTAAGTGCGATTGAAAATGCATCTTGTAATCGCTCTAATGGAATTTCCTCACTAGAATAGTTTCGAATACTTTTTCTTGAGCTTGAAAAAGTGGCAAACGGAGAATCTACATGGGTAAAATAGGCTTCTTTTGTTATTTTTTCCTGTTGAGAGGCTTCAATATTTGAAACAACTCTCGAAGATAATAGTGAGCTAATCCGTGTATTTAGCTCAGCACATAATTCGAAATTATTTTTTGATTGGAATATTTGATACTCTTTAATCACTGAAATTGCATGTGCTACTTGAGGGGTAACTGGAGTATATTTAGTAATATAATCATAACAATTATTGCATAACGATAACATTTTTTGTTCGCCAAAACCAATTCTAATCTCTGGCATAGTTAATCCCTTTTCTATAATATGGGATTCTCTTATTATCATCGCTTCCAATTTTAGCTGACTATTTAAATCGGTTGTTGATGAATATTCACAATAACGTTTGTAATCATAATAATATGCTTTTCTTATTTTATATTTATTATAATTAACACGAAGAAAATCAAATACAATTTTGGGTAATATTTTTTTTATAATTTGCTTATTCATTTATTCATCACTCTTTTAAATTTTCTTTTTATAAATAACTGTTCGTTTTGATCTAAACCATATAGGTATGAAGTCAATGCAAAAAAAGACATTGATATTAAAATAGTAAAAATAAAACGATATGAAAAATCCAAGAAAGATACACTGATATAACAAACTATAATTGAAAATAATATAGGCATTGTACATCTAAACAAAACATCATTTAAATATCTCAACATAGATAATTTAGCAATATTCTTCAAAAAAGTAAGCCTAAATATTAATGCAATAATTTCCATAATAATCATTGAAGCAAAAATATAATAGATGGGTAAATCAAAATATAATATACATACTGATATTGGAATATTTAATAATAAAATACCACCAACAATAGATTGATATAATTTTATTTTGCCAATTGCTTGGATAGCTGATTGTAATCCAATACTAACCTGACTAATCATAATGGTAATAACCAGTAAAGATGAAAACATTACTGTATTTTTAGGTATACTTCCTAACCAAAAGAGCAATAATGCTTTCATTTCAAATAAACATGGAATTGATAATGATGAAAACAACAAAAAACCAAATTTACAAGCAGAAAGAGAAAGCTTTAACATTTGCTCTCGATTTCCTGCACCCTCATGTTTCATTATTTGTGGATTAATTGCTCTTAACATTGATAGCGATAAAAATGTCATTTGTGATGAAATTTGATTAGCTATACCGTATGCCGCATTTATAACTGTACCGTAAAAGATATTTAATATTACAGCGATACCTTGAACCTTAGCAACACCACAAAGAGCACCAACTAGATTCCATCCAGCAAAAGAGGCTAAATTATGAAACATTTTTTTATCAAAATATTTTAAAACTAACAAATTACACTCAGAGTATTTTTCTAAACAATACGCAACATATAATAATAAACTCGCAAAACTAATAGAAGCCATTGCCAAGCCATACAGAATTAACCTATCACTCGAAATGAATAATAATAATATCGCAATAATTAACTTCAATAAAACTTCTAATAAATAAATAATAGAGATAGATAACATATTCTCTCTAGCATTTAATACAGCGATAAAGGGGACTGAAAGCACAGAAAAAAATACAGATACAGACATAAATAAGTAGATGTACTTCGCAGCGTTTATTCTAGATGTTGGTATATTAAGAACCTCATCAAAAAGAAATAAGCCCACAATATTTAAGCCAATAATAAAAAATACAGCTATTAATAAATGTAAAATTAAACTATTACCAAATACTTGTTTTTGTGCTTTTTCATTATCTTTACCTAAATGATAAGATAAATAGCGTTGCGTCGAAACAGTCATAGCGGTATTGAGGAAGGATAGCATCGTAATCAACCCTGCAATCAACTCAAAAATACCATAATCAGTAGCACCTAATGCATTAAGAACAATTCTTGTTGTATATAATATTATACCAACGGAGCAAACCATTCGCCCATATAAAATGAAAGTATTATTAACAATACGTGAACTATCAATACTCATTACCAATAGTCTCTTATTCTTAGAAATTAAAATATTTTTCTATCATAATCTGCTAATCTCGACCCCTAAACCACGCAACTTCTCTTCGATTTTTTCATAGCCACGGTCAATATGATAAATACGATCGACAATGGTTGTGCCTTTAGCTATTGCGCCGGCAAGTACTAAACTTGCTGATGCTCGGAGATCGGTTGCCATCACTTCAGCGCCCATTAATTGCACGACACCATGAGTGATAAGTGTATTGCCTTCAACTTCAGCTTTCGCACCCATTCGAATTAATTCAGGTACATGCATAAAGCGATTTTCAAAAATAGTTTCCTTAATAATGCCAGTTCCTTCTGCCACCATATTAAGCAGTGAAAATTGCGCTTGCATATCAGTTGGAAAACCAGGGTGTGGCGCTGTGTGAATATTAACGGCTTTTGGCCTTTTACCTTGCATATCAAGGCAAATCCAGTCATCACCCGTTTCAATCACAGCACCGGCCTCATGTAATTTCGCTAACACGGCATCAAGAAAGTGTGGGCAAGTATGACGACAAATGATTTTTCCTTTTGAAATAGCAGCGGCAATCAAATATGTACCAGTTTCGATACGATCAGGCAGAATTTTATGCACGCCACCACCGAGTTTTTCAACCCCTTCAATCGTAATACGATCAGTACCAGCGCCAGTAATTTTAGCGCCAAGTGTATTTAAAAATTTAGCAGTATCAACAATTTCAGGTTCACATGCGGCATTTTCAATAACGGTTTTGCCCTCTGCCAACGTCGCTGCGCTCATGATGGTAACGGTTGCCCCAACACTGACTTTATCCATAACAATATGCGCGCCAGTTAAGCGGCCATTGACCGAAGCCTTCACATAGCCATCTTCAAGAACAATTGATGCACCAAGCTTTTCAAGACCAGAAATATGTAAATCAACCGGCCTTGCCCCAATTGCGCAGCCACCGGGTAACGACACTTGACCTTGACCAAAACGTGCAACTAAAGGCCCTAATGCCCAAATGGATGCCCGCATGGTTTTGACTAACTCATAAGGTGCACAAAAATTATCCACCCCACTGGCATCAATATCAATAAAACCATTACGTTTGATTTTTACCCCAAGACGTTCTAATAATTCTAGCGTCGTATCAATGTCTTTTAATTTAGGGACATTTTGAATTTCGACTGGCTTTTGCGCTAATAGCGCAGCAAATAAAATCGGTAAAGCGGCATTTTTTGCGCCCGATATTGATACTTCACCATTTAGCTGCGTTGGTCCTACAATTTTAAACTTTTCCATAAACACGACGATCTCATATCTTAAATATTGCCCAGTATTATAGAGGGTATCAAAAAATAAGTAAGCAATTATTCATTAAAAGTTGTTAATTATTGCACTCATAGCTAATCACGCTATCATTAATGACGACAAGAGATACCGTGATTATTATTCAAAATAATGATACGATAAGAGGAATTTAATTCACCAAGGATATGTAATGTTCGATAATTTGGCCAAAGCAGGAAAATATCTTGGGCAGGCTGCTAAATTAATGATTGGTATTCCCGATTATGATACTTATGTACAACATATGAAGCTAACTCATCCAGAGCAGGCTCCAATGACGTATGAGGAATTTTTTAAAGAACGTCAGGAAGCCAAATATGGTGGTAAAGGCGGCTTTAAGTGCTGTTAGTAAAAATAATTCAGTAAGGGCTCACGATGACATCCCTCTCTCTTTTACCCGTAACAATCTTGACTGGTTTTTTAGGATCAGGCAAAACCACGCTAATTAACTATTTACTCAATCATAATCAAAATGAAAAAATTTTAATTATTGAAAATGAGTTTGGGGCGGTTAATCTCGATAGTGGTTTATTAAAAAAAGATGCCAATATTGAAATTGTTGAAATGACCAATGGCTGCATCTGCTGTAGCGTGCAGGGCGAACTCGCCGAAGCATTGTATCAATTACATCAAAAACGCTTAGATGGCTTAGTCCAATTCGATCGGTTGATTATTGAAACGACTGGCCTTGCCGATCCCGCGCCAATTTTGCAGACTTTTTTTATTGATGAGCTAATTAGAGCAACCATTCAACTTGATGCCGTCATCACCCTGGTTGATAGTGAACATATTTTACAGCAGCTTGATGAACACCGCGTAGCCTCTTCACAAATTGGCTTTGCCGATCGAATTATTCTGACCAAAACTGATCGTATCACTGCCGAGCAAAAACCAGATATTTTGGCTAGAATTAATCAAATTAACAATAAAGCGCTCATTTTTGAAGCGTTCAATGGTCAAATACCTAAAGCAGAATGGCTTGATATTCATGCCTTTGATTTAAATGATGAACTTGAGCTAAACAAGGGCTTTTTTGTGATTGATACCTCTAAGCAGCTTAAAGCTGATTTTAAACCATTTAGTACAGCAATCATCAAGCAGTCTTGGAATGATGATATCTGCTCATATGTGTTTGAAGCCGGAGAGTTAGATTTGAAGAAAATCGGTACTTTTACCGAACAGCTGATTGAACAACACGGTAACGATATGCTGCGTTATAAAGGAGTCCTGGCGATCAAAGATCAACCACAACGGCTGATTGTGCAAGGTGTGCATAAAGTTGTTGGGTTTGATTACGGTGCCCCATGGGAAAATCCTAACGAACGCATCTCAAGGTTCGTCATTATTAGTCGAAAATTACCATTTGATGAATTAAAGCAAGCATTTATGCAAACAGTGTCAACTTAGTCGCCAATTGAGTCAACATAAAAAAGGATGCGTAATAACGCATCCTCATCTATCGAAGCCGCAGATGTCATTATAAACCAAGTAGTTTTCTCTCACGCTGCCACTCTGTCGGTGTATAGGTCTTAATTGATAAAGCATGTATACTATTGTCAGCAATAAATTGCGCTAACGGTGCATACACCGCTTGTTGTTTTTTGACGCGGCTTAAATCCGCAAAAATATCACCAACGGCAATCACTTGAAAGTGGCTGTTATCTTCGGTCATAACATGGACTTCATGTAATGACAATGCTGCGTTTAACGTTTGCTCAATAACTTTTTTATCCATAGTATTACTCATATTCCTATTAATTAGATAGTACAACCGGCTCAAGATCGTACAATTCAGTCAGAGTCTTAAGTTGTAGCGTGACATCAACCAATGTCGCTTGATAGCCAATACACAAATACGTTAATAATGCTAAACCAGCAGAGTCAACGCGAGTCAGCTTGGCAACATTAATACTATCAATATTGGCAAACTGAGCGTATCGCGACCAAACAGAACCAAGGCTATGACAATCGAGTATCCCGGCAAAATGCAAGGTGCTACCTTGTTTTTCGATAGTAATCATAGTTGACATCATTCTTCCTTATATGAAGAGTTTTAACACATTATTTTGCTGGTGTTGATTGTGGTATATCGGCATCGAGATCAATTTTTTGCTTAGCTAAAGAATTTAGCTGTTTTGTTAGAGCATCAATACCATCTGTGCGTAGAATTGTCGCCCATTCGGTCTGCTTAGTCGTAATCATACTGACGCCTTCTGCAATAAGATCATACGCTTTCCACTCGCCTGATACGGTGTTTTTACGCCATTGGAAATCAAGACGAATAGGCGCTTGGTTCGCATCAGCATTAATTAATAATACACGAATTGAAACCATATTTTTACCCGTTAAGTCTTTTGCTTGTTCAATCTGATACTGTTGTCCTTTATACATTGATAAGGCTTGTGAGAAAGCTTGGATTAAATAATTTTCAAAAGCTGCAAAATAAGCATCGCGTTGCGCTGGCGTTGCTGATTTATAATAACTACCTAGCACAAGCGCACCCGCATATTTAGTTTGAATATGCGGTAATAAATCCTGTTTAACAATCTCTCTTAAAATTTCAGGATTACGCTTGATTTTTTCAGCCTGATTATTGATTGAGCTAAAAATTTGATCTGCCGCAACTTCCATCTGCTTATAAGGATTTTCATTATTATTTGGCGCAGCTATTACAACTGGAACAAAAAATAACAAAGTAACCATCATGATTTTCTTTAACATTATTAAACTCCTTTATTTTTTAATCTTTCGTATGATTAGCTTGATCTTTATTACTACTGCTGTAGAGGAACTGTCCAATTAAATCTTCAATCACAAGCGCTGGCTTAGTATTATGAATCACTAGCCCATCTTGGAAATAAAGCGGCGCTTGCTTAGCACTATCTTTAGCCGTTAAACCACTCTCTAAAGCATCAAGTTCATCTATTTCACTTATTGTACCATTATCAATCCCTAACCCGACATCGACAAACTGCTCACCGAGTAAGCCAGAGGTTTTAATCGATAATGCGCTACTACTTGGAATTGTATTATACTTTGCATCAATATCGATTGTCACATAAGGCTTATAGCTATGGTCTGAGGAATCTAATGAAATATTTGTAACTCGACCAATTACAACACCGCCAATTTTAACTGGCGAACGTGTTTTTAATCCACCAATATTATCAAAAACTGCATAAATTCGATATGTGGAATTATTGCTAAAAGTGCTTGCATCTGTCACTCTAAAACATAAAAAGAGTACCGAACAGATAACAATGACCATAAATAATCCGACCGTGATTTCAACTTTACGATTCATCTCTACATGACCTCAATTACTAAACATTAATGCAGTTAGAATAAAATCTAACGCTAAAATAGATAATGATGAATAAACTACTGTGCTAGTAGTTGCTTTACTGATACCTTCCGATGTGGGAATGCAATCATAGCCATTAAACAACGCGATCCAACTTGCCGCAATAGCAAAAATAAAGCTTTTAATAAAACAATTCATAATATCATGCCAAAAATCAACATTACTTTGAATAGAAGACCAAAAAAATCCAGAATCGATCCCTTTCCATTCAACGCCAACTAACGCACCGCCTAAAATACCAACTGCAACAAATATCGCAGCTAAAAATGGCATACAAAAAAATCCTGCCCAAAAACGAGGCGCAATAATACGTCTTAACGGATCAATCGCCATCATTTCCATGCTAGATAATTGCTCTGTTGCTTTCATCAAACCAATTTCAGCGGTTAAAGCAGAGCCTGCTCTACCTGCAAATAATAGCCCGGCAACGACGGGGCCAAGTTCACGAAGGAGTGCCAACGCAACAAGCATACCAAGGCTAGACTCAGCACCAAAAGTAGTCAGGATAAAATAACCTTGCAAGCCCAACACCATTCCAATAAATAAACCTGATACGATGATAATCGTCAGTGACTGTACACCGATAAAATAAAACTGTTTAACTAAAAGTGGAAACTGCTTTTTAAACTCCGGCCTACCAATTAATGCACCAAACAACATCATACCTGCTCGACCAAACATTGCGATAAAATGAATACCTAACTGCCCAATTTTGGCAAATAAAGTCAACATTAACGGCTACCTCCGATCAGATCTGCTTTATAGTCATTAGCTGGATAATGAAACGGTACAGGTCCATCGGCCAGTCCATCTAAAAACTGTTTAACGCGCGGGTCGGTATTTTGACGAAGTTCTTGCGATGTCCCGCCTGCGATAATATGTTGTTCAGCCACAATATAAGCATAATCAGCAATACTGAGCACCTCATCAACATCATGTGTAACAACAATGCATGTCAATCCTAATGATTGATTTATCTCAGAAATAAGTTTAACAATCACGCCCATTGAGATAGGATCTTGCCCGGCAAACGGCTCATCAAACATAATTAATTCTGGATCAAGCGCAATCGCTCTGGCAAGAGCTGCACGCCTTGCCATACCGCCTGAAAGCTCCGAAGGCATCATATTTGCAGCACCACGCAATCCAACCGATTGCAGCTTCATTAATACCAGATTATGCAAAATAGGCTCAGGCAAATTAAGGTGCTCTCGTAATGGGTAAGCGACATTATCAAATACCGATAAATCAGTGAAAAGCGCACCAGATTGGAATAACATACTCATTCTTTTGCGTACTTGATATAAACGCGAACGCGATAAGGTTGGAATATTCTCATTATCAAATAAGATCGTACCTGATTGAGGTTTGAGTTGACCACCAATTAATCTTAACAATGTGGTCTTTCCTATACCAGATGGCCCCATGATGGCCGTCACTTTACCTTTAGGTACAGACAAATTCATATTTTTATAAATTGGTCTTGCTCCTCGATAAAACGACATGTCGCGAATTTCAACTAAATTTGTTGTTGAGATTGTCATCAATTTTACTCAGTGATAAATCAGTTATGAATTAATTAAAGCCATATTTTACCTGATCTTTACTATTTAAGAAAACCAGAATTGGCTTTAAATATTTTAATCGTGCGTAATTAATATCGATTCATCGATTTGTCTATCGATAAGGCCCAATCATCAATACCGCCTTTTAAGCTATAAATATGGTCAGATTCAAAGCCATTATGGACTAAATAATGTGCAACATTTAAACTACGAACGCCATGATGACAATAAATAACAATTGATTTATCATCAGGAATGCGATCTAAATAAATTGGTATAAGATTCATCGGTATATGAACAGAACCAGCCAATTGACAGATCTCAACTTCGTGTTGTTCACGCACATCGAGTAAAAAAACATCCTTAGAGCGCATGTTCAACATCTCAAGCAATTGCTGACTTGTTATTTCATCTATCGTTATGTTTGTCATTTACGTTTATCTCATTAAATAATATTTCGCGTTGATATGCTAATAACGCTTTAAGCTGCCTAACATAACGTAACTCAATGCCCCTGTAAAACAATTTTATCAAAAGAAACAATTTCACAAGAGCATACTTTATTTCATCACCATCATGACATGATGATATTCGAAAGTAAGGCATCACTTTCATATTATGCATTTAATGCTTTAGTAATTTTCTCAAACAGATCACGAGATAAGTTATCCAATTTTAATAATTTTTCCAAAGCTTGATGCATTAAGTTTGCCCGCTTTTCATCATAACGTTGTAAGCGAATCAAGGGATCAATCAGCCGAGATGCAACTTGTGGATTCTTGTGGTTCAGCTCAGTGAGCACCTCAACAAGAAAATCATAACCACTGCCATCTAGTGCATGGAAAGCAACCGGGTTGTTGTTCACAAATGCCCCAATGAGTGAACGAATACGATTAGGGTTGTTAAGCGTAAATGAGCGATGATTGAGTAATGTTCTGACATTAGATAGTGCATCATGCTGTGGGCTAGTTGCCTGTAACATAAACCATTTATCCATGACTAAACCATCTTGATGCCAGCGCTGGTCAAAATCACTGAGTAGTTCATCTTTACAAACTAAGAGTGCTTTAACCGCGGCATTTAACGCCGCTAAGCTATCGGTCATATTATTTGCTTGTTGATATTGCTGTTTGACCAAAGCACTGACTGTAGTTTTATCATCAGCAAAGGCGAGCAAATATAAGCAACTATTTTTCAATGCACGCTTGGCCATATCGCCATACTCAACACGATAATCTGCGGTTTTATTGTTCATATACACCGCATATAATTCATCAAACATTTCATTGGCAAAAGTAGTCAGTAAGAACTGACGTATCGCATGGATAGCATCTGGATTAACGACTTTAAACTGATTGGCGATTTCGTTTTCAGAAGGTAATGTCAAGATTTGCGCAATCAAGGCTGCATCCAAAGAACTGGATAATAGTACTGCTCTAAAGGCATCAATAACTGACTCAGGTAAACTCAAGGTGATTTTGTGCTGGTAATTGCTAACATTTTTAACAATGTATTTTGTTAACAGCATCTGCGCAGCGTCATAGCGGTTAAACGCATTGGTGGCATGCTGCATCAAGAAAATAAGTTCACTATCTTGATAATCATAATGCAACTTAACTGGCGCCGAAAAATCACGTAGTAATGCAATCACGGGTTTTTCACTGACACAATCAAAAACAAACATCTCTTGTGCTTGATGTAGATTCAGTACATTATCAATCTTATGACCATTATATTGTAATGGGATGATTTGACCATTGGCGGCATAAAGTTCAATATCAAGTGGAATATGTAATGGTTTTTTCTCTTGCTGATCCGTTGTCGCTGACGTTTGTTGCTTAACGGTTAACGTATATTGTTGACGATTAGCGTCATACTGATCAGTAATGGTCAATTCTGGCGTACCAGATTGGCTATACCATAATTTAAAATGGGTTAAGTCAATTGCCGATGCATCTTGCATCGCTTGTACAAAATCATCACATGTTGCCGCACTGCCATCATGACGCTCAAAATAGAGCCTCATACCTGCCTGAAACTTATCTTCACCTAATAATGTGTGCATCATGCGAATGACTTCCGCACCTTTTTCATAAACGGTGACAGTATAGAAATTATTCATCTCGATAACTTGTTCTGGGCGGATAGGATGCGCCATCGGACTGGCATCTTCAGCAAATTGAACTGAACGAAGAATTTTGACATCATCAATACGTTTTACTGCACGTGATCCCCTATCAGCACTAAACTCTTGATCGCGAAAAACCGTCAATCCTTCTTTTAAGCTGAGTTGAAACCAGTCGCGACAGGTCACGCGATTACCGGTCCAGTTATGAAAATATTCGTGCCCGATGACCCCTTCTATTCCTAAATAATCATCATCTGTTGCGGTCTGGGGTTTCGCTAATACGTATTTTGAATTAAATACATTTAATCCTTTATTTTCCATCGCGCCCATATTGAAGAAATCAACGGCCACAATCATAAAAATATCCAGATCATATTCAAGACCAAAACGCGTTTCGTCCCAACGCATCGCATTTTTTAAACTGGTCATTGCCCATTCACTGCGCGCCAAATTACCTTTATCAACGTAGATTTCTAAAGCGACCTTACGCTGAGAGGCAGTAATAAATTGATCTCGCAGCACATCAAAATCGCCCGCGACTAGGGCAAAAAGATAACACGGTTTTGGAAACGGATCTTGCCATTGCACCCAATGCCGACCATCATCAAATTCACCTTGCGCAATACGATTACCGTTAGAAAGTAAATACGGAAACTGGATTTTATTGGCGGTAATACGCGTACTAAAGCGAGCAAGTACATCCGGTCGATCTAAGTAATAAGTAATGTGCCGAAATCCTTCTGCCTCACACTGCGTACATAACGCATCACCAGAAAGATATAACCCTTCTAACGCTGTATTGTTGATCGGTGCGATTTCATTAACGATAGTTAATGTAAATTCGCTAGGCACATGATAGATTTCAATTCCGCGACCAGTCAGCTGGTAATCTTGCCAAGGAATATCATTGATATTAATTGCAAGCAGTTTAAGATCTTCACCATCAAGTACTAGCGTCGTCGCAGTGGCATTATGTTGAATGACCTGGCTTCTTGCGGTCACCGTGGTGATTTCGGGCGACAATTCAAAGTCAAGATCAATATCGGTAATCATAAAATCGGGTTTTGTGTAATCTAAACGATATTTAGTAACGGGTTGATTTGAATTCATAACAGGCCTTTTATCTTGAAAAAATTAACACAATACTATACGAAATAACAATAATCATCATTAAATAATATACTCCTTAATTTTTATTCTGCTATAATCACCAGACTTTTCATGCAAATATAATTAATCAATTTACATGCAATCACCAATATTAACATCGCTGTTAGATACGGATGCGTATAAATTACATATGCAACAAGCCGTTTTCCATCATTATGCTGATGTCACTGTTGCAGCGGAATTCCGTTGTCGCAATCAAGAACAATTAGGCCAATATGTTGATGAAATTAAGCATCAAATCCATTTAATGGAAAAATTGCGTCTCACTGATGACGAATTTCATTATTTACAATCACTACCTTATTTCCATCTTGATTATCTAAACTGGTTGAAAAATTGGCATTATGACAGTCGATTAGTCAGCATCGAAAATAAGCAAGGTCAGCTATCGATTCGTATTGAAGGAAAATGGCTTGATGTTATTTTATGGGAAGTGCCACTGTTAGCTGTTATTAGTGAAGTTGTCCATCGCGATCGTACACCTGAGATTGGGGTAAAAGAAGCAATTGCACATTTACAGCACAAGCTAAGCAAATTTCATCAATACAGTGATGAATTCGATATGTCAGGGTTTCACCTGTTAGACTTTGGTACAAGGCGTCGTTACTCTTTTGCGGTACAAAAAGCCATTGTGGGTTATTTAAAAGATCACTGTTCGTATTTTAATAGCACCAGTAACTATTTATTAGCTTATCAAAATGCGCTTACACCAGTTGGTACGCAAGCCCATGAATGGTTTCAAGCACACCAACGCTTAGTGAAAAATTTAGCTGATTGCCAGTCCAAAGCGCTGCAAGTCTGGTTAGATGAGTACCCACATGATTTAGGTATTGCACTCACCGATTGTATTACGATGGATGCCTTTTTAAATGATTTTACTTACCACTTTGCAACGCGTTACCAAGGCCTCCGTCATGATTCTGGTGATCCAATCGAGTGGGGTGAAAAAGCAATTGCCCACTATAAAAATTTAAATATCGATCCTAAAACAAAATTACTGGTGTTTTCCGATAGTTTAAATTTTGATAAAGCAATTAAGATTTATCGCCATTTCTACAATCGTGTTAAACTGTCTTTTGGTTTAGGTGGGCACCTTGCTTGTGATATCCCTAAAACAGAAACGTCCAATACACAATCACTCAATATTGTCATTAAACTCGTTGAATGTAATGGTCAATCTGTTGCAAAATTATCAGATAGTCCGGGGAAAACAATCTCACAAGATATCGAATTTATTAAAGAGTTAAAAAAAACATTTAATGTCACACCGAGTTAAATAACGAATTTATGGAAACGAAAAAAATGAGCGTAATTGCACCCATTACAGATGTATTACAAGGCAAAATTGCCGTCGGCAGTATCGTAACTGTTCAAGGTTGGATTCGAACGCGTCGTGATTCAAAGGCGGGAATCTCATTTCTGGCTATTTATGACGGATCATGTTTTAATCCAATTCAAGCGGTAGTTGAAAATACTTTAGCAAATTATCAAGAAGAAGTATTAAAACTAACAACGGGGTGTTCTGTTGCCGTTACTGGTAAAGTAGTCGAAAGCCCAGGTCAAGGTCAGCAATTTGAGCTACAAGCAACGGCACTGAAAGTGTTTGGTTTTGTTGAAGACCCAGAGACGTACCCGATGGCGGCTAAACGTCATTCAATCGAATATTTGCGCGAAGTTGCTCATTTACGCGCACGTACCAATATTGTTGGCGCCATTACGCGTATTCGTCATACGTTAGCCCAGGCAATTCATCAGTTTTTCGATGAACGCGGATTCTTCTGGATTTCAACACCAATTATTACCGCTTCAGATACTGAAGGCGCCGGTGAAATGTTCCGCGTCTCAACACTTGATTTAGTCAACCTTCCTAAAACGGAAGCGGGTAATATTGATTTTGATAAAGATTTCTTTGGTAAAGAAGCCTTTTTGACCGTATCTGGTCAGCTCAATGCCGAAACCTATGCCTGCGCACTCTCTAAAGTGTACACGTTCGGTCCAACATTTAGAGCTGAAAATTCAAATACCACTCGCCATTTGGCCGAGTTTTGGATGATGGAACCTGAAGTGGCTTTTGCTGATCTTAATGATGTCGCTAAACTTTCTGAAGATTTACTAAAATATGTTTTTAAAACCGTGCTTGAAAAACGCTTTGATGATATGCAGTTTTTCGCTGAACATGTTGATAAGGAAGCCATCACTCGTCTTGAGAATTTTGTCAGCTCAGATTTTGCCCAGATCGATTATACCGATGCCATTACTATCTTACAAAATTGCGATGCCTCCTTCGAAAACCCAGTGAGCTGGGGCATTGATTTGGCATCTGAGCATGAACGCTACTTAGCTGAAAAACATTTCAAAGCGCCAGTTGTCGTTAAAAACTATCCTAAAGATATTAAAGCATTTTACATGCGTATGAATGAAGATGGAAAAACGGTTGCTGCGATGGACGTACTTGCACCAGGTATTGGTGAAATTATTGGTGGTTCGCAGCGTGAAGAACGTTTAGATATGCTTGATATACGTATGCAAGAGATGGGACTTAATAAAGAAGACTACTGGTGGTATCGCGATTTACGTCGTTATGGCACAGTGCCTCACGCTGGATTTGGCTTAGGTTTTGAACGTTTGATTGTGTATATTACTGGTGTACAAAATGTGCGGGATGTTATTCCATTCCCAAGAACACCACGAAATGCAAATTTCTAATATTAGAATAATATATAGACTATTAAACAGGTGCAAATACGCTCATTTTTTAAGCAAACAAGCGTTATTTTAGAGTTAGACAGCTTGTTTTGCTAAAAGTTCACTTGATTTAAAAAAAAAATCAAGTTAGTTTATATGAGTGAATTAAATCTATGATTACTTATGGTGAGTGGTCATTAATAACAAACGACACCAAATGCTTAATGGCAGCGGCCTAAAAGCAGTGGCAGGTGTCTTGATAACAACTCCAATGAGGGTATAAAATGAAACGTAATCTATTAGCTATCGCTATTCCAGCTCTTTTAGTTGCTGGCGCGGCAAACGCATCTATCGAAGTTTGGAACAAAGATGGTAACAAACTAAATGTAAATGGCCGTGTATATGCATTAAACTATGTTGGTAAACACGACAACACTGTTGACGGTAACGGCGACAAAACTACTGCACGTATCGGTTTCACTGGTGAAACTCAAGTGACTGACTGGTTATCTGGTTATGGTCGTTTTGAGTGGGAAACTGCAACAGGTTCTGATGCAAGCAACGAAACTCGTTATGCATTTGCAGGTTTAAACTTTGGTCAATACGGTTCTTTCGACTACGGTCGTAACGACGGTGTGTTAAAAGCATTAACTGCTTACACTGACGTATTACCTGAATTTGGTGGTGATGCATCTAACAACTCTTTATACCTATTATCTGCACGTACTAGTGCTGTAGCAACTTACCGTAACAACGGTTTCTACGGTTTAGTTGATGGCTTAGACTTCGCTGTTCAGTACGGTGATAACAAAGATATTAACTCAGTTGAAACGACTGGTAGCGATGAAAAAGGCTTAAATGGCGGTAAAGAAGCTTACGGTTTCAACGCACAATACGCTATCCTAGATACTGGTCTATCTGTTGGTGCTGGTTATACACAAACTTCAGGTAGCGATGATAATAAAGCTTGGTCAACAGGTCTTAAATATGATGCATATAACTTATACTTAGCAGGTCTTTATATTGAAGGACAACAAAAAACTGCTATGGGTTCTCAAGTTATTAGTCAAGCGTTAGCGACTAAAGATAAAGTTAAAGTTAAAGGTTTTGAACTAGTTGCACAGTACGGTATCGACTTTGAAGTAGGTCGTTTAACTCCATCTTTAGCTTATGTTCAACACCAAAGTAAAGATGCTGCTGATGCGATTAGCGGTTCAAGCAAATACCTTGCTAAATATGTTGAAGTTGGTATGCAATATGACTTTAACAAAAACTTAACTGCAATCGTTGACTACAAAATCAACTTACTTGACAGCGATGATATCGGTGCTCAAGGTAAAAACGGTAATACTAAAGACACCGTTGCTTTAGGTTTAATCTACCAATTCTAATTAAATCGTTACTGGTTTAATCAAAATTGTAAAAGGCACTTCGGTGCCTTTTTCTTTATCAAAAAAATGATGAATTGAGTTTTACAACATCGATAAATTTAAGATTAAACTGACTTAAAATAGTCGATATCGATAAAACGGAGATTATGGATATGAAATTGACAACACGCCTACTCAAAGCACGAAAAAATATTGCACTAGTTGCTCATGATCATTTAAAAGATTCGTTATTAAACTGGTGTAAAACCAATAAAACACACCTTGCAAATCATGATCTTTGTGGTACGGGAACAACTGGGACACTAATTAAAAATGAAACAGGCCTCAACGTTCAAGCCATGCTAAGCGGTCCAATGGGCGGCGATCAGCAAATTGGCGCATTAATTGCTGAAGGCAAAATTGATATATTGATCTTTTTTTGGGATCCTCTTAATGCCGTTCCTCATGACCCAGATGTCAAAGCCTTACTACGCCTTGCAACCGTGTGGAATATTCCTGTTGCAACCAATCCAGCCACAGCAAATGCCTTAGTTCAATCCTCTTTATTCACTAACGAAGTACTGATTGATATTCCCGATTACCAACAGTACCTAGCTGATAGAGTAAAATAGATGATCCTATTAAGATCATCAATAAAGATCAAAATAATCTTTATTAAAGAACGATGATTAATTTGGGATTTTATGTAATATCTCAGTAGAATATCGGTTCAATATGATTCTTATCTTTAAAATATTTGCTCACCAGATTTAAATAAAGATGCAGTACCTGATTGCATTTTTTGCCAATTTTCATTCGATGTTAAGGGATTAGTTGCAACGACAGTCACTATATCATTCGGCGTGGTGTGCTGCGCAAAATCAATCTCCATATCTTCATCAATTAATTTTGCTTTACCAAATGGTGATTGACGTGTTATCCAATGAAGATGTGTCGAACAATAAACAAACAGATAACGCCCATCAGAAAATAATAAGTTAACAATGCCGCGCATTCTTAATTCATCTGCGCAGGACTTAACGAAACGGAAAATAGTTGGCCAATTCTTAGGTTTATTAGGATATCGCTGTTGCAGTTTATTTAAAATATAGCAAAATGCATATTCACTATCCGTTTGCCCTATTGGCTCAAAATTACCCAGATCCAATTTTTTATAGTCACTGAGCTGACCATTATGTGCAAATGTCCAGTTTCTACCCCATAATTGTCGCGTAAACGGGTGAGTATTTTCTAATGCAATTTTACCACGATTCGCTTGCCGAATATGGGCAATGACCAGTTGTGACTTAATTGGATAGTCTTCCAACATGCTAGCGATCGGTGAAAAACTGCAAGGCTTAGGATCTTTAAACGTACGGCAACCTTTTCCTTCATAAAAAGCCATACCCCAACCATCCACATGTGGCCCAGTAGCACCGCCACGTTTCGCCAGTCCCCTAAAACTAAAGCAAATATCGGTTGGAATATTTGCACTCATGCCTAATAGTTCACACATATCGCCTACGCTCTGATTGCGAGAGTAAAATTAAATTGTTTTAGCCATTTCTTGTTCAATTAACAGGATCAAAATATGGATCACTTTAATATGAATTTCTTGTACACGATCAGCATAACCAAAGTGTGGCACGCGAATTTCAACATCAGGTGAACCGCCAATTTTACCACCATCTTTTCCTGTTAGCGCAATCACTTTCATCCCTTTCGCTTTCGCGGTATTTATAGCTTTAATCACATTAGCAGAATTACCCGATGTAGAGATACCTAGCAACACATCACCCTTTTGCCCCACTCCCTCGACATAGCGAGAAAAAATGGCATCATAACCAAAATCATTTCCGACACATGATATATGGCTAACATCAGAAATGGCAATCGCTGGATAAGATGGACGATTATCACGATAACGTCCGGTTAATTCCTCTGCAAAATGCATTGCATCACAATGAGACCCGCCATTACCACATGATAATACTTTACCACCGTGTTTAAATGAATTTGCAATTAATAATGCTGCAGCTTCAATTGCCTGTATATTTTTATCATCATTGATAAAATTGGCTAATACATCTGCTGATTGTTGCAACTCTTGACGAATACTATCTAAATACATAATAAAGCCTCATTAACTGATAAAGAAATAAAAAAACCATTGTGAATTATATATTAGTTCAAACGTAAAAAATTACAATATAATTACAGGTATTTAGTAGCTGTAAAGTATTTATGCTATTAGTATATACGGCGTCAATATTATATTGCCAAAAAATTGAGTGGTATAATAAAATTCAATATTTAACTTACAAAATGAGCACCTATATATGACACATAAATTTAAGTCAAGACATAAAGAGTATGCGCTGATATTAGCCCTCATCACTTTACCTATTTTATATCTTTTACAAAATAATGGTAACTTATCAGTCATCATTATTATTAATCTTTTATCATTAGCAGCTATTTTGTATAGTGCCTTTAGCGTTGTGCGTCACGCAGATGTGTTAGCTCATCGACTTGGTGAACCTTTTGGATCGCTTATCTTAAGCTTATCGGTGGTGATTTTAGAAGTCAGCCTTATTTCAGCATTAATGACAACTGGGGATGCAGAACCTACTTTAGTGCGCGATACATTATTCTCGGTTATTATGATTGTTATTGGCGGATTAGTCGGTATTGCTTTACTCATTGGTGGCAGGAAGTTTGAAACTCAACATGTTAATCTAGCCGGTATAAAGCAATATTTGATTTCCATTATTCCACTAGCTTTTATTGTTCTCGTACTACCAATAACACTACCAAATAATACATTCTCACCACTACAAATGGGGATTGTTGCAATATTATCAGCAGCAACCTACGCTGTATTTTTGATAATTCAAACTAAAACCCATCAATCGCTCTTCATCTATGAATATGAAGATGAAGAGAGCGATGATACAGGGCATCACGGCAAACCTTCATCTCATAGTAATTGGTGGCATGCTGTTTGGTTAATTATTCATCTTGTCTCAGTAATTGCAGTAACAAAAATGAATGCAGAGCCACTTGATAAGCTGCTCAATTCACTCAATGCCCCACCCGCATTTACAGGATTTTTAGTTGCTCTACTGATTTTATCACCCGAAGGATTAGGGGCATTAAAAGCCGTAATCAATAATCATGTACAACGCGCAATGAACATCTTTTTTGGATCTGTGATTGCAACTATCTCATTAACCGTGCCAACCGTTTGTTTAATTGCTTACCTAACAGATCAACATCTTGAATTTGGCCTTTCAATGCCAAACGTGGTTATTTTGGCAACAACTATGTTATTATCAGTGGTATCATTTTTAACGGGTAAAACTAATCAATTAAATGGCACCGCTCATCTTGTTGTTTTTATCGCTTATGTGATGGTTTTACTATCGTAAAATAATTGGAGATAAAAAAGCGCTTAATGCGCTTTTTTTTTATTTCAAACCCAATCAAGACGCTAAGACAAAATAAGGTTATTTGATGTGCGGGAATGATTAAGAAATTACTTCATTGTGATCATGAATTAAAGCTGTAGGCTTAACCCATCAAAAACAATTTGATCAATGGCGGTGAGGAAGGGATTCGAACCCTTGATACGTTGCCGTATACACACTTTCCAGGCGTGCTCCTTCAGCCACTCGGACACCTCACCTAATCTTTAAGGCGCATACTATAATGGTGATAAACAAATAGGTCAAGCCATTATTTAGGATGCTTAAAATATTACAATTAGCTTAGTGGCTAACAACAACACTACCAAAAATAGTTAGCATAACAAGCACAGCAACGACAACTGTTAAAGATAATTTTAAATTAGTAGACATGATCATAACTCCTATTTTATTTCAACATCTTGTAAAATGTATAACATATCAGTATCTGACGGAGATAGAGATGATTTAGCTGGTATATAATATTGAGAGAAATCTAATAATATTTCTACCGCTTCATCCAAATAAGCATCAGGCATTTTGAAATCTTTTGGCATCTCATCTAACGTTTTAATTTCAGCTAAATTAGCCCGTTTTAAACGTTCATTCATTCTTAGCAGTGTTTTACTATCATTTTGTTTTTGTTCGGCTTCTCGTACCGCTTTATTTAACGAAACGACATATAAATGATCTTTTTTCGCATTATAATCAACAATATTTTCTTCGATATAATTAAATTCAGGGGAAAGTTTAGCTCTAGCTAAATGTGATTTAATCAACTGAGGTAAGACTGAATTAACATCGAAAAATATTGGATATTTAGCCGCAACAACGCTATCCCAAGGTAAAGCATTATCTAAAAAGCGCTCACCGGTTTCATCAACATATTGTAGTGTGCTCATTTCCAAATCAGGTTTAACACCTTTAAGCTGAGTACTCCCACCATTAATACGGTAAAATTTTTGAATAGTATATTGCACGCCACCTAATTCTGGCCAATCAGGATGAATCATGGCATCAATTGGATAAGCAATATTTCTCGACGTTTGCACCGTACCTTTACCATATGAGTTTTCACCAACAATAATAGCGCGGCCATAGTCTTGTAATGCAGCTGAAAAAATCTCTGAAGCTGATGCACTGTGACGATTGATCATTACCAAAATTGGCCCCTGATATTCAATATTAGAATCTTTATCGTCATAAACTGCCAATTTTTGCATGTTATCTTTTACCTGAACAACGGGACCCTTTTCAATAAATAGCCCGGTCAATGAGATAACTTCAGCTAATGATCCGCCACCGTTATTACGTAAGTCGATAACAATACCTTTCAAGTTTTTTTGATTGGCCTCAGCAAGTAACTGAGCAACTTTTGCTGTTAATCCAATGTAAAAACTTGGAATATCAATCACACCAACATCACCACGTGATGTACTGATAATTGACAATTTTGCTTCTCGGTCTTCAAAATGAATTTTATCCCGAGCAAGTTCAATCACTTTTGGCTGACTATTATTACCTGCAGGTAATATTTCTAACTGAACTATGCTACCTTTAGGACCTCGAATTTTCTCAACAATATCATCCAATCGCCAACCGATCACATCTTCGACTGGTTTACCTTTCTGACCAACACCAATAATACGATCACCAACCGCTAATTGCTTACTTCGTTCAGCTGGGCCACCGGTTACAAAAGACACAATCCGAGTATAATCATCATCTTGAGTTAAAGTGGCACCAATACCTTCAAAAGATAAGCTCATCTCTGAATCAAAATCACGTTTAATGCGAGGGGCTAAATAGCTGGTATGGGGGTCAATTTCTCTGGCAAACGCATTCATAAATACTTGAAATGCATCCTCAGGTTTAGTTTGGATTAACGTTCGTAATATACGATTATATCGTTTTGATAAGATTGTTCGAATTTCATCCTCATTCTTACCACTTAAAGCTAAACTGAGTTCATCATATTTGACTTTCTTACGCCAGAACTCATTGAGTTCCTCTTCTGAAGTTGGCCAAGCCATGTCTTCTCGCTTAAAATCAATTGACTCATCAACGGTAAAATCCATCGGTTGAGCTAAAAGCGAAAGCGCATATTGATAACGTGCAAAGCGTTTCTTTAATGACAAATTATAGATATCAAAAGCAGTACTTAGATCGCCATTACGAAGATTTTGGCCAATTTGCGTCTGTTTTACACGAAATGAATCAATATCACTCTGAATAAAAGTCGCTTTACTGCTATCTAACAATTTGAAATAACGATCAAAAATTTTAGATGAAAAAACACCATCTAAATTAAAATCACGAAAATGAGATTGCGTAAAATAATTAGTCACACGACGTGCAACAACACTATGGGTTGACTCTGGCTCTAATGTCGGTAGCTCATTAATGTTGTAATCTTTAGCTTGCGCAAAGTTATTTATTAATAATATGGCGACAAAAATTATCCCGAATAATCGGGATTTATCAGATAAACAGCGCATGATATTCTTCATTCAAAATCTCATTTTATCGAATCACTAAAGTACAATGTGGTCTGATGTTACTGACAATTCCATACCAGATGACACTTTGACTTTAATGCGTTCTTTATCAATACTCGAAATAACCGCTAAGACCGCTTTGCTACCAAGCATAACTTTAACCGCACAACCGGTTTGCAAAGCCGTGATATCTACAGGCTGTGAAATTTTACTGGAATTCTTTTTTATTACAGCTTTGGGTGAAGTATTCACTCGCTCACGTTCATGTTTTAATTTAGGCATATTCACACGAGAGGGCTTATCTTTCTCAACAGTTTTACGATTCGCTTTTGCTTTTTCTTTACTTTCTTTTAACTGGGCTTGGGCATGCTCGGCTTGCTCTGGCGTAATGACTTCGCAAGGCTGACCATCTAAATCAACTCGATTTGCACCAGTTTTAAGGCAATACAGATACCGCCAACTAGCCGTATACGAACGTAATACTGAACGCAACTTTGTTTTACTTAATTGCTCATCATCCGCTAAGCGCTCAGCTAAATCTTGAAAAATGCCAACTTTGAGTGGCTTAGCCTCACCCTCAATACTAAAACACTGAGGAAAACGATTAGAAAGATATACGATAACTTCTTTACTACTTTTTAATTCTGGCTGCTTATCCATTGATAATTCCATTACAAATAACAACTAGTATTTAATATAACTCGAAACCATGGCTTAAAGTATATCCTAGCTTAAGCCTTTAGCAAATAAATATTAATCAAGAAAATGTTTTTCAATAAATTATTCATTCTCAGTGTCAGCTTGTTCTTTAACAAAACTGACTAATTCTTTGACGCCATTTCTCATTAACCAAACCATCACAGCCTCTTGTTCATCACTTTTTAATCTTAAAAATGCTGATGTCCAAAGTTGCAGTGGTTCAACTGGCGTGATGGTATAAGCCGCAGGAAACTCCTGAGCATGGATCAAGTGTGATTTAACAAAATCAGGTAAACTATCAAAATGATATTCAATTGCTTTACCTTGTACACCACTACGTTTTCGACTTTTCCAACCTTCTACCCGTGCTTTGCGATTAATGCCTTGAATTGTTGATGGCAATCCGTCTATCTCTGTTAATTCTTTTGATGAATACCATATTTTTGCCATTTTTCACCCACATTAAGAAAATAAAGAAAATATATTAAAAATTAAGAAAATATGTTACAATAAAAAGATAACGTATTTATTTTACTCACTTTACTTAATCTATGTACTTACTAAGTTTAGTAACTACACAAAGAGCATATCATAAGTTAGAAAATAAGGAAAAAAATAATGGGGAATTCATCTATAGACTGGCATGCAGCAGATATTATCGCCGCATTAAAGAAACAAGGTTTAACACTATCAGGATTATCTCGTCAATCAGGCCTTAGTTCTTCGACATTAAGTAATGCCTTAGTAAGGCCCTGGACAAAAGGGGAGCGGATCATTGCTCATGCACTCGGCCTAAAACCTGAGCAAATATGGCCTAGCCGTTACATCAACCGTATCAATAATAAACCCATAATAAGAAACTTACGAAAAAAATAAAGCGTTATTCACAAACAAGACTAACTGTGCGTTAAGCCACTTAAGATACATTTTACCAAGTGAAATAACGCACATACAAACCAAAAAGCCATACCATTATCGCTTCTTTTGGCGTAGTATATTGTTATATTCAATAACTTGAGCGAGGTATGACAATGAATACTTTAACACCTGACTTAAATAATCTTCCCCAACAACTAAAAAAGCATTGGGGGTGGTTTGTAACCATTGGCGCTATATTCATTATATTAGGCCTACTAGCCTTATCGTATGAATTTTTTGCTACAGTTTTTTCAATCTACTTTATTGGCGCTTTATTACTACTTGCCGGTATTGCTCAAGCTGTTCACTCCTTTAGAACCAAAGAATTTGGTCAAAGCGCATTATGGGCGGTGATGGGAGTGCTCTATATGATAGCGGGAATTGTGTCTTTTACCCAGCCGATTGCAGCATCGACAGCATTAACACTAATATTATCTTTCTTGCTAATTGTCAGTGGCGTTACTCAAATAATTAATACCTTAAATAATAAAGGATTCCCTAAATGGGGCTGGTGGTTATTTTCGGGTATTATTACGTTAATGTTAGGCGTTATGATTCTTGCTGGTTGGCCATCAAATAGTTTATGGGTATTGGGGATGTTTTTGGGCATTGATTTAATTTTTCAAGGCTGGGCTTATCTTGCCATTGGCTTAGCATTAAAAACAGTCAAAAACTAATCACCAATCTAGCTAATAAAAAAAAACCGTTATATCAACGGTTTTTTTTTATCTTTATTATTTAAAGGTTTTATTGGTTTTTGCTTTCACTTCTCGCATAGTTTGCAAAATGCGGTGATAACTATCAAGACGCCATTTTGCAATTTTATTTTGTTCTGCTGCTTTTTGTAAACCACAATTACGATCTGTTAAGTGATTACAATCGCGGAATTGGCAATCAGAGAGGAAATCATAAAATTCAGGAAATCCCTGCATAACTTGTCCAGGTTCTAAATGCCAAAGACCAAATTCACGAATACCCGGTGAATCAATAATGTCACCGCCGCTAGGTAGGTGATATAAACAGGTTGATGTTGTTGTGTGTTGACCGAGTCCGGAAACCTCAGAGATATCACCAACAATCACCTGATCCGATAGTTGCGGTAATAGTTGATGGATAATACTCGATTTACCAACCCCTGATTGGCCAACGAGTATCGACGTTTTGGCCTGTAGAGTATGTTTAAATTCATCTAATCCCTGTTCATTTTTACATGACAACAACAAAATCCGATACCCTAACTGCTCATAATAATCTAATATACCGACTGTTTCTTGATATTGAACAGTATCTAGCAAGTCGATTTTATTCAAGACGATAATAGGTTCAATCTCAGTCACTTCGCAAGCGACTAAATAACGATCAATAATATTAAGAGACAACTCAGGCAATACCGCTGAAATAATCATAATTTGATCAATATTAGCGGCGACAGCTTTAATACCATCATAAAAATCAGGCCTAACAAGCTCTGATGTCCGCGGATAAACAGCTTCTATCACACCATTGATCTGTGGGTCACTATTTGGACGCCAAATAACCCTATCACCGGTCACTATTGAAACCAGAGTCCGTCGAATATTACAGCGAAACACGTCACCTTGTTGGCTTTCAACTTTAGCAATTTTACCAAAGCGGCTTATGACAACACCATCTTGAGGCGAGAGAAAGTTGTCCAAATCGGACGATTCTTCAGCTTGGTTAAGCCGCTTACTATGTTTTTCTTCAACGCGTCGCTGTTGAACCTTCGATAATCGATTTTTAACCACATATCCTCGATAAACAATTTATGCTATATGTATGCTAATATTATACCTTAAATCAGCAACGGATTCTCTCGCTTTTTACTACTCACACGTTAAGTGTGATCCTTTCTTCTTTAAGATAAAGCCACAATAATATACAAATAAGATATTGAAAGTAAGACTTCGCCTGAAATTTATAGTACATTAATAATAGCAATTATTAATCAGATAGCCCTAATAACAATGCGTAAAAGTGTACCTCAAGCAGTCAATAACCTATTTAATGGCTCCACTTTTTTGACCATTCAAGAGAGAAGTGTTGCATTGTCACGCCTAAATCATCTACTTGCCCAGCATATACCCCATGCTCTTTATAAACAGTGTCGAATAGCAAATTATCGACAAGGTGTTTTAATTATTGAGGTTTCATCAGCAAGTTGGCTAACACGTTTACGCTATGAGCAAGAAAAACTACGCTCACTGTTACGCCAAAATGGTCTAAGCGGGCTCTCATCGATTCAATTTAAAATAAACCCCGAGCTTAATGCCAATAAATTACTATTAAATAGCGGTAGCAACTCTATACCAAGTAGAGTTATCTCACCTGAGAGTGCGAAACATTTACTCATTTTAGCTGACAGTTGCCCACCTAAATTAAAAAATAACCTGATTAAGCTTGCCAATCACGTCACAAAAATGGACAATAAAAAGTCAAAGTAAGGCGTATAAGGCAAAATAATCATTAAAATTGTTTATGCAAAGGAGGTTATATGGATTCAGAAATGGTAACGTATCTTATTATTGGCTTGATTTTAGGTACCATCGTTGGGATTATTCTATCCACAGTTCTTAGCCCTAAATCACGAAAATATAATCAAGCAAAACGCGAACTTGATGAAACAAAGCAAGAGCTTGCAGCACAAAAACAGATGATCGTAAAACACTTTTCGCATAGCGCTGAAATTTTAGACAATATGGCCAAGGAATTTCGCCGTCTTTATCAACATATGGCAGAAAACTCAAATAGTCTTATTTCGCCAAACGATCTTAACGCGTTAAATATTCCACTAGACATCAACACGGCAACTGAAGAAAACAGTTCAACAGAAAACCACACCCCACCAAAAGACTACTCTGGTAATCCATCTGGTTTACTAAAAACAGATGAAACCAAGCTCTAAATTCAATTATTATTTTAGCTAGTATTCGCACTAGCTAAAATAATTTGAAAAATACCAAACAGCCCCAATGTTACATAATAGCATTGCAATATATGTGTATTTTTTGAAGGAAATAAAAAGTGAGAACGCGCAAAATGAAGTCAAAATTTAACTCTCCTAAACAATGTTTAACGCTCTTAGCATTAACAATCGGACTAAGCATTGGTACAGTTGCACAAGCCGACCTAAAACTCCCATTTTTTAATCCCACACCGGAGGAGAAGGTACAACAGTTACCTAGTCTTGCTCCCATGTTAGAACAGGTCTTACCTTCGGTTGTGAGTATCAGTGTTGAAGGAACGGCTGAAGTCAAAAATAATATACCAGAAGAGTTTAGACGCTTTTTTGGCTATCCTGAAAATCAATCGCGAACATTTACAGGACAAGGATCTGGCGTTATTATCGATTCCAATAAAGGCTATGTTGTGACGAATAATCACGTTATTGATAATGCCAATAAAATTACAATACAGCTCAATGATGGGCGAGAATTAAACGCAAAGTTGATTGGTAAAGATCCACAAACTGATATTGCATTATTACAAATTGAAAATGCCAAAAACCTCACGGCCATTCCTCTTGCAGATTCAGATAAATTACGAGTGGGAGATTATGCGATCGCAATTGGCAATCCATTTGGTATTGGGCAAACAGTCACATCGGGAATCATTTCCGCTTTGGGGCGCAGTGGCTTAACTATGAATGGGTTTGAGAATTTTATTCAGACTGACGCTTCCATTAATCGCGGGAACTCTGGTGGTGCTTTAGTCAACTTGAATGGCGAATTAGTCGGTATCAATACCGCCATTATTGCCCCAGGTGGTGGAAACATCGGTATTGGCTTTGCCATTCCAAGTAATATGGTAAAAAGTTTAACCGATCAGCTCACCGAATTTGGTCAAGTCAAACGCGGCGTACTCGGTATTAAAGGTAACGAACTCACCTCAGATATTGCGAAAGCCTTTGATCTCAATATCCAAAAAGGGGCATTTGTTAGCGAAGTACTCGATGATTCAGCCGCAAAAGATGCCGGCATTAAAGCCGGTGATGTGATTATTTCGATGAATAATAAACCAATAGAAAGTTTTGCAGAGTTAAGAGCTAAAATTGCAACAGCCGGCGCAGGACGTGAAGTCAAACTGGGTTTAATTCGTGATGGAAAACAAACTACAGCCAATGTCAAATTGAAAGCTAGCGAAGAGTCTGTGACAGAAGCGAAAATATTACACCCAAGCCTAAATGGCGCAAATTTAGTCAACGCGGAATCTAAAGGTGTATTAGTTGACAAGATTGTCGCTAACTCAGCCGCAGCGCGCTTAGGTTTACAAGAAGGTGACTTAATCACGGGGATCAACAAACAAAATATCAATAATGTTGCTGAATTACGCAAAGTTATTGATAGCAAACCTTCCGTTATTGCATTAAATATCATCCGTGGTAATAGCCATATTTACTTAATACTACAATAATTACTGTTTTATAAATACAAGGAGCATTGTTTGCTCCTTTGTTGTTTTATATCGTAAATTAGTGATTAGCTGACAAGTAATTGTAAAAAATAAACGCCTAAGCATTGGACTAGATTTTTTATTTCTGTGCTATTATCGAACCATTCTCAACTCAACGTCATATCACGGGATTGCTTATGCTAAAAAAAATATTCTGGCCACTATTGATTGGCGCCGTTTTAGCCATCGTATTGCTCATTATTTTTCCATCACTTCGCAATAATAATCAATTTTTATTACCCCAAAACTTATTTGATAAAGAGCCGCTTAGCTATAATCAGGCGGTAAAAGCAGCCGCGCCTGCAGTGGTAAATATTTATAGCCGTCCAAGTAATCCCGATCGACAAAAAAATAACGGCATTACACCACTAGGTTCAGGCGTAATTATGAGTAAAGATGGTTATATTATTACTAACTTTCATGTGATTGAAAACGCGGATAAAATCCTTGTTGCTCTACAAGATGGTCGTATCTTTACCCCCATCACCGTTGGTTACGATAAACTAGTTGACATCGCTGTATTAAAAATCGATGCCTCGAATATCCCGACAATTCCAATGAATCCCTCTCATGCCCCGAAAATTGGCGATATCGTATTAGCCATTGGTAACCCCTATAATATTGGTCAAACCATTACTCAAGGTATTATCAGTGCAACTGGTCGAGACGGCTTAAGCCCATTTAGACGGCAAAATTTTCTGCAGACTGATGCATCGATTAATCATGGTAATTCAGGAGGTGCACTCGTTAATTCGCTAGGTGAACTTGTTGGTATCAATACGCTTTCATTTGCTAAAAGCAGCGCCGATGATATTCCTGAAGGTATTAGTTTCGCAATTCCATCAACATTAGCAACAAAAATTATGAATAAACTAATTAAAGATGGCAAAATTATTCGTGGTTATATTGGTATTGATGGATTAGAGTTTGCGCCAACGCAAAATCCAAGTGATCATCCACTTGTACTTGGTATTTTAGTTACTCATGCAGAAGGTCCGGCAAGTGAAGCGGGCATCGAAGAGAATGATATTTTAGTTGCAGTGAACAATCAGCCAGTGAAATCTATCATTGAAACGATGGATCAAATCGCTGAAATAAAACCGGGAGAAATCATCCCCATTGTGGTGCTAAGACAAGGTAAAAAACTCACATTGAAAGTCACCATCGAACAACTGGCAGTTTAAAATCTGCGCCTTGACGGCGTAAAAAGATAAGTATATAATCCGCCACCTTATTCGTGTTATTTAACATTTGTATGGTGTATAGATTTTGTTGCAATGCAACCATTTATATAGCGATACGAAACAAGAGAGGCTAAAATGAAAAAAGGTATTCATCCTGAATATAAAGAAATTACAGCAACATGTTCTTGCGGTAATGTAATTAAAACTCACTCAACCGTTGGTCACGATATCCATCTTGACGTCTGTGGTGAATGTCACCCATTCTATACTGGTAAACAACGTGATGTTGCAACTGGTGGACGAGTTGACAAATTTAACCAACGTTTTTCTATGGTTGGCGGTAAAAAATAATTACCGAATAAAAAACAAAAAAGCGCTATTAAGCGCTTTTTTTATATTCTAAATGATTAGTATTCTAATTCATCAGGATCGATTCCAAATTCTCTCATCAACGCTTTAGCTTGTTGTGGAATACCATCATTATAATCTTTACTCAAATCGTCATCACTCGGTAACGGCTGACCTGTAAACGCATGTAAAAATGCTTCACATAGCAGCTCGCTATTCGTTGCATGCCGAAGATTATTAACTTGCCTGCGAGTACGTTCATCGGTCAAAATTTTCAAAACTTTCAATGGAATTGAAACTGTAATTTTTTTAACTTGCTCACTTTTTTTGCCATGCTCGGCATAGGGACTAATATAGTCGCCATTCCATTCCATCATAGGACTGCACCGTTTTTCTACTCATAAAAATCATTATTATTACGCTAATTTTAGCTTTTTTTTTAATGACTCGCAATCTATACATCAAGATATTTAGACATCCAGACATATTGACGTCTTAATTGTTTATGCTATGCTTAATTAATTCCCTCAATCAAAGGTGAAATATTATGTCTAATAATCCGAAAATAATCCAACTCTCGCAGCGTACACTTGCCGTGAGAAGTGGATTAAATAGTGATGAACAACACGGTGCGGTAATTCCAAAAATCTCTCTCTCGACCTGCTATCGTTTCGCTGAATTTGCAAAACCAAGAGAATTTGACTATGGCCGAAAATCAACGCCAAATCGTCATTCAGTCGAAAAAACCATTGCAGATCTTGAAGGCGGAGCCGACGCTATCTTAACAAACAGCGGCATGTCAGCTATTCATTTACTCTCAGTTGCATTATTATCGCCTGGTGATCTCGTTGTTGCTCCGCATGATTGCTATGGTGGTAGCTATCGGTTATTTAATAGCTTAAGTGAAAAAGGCTATTTTAATGTACAATTTATTGATCAATCCAATGAACAAGCACTTACTCAGGTATTAGCGTTAAAACCTAAGTTAGTCCTGATTGAAACACCAAGTAACCCTTTACTACGCATTGTTGATATTGAGCATATTGCATCATTAGCCCATAATGCTGGTGCGCTCGTATTAGTAGATAATACATTCATGACACCGATTCTACAAAGCCCGTTTACCTTAGGTGCTGATGTGATCATTCACTCATGCACTAAATTCCTTAACGGTCACTCAGACTTACTCGCTGGTGTGTTAGTATTTAAAGAACAAACGCTAGCTGACGACGTACTTTGGTGGTCGAATAATATTGGAACGGCTAATTCTTCTTTTGATACTTATTTATTGCAACGCGGGCTACGCACGCTCGCTGTTAGAGTATTAGCACAGCAGCAAAGCGCACTTAAAATTGTGGATTTTCTTGCTAATCATCCAAAAATTGCTGCAGTTCATCACCCTTCTTTAGCCTCGACACCAGGACACGATATTGCCAAAAAGCAGCAAAAAGGATTTGGTTCGTTACTCAGTTTCGAACTAAAAGCAGCCGCAGATAAAACACCAGCCTTTATTGAACGTCTCAATATTTTCACCTTAGCACAATCGCTCGGCGGAACTGAAAGCCTGATTTCTCATCCGACCACCATGACGCATTCCGGCATTAGTGCGCAAGCACGTAAAGCAGCAGGCATATCGGATCAGTTATTAAGAATTTCCGTTGGACTTGAAGATGTTCAAGATCTAATCAACGATCTACAGCAAGCTTTAGACGTGATTTAATGGATATGGCAATGATATTATGCGATATCGTGAATAGGTAAAATGAAGTATTCACGATATCGCACTCAGAATAATAGTCGAATTAAGTTATCAGCATGATTAAATCGTTAAAAAAATTTTTTTACTAACGATATATCTGACCTCTTTCGTATTGTTGAGATTAGTTAAAGCCTTGTAAAAGACACATAACACTTTTTATTATAGACAAGCATATCGCTATTAAATCGTTTTAGATTTTTGTCTAACTACCTCAAATAAGCAGATTCCTGTTGCAACTGATACGTTTAATGAAGAGACAAAACCTGACATTGGAATACTCACTAATTCATCACAGTGCTCTTTAGTCAATCGTCTCATGCCCTCGCCTTCAGCGCCCATAATGATCGCTAATTTGCCGCTTAAACGACTTTGATATATTGAATGATCCGCTTCACCTGCCGTACCAACCAGCCAGATTTGATATTCCTCTTTTAGCATGCGTAGCGTTCGCGCCAAATTGGTGACGCGAATAACCGGTACGCTTTCAGCCGCGCCACATGCCACTTTTTTAGCAGTCGCATTAAGTGGTGCTGATTTATCTTTAGGCACTATGATAAAATTAACGCCAGCCGCATCAGCGGTGCGAATACAAGCACCTAGATTATGTGGATCTGTCACCCCATCTAAAATTAAAATTAATGGCTCTAGATGCTGGGATAGCAGATCAGGCAAATCATTTTCATGATAATTACGTCCTTCTTTTATCCGGGCGACAATACCTTGATGAACCCCATTTGATGTTTGCTCATCAAGCCATTTTTTATCAACCAATTTAACCGGTAATCCCAACGATTCAATATCGCTGACTAATGAATTAAGGCGTTTATCATCACGGTTTTTTAATAAATAGACATCTAAAATCCGCTCGGGCGAACGGGCTAACATACCTTGCATGGCATGCATACCATATATTATTTCACTCATTTAGCTGGCTTCTTCTTTTTCTTTATTGATGTGCGGGTTGTCGTGCGTTTGGCGTCCGTGCTTGGTACTTCAGAGCGCTTACGACTTTTTTTACGCTTGGTGCTTTTATCGTCAGCTAACACTGTCTCGGTTTTTTTCGCTCTCTCTTTACTAGTTTTACCCTGACGACGTGGCTTATTATTACTACCTTCGAGGCTAAAATCAATCTTTCGTTCCTCTGGGTTTACCGCTTGAACTTTAATTTTCACTTTATCACCTAGGCGATAAGAATAACCCGAATTTTCACCAATTAAACGACTTTTTCCTGCATCAAAAATATAATAATCATTCTCAAGCGTTGAAACGTGCACTAAACCATCTATAAACAGATCATCAAGGCGAACAAAAAAACCAAAATTAGTCACGCCAGAGATCACACCATCGAACAATTCGCCGACATGATCTTGCATAAAGTCACATTTTAGCCAATCAACTACATCGCGAACCGCTTCATCTGCTCGTCGTTCGGTTAATGAACAGTGTTCACCAAAATAGAGCATTTCATTGATATTATAGCAATAACCACCGGTTTTACTCTCAGTATGATTTTGATTGGCTAAAATCCATTTAATCGTACGGTGTAATAACAAGTCGGGATATCGACGAATTGGTGAGGTGAAATGCGCGTATGATTTTAGAGCGAGACCAAAGTGGCCACGATTTTCAGGATCATAAACCGCTTGTTTCATCGATCGCAAAATTAGCGTTTGAATCATATCATGATCGGGGCGATCAACAATACGCTCCATTAAACTGGCAACATCTTTCGGTTGTGGTTTATCTTTTCCTTCAAGTATTAAACCAAGTTCGGCAAGCACACTGCGTAAATTAGTCAGTCTATCATCATCGGGTTTATCATGAATACGATACAAAGAAGGAATATTAAGGCCTTCAACTAATTGTGCCGCAGCAACATTAGCTAGAATCATGCACTCTTCAATAATTTTATGCGCATCATTACGCTGTGCCATTTCAATGCGCTCGATGCGCTTATCAGCATTAAACACAAATTTCGGTTCAGCCGATTCAAAACTGATTGCACCGCGATCCAAGCGCGCTTTATCTAGTACCTTGTACAAACTGTATAAATTTTCCAAATCTTTTACCAAAGGCTGATAATGATCGCGAAGCTCTTCATCACCGGTAAGTATTTTTTGTACTTTGGTATAAGTCAATCTTGCATGAGAATTCATAACCGCTTCATAAAACTGATACGATGTCAGGCGACCTTTGGCTGAAATAGTCATTTCACAAACTAAACATAATCTATCAACTTGTGGATTAAGTGAACATAAACCATTCGATAAGACTTCTGGTAACATAGGAATCACTCGGGATGGAAAATACACCGAAGTGCCGCGGTGACTGGCCTCATTGTCAAGTGCAGTTTTTGGACGGACGTAATAACTGACATCCGCAATCGCGACCCATAACCGATATCCCCCTCCTCTGTTTTTTTGACAATATACCGCATCATCAAAATCACGGGCATCTTCACCGTCAATTGTCACTAAAGGTAATGCAGTTAAGTCTTTGCGGCCTTTTTTAGCTTGTGCCGATACAGTTTCGGATAATTTACTCACTGCATTTTCCACTTCTACAGGGAATTCATGCGGGATTTCATGATTACGTACTGCAATTTCAATAGCTAAATTGGTACCCATGTTATCACCTAAAATTTCGGTGATTTTACCTACTGCTTTTTGCCGGCGCTCAGGTCTTTTTAACAATTCAACAACGACAACGGCTCCCATGCGCACTGTTTGGTGATGATCTTTATCACTAATTAATATATCAAAATTAAGCCGACTATCATCAGGCACAACAAAACCAATACCTTCTTCAATAAAATAGCGACCAACAATCTGATTATTACGAGGCTCAAGTACGCGTACAATACGCGCTTCATTTTTACCTTTATATTGGCTAGCCATTGGTTGGGCGAGTACAATATCACCTTGTAAGGCTTTTTTCATCTGCTCTGGAGATAAAAAATAATCGTCTTTTTGTCCCTCAACCCGTAAAAAACCAAAACCATCTCGATGTGCTATCACATTACCTTTTACCATGAGCAATTTTTCAGGTAAAGCATAGCATTTACGACGAGTAAATATCAGCTGCCCATCGCGCTCCATTGCGCGTAAACGACGATGCAGGGCTTCTTTTTGTTCTTCACTTGTCAGCAACATCGCTTGAGCAATATTATCTAAATTTGCTGGTTTAGCAATCGTCTCTAAATAGCTGATAATTAGTTCACGACTTGCAATTGGAGAAGCGTATTTTTCAGCTTCACGTTGGTAAAATGGATCTTTAACCATAATCAGTTATCCTGTTTGATAAGATTCTGATAAGCATAACATAATTTCGCTTTAGCTATAGCAATTAACCCTGCTATTTTATAAAAATTTTTTTTATAAAAAAAAACCACTCCGAAGAGTGGTTTGTGTAAATAGCGTAGAGTAATTAGTGAACCCATACACCAAGTTTGAAGCCTTGGATACCCGCTTCTGGTTGAGTTGCGCTAAGCGCTGTTGCTGCACCAGCAGTTGTATTGCCCTGGATACCTTGGTTTTGAGCTGCAGAAGCCGCCGCCAATGTTGCTTTCGCTGCATCGTTTGTAGCTGGTAATGTGTATTGAACATTAGCACCAGTTTGTACAAAGTATACATTGTCAGTAGTAGCTGCAACTGTACCATTAGCAGCACTGTTTCCACCAGTTACATACCAGTCATAGTTTTTAAATCCAGCATCAGATGTTACATCAGCTGAATCATCCCAAACTTGTGCTTCGAATGCATTAGTTAATTTAATCTCAGTACCTTCACCAGCAGTTACAGGACCATTAGCATTTTGGAACTCGTTAGCTGCACCAGATGCACCTACGCGAACAATTTTAACACCTAAAGAGTCACCTGGTTGAACTGGTTGTTCTGGATCAGTTGGAGTCTCACCACCACCTGTACCACCATTGTCTGGCGGAGTTACTGGATTTGATGGATCAGTTGGGTTAGTTGGGTCAGTACCACCTTCACCACCATCACCTGGAACACCTCCAGAGGTAATATCAGCAACAGTTAACCAGTTGTTACGATCTGGCGCACCATAGATAGTAAATGGACGTGCAGTGAAACCAATTTTGGTTGCACCAACAGCAGCAGTAGGAATAACCCATTTAATTGTTTGAGTACCATTGTTTTCAGCAGCTGCAGTCACGCTTACATTAGTATTGGTATAAGTTGCCCATGCACCATCTTTGTAATAAGTGAAGTAGAATGTTTTACCTGTTAATTCTTTATCGTAATCGCCATCAGCATCATTAACTTTATAAGTTACTTGAACGGTATCACCAACAGACCATGCACCCGTTACAGCTGTAGTTGTACCTTTAGAAAGTACCGAGATATCCATTGAGTTAGTACTTGTTGATACACCTTTAGCAGAGTTAATTACAGGTGCATTACCAGTAATAGTCACTGACGTTGATGCGTTTAATGCAAAAGCACTGCTTGCTGCATAACCGGCTAATAATAGACCGAATGCAACCTGTTTAATAGCTAAATTTTTCATATTTATAATTTCCTGTTTCATATTTCAACATATTATGTTGTATTTATATAAATACACCATTTTGTGGTGTTTTTTTGTAACAATAAATCAGATATTTATCGTTACAAAACCGTCTAAGAACGATTAATTAACATCTATTCTTAGTTTAAATCCTTGATCGCCAGCACATGCACTTGATGTTTTTAATCCACCTAATGCAATTGCTGCAACTGTATTATTGTTTATGCTTGTCGCTGTGCCGCCAGTAGTTGCACCTGCAACAAGACCTGCATAACTAGCATTTGATACCGTTAATCCTTTGATTTGATACACTGACGTATTTGAGATATTAAATAATTTACTCACTGCCAATGCACCACTTTGATCATCGCCATTTGGGTTCGTATTGCCAGGTAAAATCACATTAGCGCCCGCACATGCACTAATATTATCACCCACTAAGGACCAAACAATATTTGATGAAGAAGTCACATCATTATCCAATGAATCTTCAACTTTAACCGTATAAGTATCGCCGACAACTAATTTACCCGTCATAGTGATTGTTCTGTCATCATTGACCACCCCAACAACCGTATTACCATTAGAAATGGTGATCTTAGATGGAACGCCGCCATTAAAATAGATCGTTGTTGGTGCCGAGCCACTTCCATAAACAGGTGAAGATGCCGAATAGGTCGAGAATTTCAAACTCACATCTACACTTGACAATGTCGCATTAGTTGATAACTCTAATAAATAGTCATCAGATATTGATGCACTACCTACCACTTTCTTAATACTTTTTACTAATAAACATTTTGGCGTTTCAGTTGGGCATTGATTTGCCGCATTAGTCGCAACAAATGTAACTTTGTTACCGCCGCTCGTTGCCGTGTACAAACTATTAATTTTTGCAATTTCTTCTGCTGTCGGTGGTTCTGCTTCATACACGCTGCCAACAGTTAGCGGTGCAGCCGGAACTGGCACTGGATATTCTGCAAAAGTGAAATAATCACTAAAGCCAGCAACTTGACCAGTCGGAATTGGTAGGCCTGTTGCAGGACTTACCGTAACTGGGCTTGAGACTAAATTAGCTTGTAAAAATACTGATGTTCGCCCATTGGCAGCTGCAGGAGCAGAGGCTGAACCTAACGCATCGCCTCCCGCTGGATTTGGCGTCACATTCGTTAGTAACACTTGACGAGTAGACGATGGTTTGATGGCTAACCAAGATTGGTTAGAAACAGCAGTTCGACCTTTACCATCAGTTAACGTTACATCCAATGTATAACGACCTGGAACAGCAACACCGCTACTTGCAGTTGGGTTACGTTCACCTGTTATTGAATTAATATAACTTGGAACTAAGATTGACCAATTATTGGTATCTGATGTTTGAGCAACATTCCAAACATTGTTAGCAGAACATGTTAAGCCAACTCGGTTATAACATAAATTACCGTCCGCACCCGCTGCCGATAAAGCCATCAAATCCGCAGTACCTGTCACATTATTCCATGACGAAGGAGAAATTGTGATGCCGTCTTTCGCATTATGAACGGCAATCCCTAAATCAATTACGGAGTGCTCTTCAACAAAACCTAATGATGCGAGATCAACACTGAATTTTTTCTCTTTATACTCAAGTACAATATAGTTATTACGATCCACTAAATCATATCGACTACCTTTCAACGAACGTGCAACATCAACCATATTAGGGTCTAACTGATCTTTCAGTGGAACACCTAAGCGGTAATTCATTGTTAGCTCGACTTTAGCCATTTTATTGGAGCTTTCGCCTTGCTTATGCTCACCTTTAATTGTGAATAATGGCACTGGCGTATAATCGATACCTAACGTCAACGCATAAGGATCTTTTTGTAGATTATCTTTACCAAATAATGCAACTTTATCACCAAAATACTGTTCGAACATTAAAGAAGCACCAAGATGAGGATATGAAGGCAAATAACCTTGGAAACGAAGATCGTAGCCTCTTGCGGCTCTTTCTAAATAGTCATCAAAATCTTTTGAATCTTTCCAATCAGATAATGGCGTATAGTAGTTAGCCGCAAATTTCATATAATCAGTCCAAGCTTCAAGGCCCAAACCTAAACGATTATGATTACGGCTAAAATCATGGTCAAAAAAGACGTTATAGCCCACTAACCAATTTTTATCAGCAAGATCCCAGCGTTGGCCAATACCAAAGTTACCAATTCTGCGATCTTTTTCATATTCTTGATAAGTTAATTGTGAGAAAATCAACGTGCTATCTGAGTCATACCACGGGCTGAAAAGTTTAACGTTTACATTATTTAATTTCGCCTGATCACTAACATCAAATTGTAACTGAGCAGTACCAAAACGGCCTAAAAAATCCTGCGCAGCACTACGAATCGGATCGATAACTTGATTGTTAACTTGATTACGAACATAGCTTTCAGCATAATTTTGAGTTTTAGTATTCAAGTCATCTTTTAATTGTTGAGACGACATGTGATCCCAATCTTGCTGACCTAATGTTTGCAAAACTGAGGCAACTTGAGTATCCAATGCATTATCATTTTTTTCTGCACTAGCTTTATCTGACGAACCTAAACTTGGAAGATAGCTATATTTACTATTTTCTTTTGTTTTTTTTGATTCTGCTGGTAACAACGGGGAATCGGCAGGCAGATTAATACTGTCCCCAACTTTGACAATGTCAGTATCATCATAACTTCCTTTATTTAGATCGCGAAGTTCTGATACCGAAATATTACTTAATAAAGCAATTTGATAAAGTGAGCGTTGCTGGTTATTGATAAAAACCTTAAGATTATCAGCTTGGCTAAGCTTAGCATTTTCATTCTTTACAGGTAAGGATCGACTCACTTGTGCTTTGGCCACATGACAACTTAATGCGACTAAAACAAGTGTTGCAACCATCGATAAATTAAGACTCTTTTTCACCTTAATCATTCCTTTCTTCATTAATGTATTTTTTAATATTTATTATTAAATTTAAGTTTCTTTACAAAACGCAGTGCAAATTTACTGAAGTTTCATTCAATGGTCAATCATTTTTTTGTCAAGATTAGTTCATTTTATGAGCATTTTATTGTGTTCGTTATCGCTATGATATAAACAATTCTTTACAAAGAACGCGACAAATTTACTCAAATTTTCACCTATGGTCAATGATCTTTTTGTCAAGATTGCATGTTTTTTTAACTTTTGCTATTTTTTTTGAAATAAATCAATAATTAGTGTAAAAAATAAAAATGACATTTTTGTTAGAATTTATCGATCAAACCACGTTTTCTTTACAAAATTAGCTAATTAATCGTGTCGCCAGCCATAGTTAAAATGGTTGGCGATATTAAACTGATCCAATACTCTAGTCAATGATTGATCAACAAGCTGTTCAACACTATTTGGTTTATGATAAAAAGCAGGTACTAATGGCATAATAGTTGCACCAATTTGGCAAGCTGTTTGCATTAATTGAATATGACCTAAATGTAAAGGTGTTTCACGTACACATAAAACAAGTCGACGCTGCTCTTTTAGTACCACATCAGCTGCTCGGATTAATAAATTATCACTATAGCTATTTGCAATCCCAGATAAAGTTTTAATTGAGCAAGGAACAATAATCATGCCATCGGTTCTAAATGACCCTGATGAAATATTCGCAGCAATATCACCGATATCATAATAATGATCAGCCATTGCAATAACGTTGTCATACTCATAATCCGTTTCTAAATCAATCGTTCGTTTCGCTGAATGAGATATCACAAGATGTGTTTCAATATTTGGCTGCTGGGCTAATAGCTCTAACAATCGAATACCATACAATGCACCACTCGCTCCCGATATACCGACAATTAGCCTCCGCTTGGCTATTGATTGACGATTATCGGCAGAAATATTACTGTCCAACATTATAAATTTCCAAATTTTCTGCTTCTTTATTGTTTTGCAAATGCTTATTGGTGTCTCCACGAGCATGTTTTAAATGAGTTAAATAAGAATCACTCACATCATGAGTGATATATTTACCATCGAAGACTGAACATTCAAATTGCACCAACTGAGGATTCCCCTCTTTAACGGCATCGATTAAATCATTTAAATCTTGAAATATTAATCTATCTGCGCCAATCGCTTGAGCGATTTCTGTAACACTACGATTATAAGCAATAAGCTCATGGGCGACGGGCATATCAATACCATAAACGTTAGGATAACGAATCTCAGGCGCAGCTGATGCTAAATAAATTTTTTTTGCTCCCACCAAACGCACCATCTCTAATATCTGCTGAGAGGTCGTACCTCTTACAATAGAATCATCGACTAATAAAACATTTTTACCTTCAAATTCTATTCGATTCGCATTGAGCTTACGTCTGACTGACAGTTGGCGGTCACGTTGTCCCGGCATGATAAACGTACGACCAACGTAACGGTTCTTAACAAATCCTTGTCTGTATGGCTTATTTAATATACGTGCAATTTCCAATGCGGCATCACAAGACGTTTCAGGAATCGGAATAACAACATCAATATCGAGATCCTGCCACTCTCTGGCGATTTTTTGACCGAGCTTTTGCCCCATCAAAATTCGCGATTGATAAACTGAAATACCATTCATTAAAGAATCCGGTCGAGCAAAATAGACATATTCAAAAATACAAGGACAAAAAGATAACTTGCGCTTACTCTGCTTTGAATGGAACTGGCCATTTTGCGAAATATAGATTGTTTCGCCAGGCTCAACGTCACGCACAAATTCAAAATCAAGCGTGTCTAGTGCCACACTTTCAGATGCCACCATATATTCGGTCTGTTGATCGTTAATTACGCGCTTACCAATCACTAAAGGGCGAATACCATGTGGATCTCTAAAGGCAATCAAACCATGTCCTATCACCATTGCAACACAAGCATATGCCCCACTAATAGTCTTATGGACTTGATCAATTGCCGCAAAAATATTATCTGGCGTCAAAGGATAATAAGTAAATTTATCCAATTCACTCGCTAAAATATTTAATAATACTTCCGAGTCTGAACGAGTGTTAACGTGCCGCCGTGCTTGTTTTAAGATATTGTTACGTAGTTCATCAGTATTAATCAAATTACCATTATGAGCCAGTGTAATACCATAAGGCGAATTGACATAAAAAGGCTGAGCTTCAGAAACACTGGAACTCCCCGCGGTTGGATAACGAACATGACCAATACCAATATTACCGACTAATCGCTGCATATGTTGTGCTTGGAATACATCTTTCACTAAACCATTAGCCTTGCGCAAACGAAAATAATCATTTTCATCAATCGTCACAATCCCGGCTGCATCTTGTCCCCGATGTTGTAATACTGTCAGAGCATCATAAATTGATTGATTTACCGGACTAAAACCAACGACACCTACTACTCCACACATAATATCACCTCTAATAATCGCTGAACTATTATTTGCTAATTTGCTAAAAACGAAGAGGAACTTTGTAATGCGTCAAAAAACCATCGAACAATAAAATGAAAATGAGGAATCAAAGTGGATTCTTGCCATGCGCTGCTTTTGGCAAGCGGAGTAAACGTATCAATAAAAAATAACACCGCTGCGGTCAGCAAAATTCCGCGCAATATACCGAAAAAAATACCCAATACCCGATCAGTGCCAGATAAGCCTGTTTTCTGCACTAATTCACTGATAATATAATTAATCACAGCACAAACAAGTAGCGTGGCAATAAATAATATTGCAATTGCAACAGCATTTCTGACAAACTCATCTTGAAAGTAAGTAAAATAATCACTGATATAAAAATAAAATTGGCTAGCAATAAAAAATGCGATGATCCAACTTAATAAGGATAATGCCTCTTTAACAAATCCCCTAACTAGACTGACGACAGCGGAAAATATAATGATCCCAATAATCGTAAAATCAACCCAATTCATCATAATCTTTTTCTCTTTTGATATTGTGATTACTCAATAAGCAAATATTGCAATCATTATTTGCAAGTTATTTTGTTGTAACAAAGCCCTTCAGTTTACTTAAATGCTCCAAATCGATAATCACCATCTCTGCCTGAGCTTTTGTAAGATATTGTCCAACAAATAATCGTGTCAATTGACCTTCTTGTGGCACAGCGGGTAGAGTATAAACGTCATAATTATTTAATCTTAATAAAGCAATCAGTTCTTCTATTTTTTGCTTATTTTTTAATGCGACCAATTGCACAACATAATTTTTTTCTGTCTGTGCACTACTGCTATCTTGTATGCTGTTATTAGCGGGTATTTGTTGTTGAACCACACTATTGACTTCATTGGCAAGTTCATTTAACGAGGAAGATGTTTCAATATCTAAATCATCATTATCCTCGACTAGTGCACTCTCAATTTGATGATTAGAGGGTAATATTGGAATTGTAGCCTCTATTTGCTTAGATTTATCAACCAGTACATAAGGGCTAACAAGCAATGCAAGTAATATCAAAGTGATAAAGCCGATTAATCGATTACGCTTTTGATTATCCATTTACCACCAAACTTAACACATCAGAAACAGTGTGAAATGATCCACAAACAACAATGATATCATCTATGTCGGCATCTTGTTTCGATTGTGCAAATGCAGCAGAAACTGATTCAAAACAAGTCACTATCGTATGACTATTTTTAGTCACATGTTTAGCAATATCTGCAGCTTTACTTCCTCGCTCACCATATAAAGAAGCGCAGTACCAAATATCTGCTTGTAAAATATTCACCGTTGAAGCGATATCTTTATCTTTTAGCATTCCAATAACAACACGTAATTTACCGACCCGAGATCGCTGTTTAAGTAATACTTGCAATTGCGAGTTCAAATACGTTGCCGCATGTGGATTATGAGCCACATCAATAATCACTAGCGGCTCTTGGCTTATAATTTGAAAACGAGCCGTCAGTTCCGTCTTTAAAAGACCTTGGCAAATCATTTCGTCGCTAATTGTCAGTGACGAATACGTCAGTGCAGCGAGAGCCGTTGCTGCATTAGCCAATGGAATTTTAGCTATTGGCAAGTTACCATAACAACGTATACGCGATGAAAATTGCCACGTTTTCCCATCTAATTGTCGATATTGCCAATCATAATCAGGATTAGGCTTGCAGCCGTGTAATTTAATCTGCATACTATTAGCAACGTCATAAATCGAACAAGGAATATCTGGCTCGCCAACTACCACAACTTGATTTGACTTAAATATCCCCGCTTTCTCACGGCCAATACTTTCTCGGGTATTACCGAGATAATCCATATGATCAAGTGCAATTGAGGTAATCACAGCTACATCAGCATCAACAAGATTGGTTGCATCAAGTCGCCCGCCTAAACCAACCTCAAGAATCACCACATCTAAATTAGCTTGTTTAAATAAACATAGTGCCGATAAAGTAGAATATTCAAAATAGGTTAACGACGTCTCTGCTCTAGCAGACTCAATCTGAGCAAAAGCTCGTATATGATCACTATCTGCTAGCTCTTGATTATTAATACGCACACGCTCCGTGTAACGCAATAAATGGGGAGAACTATAAACACCGACACGAAATCCCGCTTCGAGCAAAATCATTTCAAGCGCACGGCAAGTGGTACCTTTACCATTAGTTCCAGCAACAGTAAAAATATACGGTGCGGGTTTAATAACATTTAAACTCCGAGCAACTTTTGTTACTCGATCTAATCCTAGCTCAATCGTCTTTGGATGTATCAGCTCTAGATAATGCAGCCAATCATCCAAAGAAGCACTTTCAGCAGGTTTTTCCAATGTTGTTATGTGCATATTTAGTATATAGAAAAGTAAGTAGACAATTACATCATTGCACGTCAGGTGAAACGTCAGTAAATGGATCTGGCATTTTCATCATTTTAGCAACCAGACTTGCGATTTTAGTACGCATGTCTTTTCGATGAACAATCATATCTAATGCCCCTTTTTCTAATAAAAACTCACTACGCTGAAAACCTTCAGGTAATGTCTCTCGAACCGTTTGCTCGATAACCCTTGGGCCGGCAAAGCCAATTAACGCTTTTGGTTCTGCAATATTAACATCACCAAGCATAGCTAGACTTGCAGACACTCCTCCCATTGTCGGATCGGTCATGACCGAAATATAAGGTAATCCTTCATCTTGCATTTTGGCCAATATTGCACTAGTTTTTGCCATTTGCATTAATGAAAAAAGTGCCTCTTGCATCCGAGCACCACCACTCGTTGAAAAACACACTAATGGGCATTTATTTTCAATTGCTTGTTCAGCAGCACGCACAAACATCGCTCCGACAACCGATGACATTGAACCGCCGATAAATGAAAACTCAAATGCAGCAGCAACAACAGGAATACCAAACAGCGTTCCTTTCATTGCAATCATAGCATCTTTTTCATTGGTCTCTTTTTGTGCTGCAGCTAAACGATCTTTATATTTTTTTGAATCTTTAAATTTCAAAATATCTTTTGGCTCTAGCTCCGTACCAATTTCAATATTAGAACCCTCATCCAAAAATCGAGTTAGCCGTGTTCTCGCTGTAATACGCATGTGATGATCACATTTTGGACAAACTTCCAAATTACGCTCAAGTTCAGCTTGATATATCACTTGTTCACAGCTCGTGCATTTCGTCCAAACACCACCAGGAATGTTTGCCTTTTTATGATCTGATGAGATATTGCTTTTATTAAGAATTTTTTCAATCCAACTCATTATTAACCTTCCGTTTGTCTTGCTGAGTATCAAACTTAGAAACTAGCATTATTGTATATTATTTTATGCTGTTACTTAATAGCTATTTTTATGTTTTATCTAAATCTATAATTAATTGAGAGTACAAAATACCATTTCTGCTATTTATATTATATGGCAATACCCACTTTTCATATTACAATTAATCTTTTACTGAATAAAAATTAGTTTAAAAATATAGGGCCTAATGGTGTTCTAGGCAGCTCAAATTGCGCTGGATAAATGACATCAACTAGATACAGTCCATCTGGTTTAGCCGTAGCAGCAGCTTGTGTTCTATCTTGAGATAGCAATAAATCCCTTATCCATGCTTCCGTTTGATGGCCATTTCCAACTTCAATTAAGCTACCCACAATATTGCGCACCATATGATGTACAAAAGCATTAGCTTGGATATCAATAACAAGATAACGGTCAAATCGAGTCACACTAATATGATGAATATTGCGCCATGGTGATAGGGATTGACATTGTGCAGCTCTAAAGGCACTAAAATCATTCTCACCCAGTAAATACTGAGCAGCTTGGTGCATTTTTACTTCATTTAGTGGTATATAATAATGGGTGATTCCTTGATTTAATATTGCATGTCGATAATGGTGATTATAAATGATATATCGATATCGCCTTGCTTGAGCACTGAATCTAGCATGAAATGACTCATCAACAGTTTGAGCCCATTTAATAGCAATATTACTAGGTAAATGGGTATTTGTTCCCATTGCCCAAGCATTAATCGGCCGATTAGCCTCAGTTTCAAAATGAATTACCTGACCTGTAGCATGAACACCTGCATCTGTTCTGCCCGCGCAAAATACGGTTATTGTTTCATCAGCAATCCGACTTAACGCTTCTTCTATTTTTTGTTGAACAGATGAAACATGTTGTTGCCGTTGCCAGCCACTATACTTGCTACCATCATACTCAATACCTAACGCAATTTTCATTCAATAAGCTCAGTTATTCAATATAGTTAGTCAATAAGCTTTCAGCTGTCTCTAATAACATTTTTGCCCCCAAATAGCGGATATTATCGCTGACGCTCATCAATTGTATTTGCTCTTGATTACCATAACTATGATGAACATTAGCAATCATAATCGCTAATGAATCAGCTTGTTCACTATTAATTACTGTCACCGGTGTTGGATAATCATGAGATATTACGCGGATACCATATTTATCGAATAACGCCTCATTTTGTTCGATACCTTGCGTAGTGGCTGACATAAATGAGATCGATTGAGTTAAACCATAAAAAACAGGAACTAAAACTGAATCAATTGTGATCGATAACTGATAGTTGCCCGTAATACGCTTAATTTGTTCGACGATAAAACTGTCATCAACCAACATACTTGGTAATACATTGAAAGCTAACTGTTTAGCAAAAAAATCATGCTCGGCCGGTAGTCCATTAAGCAATCTTGCGCTTTGACCTGCTAACTCATTGACACCTTGCTTTCCATAAAATGAGGCCGGAATCATGTTAGTTATATGGAGCTGCGTTAGTAGCTCGACATCTGTCAATGCAGCTAAGCAACGCAATGCTTGACTAACAATAGGATTGGCAATCGATACAATGTTTTCATTACGATAATCACCGAGTATTGAATCATTTAACTGTGGCACTATCAAGGGAATGGCTTCATCTAATGAAAAAGTGCCAGTTGCATCGAGTACAATGCAACCCGCTTGTGCTGCCGATCGAGCATATTGTTCTGATACAGATTGATTCGCTACAAAAAAAGCCAAATGGCAATTAGACCAATCCATATTTTTTATATGCTTAATAACAAGATTTTTACCATCAAATCGAACCGCTTCACCTTCACTATTATCACTGCCAAGCAAATCAAGCTGCGCAATTGTCAGCGCACTATTAGCTAATAACTCAATAATACTACGCCCAACTTGCCCATTTGCACCAACCACGGCAATATTCCATGATGCCATATTCATAACCTATTAAATGAATTAAATTGGTCACGATTATACTGACAATTTAGAACAAGATACAGCAATAATAAAATGGATATGCATTGATTATATCAAGTACGATAAGCTTGATTAGAGACAAGCAATATCTCTAATCAGAAGTATTATCATTTATAACACCAGTTTGCCCGCATTTTGATTCATGATCGATGCTCCAATACCTGATACCTCTTTTAATTGCTCGATAGAAATAAAGGGGCCGAATTTTTCTCTGTATTCGACAATCTTTTTTGCTTTGTTTAAGCCAATTCCTTGTAAATGTTTAGCCATCTCCTCTGCAGAAGCTTGATTAATATTAACCTGTTGTATTACATGGTCTTGCTTATTAACTAATGGCTCAGGCATACGAGACTCAGCATAAATTGACACTGAGCTCAATAACGAGAAAAAGAATAGCAGGGTAATCATTAAATATTGTTGACGGTTGTTCATAGTTTTCTCCTTAAATATTAAAAAATTTCAATATAACTATGACAGAAAAACCCAATAAACTTTTTTTAATGACACAAATATGTTAAAAGCCACGTATGTGGCTTTTAGATTTTAATTGATAACACAATTTACTGCGATTTTCATCACATATTGACATCAGGCATAATTTCGATTTTAGCATTTGAACGCAGATCCTGAGCTAAATAGTTGCTGAATAATTGCAATAGCTCTGGTTGTAACTTTTCAGATAAATCTTCAACCTGTTTTGGATACTGCACATCAGTGATAATGAAAAATTGTGCTTGTTCATCACTAATAATACTTGCACCAAAGGTAGTATCATTAACAGATGGCACGACTGCAAAGACCTCTTGAACCGTTTTAGGATCAATACGCTCATCGGTTATATCTTGAGTTAATGCTATACGCTGAGAAAAAGAGATACCTTTTACAGATCCGGTTTCTTTTAACTGAGCTAATTTTGCTTCCACATCCTTAGCAAATACAGCTTTTTTCTTTTCTGCTAATAGTTTAGCTTTAATGGTATCTTTTACATCTTCAAATGATGAGATTCCCTCATCTTGATAATCAGTAACCTGAATAATGTATGAAGCTTGATATTTTTGTATCGGTATAATAGCTGATATTTTCCCAGTCGGTTTTCCATCTACAATCATTTCATCACTGAACGCCTCATCATGGATTTCGGGGAAACGACCGATTGAGAAACTCTCTTTTTCATATGTCCAATTAGACGTATATAGCTCTAAACCTGATGCCTCAGCAATGGCTTCCATTGTCGGTAGATCGGCAGATTGCTCAAGTTTTTCTTGCTGTGTTTGAAACTGTTTATCTACTTTATCTTTATAAATAATAGATTTAATATCTGCAGCAGCATAATCAAATGGTAACTTTTTAGCGTTTATAACTTGATCTAAACGGACAATATAGTAAATACCATCTTGTTCAACAGGCTTGGATATCTCGCCGGCTTTTGCTAACTTGGTATTGTGTAGCAATTCAGGTAACTTATCATCCATATTCAACCAACCGATTTTATCCATTGGTATAGCTAAACGGTCTTTAGTGCTCTGTTGTTTAAGTGTGTTATATTCTTGCTGAGCTGATGGCAAAGAGTCAAATGATAAAAAGCTATAGAAACGTTTTTCAGGAGAAAAACTACCTGGTTTATTTTGATCGTAATGTTGCTGAATTTCTTCTCGTGTCACTTGAGTATCAGTTTCTATTGCCGGCAAGAAATTAGTAATATATTTCATTTTAAGCCGTTTTTTATGAAAAAACTCTTGCTGATTCTTGTCATAATAATTTTTCATTTCATCATCACTGACAGTGAACTCATCATTATCAATATTGGCTATCGAATAATTAGTCAAATAAACATTTCTGACTTGATTCTCCAAAATAGAGATATCTGAATCGGTTGGTAAAACGAAATTAGACAATAATAGTGCATCCATTACTTGTTTTTGCAAAATTGAAGAACGCAAACTATTTGCATAAGCATCAGGGGTGTAATGGTTGGCAGCTAATAGCTCTAAATATAGTTGGTTATTAAAACGACCATTTTTAAAGAAAACAGGTTGCTGGCGAATAATATTTTTTACTTGTTGATCACTAATTTTAGTGCCTAAAGACTCAGCCAATTGATAAGACAAAAAATTATCGATTTGACCCGCTAACACCGAGCTTCGCAGCATTTTAATAAATGCATCATCGCCCATGACCGTTCCTGCATTTCTTTCTGCAGCTTGGGCCTCGGCTTCAAAAGCACTACGACTTAGCCCTTCACCATTTACTTTAGCAATATAGATTCTAGCATCATCCGCATGACTTGAACCTAATCCTAAAAAACCACTAAATCCTGTGAAAATAAATGCTAAAATAATGATACTAAAAATTATTTTTACAATAACACTATTAGCTGCGGTCCGAATTTTTTCCATCATATTGTATTTTTCTCCATTGAATAACCTATCTTGGTAAAGTTTATTCACTGAAATAAGTATTAATTTTCATCCAATTTTAATTGGCGCAAGTATACCATATTTGTCAATATTCGCTATGGTATAAATGTTAATAAAAAAGCTGGCATAATGCCAGCTGTATAATCCCATATGTTAAATATCGCTTAGTTCATTGAGCCAGGTACAGCCTCGATATTTTTACTTTTCTTTATTGCTCGTTTTATTGGATTTTTCGCCAATTTTATCGGTTCCATCCCAAACGGATTATTGGCTAATGCCAGAGTTAACACATCATCGATCCATTTTACTGGGTGAATATCAAGCTCAGCTTTGACATTGTCAGGAATTTCTTCAAGATCTTTCGCGTTTTCAATCGGAATGATCACTGTCTTAATCCCACCGCGATGAGCTGCTAACAATTTTTCTTTTAATCCACCAATTGGTAATACTTCTCCACGCAGTGTAATCTCACCCGTCATTGCGACATCAGCTTTAACAGGATTACCCGTCAATGTTGAAATCAAGGATGTGCACATAGCAATACCCGCACTAGGGCCATCTTTAGGTGTCGCTCCATCTGGCACATGAACATGGATATCTCGTTTTTCATAAAAATCAGTATTTATACCCAATTTTTCGGCTCTTGAACGAACAACAGTTAGCGCAGTTTGAATAGATTCTTGCATAACTTCACCTAATGAGCCGGTATCGGTTAGTTTGCCTTTACCAGGCACACTAACCGACTCAATAGTTAATAAATCACCACCGACTTCAGTCCACGCAAGGCCATTAACTTGACCAATTCTATTTTCATCCTCAATTTTACCGTAATCAAAGCGCTGTACACCTAAGAATTCATGCAAGTTCTGTTGAGTGACCGTCATATGTTTCATTTTTTTATTTAGCGCAAGTTGCTTAACAACTTTACGACAAATTTTGGCAATCTCTCTCTCTAAGCTACGAACACCAGCTTCACGGGTATAGTAACGAATGATCCCCATGATGGCTGAATCATCGATCTCAATCTCATTAGCTTTAAGTCCACTATTATTGATTTGCTTTTGTAATAAATGTTGTTTAGCAATATTGAGTTTTTCATCTTCGGTATAACCCGATAAACGAATAACCTCCATCCTATCTAATAATGGTGCTGGAATATTCATTGAGTTTGCTGTTGCAACAAACATGACATCAGATAAATCATAGTCAACTTCTAAATAATGATCATTAAATGCGCCATTTTGCTCTGGATCAAGCACCTCTAACAGCGCAGATGCAGGATCACCACGCATATCTGCGGACATTTTATCAATTTCATCGAGTAGAAAGAGCGGATTTTTTACACCCACTTTAGCCATACGCTGAATTAATTTACCTGGCATTGATCCAATATAAGTACGGCGATGTCCCCGGATCTCAGCTTCATCACGTACCCCCCCTAAGGCCATTCGAACATATTCTCGACCAGTCGCTTTTGCAATCGATTGACCTAATGAGGTTTTACCAACACCTGGTGGACCGACTAAACAAAGGATAGGCCCTTTAATCTTATTGACTCTGCCTTGCACAGCTAAATATTCCAAAATACGATCTTTAACTCTTTCAAGTCCATAATGATCATGATCTAATACTTTTTGTGCTTCTTTAATGCCTTTTTTGACTTTACTTTTTTTCGCCCATGGCACTTGAAGCATCCAATCAATATAACCCCTCACCACGGTTGCTTCTGCTGACATTGCGGGCATCATTTTGAGTTTATTAAGCTCTGACATCACTTTATCTGCCACGTCTTTTGGCATTTTCGATTTTTCAATCTTATCTTTTAACTCTTCATACTCATCCGGCTTATTCTCAATATCACCTAATTCCTTATGAATCGCTTTAATCTGTTCATTGAGGTAATATTCTTTTTGCGCTTTTTCCATCTGTTGTTTTACACGTTGACGAATGTTCTTTTCAACTTGTAATAAATCAATTTCTGACTCCATCATGGCAATCAAAGCTTCAAAACGTTTTTCCAAATCTAAGCAGGCAAGAATGTCCTGTTTTTGTTCGACTTTAATAAATAAGGTTGCAACAATTGAATCGGCTAATTGCGCAGGTTCTTTAATTAGTCTGATCGAATCGACGACTTCTTGTGTAATTTTTTTATTTAATTTGGCATATTCTTCAAAATTAGACAAAGTAACTCGAAGAAGTGCTTCATTTGCTAAATCGGTATTAGATTCATTAGCTAACTGAATATTACCGGTAAAAAAGTTTTCAGTCTCTTGTTCAAGCAAATTCACCAATTTTGCCCGAGCAACACCTTCAACTAAAACTTTAATTGTTCCATCGGGTAATTTTAGCAACTGTAGGATATTCGCAATTGTCCCAACGGCAAAGAGATCTTTCTCTTGCGGATCATCTAAGCTCGCATCTTTTTGCGTCACTAAAAAAACCTGTTTATTCATTTCCATTGCTTTTTCTAAACAACGAATAGACTTATCTCGTCCAACAAATAACGGAATAACCATGTGAGGAAAAACCACCACATCACGTAGAGGTAAAACTGGCATCACCTGTTTTAATTGTTTTGTTCTCATATAACTCTCTCTAACAGTATCAATTCCATATTAGGACTATATAAGGGCAAATAATCAATATTCAAGCCTAGTAATTGCGATACTATATTAATATATTTGAAATTGAGACAAAATTATTTTGCCGATTGATAACCTGCATTTTGTAACAACCAAAATGCAGGTATAGAACTATTTCTGATAGATAATTTGAGGCGGGATTTGTTGGTCAATAGTTTCGCCACTGACAATAACTTTATTAACGTTGGACAATGATGGTAAATCATACATCACATCTAATAAAATACCTTCAACAATTGAACGTAAGCCTCTTGCTCCCGTTTTACGTTTCATCGCTTTAGCCGCAATTGCCTCTAATGCATCAACAGTAAATTCCAACTCAACGTTTTCTAACTCAAACAGTGCTTTATACTGCTTAGTTAATGCATTTTTAGGCTCAGTTAAAATTTGGATCAAAGCCGTTTTATCCAGCTCAGTCAGTGATGCAATAACCGGTAGTCGGCCGATAAACTCAGGAATTAAACCAAACTTAATGAGATCTTCAGGCTCAATTTGAGCTAATAACTGTGATTCTGTCGCTTTGTGCTTATCCGCTTTAACTTCAGCACCAAAACCAATGCCTGTATTGACGGATAGACGATTAGCGACCACTTTATCAAGTCCAGCAAATGCACCACCACAAATAAATAAAATTTTAGACGTATCAACTTGCAAGAATTCTTGCTGTGGATGCTTACGTCCCCCTTTAGGTGGCACAGAAGCAACCGTCCCTTCGATAATTTTAAGCAAAGCTTGTTGCACACCTTCACCCGATACATCTCGTGTGATTGAAGGATTATCAGACTTGCGTGAAATTTTATCGATCTCATCAACATAAATAATACCGCGTTGAGCTTTTTCAACATTATATTCGCAGCTTTGTAATAATTTTTGAATAATATTTTCAACATCTTCGCCGACGTAACCGGCTTCGGTTAAGGTCGTCGCATCAGCCATCGCAAACGGCACATCAAGAAAACGAGCCAATGTTTCAGCGAGCAATGTTTTACCACTACCCGTTGGGCCTATCAGTAAAATATTACTTTTACCCAACTCAACACCGTCTTTATCTTTTGGCACACGCAGCCGTTTATAATGATTATAAACCGCAACCGATAGGACTTTTTTTGCTTGCTCTTGACCAATCACATACTCATCTAAATGTGCTCTAATTTCATGCGGAGTCGGTAGCGGTTTTAATGAATCTTCATCTTGGTGAGCAAAATCCGAACTATCACTTTTTAACATTTCATTTAAAGAATGAATACACTCATCACAAATATAAATTGATGATGAACATTCAATTAGTCTTTTGGTCTCATGCTGACTTCTACCGCAAAATGTGCAGTACAGTAACTTACCTGATGTCTCTTTATTCACTAAAATCACCTGCTATTACAATATACTTTGACAGGGCAGCTATCAAATACACTACCCAATACGTAATGATAATTTATGCTCTTTTATCAAAGATCGCATCCACCAAACCATAATCAACAGCTTGCTGGGCTGACATAAAGTTATCACGATCAGTATCTTTTTCAATCACATCTAAGGTTTGACCTGTATGCAACGCCATTAATTCATTCATTCTATTTTTAACTTTTAACACTTCTTTGGCATGAATTTGAATATCTGATGCTTGACCTTGAAAACCACCTAATGGTTGGTGGATCATAACTCTAGCATTAGGTAAACAGTAACGTTTACCTTTTGCGCCAGCGGTCAATAAAAATGCGCCCATTGAACATGCTTGCCCTAAACAAATCGTACTCACATCAGGTTTAATAAACTGCATAGTATCGTAAATAGACATCCCTGATGTAATAACTCCACCAGGAGAATTAATATAAAGATAAATATCTTTTTCTGGATTTTCAGCTTCTAAAAATAACAGTTGGGCAACAATCAAATTAGCCATATGATCTTCAACTTGCCCAGTCATAAAAATAATACGTTCTTTTAATAATCTTGAGTAAATGTCATATGCCCGTTCGCCACGAGAGCTTTGCTCAACAACCATTGGGACAACATTCATACTTTCACTTTTATAAGACATTGTCTCTCCTAACTAAATAAAACAGCCCAAAAAAGAGTACTCTTATTTTGGGCTATAACTTGATTGAAAAATCAACTCACACTTATGCTGGTTGTTGATTCATTAATTCCGAGAATGAGTATGATTTATCAGTCACTTTCGCTTTTTCAAGTAAAAGATCGACGATTTGATCTTCTAGTGCAACAGATTTTAAATTGTCTAATGCTTTTTTATCTTGACTATAATAAGCGATGACTTCTTTTGGATCTTCATATGCTGTTGCAATTTCATCAATTAATGATTTTACGCGGGCTTCATCGGCAGTCAATTTATTGCTTTCAATCATTTCACCAAATAAAAGGCCAATTGTAACACGTCTTTTCGCTTCTTCTTCAAATAACTCTTTTGGCAATTCGATTGGCTGTTTGCTATTATTACCGAAACGAGACATAGCTTGTTGACGTAACACATCAATTTCACGTTCTATAAGGGAAGATGGCACATCAATTTCATTATATTTCACTAATCCATCAATAATTTGTGCTTTAGTTTTATTACGAACGGTTGCTTTTAGCTCTCTTTGCATATTTTTGCGCACTTCAGCTTTTAAACCGTCAAGCGTACCATCTGCAATACCGAAACGTTTAATAACATCACTTGTTAATTCTGGAAGCTCAAGCTCTTCTACTTTTTTCAAAGTTGAAACAAATTTAGCCGCTTTGCCTTTTAAATTTTCAGCATGATAATCTTCTGGGAATGTCACATCGATATCAAAATTATCACCTGCTTTATGACCTAAGATAGCCGTTTCAAAACCAGGAATCATTCTACCTTGACCAAGTACTAAGGCAAAATCCGTCGCTTTTCCACCTTCAAACTCTTCACCGTCAACAGTGCCGACAAAATCAAGAACAACGCGCATTTGATCTTGTGCATCTTTAGTTACTTCTTTCCAAACGCCTTGTTGCTTACGTAATGTTTCAATCATCACGTCAATATCCTCGTCGTTAACATCTGCAACCGGCTTTTCAACTTCGATTTTATCAAGATCTTTAATTTCGATTTGAGGATACACTTCGAATTCAACAGTGAATGGATAATCTTCACCTTGCTTATATTCAGACGGAATATAAGTTGGTGCACCAGCTGGATTAATTTTTTCTTGAATAATCGCTTCAATAAAATTACGTTGCATTAATTCGCTTAATGCATCTTGTAAAATTGTTGCACCATAACGTTGTTCAACCACTTTTAATGGTACTTTTCCTTTACGAAATCCATCAATACGGACTTTTTTTGCTGTACTAAACAGTTCTTTATCAAACGCTTTTTTTATATCTTCTGATGGAATAGTGATCGTTAAACGGCGCCCTAGTCCTTGTGTTGTTTCTAGCGAAACTTGCATCTTTAAATACCTCAGAATCATGAATTAACTTGTACTTGTGTGAAATTTTAAGTTATTTTCCGATCATCAAGCACAATAAAGTTTATAAAATAGCCGTGTATTATACAGGCCGATATATCTTACGTCGAGAATTTTAATAGTTTCTTCTCTAATGATTTTAATCGTTTACTCATATCATCAATATGCAATACTAGCGAGGCGGTTTTACGCCATACTTTATTCTCTTGCAATGGAATTCCTGATGAATAAACACCCGGTTCAGAAATTGGCCGCATGACCATACCCATCCCCGTTACCGTCACTTTATCACAAATTTCCATATGACCATTGATGACACTTGCACCGCCAATCAAACAGTACTTACCAATTTTTAGACTGCCGGCCATAATAACACCGCCCGCAACAGCCGTATGCTCACCAATATAATCATTATGTGCAATTTGGCACTGATTATCAATAACAACACCATCACGAATTATCGTATCATCGAGTGCACCACGATCAATCGTCGTTGACGCGCCAATCTCAACATTATTACCAATAATCACCCGACCTAATTGCGGAATTTTAACCCAATTACCGCGATCATTAGCATAACCAAACCCATCTGAACCAATCACTGCACCAGACTGAATTAAACAATTATCACCAATTTGAATATTATGATACACCGACACATTAGCCCACAATTTGCTATTGTGACCAATTTGACTATTTTTACCAATAAAGCAACCCGCACCGATGATCGTGTTATCTCCCAGTACTACGCCACTTTCAATAACCGCATTGGCACCAATTGATACATGCTGCCCCAAAATAACATCAGCACCAATAACAGCAGATGGCGCAATACCCTCTGCCGGTTTTGGTGTGGTATCAAGTAACTGCGCAAGTTTTGCATAAGTTAAATAAGGGTTAGCAACAATTAACGCAGCACCATTCCAATGAGATAAGCTTTCTTCAGTCAATACCACTACACTTGCCTTGCAAGTTTGCAGTTGGTCTTGATATTTTTTATCAGCTAAAAATGTAATCTGACCTTGTTTAGCACTTGCCATTGAAGCAATACTATTAATAACCAGATTCTCATCGCCAACTAAAATAGCATTTAATTTTTCAGCCAGTTCTTTAAGCTTATATGAATACATTATTTTTTAACCTGTTCCAAAACCTTGCTTGTAATATCAACAGTATCAGTAGCATAGAAAGCGGCTTCGGCTTTTAACACTAAATCATATTTTTCGTTAGCTGCAACGACTTTTACCGCTTCTTGAATTTTCACGAGTAATTTATTAGCTTCTTCATTTTCTCGTTTACGATAATCCATCGAAAATTCTTTTGCCTTATCTTCAAACGCTTTTACAATTTTCGTTAGTTTTGTTTTATCTGAAGTAGATAATGTCATCCCATCTTTTTGTAATTTCTGAGCGGCATCGTTAGCTTTCTTCTCTTCTTCTTGTAATACTTTTGCTCGTGGTTCAAATTCAGAATCAAGTGCTTTACTCACAGCTTCTCTTTGTGGCATTTGCTGTAAAATAGAGACAACATCAATAACTCCAACTTTTGTGTCAGCATAAACAAACCCACTCAACAACAATGCTAAACTCAATCCCATAACTGAAATAATTTTTTTCACACTAATCACCTTTTTATTAAATTTTACTACCATGTAGACCCTATATTAAACTGAAATTGCTGTGATGAATCGCCACTATATTTCTTGATCGGCTGAGCGTACGAAAACACTAGCGGACCAAGTGGTGACATCCATTGCACAGCAAGACCTGCTGAAACACGTATATCAGACGCTGTGCCATAATCAGGAATATTATTACCTTTGAAATCCCAGTCCGTATCCCATACGGTACCCGCATCGACAAATAAAGAGGTTCGAATACTACTTGCGTATTTTTCACTAGCAAACGGCGTTGGAACAATTAACTCACCACTGACAAACGCTAAAGCATTACCACCGACAGAATCTGATGATGAGGTACAACTTTGTGTTTCAGATAAATTACATTTATCACTATTGAAATAGATTGCTTTAGGACCAACAGTATTGGCTTTAAAGCCTCGTAGTACCGATGAACCACCCGCATAGAAGTTCTCATAAAATGGTAACTCTTTACCACCAAATCCCGTTCCATAGCCTAAACGCCCACGCGCAAGTGCCACCCAATTGTGTTCATAATCTAATGGATAATAATAAGATCCATCTAAAATGAATTTGGCAAAACGATTATCAAATACCGGCACAGTAACTTTACCGTTAGCAGAAATTTTAGTCCCAGCAGTTGGGAAAAAACCACGATCAAGCGAGTTATAGCTCCAGTTAGCATTTAACAGTAAATCATTAGTACTAAAAGAGATGCTATTTTTCCCTTTTACATCTTCACCCATCGACTGAAAGTATCGCCACATGCCATACTGCGCATTCATATCACTCAAACGGTGGTTAGCAAATTCAGTACCAAAGCGAACAAAATTTTTCTCACTAATTGGGAAACCTAGGCTAGCATTCGCACCCCAAGTCTTACTAGAGTATTCAGACTGATCACCATCTTTGTCTGCTTGGTAAGTATTATAATAAATATTCCCCCCTAAGCTAACGCCATCAATCGTAAAATAAGGGTTAGTGGCTGATATCGATGCAGTTTTATCTGAATCAGTCGTATTGACATCAAACGATACACTATTACCTGTACCTAACCAGTTTTCTTGTGAGATGCCAGCATTGAAGCTAAGGCCACTATCTGATCCAATACCAATACCAAATTTAATACTACCAGTATTTCGCTCTACAACTTTGTAAGTAATATCCACCTGGTCATCAACGCCAGAAACGCGTTCTGTTTCTGTTTCAACTGTATCAAAAAAACCTAATCGATTTAGTCGAGTTTTACCTAACTCGACTAAATTATTACTTAACCAAGCCCCTTCCATCTGACGTAGCTCACGACGAATTACACGTTCACTCGTTACCGTATTACCCACAATTTTGATGTTTCTGACATAATAACGTGGGCCAACATCGACATAGACGATCAATTTAACAGTATGATCCGTATCATTGAGTTCTGGATGTGTAATCACCCGTGGGAAGGCGTAGCCATAATCAGCTAACATTTTTTTAATTTGATCTTCAATCTGAGTAATCTTTTTACCATTGTAAAGCTCACCCAGTTTTAGTTGAGGAGCTGTAATAGCCTCGACTTTATCTTTGTGCCCTGCGTAGTTACCTTTAAGCTCAATCTCCGACAAATTATACTTATCACCTTCTTCAATATTAATTGTCACATAAATCCCTTTTTTATCGGGTGTTAAACTAACTTGTGTTGAATCAATATTAAATCGAGCATAACCTCGATCAAGATAAAAGCCTTGTAGCTCATCTAAATCGGCTGCTAATTTTTGTTTCTGATATTTTCGATCACCTAACATATTCCACCACGGCACTTCATCTCGCAGAGAAAAGCGTGAAATCAGCTCATCAGACGAGTAAGCTTTAGCGCCAACGATATTAATTTGCTCAATCAGCGCCGATACTCCTTCAGCAATATCAAGCTTGAGATCAACTCGGTTACGCGACAAGGGCGTTACAACCGCCTTCACTTTCGCGTTATATTTACCAATACTGTAATAGAAATCTTCAAGACCCTTCTCAATTGCGGATAAGGTGGTGCGATCTAAAGATTCACCAACACGTACGCCAGAACCATCAAGATTGGCTGTCAACATATCATCTTTAACTGACTTATTACCAGAAAAGGTGATACTTGCAATCGTTGGACGTTCTTCAACATTAATAATTAATGTATTCCCATCACGAGCAATAGAGATATTTTCAAAATTACCGCTGGTATATAATGACTTAATAATGTCACCCAAATCGGCTTCATTAACGTAATCGCCGACTTGTATAGGCATTTTCAATAATGCTGCACCAAGAGTTACCCGTTGTAATCCTTCAAACTTAATATCTTTAACCTCAAAACTATCCGCACTAAATACGGCAGGGCTATAAGTAAAAGTGCTAAAAAGCAAAGACGCTATGAGCAATTTATTAATTCTCATTGTTGAGACTCACATTCATTATATATTACTCCATTCAATCATCATGATAACCGTATAAAATCATTAAATAATGCGATACTCATTATCACTAACAATAACAAAAAACCTAAGCGGTAAAAAACACCTTGTATTGCACTCGATACTGGCGATCCTTTTATTTTTTCGATTAATAAAAAAACAAGATGCCCACCATCTAGCATTGGTAATGGCACCAGATTAATCACACCTAAACTAATGCTAATAAATGCTAAAAAAAACAAATAAGGCACAACACCATAACTTGCTGTTTGCCCTGCTCCCTGCGCAATTGACACCGGACCAGATAAATTTTTAAGTCCAATCACACCTGTAAGTAATTGGTAAAATGAACGCGCAACAAGTTTGATTGTTAATCCCGTTTGCTCAATCCCCTTAGAAAAGGCATTTACTATATCATACTGTTTTATAATTGTGTTATTACTCGGGTAAATTCCTGCTACCCCGATTTTCTCACCTTTACTGTTCACCTCAATATTAGGCAGCAAATCGAACGATACTCTTGCTCCGCCTCGATTAACAGCCAACATTATTGGTTGCCCTGCTTTGATTAACGTCGAAAAATTATTCCAATTATCATAAGGCTGACCATTATAGGCAATAATCGTATCACCAGCTTGTAAGCCAATTTTATCCGCAGCAGAATCAGGCACTACTTGACTAATAATGGGATAAATCGCTATAGGCGCTGGAACAAAGCCAAAGGCAGTGATAGATGACTCTTTTTCAATATCAAAGCGCCATCCTTTAATGCTAACCGATTGCTCATGTAATTTATGATCAGCTGTTTCATAGGAAATAGTGATGTTATCTTTTCCCATTTCACCCACCAATGCAACATTAACATCAGCCCAACTATCTACTTTGATACCTGCAATTGATTTTAGTTCCGCTTCTTGTACAATATTTATATTTGCAGCTGGCGTATTGGCCGTCACACTAGCGAATTTAACAGGATAAGAGACCACTCCAATTTGGAAAATGGCCCAATAAACAAAGAAAGCAAACAGAAAATTTGCAACAGGTCCTGCACACACAATCGCCACGCGTTTAAAGATAGTTTGATGATTAAATGCAAATCGCAGCTCATCAGCTTGTAATACTTTATTTGTTCCATCAAGCATCTTTACATAACCGCCCAATGGAATGATAGACAGTTTAAATTCAGTTCCCTTTTTTGTAGTATAAGAACACAGCTTTTTACCAAAACCAACTGAAAAACACTCAACTCTCACACCACATAATCTAGCAATAATAAAGTGACCAAACTCGTGCACAGTTACTAGTATACTAATTGTCACTAAAAATATTATTGTTGCCCAAATCACACTGGTTCCCTATAGTACATATAGAATAAGCGCAGCAAAAACAGGAATCGCAGCAGTTAAGCTATCGATACGATCTAAAATTCCGCCATGTCCCGGAATTAAGTGACCACTATCTTTAATATTCGCTTCACGCTTAAACATGCTTTCAGTTAAATCCCCTAACACCGATACTAAAATTGCACAGATTGAACTCAGCATTAAGGTATCAAATGAAATGAAAAAGTAACCACTCACATACACTAGCAAACTAATAAGCAGCGCAGCAATAACCCCTCCAATCAAGCCTTCAATAGTTTTTCCTGGAGAAACCCGTGGCGCTAATTTATGCTTACCCAGTGCACGACCAGCGAAATAAGCCCCGGAATCAGTAGCCCAAACCAGCACTAACACGTAAAGCAGCCAAAAAGCCCCTTGAAACGAGTTATCACTATAATTAACTTGTCTTAATGCAATCATACCAAGAACAAAAGGTAGTAACGTAACACAAGCAAATAAAGTTTTTACGACATTATGCCGCCAAAAACGTACTGAGTTTGGATAACTGACCACGAGCAATAACGCCAACAGCCACCATGCTAAAGATAATAATAGTACGACTTTAACAACCCCTATTTGCTGCGTTGAGACATAATAGATTGCAATGATAAATAGCGTAAAAATAAGCGTAAATACTGATTTATGCTGACGCGAATGAAGGTGTAAAAATTGTGACCATTCCCATGTGGCTAAGCCAGAAATAGCAATCATCACCGCAATAAATCCCGGTAATGGTAAAAAGAATAGACAGATAATAACCAAAGGGATTAACACTATCGCAGCTAAAAGACGTTGAATTAACATTACTTATCCTAATTATTAAGAATCAATAACCTGACCAAAACGACGTTCTCGTTTGTTAAACGCCAAAATAGCCTTATCTAATGAATCACGATCAAAATCAGGCCACAGTATATCAGTAAAATAGAGCTCAGAATAAGCAATTTGCCATAGCAGAAAATTACTGATCCGATGCTCACCGCCCGTTCTAATGACAAGATCAATTGCGGGTTGTTCATACAAGGAAATTTCATTATTGATAATGTCCTCATTAATTTCATCAATCGTCAGATCGTTACTTTCAACTTTTGCAATAATATTTTTAATCGCATGAGTGATATCCCATCGTCCACCATAATTAGCCGCAATATTAAGTATTAAGCCAGAATTACGACAAGTCATCGTTTGAATTTTATCAATCATGGCTTGTAATTGGATAGGGAAACGAGATGTATCACCAATAATATTCAGACGAATATTATGTTTATGTAAATCCTTCGCCTCTCGATTTAAAGCATAAACAAATAATGACATCAGTGAAGAGACTTCTTGTTCTGGTCTTTTCCAGTTTTCACTACTAAAAGCATACAGCGTTAGTGCCTTGACACCTATCATTCGTGCATGCTGTACCGTTTTTCTAACTGCCTTTAGTCCTGCGCGATGACCGACAGCGCGCAGTTGATTTCGATTTTTAGCCCATCGCCCATTTCCGTCCATAATAATTGCAATATGATGTGGAATGAGTGTTTGCTGTATCATTCTTTTTCCGTAACAAGTGAGTAGAGAATTGTTGTCATATTAGCATATTAAGCACAAGTAAAACATTTATTTTAGCGACCTTCCTAAACGAATATGATAAAAAACAACCACTATATAACCTATCGGGTACCGTACACAACAATCGTTTTACCATGTGCCGAAATTAAATGCTGCTCTTCTAACATTTTAAGAATACGGCCAACGGTTTCCCTTGAACACCCAACAATTTGCCCTATTTCCTGACGGGTTATCTTGATTTGCATACCATCTGGATGGGTCATCGCATCTGGCTGCTTAGCCAAGTTGAGTAGCGTCTGGGCAATTCTTCCTGCGACATCAAGGAAAGCTAGATTACTTACTTTTTCAGATGTAATTTGTAAACGACTTGCCATTTGAGCGGCTAACTTCATTAAGATATCGGGATTAACTTGAATTAATTGCTTAAATTTTTTATATGAGATTTCAGCTACTTCACAGCTCGTTCTTGCTTTAACCCAAGCGCTTCGTTCCATATTATCTTCGAATAAACCCAACTCTCCGATAAACTCCCCTTGGCTCAGATAAGAGAGAATCATCTCTTTACCTTCATCATCTTTAATTAAGACGGCCGCCGCACCTTTGACAATATAATAGAGTGTTTCGGCTTTTTCGCCTTGGTGAATCAAAGTGCTTTTAGCGGGGTATTTATGAATATGGCAATGGGACAAAAACCATTCTAACGTTGTATCGGATTGTTGTTTACTAATAATCATTAGGCCTTGCTCCCGTTATACAATATCAAGTCATGATATAACACTATATCAAACTTATCAGCTGAATAACATATCAAAAATAAATTTCTAGCGGCTTTGTATTACTTGAACTAAACATACTCATCAAGCATTTTCAGATCAACTGTTTCATGCAGTTCTGACCAGACAAGAACTATTTTTTTTTGTTGTAATTGTAAACGAACATCCGCTACTTTTTCAGCTAATGTTTTCTCTGTCGCACCATAGTCAGTGCCTTCACGCAAGACAAACATCTCTAAAATATTTGTTAACGTCTCAGGTTCAAGATTTTGCCAAGGGATAATCATAATATATATTCAGCTGTTGCGATAAGTAGTAGCTATTATAGGAATATAAATACAAATTGCACGCATAACGATTAAATGTTGCTTAAAAAATAAACGACTTGGTTCAATATTAATAATTCGCACCGTTTATAAACTTTTGTCGATTTGATTATTAATCGTTTATTCAATGTATTAATGATGCGTTATCAAAAAAAAACCACTCTTACGAGTGGTTTTTGATTATCGAATAACAACTTATGCATCATCCGCTGAATTGAGTAACTCGGCTAAATTAGCTGTTGCTTCCTCAGCAGTGATTATTGACTCAGTCGGTTCAATCGTATCAGTAATCGTTACACGTTTACGTTGACGCTCTTTATGATAAGCATAACCCGTACCCGCAGGAATTAATCGACCCACAATAACGTTCTCTTTCAAGCCGCGAAGCTCATCATTTTTACCTGCCACCGCTGCTTCTGTTAACACACGAGTGGTTTCTTGGAATGATGCCGCAGAAATAAACGATTCCGTTGTTAATGATGCTTTTGTAATTCCTAGCAAGTCATGCATATACGTTGCAATTTCTTTACCTTGCGCTTCAAGTTCACGATTAATAATCTTAATACGAGATACTTCTAACTGTTCACCCTCTAATAAACGCGAGTTACCATTATTCATAATGGTTGCCTTACGCAACATTTGACGGACAATAACTTCGATATGTTTATCGTTTATTTTTACGCCTTGCAAGCGATAAACTTCCTGAACTTCATTGACGATATAACGGGTTACCGCATTTACACCACGTAAACGTAAAATATCATGTGGAGACTCAGGCCCATCAGAAATCACATCACCACGTTCGACATGCTCACCTTCAAATACGTTAAGCTGACGCCATTTAGGAATCATCTCTTCGTAAGGCTCACTACCATCAGCAGGTGAAATAACTAAACGACGCTTACCTTTTGTTTCCTTACCAAACGACACAATACCATCAACTTCGGCAAGAATTGCGGGTTCTTTTGGTTTGCGAGCTTCAAATAGATCAGCAACACGCGGTAAACCACCGGTAATATCTTTGGTACCAACAGAAGCTTGTGGAATACGCGCTAACACATCACCAACATTAATCTCAGCGCCATCTTCTAATTGAACTAATGCTTTACCGGGTAAGAAATATTGTGCTGGCATTTCAGAACCCGTTACAAAAACATCTTTACCTTTAGCATTAACAATTTTAATTGCTGGTCGTAAATCTTTACCGACTGACGTTCTTTCAGCGACATCGAGCACAACAATCGAGGATAAGCCAGTAAGTTCATCGGTCTGACGGGTAATCGATTGGCCATCAACCATATCAACAAATTTAACAAAGCCTTTCACCTCAGAGACAACAGGCATTGTATGTGGATCCCAGTTAGCAACCGTTTCACCCGATTTAACCGCACTGCCGGTACCTTTGGTTAAGATCGCACCATAAGGAACTTTATAAGTCTCTTTCATGCGGCCTAATTCATCAACAACCGTTAATGCAGTATTACGTGAAGTAATAACTAATTTTTTATCTGGATTAATAACAAACTTCGCATTAGTGAGTTTAATGTTACCATTATTTTTAACTTGTACGCTTGATTCAGCCGCAGCTCGTGATGCCGCACCACCAATGTGGAATGTACGCATCGTTAACTGTGTACCTGGCTCACCGATTGATTGAGCTGCGATAACACCAATTGCCTCACCTTTGTTCACTAAGTGACCACGTGCTAAATCTCGACCATAACATTTCGCACACACACCAAAATCAGTATCACACGAAACCACAGAACGAACTTTTACGCTATCAATTGACTCTGCTTCTAATAAATCACAGAAGCTTTCATCCAATAAAGTATTACGAGGAATCAGAATATCTGCACTACCGGGTTTTAATACATCTTCGGCTGTCACACGACCGAGTACTCGCTCACGAAGCGGCTCTTTCACATCACCACCTTCAATAACCGGCGTCATTACAACACCTTCAAGCGTACCGCAATCGTCTTGAATAACAACCAAATCCTGCGCTACATCAACTAAACGTCGAGTCAAATAACCTGAGTTAGCTGTTTTCAATGCCGTATCGGCTAAACCTTTACGTGCACCATGGGTTGAAATAAAGTACTGAAGTACGTTCAAGCCTTCACGGAAGTTTGCCGTAATTGGTGTTTCAATAATTGAACCATCTGGTTTAGCCATCAAACCACGCATACCTGCAAGCTGACGGATCTGAGCGGCAGAACCACGAGCACCAGAGTCAGCCATCATATAGATACTATTAAAAGAGGCTTGTGTCTCTTCGACGCCATCTTTATTAAGTACTTTTTCGGTCGATAAATTATCCATCATCGCTTTGGCAACACGTTCATTAGCTGCCGCCCAAATATCGATAACTTTATTATATCGTTCACCTGCTGTTACCAAACCAGATTGAAATTGCTCTTGAATCTCAGCAACTTCACTTTCAGCTTCACTAATAATTTCGTATTTCTTAGCTGGAATAACCATATCGTCAATACCAACTGATACACCTGAACGCGCAGCATATGCGAAACCAGTATACATCACTTGGTCAGCCAATATTACCGTCTCTTTCATGCCCAATTGGCGATAACAAACATTCAAAATTTTAGAAATAGCTTTTTTACCTAATGGTTGATTGACCACAGAGTAAGGTAAGCCTTTAGGCATAATTAACCATAAAATAGCACGACCAACGGTTGTATCGACCAATGAGATCGATGACTCCCATTCATCGGCACTATTACGATGATATTCAGTAATACGGACTTTAACGCGCGCGTGAAGATCAGCTAAACCTAAACGATAAACTTTCTCCGCTTCCTTAGGTCCAGTTAACACCATGCCTTCACCTTTCGCGTTAACACAATCACGCGTCATATAGTAAAGACCTAAAACAACGTCTTGAGATGGAACAATAATCGGCTCACCACTTGCTGGTGATAAGATATTATTTGTTGACATCATCAATGCACGTGCTTCAATTTGCGCTTCAATAGTTAACGGAACATGAACCGCCATTTGGTCACCATCGAAGTCGGCATTAAATGCCGCACACACCAATGGGTGCAATTGAATTGCCTTACCTTCAATAAGAAGTGGTTCAAATGCCTGAATCCCTAATCTATGAAGTGTTGGTGCACGGTTTAGTAATACTGGATGTTCACGAATAACTTCGTCTAAAATATCCCAAACGATCGCATCTTCGCGCTCAACCATTTTCTTCGCTGCTTTAATGGTTGTTGCATAACCACGACGTTCTAATTTACCGTAAATAAATGGTTTAAATAATTCTAATGCCATTTTTTTCGGTAAACCACATTGATGAAGCCGTAAGTATGGACCTACTGTAATTACAGAGCGGCCTGAATAGTCAACTCGTTTACCAAGTAGGTTCTGACGGAAACGACCTTGTTTACCTTTAATCATATCAGCTAAAGATTTTAATGGGCGTTTATTCGAACCGGTAATGGCGCGGCCACGACGACCATTATCTAATAATGCATCAACAGATTCTTGTAACATTCGTTTTTCATTACGCACAATAATATCAGGTGCAGCCAAATCTAATAGGCGTTTTAAACGGTTGTTTCGGTTAATAACACGACGATATAAGTCATTTAGATCAGATGTCGCAAAACGACCTCCATCTAATGGCACTAATGGACGCAAATCAGGTGGAAGTACCGGTAATACATTGAGAATCATCCATTCTGGTTTATTTTCTGACAGAATAAATGCTTCTAAAATTTTAATACGCTTAGTTAATTTTTTACGTTTAGTTTCAGAATTCGTGGTCAGCAATTCATCACGTAGCGATTCACATTCACCATTTAAATCTAGATTACGTAATAATTCCTGAATCGCTTCCGCACCCATACGCGCGTCAAATTCGTCACCAAACTCTTCAAGCGCATCTAAGTACTGCTCTTCAGTTAAAACTTGACCACGATCTAAATTGGTCATTCCGCCATCAAGAACCATAAATGATTCAAAATAAAGTACGCGCTCGATATCACGCAATGGCATATCAAGTAATAAACCGATACGGGATGGTAATGATTTTAAAAACCAAATATGTGCAGTTGGCGATGCAAGCTCAATATGACCCATACGCTCACGACGTACTTTAGCCTGAGTGACTTCAACACCACATTTTTCACAGATCACACCTCGGTGTTTTAAACGTTTATATTTACCACATAAACATTCATAATCTTTTACTGGACCAAAAATTCTAGCGCAGAATAAACCATCACGTTCCGGTTTAAAGGTGCGGTAGTTGATGGTTTCTGGTTTTTTAACCTCACCAAATGACCATGAACGGATCATGTCTGGGGATGCTAACCCAATTTTAATAGCATCAAACTCTTCAGTTTTCGTTTGTGCTTTTAGAAACTTTAATAAGTCTTTCACGAATTGGCTCCTATGGAGTTAAACCAACTGGGTAATAGCCAAAATACTGACTATTACCCGTATAAATAGCAATCTTTTAATGAAACAAATTACTCTTCATCTAATTCAATATTGATACCAAGCGAGCGAATCTCTTTTAACAATACGTTAAATGATTCAGGGATCGCAGGTTCCATACTATGATCACCATCTACAATATTTTTATACATCTTCGTACGACCATTCACGTCATCCGATTTTACAGTCAACATTTCTTGTAACGTATATGCAGCACCATAAGCTTCAAGTGCCCACACTTCCATCTCACCAAAACGTTGCCCACCAAACTGAGCTTTACCGCCCAACGGTTGCTGAGTAACAAGGCTATATGAACCGGTTGAACGAGCATGCATCTTGTCATCAACAAGGTGATTTAGTTTCAACATATACATATAACCCACAGTTACTGGTCGTTCAAATTTCTCACCCGTACGGCCATCAAATAAGGTAATTTGTCCTGATGTTGGTAAATCACCTAATTGTAGTAATGATTTAATTTCCGCTTCTTTTGCACCATCAAATACTGGCGTTGCAAGCGGCATACCATTACGCAGATTTTGCGCCAGTGTCATCACTTCTTGATCGGTAAAATCAGCAACGTTAACTTCTTGTGCAGCACCAAGCCCAAGATCATACGCTTTTTGAATGAATTCACGTAATTTAGCAAGTTCTTGTTGCTCTTTTAACATAGTATCAATTTTAATACCAATACCTTTCGCTGCCATACCTAAATGCGTTTCTAAAATCTGACCAATATTCATACGCGATGGAACACCTAGTGGATTTAGCACTAAGTCAACAGGGCGGCCTTGTTCATCATATGGCATATCTTCAATTGGGTTAATTTTTGAAATTACCCCTTTATTACCATGACGACCAGCCATTTTATCACCTGGTTGAATTTGACGTTTAACCGCTAAATAAACTTTAACGATTTTTAAGACACCCGGTTGTAAGTCATCACCTTGAGTGATTTTCATACGTTTAGCTTCAAGTTTCTTATCAAAATCAACTTTGATTTCAGCGTACTGTGCTGCTAACTCTTCAATTTGACCTTGTTTATCTTCGTCAGTTAAACCAAGCGTTAACCATCTTTCACGAGATAAGGCATCTAATTTACTACCTTCAATACCACCGCTAATTAACACATCTTTAACTCGAGCAAATAAAGCAGCTTCTAAAATCTTAAACTCTTCAGTTAAATCTTTTTTCGCTTGTTTTAATTGCATGTCTTCAATTTCAAGTGCACGTTTGTCTTTAACAACACCATCACGAATGAAAACTTGAACATCAATAACGGTACCAGAAACACCATTTGGTACACGCAATGAAGTATCTTTAACATCAGAAGCTTTTTCACCAAAGATCGCACGAAGTAATTTTTCTTCAGGCGTTAGTTGCGTTTCACCTTTTGGTGTCACTTTACCAACTAAAATATCACCGCCTTTCACTTCTGCACCGATATAAACGATACCAGATTCATCAAGTTTAGATAATGCAGCTTCACCAACGTTTGGAATATCAGCCGTAATCTCTTCTGCACCCAATTTGGTGTCACGAGAGACACACGATAATTCTTGAATGTGAATCGAGGTAAAACGGTCATCTTGAACTACTTTTTCAGACACTAAAATGGAGTCTTCGAAGTTATAACCATTCCATGGCATAAATGCCACACGCATATTTTGACCAAGTGCTAATTCACCTAAGTCCGTTGACGGTCCGTCAGCCAATACATCACCAAGCTCAACTTTTTCACCTAAATCAACACAAGGAATTTGGTTGATACAAGTGTTTTGGTTAGAACGGGTATATTTAGTCAAGTTATAGATATCAATACCCGCTTCGCCAGAGTACATCTCATCTGGGTTAACATTGATAACGATACGTGACGCATCGACGTATTGAACCGTACCACCACGCTTAGCGACAACAGTTACACCTGAGTCAACCGCAACCGCACGTTCCATACCGGTACCAACAAATGGTTTTTCAGCCTTAAGGGTCGGCACTGCTTGACGTTGCATGTTTGCACCCATCAAAGCACGGTTCGCATCGTCGTGTTCAAGGAATGGAATTAACGACGCACCTACCGAAACGATCTGCTGCGTTGACACATCCATATAGTGAACTTGTTCTGGATTATATAAACCAGACTCACCATTTAAACGACAAGTTACTAAATCTTCAGCGAAACGGCCTGTTTCATCTAAGTTCGAGTTAGCCTGCGCGATAACAAATGTACTTTCATCAATCGCGGACAAATAATTAATTTCATCCGTCACAATACCATCAACAACTTTACGGTAAGGCGTTTCTAAGAAACCGTATTCATTGGTTCTTGCATAAACCGCTAAAGAGTTAATTAGACCGATATTTGGACCTTCCGGCGTTTCAATCGGACAAACACGTCCGTAATGCGTTGGATGCACGTCTCGCACTTCAAAGCCTGCACGCTCACGAGTTAACCCACCCGGCCCTAATGCAGAAATACGACGTTTATGCGTAATTTCAGATAATGGATTATTTTGATCCATAAATTGAGATAATTGACTTGAACCAAAGAACTCACGAATTGCTGCTGAAATCGGTTTCGCATTAATCATATCTTGTGGCATAAGCGCATCAAGATCACCTAAAGATAAACGCTCTTTAACTGCCCGCTCTACGCGCACTAAACCAATACGGAATTGGTTTTCAGCCATTTCGCCAACACTTCGAATACGGCGGTTACCTAAATGATCGATATCATCAACTTCACCATGACCATTTCGTATTGCGATGAGTTTCTTCATCACTTCAATGATGTCTTCGCTAGAGAGAACGCCACTACCTTCAATTTCATCACGATTTAATGAGCGGTTAAACTTCATTCGGCCAACGGCAGATAAATCATAGCGTTCTTCAGAAAAGAATAAGTTAGCAAACAATGATTCCGCAGCTTCTTTTGTTGGAGGCTCACCAGGACGCATCATCCGATAGATTTCAACCAATGCATCTAACTGATTATGTGATGGGTCAACATTTAATGTTTCTGATATAAATGCACCATGATCTAAATCATTAGTAAATAATGTTTCAATTTTCTTATGGCCGGCATTAGTTAATTCAGCAAGTAACTCAAGCGAAATTGGCGTATTAGCAGGCGCAATAATATTGCCTGTAACATCATGCACATAGTTTTTGGCCAACACTTTACCAATAATATACTCGACAGGTACATCTATTTTTGTAATGTTGTCTTTTTCGAGTTGTCGAATATGTTTGGCAGTGATTCGTCGACCTTTTTCTACATAAATTTGACCTTTTGATTCGATATCAAAAATCGCGGTGTCACCACGCAAACGCTCAGGTACAAGATCCATTTTCAATTTAGATTTTGCAACTTCAAACACAGTTTTCTCAAAGAAAAGATCTAAAATTTGCTCAGTTTCAAAACCTAAAGCTCTTAAAATAATCGTTGCAGGTAATTTACGACGTCGGTCAATACGAGCAAATAAATTATCTTTAGGATCAAACTCAAAATCTAGCCAAGAACCACGGTATGGAATAATTCTTGCGTTATATAAAACTTTACCTGACGAGTGAGTTTTACCTTTATCACTATCAAAGAACACACCCGGACTACGATGCAACTGAGAAACAATTACACGTTCAGTACCATTAATAACAAACGTTCCATTATCAGTCATTAATGGAATTTCACCCATATAGACATCTTGTTCTTTAATATCCTTTACTGTTCCTTCTGGAGCATCTTTGTCATATATGACTAAACGTAATTTAACACGGAGCGGAGCAGAATAAGTAATTCCTCGAATCTGACACTCTTTCACATCAAAAACAGGCTCACCCATTTTAAATGAGACATATTGGAGTTCTGCGCTACCGCTATAACTCTTTATAGGAAAGATTGAACGAAAAGCGGCTTCTAAACCATATTGACCTTCAGGATCTTGGTCAATAAACTTTTGGAACGAATCAAGTTGAATAGAAAGAAGATAGGGTATATCCAACACTTGTGGACGTTTACCAAAATTCTTACGAATTCGTTTTTTCTCGGTATAAGAGTAAACCATTAGTTCCTCAACTTGCTGATCAGCCATGATACATAATGTCATATCACATTGGCTTTATTAAATATTCATCAGATCCTTATCACTTGATAATTAAATCTGACACCTGCTCGAAATATTTATAAATATCAATTGATTAGGTTTTTAATTATAGACTATTTCATTTATAATTACAGATAACATCTTTTTCGCATCTATACAGACGCAAAAAGGCTGGAGGTATAAAACCTCCAGCCATCAGCCTTTTCAGGCTGCACATAATAAATCAAACTTACTTAAGTTCGACCACAGCACCAGACTCTTCAAGCGCTTTCTTAAGAGCATCTGCATCAGCTTTACTTGCTGCTTCTTTAACTGTTGCTGGAGCTGATTCAACAAGATCTTTAGCTTCTTTTAAGCCTAAACCAGTTGCACCACGAACGGCTTTGATAACAGCTACTTTATTAGCACCAACGTCTTTTAATACAACGTCAAATTCAGTTTTTTCTTCAACGGCTTCAGCTGGACCAGCTGCTGCCACAGCTACTGCTGCTGCCGCTGACACACCAAATTTTTCTTCCATCATTGATACTAGTTCAACAACGTCCATTACAGACATTTCAGCAACTGCATCTAAAATTTGTTCTTTAGTGATAGACATAATATAGTTTCCTAAATAAATAATTTTTTAAATTAGTAAAAATTCGCCAATAAATACAAGTCAGAATTAAGCTGCTTCTTGTTTTTGATCGCGAACCGCTGCAAGTGTACGAGCCAATTTGCCAGCCGCGGCTTCTTTCATGGTCGACATCAAGCGAGCTAATGCTTCTTCATAAGTTGGTAATGTTGCTAAGCGATCAATATTTGCCGCTGTAATTAACTCACCTTCAAAGGCTGCTGCTTTAATCTCAAATTTATCATTTTCTTTTGCAAACGCTTTAAAAATTCGCGCTGCTGCACCTGGGTGCTCGTTAGAAAATGCAATAAGAGTTGGACCAACAAACGTATCTTTCAAGCACTCATAAGGAGTACCTTCAACAACGCGACGTAATAGCGTGTTACGAACAACACGAACATAAACGCCAGCTTCGCGCGCTGATTTACGTAATGCAGTCATTTTTTCTACAGTAACGCCACGAGAATCCGCAACAACTGCAGAAAGCGCACCTTTGGCAACTTCGTTAACTTCAGTAACAATCGCTTGTTTATCTTGAAGATTTAATGCCATTAGTTTTGCTCCTGAATTAAACTAGGCTTTCACCTAGACTCACTATAACTAATTATTAATATTAATAATTAGCACATTTACGGTGAGCAGAAATCCTGTTAATTCAACTATATTTATCTAATTAAAATAACTGTCAGGTTCTGTCACCGTCTACGTAGGAAAATTAAGCAATGATATCAATAAAATACACATCACACCTACGGTCTTGGACGGGGTCTGGAATAAGGCCAGACACCAACCGATTCTTTTTACTTAATCTAAAGTCAAAAAATTAAACTGTTGCACTCAAACTAGTTTGATCAATTGCAACACCTGCTCCCATTGTAGTAGACAGGCTAACTTTTTTAACAAAAACACCCTTAGATGATGCTGGTTTTGCACGTTTCAATGCAACAAGTAGCGCCTCTAAGTTTTCTTTCAATTTGTCGCCATCAAAGTCAACTTTACCGATGGTAGTATGAATAATACCATTTTTATCGTTACGGTAACGGACTTGACCTGCTTTAGCATTTTTAACCGCTTCAGCAACGTTCGGGGTTACAGTACCCACTTTCGGGTTTGGCATTAAACCACGTGGTCCAAGGATTTGACCTAATTGACCAACGATACGCATTGCATCTGGAGAGGCAATAACAACATCAAAATTCATTTCACCTTTTTTGATTTGTTCTGCAAGATCTTCCATGCCAACTAATTCAGCACCTGCTGCTTTAGCTGCTTCAGCGTTTGCACCCTGAGTGAACACAGCAACTCGGACACTACGTCCAGTACCATTTGGAAGAACAATTGCACCACGTACGTTTTGATCGGATTTACGCGCATCAATACCTAGATTAACGGCAACATCAACACTTTCAACGAATTTAGCAGTTGCTAATTCTTTTAATAGTGTAATTGCTTCATTAATTTCGTATTGTTTAGTAGCATTAACTTTTTCGCGGATAAGTTTAGCTTTTTTAGATAGTTTAGCCATTGATTAACCCTCCACTTCCAGACCCATTGAGCGCGCAGTTCCTTCAATAGAACTCATCATTGACTCAATAGTTGCACCATTCATATCAGCGGCTTTTAATTCGGCGATTTCGCGAATCTGAGCGCTCGTAATTTTACCTACTTTTTTCTTGTTTGGTTCGCCTGAACCAGACTTGATTTTAGCTGCTTTTTTCAATAATACAGCTGCAGGAGGCGTTTTGGTGATGAAAGTGAATGAACGGTCAGAATAAACGGTAATTACAACCGGAGTTGGTAACCCTTTTTCCATACCTTCTGTTCTTGCGTTAAACGCTTTACAAAATTCCATGATATTCACACCATGTTGACCAAGTGCTGGACCAACTGGTGGACTAGGATTTGCTGCACCAGCTGCAACTTGCAACTTGATGTAAGCTTGGACTTTCTTTGCCATCTTAATGTTTCCTTATCTCGGGTACATACGCCTCTGTTAAACCGATAACAGACAGCTCCCCTAAGTTAAAATGAGGGCAGCATTTTGCAACAAATATCAAAAAATAGCAATAATTATTTTAAATGCAGCCGCTCATCGGCGTTTAGATTTGACTATTATATAATAAAATAACGACCATAACATCAACAACTACATAGAAATTGTTAATATTTAGCGCACATGGCATATGCACTATCAAATTCGACTATAACATTACCTTCAGCAGTACCAACACTATAATTCATACCTTTAGTCAGAGAAGGTTCATTGGTAAAATAGAAATCATAATTAAACAATCTACGCAAATTCTTCACATCTGCCATCATATCTCTGGCATTACCGTCACCTGGCGCATAATAAAATATTTTCCCCCACTCCGCCATCACCCCTTCGCCAATAGCTCGACTATAACCATTATTTTTTAAATACCAATTTCCATGACTTAAAGAATCCGCAAATTCAACAAAGGTATAATATGAGTTACTCAGCTCCTTGCGGCTCGGTAAACGATCACCATTATTAGCGCACAACGTTTTTGCATTATCAAGCGTGATCCATTGTCCTAGTTTCGAGACAACATAGACCCAAGTATTGAGAGAAAAACGGTAATAAGAGCGTGCCCCTGTCGTGTTATTCACTACCAAAAAAACATAATCTGCATTTTTTTCGGGAACAATATCACTGAATTTAAACTCCGCTTTTGAACTGGCATTGGATGCACGCGCATCATTAGCCACCGCGGAATTGGGGTTGCTAATAATACTATAAGTGTAATTTGATATAGTGCCAAACGGAATAATACGGAATCGAGCATCCGGAAATGCCGTGGTTGGAAAGCTTTGCCCATTGGCATTAGTTGCCCAAGCATTAAACCCCTTACTTCGGGTAAATTGTTCAGTATTATAAGCATCGTCACGATTCACCCAATCACTGCCTGCAGAGGCATTATTCCCCCCTTCAGGCCAACCGTTTGGAATATTCAAAGCCAACACGCCAGGTTGTAAGTAACAAATGCCGTCTTTAGCATTAACCTTAAAACTTTTAGATAATACTTTTTCTGCTGAAGATGGTAATCCATATTCAGTACGGACTTGTATAATAAATATCGTCGTAACAACCGAATCACCTTTATAGGTAGATTGGCAAATATTACCGCCTAACCAATCCGTTGAATCAGCTGAAATGACATTGCCATTTGCATCTTCCCATTCATAAATGACCTGTTTTACCGCAAAAGGATTATCTTTGGCCAGATAATCGCCATCATCATCCTCAATATCATTGGCGCCTAATACCGAGAGATCAACTGTCGCAAAAAATGCACTTGGTGTTGTTGAATAAGAGACATAAAGCGTGTTATCAATACCAGGGATTAGCTCATATGACTGACCAATTTCAGATACAATATTAAAGGTGATTGTATCTAAAATTTTTTGAGCGACTTCATCAAAAATGTTGGGAGCATTACCTTGTATATTGGCCGCTGTTGCTACAGATAAGGACGCTCTGGCGTTAAATGGTTGAATAATTAATATACCTATTACAAAAAACAGTAGAAACGGGATTAACTGAGAAAATTCTACTTTATAAGATACGGACGACACAAAATGGCGACGACAAATGGCAGCGTTTTTCATATGTTCCTTATTTCCTTATTTCCGTGCTACAAAGATTATTTTTATCACATCGAGGGACATTATAATATCGATAATAACGATCGGTCAAGTTTGATTGATAGTCAAAACAAATCATAAAAAGCTGTTTGATCGACCTTTCCAATCATCTCTATAGATTATTGGTTTTTGTTATCAATTTTGAATTTTCTGTTAATGCAAAATAAGGAACCAAGCCATTGATATTTAATTAACTAATTTTTATTTAGAGAAAACCAGCAAAAAGATTAAAATTGAGTTTTTTTATGAAAATTGATTAAAAAGAAGAGTAAAAATATAAAGATATAAGTTAAAAATCTTACGCGCTATAACCTCATGTCATTTGCATAACCAAAGTGCGAACATTAGGCACAATAACAGGCATTTTTAATTCATAAAAACCATTAAGAAACAAAAATGCCGAACATATCTAACATCATAAAATATTACTATATTAAATAACGTATAATTAACACCAGTATTAAATCCCGAGTTCATTCCAAATTGCATCGATATGGGCAACAACTTCAGGATCTTTTTCAATAATCCGTCCCCATTCACGCTGAGTTTCCCCCGGCCATTTAGAGGTGGCATCTAAACCGACTTTTGAACCAAGTCCGGATATTGGCGAGGCAAAATCCAGATAATCAATTGGCGTGCGCTCAACAAAAGTCATATCTCGCTGCGGATCCATACGCGTTGAAATCGCCCACATGACATCTTTCCAATCGCGCGCATTAATGTCATCATCACACACAATAACAAATTTGGTATACATAAATTGTCTTAGATAGGACCAGACTCCCATCATCACGCGCTTAGCATGTCCGGCATAGCGTTTTTTAATCGTGACAATCGCAATTCGGTATGAACACCCTTCCGGCGGTAAATAAAAATCAACAATTTCAGGGAACTGCTTTTGCAAAATAGGTATAAAGACTTCATTAAGTGCCAGCCCTAATACCGAAGGCTCATCGGGCGGACGTCCGGTATAGGTTGAATGATAGATAGCATCTTTACGGCGCGTTAAATGCGTCACGGTAAACACCGGGAAATGTTCCACTTCATTATAGTAGCCAGTATGATCACCATAAGGACCTTCTGGTGCCATTTCGCTTGGTTCAATATAGCCTTCCAGCACGATTTCAGCACTAGCTGGCACATCAAGATCACATGATAATGCTTTAACAACTTCCGTCCTAGAGCCGCGTAATAATCCCGAGAATGCATATTCAGACAACGTATCAGGCACCGGCGTCACCGCACCTAAAATCGTCGCAGGATCGGCGCCCAATACCACCACCACTGGAAATTTTTCTCCTGGGTGCTCTTTTTGCCACTCTTGAAAATCAATCGCGCCACCGCGATGTGATAACCAGCGCATAATGAGTTTATTCTTAGATAGACGTTGTAAACGGTACACGCCAATATTTTGCCGCTCTTTATAAGGGCCTTTGGTTATCGTTAATCCCCACGTTATGAGCGGGGCAACATCATCTGGCCAGCAGTGCATAATCGGAACTTGCATTAAATCGACGTCATCATCGTTTAATACGATATCTTGACACGGCGCCGATGAACGCTGCTTAACGGGCATATTTAACACTTGTTTATATTTTGGTAATTCAGCAAAAAAACCACGAATCCCTTTTGGCGGTTCTGGTTCGCGCAAAAATGCAAGCAAATGGCCAACCTCACGTAATGCAGATACATCCGTTTGCCCCATGCCCATCGCAACACGTTTAGGTGTACCAAATAAATTACACAAAACCGGCATCGCATAACCAATAGGATTTTCAAATAATAATGCGGGTCCCTCACGGCGCAAAACACGATCCGCAATCTCCGTCATTTCTAAATGAGGATCAACCGGATAGCGAATGCGTTTAAGCTCTCCTTGCCGCTCAAGTTGCTCAATAAAGTCTCTTAAATCAGTATATTTCACGTGCTATCTCAAATAAACATTACCTATTATTACTTTAAGTTATCTCACAATTAACATCAACTTATAAATAAAAACTATAAGCAGATATAAATAGATTGTGTAACCGTTTTTTCACAGAGTTATATTATAATGTCTAGCATGATACGCTAAAAAAATCTTTTACTTATGAAGCAGCTAGCTAATAGACTTAACTCTTTTTCAGATTCTGTCATTCGCCGTATGACACGAATTGCCAATCAATTTGACGCGATTAATTTATCGCAGGGCTTTCCTGATTTTGACCCGCCAGCGCAACTTATTGCCGCCTTAAAACAAACTGCCGATACCGGCCCACACCAATATGAGGTCACCTGGGGCTCAGCCGAGTTTCGTCAGTTGCTTGCCCAAAAACAGCAAAAACGGATGAACATCCCAATCAATTCTAATGAAAATGTGTTGGTCACATGTGGCAGCACAGAGGCAATGATGTGTGCAGTGATGACGGTGTGTAATCCTAAAGATAAAGTGATTATCTTCTCGCCCTTTTATGAAAACTATGGTGCGGACGCTATTTTATCCGATGCACAGCCAATTTACGTGCCTTTAATTCCGCCTTCTTTTGAGTTTGATAAACAACAATTACGCCATGCTTTTGAACAAGGTGCTAAAGCGCTTATTCTATGTAATCCAAGTAATCCATGCGGTAAAGTTTTTACCCATGAAGAGTTATCTTATATTAGCGAACTGGCTATCGAATTTGACGCTTATGTTATTACCGATGAAGTTTATGAACATTTGGTTTATGAGCCGCATCAGCATTTTTACTTAGCTAGCTTTCCTGGCATGAAAGAACGCACTATCACCTGTAGCTCATTATCAAAAACCTATTCCGTTACCGGTTGGCGCTTAGGCCATATTATTGCTGATAAAGCAATTATTGATGGCTGCAAAATGATTCATGACTTTTTAACCGTTGGTGCCGCCGCGCCATTACAAAAAGCAGCTTGTGCCGGGCTTGCTTTTGCCGATGAGTATTACCAACAATTAACACAAACATACACAGAAAAACGTAAACTGTTTTTGGATGGACTTGACCAAATCGGACTCTCTTATTATCCGCCACAAGGCGCTTATTATGTCTTGGTTGATATTTCGTCATTCAACCCATTTACCACCGATTTCGAATTTTGCGAATGGCTTATCAAGGCAGTTGGCGTAGCTGCAGTACCCGGTTCAGCATTTTTTAAAGAACCTGAATATCGTTATATTCGCTTTCATTTCGCTAAAAAACACGAAACCCTACTTGCCGCATTAACACGCTTATCAAAATTAAAGGAAAAATTATCATGTTCAACAAAATAATCAGTGCCAGTCTGGCCATACTATTAGCGGTCTTTACGCTAACTGGCTGTGATAACAGTAAAGATGAGAAAAAATTAGTCGTCGGCGTTGCTGCCGGTCCATATGGTGATATGTTTAAACAAGCTATCGCGCCGGGCTTAGAGCAAAAGGGTTATAAAATCGAAATCCGCGAATTTAGTGATTACGTGCAGCCCAATATTGCTTTAGCAAATAAAGATATTGATATTAATTTATTCCAGCATCTGAGTTATTTGAATAACTTTAAACAAGCACATAATTTGGATATCACCGCCGTTGCTTTTGTGCCGACCGCTGGCGCCGGCATCTTTTCTAATAAGATTACTAACTTTTCACAGCTTAAAGCAGGCGACCAAGTCACAATTGCAAATGATGTGACCAATGAAGCAAGGGCACTGCGAATTTTACAAGCAGCTGGTTTAATTACACTTAATCCATCTGCTAATCCCGCAGAGCTCAGCCCTAAAGATATTATTGACAATCCTCATGAACTAATGATTGTGCCAATCGAAGCCCCGCAAACACCTCGCTCACTTGATAGCGCAACACTAGCGGTAGTGAATGGTAATTACGCGATTGGCGCGGGCTTAGATTTATCTAAGGCGCTCTACAGCGAAGTATTAGATAAAGATCATAAAAATGTCATTGCAATTAGAACCAGCTCAGTTGATACACTGGGTAAAGACATTATCGACGTGGTCAGCTCTGAGCAGTTTAACCAAGTCATTAATGATAAAAATGGGATGTTTTATACCTTTCAAAAACCCAACTATCAATTATATTAATTTTATTGCCTAACTACTGCGACATAAGCAATACCGCCTAATCAGGCAGTAGTTAGCGCAAATTATTATCGTTTTCATTAATCAGCAAAAGAGTAATTATGAATAAACCGCTTATTCAAGTCAGCAACGTATCGGTCGCTTTCAAAGTAAAGGACCGCATTGTTAACGCCGTTAAAAATGCCTCCTTCAATGTGTATCAAGGGGATATTTTTGGTATTATCGGCTCAAGTGGGGCCGGCAAATCAACGTTGGTTAGAACGCTCAATCGACTTGCCTCCCCCACACAGGGGCAGATTTACGTCAATGGCACCAACATTGCGTCACTAAAAGGCAAAGATCTGCAGCAATTTCGTTTTGATGTCGGCATGATTTTCCAAAATTTTAATCTCGCGTCCTCCAAAACCGTTTACGACAATATTGCCTTTGTTTTAAAAGCAGCAGGTAAACGCGGTCTTGCTGTCGAGCAGCGGGTAAAAGAGCTACTTAAACTCGTTAGCTTAACCGATAAGGCAAATGCCTATCCAGCTGAATTAAGTGGCGGGCAAAAACAACGAGTGGGCATTGCCAGAGCGCTGGCAAATGATGCGAAGATTCTACTGTGTGATGAAGCAACCAGTGCGCTTGACCCACAAACCACAACCTCGATATTAGACTTATTAAAGCAACTTAATCGAGAGTTCAAATTAACGATTGTCCTCATCACCCATGAGATTGATGTCATCAAGAAAATTTGTAATCGCGTTGCTGTTATGTCACAAGGTGAAATCGTCGAACTCAACAATACCTTTGACTTATTTGCCTCACCACAGCAAGCCTTTACTCAGTCTTTCTTAAATATTGATGAGAATACTGCTTTACCGAGTAAAGTTAAAAAGAATGCTAAGGGGAAACTGGTTCGCTTACGATATATCAATGAAAATGCAACCGAGCCAGTACTATTTCAATCAGCAAAACAAACCAATGTCTCGTTTAATATCCTACATGGCTTTATTGAATATTTTAACGATCAAGCACTCGGTAATCTCGTGGTTGAACTTATTGGTGCCAACGACGATATCAGCAGCCTAATTCATCTTTTGAAAAGCTATCATGTTATTGTTGAGGAGGTAAAATAATGGGCAAATTAACCTATAGCGAGTTTGGCCAATTATTATGGACTGCGGCTCAAGAAACCTTCATTATGGTCAGTTGGTCGCTACTTGCTGCCATTATTTTTGGCACATTAATTGGACTATTTCTTTATCTTACCTCTAATCGGCTCTTTTTTAGCAATCAACTGGTTAATCAAATATCGGGGTTTATTATTAACGCTACACGTTCAATTCCATTCTTAATTTTGATGGTGGCAGTTCTTCCTGCAGGTGTTTATTTAGTCGGCACATCAATTGGACCGAAAGCCGTTATTTTCCCTCTCGCTGTTGCAGCGATTGCATTTTATGGTCGCTTGGCAGAAAACGCCTTTAGCCAGGTCGACAACGGTGTCATTGAGGCAGCCATCTCTAGCGGTGCGGCCTATTGGCGCATTATCGTGGGTATTTTGTTTCCTGAAGCTTTTCCGCAACTTATTCGTCATGCGACCGTAACTGTGATATCCCTTATTGGCTATAGCGCTATGGCAGGTATTGTCGGCGGAGGCGGCATTGGCGATTTGGCGATTCGTTACGGTTATCAGCGCTATTATACGGAAGTACTGGTCGCCTGCATTGTGATCTTAATTATTGTCGTGCAGTTATTACAATTTTTAGGTGATATGCTGGCTAATCGATTAGATAAACGTCATAAATAGTAAATAAAGTGCCGAAGAGTCCAAACTCCGGCACCGCCAAGCTTACCACCATTGATAAAAATGGTGCGTAGGCCCAATACCTTGACCAATCTTGAGCGTATCGGCATGCTCAATCGCGCCAAGCAAGTAATGTTTCGCTTGTTCAACCGCCTCGACTAGCGATGTTTGTGGCAATAACGCTGCAATCGCGGCTGATAATGTACAGCCAGTACCATGTGTATTATTAGTTACGATTCTTGGCGCAGCCAATCGAATTTCGCCCTCTGGCATAATCAGATAATCAACACTCTGTGATCCGGCTAGATGCCCCCCTTTCATCAACACCGCTTTACAGCCTAATTGCAATAATTCTCGTCCCTGCCGCCGCATATCACGCTCATCAATAGCTTGACTATCACTCAATAAAGCCGCCGCCTCCAATAAATTTGGCGTAATGATCGTCGCCAACGGTAAAAGCTGTTGCTTAATCGCCTTAATCGCCTCTAATTGCAATAGTCGGTGCCCACCTTTAGCAATCATCACGGTATCTAAGACAATATACGGCATCGGGTGCTCAAGTAATAGTTGGCTCACCGCAATGACAATCTCTTCATTCATCAACATACCGATTTTTAAACTATCGAGCTGGCTATCGTTAATAATCGAATAAAATTGTTGTTTGACAAAATCAGCCGAAATAGGTAGCACATCATCAACACCTAGCGTATTTTGTGCCGTTAATGCGGTAACAATCGACATCCCATATACACCTAACGCAGAAAAGGTCTTTAAATCAGCTTGAATGCCAGCGCCGCCGCTAGAATCAGATCCAGCAATAGTTAATGCAATCGTCACAATGTCATCCCCTTATTTTTCACCTGACCAATTTGCTTTACCAACTGCGCCGTCGCTTGTTGTATATTAACCTGTCCACAAATTGCCGACACGACAGCAACGCCGTTAATACCGGTTTGTATCACACCTTCAATATTCGTTTCGTTAATTCCGCCAATCGCCACCGCCGGGCATTGTCGCTGTGTCATGAGCTTAGCTAATTGCTCAATTCCCAACGCTGGGGCAGCATTTTTCTTCGATGTGGTGGGAAAAATAGGTCCAATACCAAGGTAGTCAATCACCGACCAAGGCACCTCATCTAATTGTTGCTGATTTGAAATGGACAACCCAAGCCATTTATCTGCGCCAATTAGCTGACGCACAACCTGGGCCGGCAGATCAGCTTGCCCAATATGCACGCCATCAGCATCAGCCGCTAATGCCACATCAACATAATCGTTAATAATAAGTGGCACGGGGGTATGACTTAAAGCCGCTTTTAATGCCAATGCGGCTTGATACCATTGCCGATGATGAAATTGATTTTCCGCTCGCAGCTGAACAACCGTTACACCATTTGCAACCACTATTTGAACTGTTTTCACCATGCCATCAATGCCATGGCATAAAACCGGATCAAGCACCAAATACAGTGATAAATCTAATGTTTTTGCCATGCTATTGCTCCAATAATCGTGCTGCATTCATCAAAGAGAGTTGGTCTAATAACGAAATCGCAAATGTGCCAAGTCCGTGATGTTTATCAGCCAGCTCACCTGCCTTTTTCATCATCAAGCAGCTAGAGGCCGCCGCAAGTAAATGATTAGTATTGCAACCGATCATTGCCGCAACCACAGCAGATAAAGCGCAGCCGACTCCGGTTACTTTCGTTAGCGCAATATCGCCGCCATCAATGACATAAGTTGTGTACCCATCGGTGATATAGTCGGTTTTGCCAGTCATGGCGACAACGGTTTGATATTGCAACGCAATCGTTTTTGCAACATTAAGAGCAGCATCGGTACTATCTTGACTATCCGGGCCCTTCCCTATTGATGTTTTATCAGCTAATGCTAATATTTCTGATGCATTGCAACGAATAACAGCGGGTTTAAACCGTAATAATTGTTTGGCAATATTTGAGCGAAAAGTTAACGCATTACCAACGGCAACCGGATCAAGCACCCAAGGTGTTTGCGTTACCATTGCGGCTTGTGCGGCAATAAGCATACTCTTTGATGACCACTGCGTTATCGTGCCAAGATTAATCAGTACACTATCGGCGATGTGAACAAAATCCGCGGTTTCTTCCTTTGCGATAACCATCGCAGGTATTGCGCCAATGGCCAGTAAAATATTGGCCGTAAAGTTTTGCACCACATCATTGGTCATACAATGAATTAATGGTTTGTCTCTATTGAGTTTTTGAAGATAAGACGAAGCAAATGCTGCTTCAAGTTGATTCGTACACATACTTATTCCTCTTTTAATTACAATAGCGCAAGGAAGTATGATCACGATTAAGGTGGTAGACTTTCCTACGCTGGTATGAGCCAGTTCAGGTTCAACGGGTAAATTCTCAGCCAACGCTTAAAGCCGCGCGACACCCCGAGTCAAAATAATATCGCAACTATTATGGATAATTTGTGTCAAATAAGCAATCAACACCGAATGTTTTACAGAATGTAAAAAATTGTTCTCCAACTTTACAAGCAAAAAAATATTTTCTACATTTTTAATTGATTACTTGATAAACTACTTGAGCTGTATCAGACAGATAGACTGATACACGTACTGTTGCTTAATACATACCCATCATTTATCGTAAGGCTGACAAATGGATATAACAAACCGCAATAAACTGCTGCAATATGGGCGCGAGGTACTTGAACTTGAACTTCAAGAGGCACAAAAACTCCCAGCCCGCCTTGGCGACGATTTTATTAAAGCGTGTGAATTAATCTTATCCACTAAAGGCAAAGTGGTCGTCTCGGGTATTGGTAAATCCGGTCATATTGGTAAAAAAATTGCGGCGTCCTTTGCCAGCACGGGAACACCGTCATTTTTTATGCACCCCTCAGAAGCACTGCACGGAGATCTGGGTATGGTGAGCGAAAACGATATTGTCGTGTTAATATCCTATTCAGGCAGAGCCAAAGAATTCAGCCTTATTTTACCCATTTTAAAAGAGATGAATATTGCGATTATTGCCATTACGGGGAGTTTATCCTCACCATTAGCAAAAGCGGCGGATGCGATTTTAGATATCAGTATCGAAAAAGAAGCTTGCCCAATGGGGCTTGCACCAACATCGAGTTCAACTAACACCTTATTAATGGGGGATGTGCTAGCAATTTCAATTATGCGCGCCAAAGGATTTAAAGAAGAAGATTTTGCCCGTTCTCATCCAGCAGGGAGTCTAGGCGCCAAACTGCTTAATCACGTTAAAGATGTCATGCGCACAGGTGAACAAGTGCCAAGTGTTGGGCATAGAGCAACAGTATTGGATGCAATGCTTGAACTGAGTAGAACAGGACTTGGTTTAGTTGCTGTGTGTGATGAACAACAGCATATTGCCGGCGTATTTACTGATGGCGATCTGCGCAGATTGCTATTAAAAGAGGGCACATTGCATGACCCAATCCATCAAGTCATGAGTAAACCAGGTTATCGCTTACCTGATGGATGGAAAGCCATTGAAGCACTAAAATCGTTCAATGATCACAATATTACCGCAGCGCCCGTTGTTGATGTTAATGGTCGATTAGTCGGTGCACTCAATATTCATGATTTACATCAAGCGGGCATCTCACTCAATACTTAATAATTGAAACTCAACATGAATATGATTGTAATATATTAGATGATTATTGATATAATCTATTGAAGAAAGCTGATATGATTAATAATTGAAAATGAATAATCACAAAATACCTATTGCAAAGTGGGGCTATCTCCTGCGATAATTGTCGCCCTAAATTTTTGTCGTTAGACGGAGAGTATGACTAACTATTACAGTTTACCTAAGCTATTTTTAGGCGTGAATTGTATATTTTTTAACTAATACAGATGATGAAATTACAATGGCAGAGAAGCGTAATATCTTTTTAATTGGCCCAATGGGTGCAGGTAAAAGCACAATTGGTAGACAGATCGCACAACAACTTGGTATGGATTTCTTTGATTCAGATCAAGAAATTGAGAAACGAACCGGTGCGGATATCGCTTGGATTTTTGACCTAGAAGGCGAAGATGGTTTCCGTTCTCGAGAAGAGAAAGTCATTAATGAGCTCACAGAAAAGCAAGGTGTTGTACTTGCAACTGGTGGTGGCTCAATTTTATCAAAAGAAACACGAAATCGTTTATCGGCTCGTGGTATTGTGGTTTATCTTGAAACAACTATCGAAAAACAAATGGCTCGCACCCAAAAGGACAAACGTCGTCCGTTACTTCAAGGTAGTAATACACCAAGAGAGCTTTATGAAGAGCTAGCTGGGGAGCGCGTTCCGCTCTACGAAGAAATCGCGGATATCACCATAAAGACAGATGAACAAAGTGCTAAAGGTGTAGCAAGCTACATTATTGAGAAAATAGAGCAAATATAAAAGTAATCACTATGTGATTACTTTTATTCAATACAGTCATTGGTAGAAAGGAGAGAACGTGAGTGAGTCAATTCGGCCTGATAAGGAGGATCGCTATATCTCGGAAAGCTCTCCTAAAAAAACGCAACTAAGCGGTTTCTTGTTGTCAAAAACTAAATGGATTATTCTTATATTAGCGCTATGTGTTTTATTGCTATGTATAAGTGTTGCCATATTTAAATCACAATCTCAATCACCACAAGCCCCAGAACAATCCGATTCAACTGAATTGGGGCTAAGTGAAGATAATCAAACATCAACATATCAGACATTGTCTCCTGCACCAATATCAACAACAGCAACCGTTACGCAACGAAACAGTGATCCTGAACAAGAGCGAATTGTCATCCCTGGTGATATTACCGATGTATTGACCAATGAAGCACAATCAGATGAACTGAAGCAAAAAAATACTTTATTGTTGAAAGGGCAAAATGACAGTACTAATAACTTGGTTAATGAACAACGTTTGCAAAATGCCATAGACAATACACATTTCACCATTCAGCTCAGCTCATCTTCATCCCTTGAAAATCTCATGGCATTTGTTAAACAGTACAAATTAACCAATTATCAAATTTATGAAACTCGCCGTGAACAAAAACCGTGGTTTGTGTTAATAAAAGGTAGCTATCTGACTCTAGATGATGCTAAGCAAGCCGTAAAATCTCTGACCCAAGAACTACAAAAAAGCAATCCATGGATCAAATCAGGGGAAATGGTCAACAAGGAGAAGTTATCTAAATGATGACTTATCCTCATACCAATAGGAGCATTGTTTGAAAAAGCAACGCGCTTTTCTAAAATGGGCTGGTGGCAAATACTCGCTTGTAGATCAAATTACGCAATATCTTCCAGAAGGTGACTTATTAATCGAACCTTTTGTTGGAGCCGGTTCTGTTTTTCTTAATACCAATTACAAGCGTTATATTCTTGCTGATATCAATCAAGACCTTATTTCACTGTTTAATATTATCAAAAAGCAACCTGAAAAATTTATTGAAGATGCAAAGTTATTATTCAATCAGCAAAATAAACAGACCGATGCATTTTACCAAATGCGAGATCTATTTAACCGTAGCAAAAATAACTATCAAAGAGCACTGCTATTTCTCTATTTAAATCGCCATTGTTATAACGGATTATGCCGCTATAACAGTAGCGGTGAATTTAATGTCCCATTTGGTCAACATAAAAATATCTATTTCCCTGAAAAAGAGATTATTGCTTTTTCTGAAAAGGCCAAGCACGCTGAATTTATCTGTGCACCTTATCATGAAGTAATGAAAAAAGCCAAAAAAGGCGCTGTAGTATATTGTGATCCCCCCTACGTACCACTCTCAGAAAGTTCTAACTTCACCGCTTACTATTCTGTCCACTTTGGTCAACAAGAACAACAGAATCTTGCCAAATTAGCAGAAAAGCTTTCGGCAAAAAATATTCCGGTTCTTATCTCTAACCACGACACAATGCAGACTCGAGATTGGTATCAACAAGCTAGCAATATTTATTCGGTTGAAACCAGGCGTTCTATTAGCTGTGATGGACTTGGTCGCAAAAAAATTCACGAATTGCTTGTACTTTATTCTTAGTGTTTCAAATAGATCAAGTGGTCGTACTAGCAAAGATACGATATAATTAGCTATCGATTACTGTTTCTTCAAAATAACACTGAAGAGGTTAGAAATGATGGAAAGATTTTTAATTGCACCTTCAATATTATCAGCAGACTTTGCTAGACTTGGTGAAGATACGCAAAAAGTATTAAATGCGGGTGCAAATGTTATCCATTTTGATGTTATGGATAATCACTATGTGCCTAATTTAACAATGGGTCCAATGTTTTGCCAAGGTTTAAGAAATTATGGAATTACCGCACCAATCGATGTACATTTAATGGTGTCTCCGGTTGATGAACTCATTACCGCTTTTGCTAAGTCAGGCGCAAACAATATCTCCATTCATCCTGATGCAACAAGGCATCTTGATCGTTCTATCCAACTGATCAAAGATCACGGTTGTACGGCAGGTATCGTACTCAATCCGGCTGTACCGCTTGATTGCCTAGAATATATCATTGATAAGATTGACCTAATTTTAATTATGGGTGTCAACCCCGGTTTTGGCGGCCAATCGTTTATTCCTTATATGCTGAAAAAAATCGCCCAAACTCGTGCGCTGATTAATCAATCTGGGCGAGAAATCCGCTTAGAAGTCGACGGCGGGGTTAAAGTTGACAATATAGCTGAAATAGCGAAAGCAGGAGCCGATATGTTTGTGGCAGGCTCCGCAATTTTTGGCCACCCAAACTACCATGAGGTTATCGATGCTATGCGCCGACAACTCGCTACTGTAGAGTAATAAAACATGAAAAAACTTACAGACATCCAAGCCATTGCATTCGATCTTGATGGTACGCTCGTTGATAGCGTTCCAGGCCTTGCTTTAGCCGCTCAGCGCATGTTGGCTGATTTATCGTTACCCACCGTCACCCACGAGCAAATTAAAATTTGGGTCGGCAATGGTATTGATGTGCTTATTGAACGCATTCTTGCATCAGTTAGTGCACCTGAATCAATATTTGATCAAGCTAAACCGCTGTTCAATCGTCACTATGACGAGACAATTGATGAAGGGACGCAAGTATTTCCGCACGTCATATCAACATTAGCGACCTTACAACAACAAGGCTATCGAATGGCACTAGTGACCAATAAACCGGCGCAGTTTTTACCAGCACTGTTGAAATCGCTCAAGCTAGACCCGTATTTTTCACTAGTACTCGGTGGCGGTGATGTCATCAAACTTAAACCACATCCTGCGCCGCTATATCAAGTCATGGCAAATTTTGGTCTATACCATGACCAATTACTCTTTGTCGGCGATTCGCGCAATGATATTAGCGCCGCTAAAAATGCCCTGTGCCCAACGGTTGGCTTAACTTACGGTTATAATTACGGTGAATCAATCACAAGTAGCAGTCCAGACTATGTGTTTGAAAACTTTGAGCAGCTATTAACGATATTGCCTCGCCCTCGTGCTGAAGCTAAAAAGTAATGCATTAAATTCGAAATAAAATAGGAAAAGATTATGAGTAAACCAATTGTATTTAGTGGCGCACAACCATCTGGCGAATTATCACTAGGCAATTATTTGGGTGCATTAAAAAATTGGGTCGACTTGCAAGATGCTTATGATTGTATTTACTGTATCGTCAATCAACATGCAATCACGGTGCGCCAGGATCCGGCAAAGCTCAAAAAAGCCACATTAGATACACTGGCTCTTTACCTTGCTTGTGGTATTGATCCCAACAAAAGTACAGTATTTGTGCAATCACAAGTACCTGCTCATGCCGAGCTAGGCTGGGTGCTCAATTGTTACACTTACTTTGGTGAATTAAGCAGAATGACCCAATTTAAGGATAAATCAGCCAGACACGCAGAAAACATTAATGCCGGCTTATTTGATTATCCAGTACTCATGGCAGCTGATATCTTAATTTATCAAACCAACTTAGTCCCGGTTGGTGAAGATCAAAAACAACATTTAGAACTTTCTCGTGATATTGCCGCACGTTTTAACGCGCTATACGGTGATATCTTTAAAGTGCCAGAGCCGTTTATTCCAAAAGCCGGCGCCAGAGTGATGTCGTTACAAGATCCGACTAAAAAAATGTCTAAATCAGATGATAACCGTAATAATGTGATTGGATTATTAGAAAATCCGAAAGATGCCGAGAAAAAAATTAAGCGGGCAATGACCGATTCTGATGAGCCACCGATGGTGCGTTACGATATTAAAAATAAAGCTGGCGTGTCAAATCTACTTGATATCTTAACGGGTATTACGGGTAAATCGATTCCAACTCTTGAGCAAGAATTTGCTGGAAAAATGTATGGTCACTTAAAAGGTGAGGTTGCCGCTCAAGTCTCGACCATGCTAGGTGCACTACAAGAACGATATTTCCATTATCGAGATAATGAAAAATTACTTCATGACATCATGCAAGACGGTGCGCAAAAAGCCAATGTCCGAGCTAAATTGACCTTAGATAAAGTCTACGATGCCATTGGCTTCGTCCGGTAAAAACGAAGTCTAATGAGAGTGATTACACAATGAAAATCATTATTCTAGGTGCCGGCCAAACTGGCAGTGCACTAGCTGAATATCTGGTGACTGAACATGAAAATGACGTCACCGTTGTTGATGAAGTGGCTGAACAGTTGCAATCGCTACAAGAGCGATTTGATTTACGCGTCATTCAAGGCAAAGTGTCTTATCCACAGGTGCTAGAAAGCGCTGGTGCTGAAAGTGCCGACATGCTCGTTGCCGTCACTAATTCAGACGAAGCAAATTTGCTGGCTTGCCAAATCGCCCATTCGCTCTTTAATATCCCGCAAAAAGTGGCACGTATTCGAGCAGTAGAATACAGTGATGATAAATATCAGCTCTTTTCTGTTGATGACGGCATTCCGATTAATCACATTATTTCGCCTGAAAAACTCATCACTCAACATATTAGCCAACTAATCCAATATCCCGGTGCACTCCAAATTGCTTCATTTTATGACAATAAAGTCTACTTGGTTGCGGTCACAGCCTATTACGGTGGCGCACTTGTTGGTAGTGAGTTATCTGAATTAAAAGAACATCTACCGCATGTCGATGTAAAAATCGTTGCGATTTATAGGCAAAACCGCTTCATTCGTCCGATCGATTCAACCATTATTGAAGCTGGTGATATGGTCTATTTTATTACCGAACCGTCAAATATCAAAGCCGTCACCAGTGAATTGCAACGACTGGAAAAACCCTATAAGCGCATTATGATTAGCGGCGGCGGCAGTGTTGCTGTCTCGCTTGCTAAAAAACTCGAAAATGACTATCAAGTCAAACTAATTGAGCGTAATGCACAAAAAGCAGAGCTTATCGCTGAAAAACTCACCAATACCACCGTCTTGCACGGTGAATCGGCAGACCAAGAACTGTTATCTCAAGAACAAGTCGAATTAACCGACCTTTTTATTGCCGTTACCAGCGATGACGAATCGAATATTATGTCATCGATGTTAGCCAAGCGGATGGGGGCTAAAAAAGTTATCGTCCTGATCCAGCGCCAAGCTTATCTTGAGCTCATTAACGAAAGCGTCATTGATATCGCAATTTCCCCACAGCTCGCCACCATCTCCGCGTTATTAAGCCATGTCAGACAATCAGGCATTGCTAAAGTCGTCTCATTGCGTCAAGGTACCTCAGAGGTGATTGAAATTGTGACTCATGGTGATAAAGAGACATCAAAACTCATTGGTCGAACTGTTGATAAAATAAAGCTGCCATCAGGGGCAACCATCGGGGCAATTGTCAGGGGAGACGATGTAATTATTACGCAAAATGACCTCATTATCGAAGATAACGACCACCTGATCATTTTTTTACCGGATAGAAAAGTGATCAATGATATCGAAAAATTACTGAGCACTTAATGAAGAAATAACCACATATTATGTTTTATAATCGATATATTTTGTTAATTCTATTTATGATATTACCAACGTGTGGCTTTGCTGACACGATTTGGGTGAAAAATGGTGATATTATTTCGGGCTCAATCAAACTGATTGATAGTAATAAACTGGTCTTGGAAACTAAGTATGCGGGCTCCTTGACCATTAAGGCAACAGACGTCAAAACATTCACCCTAAATCATCCTGCTGTCGTCAAAAATGATCTTTATGCCAAAAAGTTCTTCATCACCGAAATAAAACCATCTGAAGAAATAGGTGCAATTATTCTTGTTGATAAACGCGGTGAAGAACAAACCGTTTCTATTACCAATAACCTCATTTTATATAAACAAAATATCAATGAATTCGTTGATGAGTTAACTTTTAATGGTAGTGTTAAAGGTGGTTTTTTCTATGATAAAGGCACAAAAAAAACCGAACAATATATGCTAGACACCAATTTTACCGTAAAACATAATTTGTGGCGGCACAACATTGCGGCCAATTTTCGCCGCAGTTTTAAAAATGATACGGTGAGTACTTATTATTACAATACGCAATATAACTTAGATAAATTTATTACTCCAGCGTTTTTCTGGCAATCGAGTGCACAGTATCGACATGATTGGATTGAAAATATCAGCTCGAAAAAAAGCTTTGGTACAGGCCCTGGCTACCAATTATGGAATAATGAACTGAGTTCGTTTTCTCTCGCTATGTTATTAAACTATCAAGAAATGCACTATCAAGATCACGAAGAGTCTCGTCATCCACTAGGTACGATTCGCTGGAATTACCAACGATACTTTCTGGGAAGCGCAATTAATCTATTTACTAGCGGCTCCATTGGGCGAAGCTTTAATGATACCGTATCGCTTGATTTAAGCACGACAATAGGTACATCATATAAGCTTACCGATTGGCTTATCATTAGTACGACATTTAATAAAGATAAAGACAAAACCAAGGATGGTAATAGCAGTAATATTAATTATAACCTTGGCTTTGGGGTGATTTGGTAACTCGATAGGTAAATGCAGTCAAAAAATCATTAAGAGGTAAAATGCTCAATTTCAGCTTGAATATCAAACCACTGCATTTCGCTCTCGTCTAATTCGGCTTTTATTTTGCTCTGCTGTAATAATAATTGCGTGAGCTGCTCTTTTTGTGATTGCTCATAAATCATTGGATCGGCGAGCTCATTCTCGATATCACTGAGCTGCATTGACAATTTACTCATCGTCTCTTCTGCTTTTTGCAGGGCTTTTCTTAGTGGTTGTAGCTGTGTCCTTAATTCAGCTTCTCGACGTTTCTGCTCTTTTTTGTCCTGCGCCGACACATTAGCAACACTTTGTCCGATTTGCTCCGCCGTTTGGCTGGTTTTTTGCTCATCCGCTAACCATTTTTGATAATCATCGAGATCACCATCAAAAGACTCAACGCGCTTATCGTGCACTAAATAAAACTCATCAGTGGTCGAGCGCAATAGATGACGATCGTGCGATACCACAACTAATGCCCCTTCAAAATCAATTAATGCTTCAATTAATGCCTGACGCATATCTAAATCAAGGTGGTTGGTTGGTTCATCTAACAATAATAAATTAGGTCGTTGCCAAACAATTAGCGCTAACACTAATCGCGCTTTTTCTCCGCCGGAAAAGGTATTTACCGCTTCCGTGACTTTATCGCCATGAAAATCAAATCCCCCTAAATAATTACGCAGTATCTGCTCGGAATTTTTAGGATCAGCAATTTGCATTAAATGCCAAAGCGGTGACTCATCTGCGCACAAGTATTCCAGCTGATGCTGAGCAAAGTAGCCTAGCTGTATCCCTTTCGCCAAATGAATATCACCAGCAATAGGCTGTAGTTCCCCCGCCAGTAATTTGATTAACGTTGATTTACCTGCACCATTACGGCCAAGTAAACCAATGCGCGAGCCTGGCACCAAATTCAGTTTAATCTTATCTAAAATAATTTTATCGCCATAACCACCAACGACCTTTTCCATCATCAGTAAGGGACTGGGTAAAACATCCGATGGGCGAAATGAAAAATGAAAAGGGTTATCCACATGTGCAGGCGCAATCCTTTCCATACGCTCTAACATCTTAATACGGCTTTGCGCTTGCTTGGCTTTGGTCGCTTTGGCTCTAAAGCGATCAATATAACTTTGCAAATGTGCTACTTTTAGCTGCTGGTGTTCAAACAGCGCTTGATGCTGGGCCAATTTACTCGCTCGCTGAATTTCAAATGATGAGTAATTACCAGAATATTCAAATAACGACTGCTGCTCAATATGAATAATTTTATCGACTAAAGGATCTAAAAAATCACGGTCATGGGAAATCAATAACAAGGTACCCGTATAGCTTTTCAGCCATTTTTCTAGCCACATCACCGCATCAAGATCTAAATGGTTGGTCGGTTCATCGAGTAATAGCAAATCAGAACGACACATTAACGCCTGCGCTAAATTCAGCCGCATCCGCCACCCACCAGAAAACGATTTAACCGGCTGCGCAAGCTGTTCTTGTGAAAAGCCCAGACCATTTAATAACGATGCGGCTCTTGACTGAATCGTCCAGGCATCGATCGTATCAAGCTTACCATGGATTAAAGCGATTTGATTACCATCGTTTTTTTCATTCGCCACGATTAATTGTTGCTCTAACTTACGAAACTCTCGATCACCCTCAATCGCATATTCAATTGCGGTCATCTCAACCGCTGGTGTCTCTTGATTAACCCAGGCAAGTTGCCATTGTGTAGGTATCGACACTTCACCGGCATCTGCAACAATTTCACCTTTTAGTAAAGCAAAAAGCGTTGATTTACCGCAGCCATTTTTACCTACTAAGCCGACTTTTTGACCGGGATTAATTTTTGCCGACGCATTATCTAATAATAGATTAATACCGCGACGAATCTGTATGGAAGAGAGAACAATCATAATGCCTTTACAAAATTATCTTTTTAAGCGCCTATGCTAGCAAAAAAAAACGATAATAACGACTTTTATTCCATCTCGGTTGTTGATCAAAGCGGTAAAATGCCGACTAAGCCGCTTATCTTCGATAGTGACACCTATCGGCACAATCTAACCGAGAATATTGCAAAATAGAGGCAATTAGCATGAAATATAGGGACTAAAATTGCGATCCGAATCCTTGGTTTCAACACAAAAATAAGTAATGAATGTCTGATAAAATATTGCTATTTTGATGAATTTTAACAGCTTTTAAGCTGATAAAAGATTGAATGCAATAGCGCCTTGTGAGATACTTAATCTCATGCAACTTAAGATCAAGCCCCATCGGGTTTAATCAAAAAATGATACACCCCTTTAGTGTTTACTCTAAAAGACATCAAACGTATTGATAAGTAATAACATTTTAATTGATTAGAGGTTAGTATGAAAAATTGGAAAAGATCAGCAGAAGATATTCTATCCTTAGGCCCCGTTGTTCCCGTTATTGTCATTGAAGAGTTAAAAGATGCCGTTCCTCTTGCAAAAGCTTTAGTTGCCGGTGGCGTTAAAGTATTAGAAGTGACACTGCGTACGGCATGTAGCCTTGACGCCATTAAAAAAATTATCGCTGAAGTCCCTGAAGCAGTCGTCGGTGCAGGCACAGTAACCTCGGTCGAACAGCTCAAAGAAGTCACTAAAGCGGGCGTTGAATTTATCATTACTCCGGGCTTAACCCCATCAATATTAAAAGCTGCCATTGATGGTAATGTTCCAGTCATTCCTGGTATTGCAACCATTAGTGAATTACTTATGGCGAAAGAAGTAGGTTTAACGGCATTAAAATTCTTTCCAGCCGAAATTAATGGTGGCATCGCAGCATTAAAAGCATTCGCAGGCCCAATCCCTGACGTAAAATTCTGCCCAACAGGCGGAATTAATTTGAAAAACTACCGTGATTACTTAGCGCTTAAAAATGTGCTTTGTGTCGGTGGTTCTTGGTTTGTACCAACGGATGTGATTGCTAACGGTGACTTTGCTAAAATTACTGAGCTGGCTAAACAAGCAGTTGATGGCGCAAGATAATTAATAGCCAGATAAAATACGCTGTATCAACAGGGTATTTTATCTTCATACATCAACCATCATATTGGCCAATTATGATAATTGCATTATTTTAATATCAGTGGTTAAAATTAATAATTACCATTTTTATCGGCTGCAGTTCTACTTTAATAATCAATATATTCAATATATTCAATAACTACCTTTATAACGGCTGAATCTATGCCTAAATGCAATAATAGATTGTCAGCCTTTTTCCTGATCACTTCAGACTTAATATACTTTTAGCCATTACAGGGCATAGCGCATACACATAAAGAGCGCATAGTAAAATATGCAGCAAACTCAAGTTCCAAAAAATGCGGAAAAAATGCTATTGCCATTTTGGCACTCTTGTTTCGTCATACCAAAAGCGTAGAATGGCACTAAATATATAAATCGTGTAATAATAAGGAAAATTTCGATGAAAAAATTAATCAGATCGCTGCCACTTTTAGTCCTTGCGCTAGGTGTTACGCTTCCTGCTGTTGCTGGGGTTCACTGGGGATATGAAGGTGATGAGCTGCCTGAAAATTGGGCAAAATTATCGCCAGAATACCAAATGTGTGGATTAGGTAGAAATCAATCACCAGTCAATATTACCACGCCAATTCAAGCGCAAACTGCACCATTAGAAGTCCATTATGGTACCACATCAGGTAATATCGTTAATAATGGTCATACCGTGCAAATTAATGAAGGCAAACCAGATGATTATATTGTTGTCGATAATCAACAATACCATTTAGTGCAATTCCATTTTCATGCACCAAGTGAAAACCAAATCAACGGCAAATCGTACCCAATGGAAGGACACTTTGTCCACAGCAACGCGAACGGCGATCTAGTTGTCATGGCAATTATGTTTGAAGAAGGGCCAGAAAACACCGCGGCAGATCAATTGCTTGCGCGCCTCAATGCAAAAGAAAACTCGCCAGAAGCATTCGACAATATTGATATTAAATCATTATTGCCAGCTAACATGCAGTATTACCGTTTTTCCGGTTCATTAACTACACCACCATGTAGTGAAGGGGTAACTTGGATCGTGCTAAAACAGCCAATGACACTATCTAAAACGGAAATCGATAAATTTACACAAGCGTTTAAACACCACAATAATAGACCTATCCAGCCATTAAATGGCCGTCTAATTATCGAAAACTAACCTAACCATCCACAGCAAAATGACCTACTTATCTAGGCCATTTTGACTGATTATTATCTAATCACTAAACATTTTGCGATAAATTCGGTATACTACGATTCCAATTTAACCTTCAAAGTCAATTTGGAGAGAATTCTATGTCACAGCATCGCCCTATTCGTCGAGCTCTGCTTAGTGTGTCGGATAAGTCAGGAATCGTTGAATTTGCAAAAGCCTTATCCAATCGTCATGTTGAACTCTTATCAACCGGCGGAACCGCCAAACTGCTACAACAAAATCACATCCCAGTTATTGAAGTCTCTGATTATACCGGTTTTCCAGAAATGATGGATGGTCGCGTCAAAACACTTCACCCCAAAGTTCATGGTGGAATACTCGGACGACGAGATATTGATGATCATGTGATGGCAACACACAAGATTGCCCCGATTGATATGGTGGTTGTGAATCTGTATCCGTTTGCCCAGACCGTTGCCAAGCCAGGTTGTACGTTAGAAGATGCCGTTGAAAATATTGATATTGGCGGCCCAACAATGGTGCGATCAGCGGCAAAAAATCACAAAGATGTGGCTATTGTTGTTGATCATAATGATTATCAAACCATCATTGCTAGCATGGATGATAATCAAAACTCATTAACCCTCGCGTATCGGTTTAATTTGGCGATCAAAGCCTTTGAACATACCGCAAAATACGATGGTATGATTGCGAATTATTTTGGTCAGTTAGTGCCGCCTTATTTGGGCGAAACAGACCAGCCTTCAGGCCCATTTCCACGCACACTTAATTTACAGTATATTAAAAAACAAGGTATGCGCTATGGCGAAAATAGCCATCAAAATGCCGCCTTCTACATAGAAGCACAACCGGCAGAAGCCAGCGTTGCAACGGCGCAGCAATTACAGGGCAAAGCACTCTCTTACAATAATATTGCCGATACCGATGCCGCACTTGAATGCGTCAAAGAGTTTGACCAACCCGCTTGCGTGATTGTGAAACATGCCAATCCTTGTGGCGTGGCCGTCAGTGACTCAGTTCTTAACGCCTATCTACGGGCGTACCAAACTGATCCTACCTCCGCATTTGGTGGCATTATTGCCGTTAACCGCTCGCTTGATAAACAAACTGCACAAGCGATTATTAGCCGGCAATTTGTTGAGGTCATTATTGCCCCACACATTGATGCTGATGCCCTATCCATACTTGAAAGCAAAAAAAATATTCGCGTATTAACCTGCGGTCAATGGCAACAACGCGTTCAAGGCTTGGATTTTAAACGCGTTAATGGCGGATTATTAGTGCAAGATCGCGATCTTGGCATGATTACCACACATGATATGCAAATTGTCACCCAACGTGCGCCATCGGCAAGCGAACTTGCCGATGCGCTATTTTGTTGGAAAGTGGCAAAATTTGTTAAATCCAATGCGATTGTCTATGCCAAAGACAATATGACCATTGGGATTGGCGCAGGGCAAATGAGCCGCGTTTACTCGGCAAAAATTGCCGGCATCAAAGCACAAGACGAACAGTTGCAAGTTGCCGGTTCGGTCATGGCGTCCGATGCCTTTTTCCCCTTTAGAGATGGAATTGATGCCGCAGCCAGCGTTGGTATCACCTGTGTGATTCAACCGGGCGGTTCGATTCGTGATGAAGAGGTGATTGCCGCTGCCGATGAACATAATATCGCGATGATATTTACCGCAATGAGACATTTTCGTCATTGATCGTGAAATTGCGTGATTACAGTGAGGTTTTATCTGACATGAGGATAGAGGTATGAAAGTCTTAATTATTGGTAATGGTGGACGTGAACACGCATTAGCTTGGAAAGTCGTGCAATCACCATTAGTGACAAAAGTCTTTGTCGCCCCAGGTAATGCAGGAACAGCACTTGAACAAAATTTGCAAAATATTGATATTCAAACAACCGATATTGCCGGATTAATCGCGTTTGCCAAACAAGAAAATATCGGCCTGACCATTGTGGGTCCTGAAATACCACTAGTGCTTGGTATTGTCGATAAATTCCGTCAGGCGGGATTAACCATTTTTGGTCCCACCCAAGCCGCGGCACAATTAGAAGGTTCCAAAGCCTTCACCAAAGATTTTCTCGCGCGTCATAACATTCCAACGGCTGAATATCAAAACTTTACCGAAATCGCCCCGGCAATTACTTATTTACGCCAAAAAGGTGCGCCAATTGTGGTTAAAGCTGATGGCCTTGCTGCCGGTAAAGGCGTCATTGTCGCCATGACGTTACAAGAGGCCGAAGAAGCGGTACATGATATGCTAGCGGGTAATGCCTTTGGTGAAGCGGGACACCGAGTCGTCATCGAAGAGTATCTTGATGGCGAAGAAGCAAGCTTTATTGTCATGGTCGATGGTAAACATGTTGAGCCCATGGCAACTAGCCAAGATCATAAACGCATCGGTAATCAAGATACCGGACTCAATACCGGCGGCATGGGCGCTTATTCACCTGCTCCGGTTGTTAGCCAGCAAGTTTTTGATCGCGTGATGGAGCGGATTATTTACCCAACGGTCAAGGGTATGGCTGCCGAAGGCAATACCTATACCGGCTTTTTGTATGCAGGTCTGATGATCGATAAGCAAGGTAATCCAAAAGTCATCGAATTTAACTGTCGCTTTGGTGATCCTGAAACCCAGCCGATTATGATGCGCTTACAGTCAGATCTGGTGAAATTATGCTTAGCTGCGTTAAATGGAAAACTCAATTCCGTGCATGCAAACTGGGATGCCAGACCCGCCTTAGGCGTTGTGATGGCTGCGGGGGGTTATCCAGGCGAGTATAAAACAGACGATGAAATTCACGGTTTACCACAAGAAGATAAACACGATTGTAAAGTTTTTCATGCCGGTACGCAGCTTAAGGCAGGTAAAGTGTATACCCGTGGTGGGCGAGTGTTATGTGTAACAGCCTTAGGCCTCACGGTCGCTGATGCACAGCAGCATGCTTACGCACAGGTGAAAAAAATCGATTGGAATGGCTGTATCTATCGTGATGACATCGGCTATCGAGCCGTCGCACGAGAAAAGGCGCAATAAAACGCCTTTGCCGTATCACTGAAACATGTATTGAATTGACCAAAAGTGACGGACACTTTTGGTCAATTACCTGCAAAATTTACTTATCTTCGCTGGTGACTTTTACTAAGTGTTTCACATCAACTTCAATCGATTTCCAATCTTTATCAATTTTGCCTTGAATTTCGACTAAATCATTTGGTGTAATAATTTGACCACGCCAACGTTTATGATCAATCTCAAGTTGAATGGTGCCGGTATCGTCTTTGAATAAATAATCTTTATCACCTAGCGATTGAATAATATAGCCTTTTAATGAAACACGCTGATCATCGCTCATCTCTTTAGCTTGTGCTACCGTACTGATGGTCATTGATGGTCCACGAAAACCACCCTGATTGCCCATCATAGCGTTACCAAGACAATCAGCGTTAACATTACACTGCTGCTCCGCAACAGCATTATTACCTAAAAAACCGCCCGCATTTGGTGCAGGTTTAGCTATTGCAGATCCAACAAAAAGTAACACAGCAATCGTTGTCAATGGGATCATTTTTTTCATCTGTTTGCTCCTTTAGTCAATGAAATGTACCGGGTTATTAAACCGAAAAAAAATTAAGGAAAGATTAAGCTCCCCCAGATTATTACGATTATTTTCACTTACCATGAAAAAACGAGTTTACCCTGTTCAATATTCACTTTACTGGCACTACTAAAGATTAAATACTCCATCGTATTACGCTTATCTAACTGATAAATGGGATTATGTTCAAAATAAAGTTGTAGTGCCTGATTCAAATAAGGCAATAGCGTGCCGGAACTCAGACTACCCAGTGCAGAATTGATCTGATAATCGGCAATTTCAACTTGTTTTAAATAAATCGCTTCCTGCTGTTTATTCAGTTCAGGTAACGCCTTAAGACGTAACTTAATCGCGACATTTTGTTTACCAAGCGGTGTTTGCACTGATGCCATCGCATTACCATTCGCTACGATTTTATTCGGTTCAGTTTGACCAATATCCACACTCATATCATTAAAAGCTAAATCGATTTTCAGCAGGTCACTAGCATCAATACTTTGATTATACTGACTAAGCTGTTTTTGTAACGCACTGTTAATCACCTGCTGAGATAAACTGTATTGCGTCATTTTTTGACATCCCGATATCAGTGTCATTAAAACCAACAGCGGACATATCCATAATATTTTTTTCGAAAGCATTGTCATTACTCACTAAATTGTTCAGTCATAAACTTGACATTATACAAGTCTTGCTCAGCAGATCTAGCAATAAAACGATCAATGCATGCTGATAATCGCTGATCAGATCCCACACCCTTGTTACCGACACAATAAAAATTCTTGTTTAAATATTTCGAATTCAAAATTTTTTCGTTTAATTATTTTTTCGTTATGTTAGAATCGAAAATAAACTTTCGATTAATTTCGAAAATGAAACAAAGAGGTTAATATGATACTAACATTAACGATGAATCCCTCCCTCGATATCTCGTATCCACTCAAGCACTTAGTGATTAACAATGTCAACAGAATCGATGATGCGAAAAAAACAGCAGGAGGCAAGGGGCTCAATGTCGCAAGAGTGATACAAATGGCTCAAAAACCAGTGATTGCAACAGGTTTATTAGGGGGGCATATCGGTCAATATATCCAAGATGAGCTCGCCAAAGATAGTATTGCCCATCAATTTTTGTCGATTAACCAAGAATCACGCCACTGCATTGCCATCTTACATGATAGTGCTCAAACCGAGATTCTTGAAAGTGGACCGACGATTAACCAACAAGATCAACAGGCCTTTAAACAACACTTCGCCAACCTAATTGCACAAGCGGACGTTGTCACCATGTCGGGCAGTCTACCCAAAGGAATTGCAGCAAATTATTACGCGCAGTTAATCGACATCGCCAATAAACAACACAAAAAAGTCTTACTTGATTGCTCAGGCCAAGCACTGAAGGAGGCCTTACAGCACCACGAAAAACCCTATTTAATTAAACCGAACCATGAAGAGTTAGGTTTATTGGTGAATAAAACCATCGATGCCACAAATGTTGAGCAAATCAGCGATATCTTACTACATGCACCGGAATTGCAAGCGATCCCACTCATTATCGTGTCGTTAGGTCAATATGGTGCGCTAGCCAGATATCAACAGCAGATTTGGCGCGTCTCGATTCCACGCATCAACGTCATCAACCCAGTTGGCTCTGGCGATGCCACCTTAGCAGGCCTTGCTATTGCACTGAGTGAACAAAGTACGTTACCAACTTTATTAAAACGCGCCATGGTATTTGGCATGCTCAATGCGCTAGAAGCAAAAACTGGAGCCATTAATTTAGCTCACTATGACGCGTTATTTAAGCAAATTGAGGTCAATTTATACCCATCCCCTCATCACGTATCCGGTTAACAGGCTGTGATAGCAAAGCCTGTTATCTACCGTTGTATTGATGCTATCAAAAGCATGCTTAGCGCTTGTTTCGGTTTCATGAACACTACTCAGTTAATTTAGGAGAACGCCAATGACATTAAGTAATGAAAAAAACCAATTAATGAAAAATTTAATCAATGATCACGGTATCATAGCCTCATTAGCAATAGACCAACGTGGCGCACTGAAAAAAATGATCGCGAAATATAAGCCACAAGGTGCAACTGAACAAGACCTCATTGATTATAAACGACTTGTTTCTCAAACATTAACGGCTTATAGTTCATCGATTTTACTCGATCCAGAATACGGACTCCCGGCAGCAAAAGCACGGCACCCTAATGCTGGTTTATTGCTTGCCTATGAAAAAACCGGTTACGATGCCAGTATCAAAGGTCGCCTACCCGACTTATTAAGTCTTTGGTCAGTGAAACGCTTAAAAGCAGCCGGAGCCGATGCGATTAAGTTTTTGTTATATTATGATATCGATGAAGAAAAACAGATTAATGAACAAAAACATGCCTTTATTGAGCGATTAGGCGCCGAGTGTGACGATTATAATATGCCATTCTATTTAGAATTAGTCTCATATGATGCCAATATAAGTGATAGTGATAGCTTAGAATACGCCAAAGTCAAACCACATAAAGTCAATGACATGATGAAAGAGTTTTCAAAACCCGGCTACGGCGTTGATGTACTAAAAGTCGAAGTACCGGTCAATATGAAATACGTTGAGGGATTTACTGACGGTGACATGGCCTACTCCAAACAAGCCGCTGCGAGTCATTTTAAAGCCCAATCCCAATCGACCCATCTCCCTTTTATCTTTTTAAGCGCAGGCGTTAATGCCTCACTGTTCCAGCAAACGCTTTACTTCGCCAAAGCCTCCGGTTCTACGTTTAACGGCGTATTATGTGGACGAGCCACTTGGGCAAATGGCGTTGAGCAATTTGTATTGGGCGGTGAACAAGCAGCAATTACTTGGCTACAAACCCAAGGACGAGAAAATATCGATGCCTTAAATGCCGTGTTAGCCCAAACAGCCACTCCCATTAAACTCGATTAAGCACCTATCAGGCGGGTCTGCATGACCCGCTATTATAGTCAGCATATTGAAGACAAAGACGCAACAAAACGAAAGAAAATATATTTTTAATTTTCGCTTGAACCTGATCACAAAAATAATTATTTTCATTTGATTTCGAAAGTAAAAACGGATAAGTTACTAGCTAATCTCTGTCGACATATTTAATGTCTTAACAATGATCATTTTAATAAGAAGCGAGAGCAACATGAATAAAAGCAAACTACTTATTAGCGATGGGTTATCTTTTGATAATAATGAGCAGGTTTTAACACATATTAGTCAAACACTAATCGATAAACAAATTGTCGCAGCAAGTCATTTAAACGCATTACAAGATCGAGAGAAGATCTTTCCTACAGGCATTGCCTTTGCCGATTACGCCGTGGCCATTCCTCACTGCGAAGCAGAACACGCCTTAGCGCCGGCGATTTATCTGTTACGCTTAAAAAATTCCGTTGCTTTTAACCGTGCCGATGATGACAGCATGGTTGATGTTAATCTCGTGATGGGCTTAGTCGTTACCGATCCAGCGGATCAACTCACGCTACTTAGAACACTATTCACCCGCTTACAAGATAAAGTATTTTACGAATTCCTTTTAAATTCATCGAGTGATGAAATCCACGCACGTTTTAATCAAGACATTTTTTCGCAGGCTTAATAGGAGAGTATATGAAAAAGAAAATTATTGTTGCATGTGGTGGCGCAGTCGCAACCTCAACAATGGCAGCAGAAGAGATCAAAGAACTATGCGCAGAAAATAATATTACTCTTGAGCTCGTACAGTGTCGAATTAACGAAATTAATACCTTTATTGATGGTACCGACCTGATCTGTACTACCGCTAGAATGGACCAAACTTTTGGTGATATCCCCATCGTTCATGGTATGCCATTTGTCTCCGGTGTCGGCATTGATGCATTAAAAGAGAAAATTTTAACTATTTTAAAAGGGTAATGCTATGTTTGAGCAAATCATGAAGTACATCTTAGATCTAGGCCCTTCGGTAATGCTACCAATTGTTATTATCATTTTTTCCCTTATTTTACGCATGAAAGTTGGTGATGCCTTTAAAGCCGGTATCCATATTGGTATTGGCTTTGTCGGTATCGGCCTTGTGATTGGTCTATTAATTAGTTCTGTTGGCCCTGCCGCGCAAGCGATGGCCGAACGCTTTGATATTAGCTTAAATGTTGTTGATGTGGGCTGGCCAGGCACGGCGCCAATTACTTGGGCTTCACAAATTGCGCTAATAGCCATCCCAATTGCCATTATCACCAATATCATTATGCTGGTGCTGAAATTAACCAAGGTCGTTAACGTTGATATCTGGAATATTTGGCATATGACCTTTACTGGCGCGATCGTGCATATTGCAACGGGCTCATATTGGCTGGGCATTATCGGCGTGATTATGCATGCCATTGTCTCTTATAAACTCGGTGACTGGTTCGCGAAAGATACCCGAGACTATTTTGGTCTAGAAGGTATTGCCATTCCACACGGAACATCCGCATACTGCGCACCGATATCGGTATTTATCGATAACATTATTGAAAAAATTCCAGGATTAAACAAGATCAGTTTCAAGGCGGATGATTTACAAAAGCGTTTTGGTGCTTTTGGTGAACCCGTCGTCGTTGGCTTTTTCATGGGGGTCATTCTAGGCCTACTTGCCGGTTACGATCTCAAAGGTGTATTACAGTTGTCGATTCAAACTGCCGCAGTAATGTTACTGATGCCAAGAGTCATCAAACCAATCATGGACGGCTTAACACCGATTTCACGTCAGGCACGTAAACATTTGCAATCAAAATTTGGTGGACAAGCTTTTCTAATTGGTTTAGATCCCGCTTTATTACTCGGTCAATCAACGGTTGTTACCGCCAGTTTACTGTTTATTCCAATTTCAATTTTGATTGCCATTCTTCTACCTGGTAACCAAATTCTGCCTTTTGGCGACTTAGCCACAATCGGTTTCTTTGTTGCGATGGGCGTTGCCGTTCACCAAGGTAACTTATTTAGAATTATTATTTCAGGTTCAATCATTATGGCCATGACACTATGGATTGCCACACAAATGATTCCATTCACTACTGATCTTGCCATTAATGCTGGCGCTATCAACGCAGGCAGTGGTGATTTACTCGGTTCAATGGACCAAGGTGGCGCGCCATTAACTTACATTTTGACGCAACTCACTACGCTACAACAACCGATTGGTTTTACGATTATTGGTCTGTTCTATGCATTTTGTTTATTCCTCACATGGAAACGCGCCCGTCGTTTTGCCTTAGTTGAACAAGCGCAAGCAGACGATAAGCAATAATCATTTATCTCAACTAGAGTGCCTGCATTTTAGTTGAGATTGCGATGCTAAACACTTTATAGATTAGGTAACTATTATGAAAGCAATTATCGTTAATGAAGATAGTACATTACAGACGCAAGAGTTAGAGATGCCAGTCATTGAAAACCCACAGCAAATTATTGTTAAAATCGCCTATTCTGGTTTATGTGGCTCTGATATTCCGCGTATTTTCCACCACGGTGCTCACTTTTACCCCATAACGCTAGGTCATGAGTTTAGTGGTACCATTGTCGAAGTAGGTCAACACGTCGAACATTTAAAAGTCGGCGATAACATTGCCAGCGTTCCACTGCTACCCTGCTTTAAATGTGATGAGTGCCATCACCACTATTATTCATTATGTAAAAATTATACCTTTGTTGGCTCACGTAAAGCCGGCGGCTTTGCTGAATATGTGGTGATGGATCAAAAAAACGCCTTTAAACTGCCCAATAATGTTTCACTATTAGCGGGCGCCTTTTTCGAGCCCCTCACCGTTGGTATGCATGGAATTTTGCTAGCGGATGGCTGTCAGGATAAAAATGTGATTATTGTCGGTGCCGGCACAATTGGTTTGCTGGCAATGCAATGCGCAAAAGCAATGGGCGCAAGCTCAATTATCGTGATTGATATTAACCAAGAACGTCTGGCATTAGCAAAATCATTAGGCGCCGATCATGTTTATAATCCAAGTCATCTTACTGCCGAGCAAATATTAGACGCGATGAATGATTTGCGTTTCAACCAACTCGTCCTTGAAACAGCCGGTTCGCCGATTACGGTGAAACTATCGATCGATATTGCCGGACCGCGCGCCCAATTAGTGCTGATTGGCACCCTGCATCAAGATTTAGCTTTACCAGAAAAAACTTTTGGTTTAATTTTACGCAAAGAGCTGACTATTATGGGCAGTTGGATGAACTATTCCGCGCCTTGGCCGGGTAAAGAGTGGCAACTCATTAGTGATTACTTTGCACAAGGCAAAATTGAGCTTGAAAAACTCATTGCCGGTATCGGTGGTGCTGATGAATTTATTAAAATGGTGACCGATTTACACGGTAAATCGATGAGTGGCAAACTTTTGCTTCGCATGGAGAATTAATATAATATTGCGTCACTTTAACGACACGATATAATAAGGGCAGAGGATTGAAGTCCCTGCTCTTGATAAAAATAGCGTCAAAAATGGCTTAATCTGCTAAAATACACTTAGTAATATGATGATTTAGACATATATTATTTACGCCGATGATAAGTAACATGGCTGCAACACAAATTAATATCAATAATAAACATCCACGTAATTAACAAAGGGCCGGGAAATGAATTCACTTGAAAGACGCAATAAAATTATTGAATTGGCCCAAAAAACGGGCAGTGTATTAGTCAATGACTTATCCACGTCATTTGATGTGTCAGAAGTGACGATTCGAACCGACCTGCGCCTGTTAGAAAAGCAGGGATTACTGTTGCGCTTTCATGGTGGTGCGACTTTACACCATTACGATCATGATGAAAAAAACACCAATGAATTAAAACTTGAAGATCGTTACCAACGTTTTATTGATCCCAAAAAACGCATCGCATTAGCTGCCGCTAAATATGTCAAACCTGGTGACACCATTATTCTTGATAGTGGCAGCACGACCATGATGTTAGCGGAAGAGTTAGTCAAAGTTGACAATATCACCATTATTACCAACAACTTACCTGCCGCCTTTGTTTTATCCGATAACAGTAATATCATGCTTGCAGTTTGTGGTGGCACACTGCGACACAAAACTCGCTCTTTACACGGCACAATAGCGGAGCAATCGCTAATCGGTATTTCGTCCAATTATCTGTTTGTTGGCGCTGATGGTATCGACGCTGAGCGTGGCATTACGACCTTTAATGAAGGTTATGCCATCAGTCAATTTATGGCTAATGCCGCGCAAACCGTTGTGGCATTATTAGATTCATCAAAGTTTGGCAAACGCGGTTTTAATGTCGTGTTACCCATTGAGCAGCTTGATACGATTATCACCGATACCGGCGTTGACGCGCACGATGCCAATGATTTTATTAGTAAAGGCATCAATTTTATCACCGTTTAAATTCAGTCCTTTGCACTGACGAATAATTTAATCTCATTTAACCACAGCAATTACCCGCTGTGGCTTGATTGGCCAACGCCGGCTAAGAGCCATAAACTCATCAACATAATAATGACATTCAGTCATCGCCAATTGAGCCCGTTTAATGCCATAATAAATCACGATAAAAAGTGGTGTTAACGCATCATGCCGGATTAAGCAGACAAAGAATCATAAGAGGAACCAAAATGAAACATGTTGGAATCATTGGCGTTGGTCATTTAGGATCAGCCGTTTTAAAGGGTTTATTAACCAGTGGATATCTTAAAGCCGAGCACATCTCAATTAGCGGTGGCACGAGTGGTAAAGCACAAACACTCGCTAAGCAATTAAATTGCCACTTTTGCGCGAGTAATAGCGAGTTAGCCGCCCGATCAGGTATCGTGATTTTGGCCGTTATACCGCGAATCTTACCCGAAATACTGGAAGAGATAAAACCGCATCTTAAAGCAGGTACACTCGTCATCTCCCTCGCCGCGTCATTTACGTTAGCGCAATTTTATCAATACTTACCCGCTAACACACCAATCGTGCGCGCGATCCCAAATATTCCAAGCGCCGTTTGCCAAGGTATGACCGCCATCAGTGCCGCGCCAGTCGTGAGTGCTAACCAACTAACCGACGCTAAACAACTCTTTGAAGCAATTGGTAAAATCGCGATTGTCGATGAGAAAAAACTGGATATTAGCAGCACGGTCGCCGGTTGTTCCCCTGCTTATGTCGCCGTATTTATTGAAGCGTTAGCCGATGCCGGTGTTCTGGCAGGTCTATCTCGCGAAGAAGCTTACTTATTAACAACGCAAGCGGTAATGGGGACAGCAAGTTTATTACTGGCTGACAACATGCTCCCCGCTCAGCTCAAAGATCAGGTTTGTTCACCTGGCGGAACAACCATTCGTGGTGTTGCGCAGCTCGAAAAATGGGGGATGCGTAATGCGGTGATCGAGGCGGTGAAGGCCTCTGCAAAAATTAACGATTAAGCATGGCTTGCACTTCATTGATGACACTTAATCTATAGCATCACTAAGACTGAACGATGGCAAAGCGCACAATGCGCTTTGCTAATTAACACCAGTTGCTAGCACTTATTTTATAAATTCATCATCGTTTAAAACGCGCAATGGCTCCATATCACTCGCCCCTTTGATCACTAACGATGCATCGGAACGTAAACAGCTACCGCCGTAATGCCCGCCAACCGTAAAGGTACAAATTTGCACATATTTATTATCCACTTTGGGTAAACACCAAAGCTGCTGATAAATATTCTCCTGCTGATCAAAGCGGCCACTGGTTTTGTCTAATACCTGCTCATCGTGATTGACGAGCTCAATATTGTTACCGCAGCGTCCCGCAATCGGCTTAATCGCATACCCCTGCTGAATTAAATTGTCATTTAACTCAAATGTCGACTCTAACAGATAACGGTGATTTGGGAATAGTGACCATAACACCGGTAAAATCGCTTTATTACTTGGAATCACCGTCCAAAGTGGTTCAAAAACATTTACCTCTGGACGCAATAGCACATCAATTAAACGTACCTGATTTTCAGGATGACCCGTTCGAATTGGCGGTGCAGCGATTTGCGATTCGCTCTCTTCACGTAGCTGCTCAAGTACCGTTTCCCATGCCCATGTTTTCCACACACAATTCACCAATTGACCATCGCCGTCAACTAACTGACCGTGTTTATCCCAATGTAGCTCATCGAGGCCGTGTAAAATTTTACTAGCAAAACCCGCTTGTGATAATGCTTTTTGCATAAATAAAGCATGATAGTTTTCTTCATCATCATTATCTTGCATAATATGCACAAATGGCTTGGCATCACTGTGCTTCCAACTATCTGCAAGCGCATTAAGCAAATCTTTACCTGGATTTGAACCCGCCGTTAAACCACCTTGTTCAGCCCATTTTTGCAAGATTACCCCTGTCTCGGTATGGCAAGATGCGGAATCAGAATTATATTCATAAACTTTTAAACCACGCTCATCCATACAAAAGTCTAAACGACCGGTAATCATCTGATAACGGCGTTTTTGCCATGATAAACGCAATCTGGGCCACAAAATTTCCGGCACATTAAAATTACGTAACAAAGCATCATCCTTTAAGACTTTATCCGTTGCATGTAAGTACATCAAATGTAGCTCATTGGTTGCGCGAATCAATTCCTGGTGCGCACTTTCTGAAATCGTAAAATAATGATAGGGGGTATGATGATTAACGCCATGTCCGTTAGCTTGCACATAAGCATGCTCTAATGGATCAGATTCATTGAGCCACTGACCAGTAAATTGCCCTTTATCAATTAAACTAGCCGCATGAATCGGGCGATACTCAGCCGGAGTAACCGGCTGTGGCAAGCTATAAGTTGTATCATCAGTCTGAATCATCCAGCCTAAAATCACGGTATGATCAAATGTATCTTGCAGATGATATTCACCATTAATACATGTTAGTGGCAATTCACGCGTCCATTGTTGCCCAGCTGGCAAACGCTGGTGGATCACATTTTGTTCAACAATGCGGACTTTATCGGCAAACACCGCCGTGATAATGGCCACATGACCCGTGCGGTGAAACATGCCACCATCTTGCCAAATAAGCAGTGCACCAGCGGCTGGCGCTTTATTACTGCCGTTAGCAAACGCTTGTAGCGGTAATAATGCTTCATCAACCACGTGGCGTAAAATACGTAACGAGAATATCTCATATGCCATACCCACATCGGTAAATACCACGCCATAATTGAGGTATAAAAACCGCCTTGCAAACTCAACACATTGCCATTTATGGCCCATATATTCATGACCAATATAGCTACGAAAAGAAGATTCATCGGGAAAATCGTCTTTATTTATTGTACTGTAATCGGATGAATAAATCGCGACGCCGCCGGGCGCGAAACCGAGCAATGTGCCAAAGGGTTCATTTTGATTTTGCGCTGTAATTGACATAATGGTGCCTTCTCTTAGACCTGCTAACAATCAATAATGCATCATATGCCAATTTATAGCTGAACTCTAGTTATCTCGATAGAAATAGCACGATTTTCACCCCAACAAACTGCTTTGTTATGATTGTGTATAGTATGTAATGATAACGTAAAACCGTTAGGTAGATTGAGATAAATTAAGGGATGATAAAAACAATAATTGATAAAAATGACAACGACTTATCGCAACATAATCCTCCTAATAAAACGCGAATTCAGATCATTGGAAGTACAAGGAGCTTATTGATGAAATCAAAAATTGAAGAATATACAGGACCTGCTGGTGGCTGGGGTGCCCTTAAAGCCGTAGCACAAGCTATTCGGGGGCAAATGGAAATGGGTAAAGATATCATTGCCATGTTTGATATGAATAAGCCCACTGGTTTTGACTGCCCAGGATGTGCCTGGCCCGATCCCAAACATTCAGCCTCGTTTGATATGTGCGAAAATGGCGCGAAAGCCGTCTCTTGGGAAGCAACGGCAAAACGTGCTACGCCAGAGTTTTTTGCCGCCAATCCAGTGAGTGAATTACTTAAGTGGAATGATTACGATCTGGAAAATGAAGGTCGTTTAACCCACCCAATGAAATATGACGCCACCACCGATACCTATCGGGTCATTGAATGGCAAACGGCTTTCGATGAAATCGGGGCCATATTACGTCGTTATGACGACCACAATACCGTTGAATTTTATACCTCTGGCCGTACATCAAATGAAGCGGCATTTTTATACCAACTGTTTGCGCGTGAATATGGTACAAATAACTTTCCGGACTGCTCGAATATGTGTCATGAACCGACCAGTGTTGGTCTTGCTGCAGCAATCGGTTTAGGTAAAGGTACCGTCCTATTAGAGGATTTTGATCAAGCTGATTTAGTCATCTGTATTGGTCACAACCCGGGGACGAATCACCCAAGAATGTTGTCATCACTGAGGGCGGTTTCTAAACGCGGTGGTACGATTGTTGCTGTCAACCCACTTAAGGAGCGCGGACTCGAGCGTTTTACCTACCCTCAAGATCCCGTTGAAATGTTAACACTCAGTTCAACCAAGCTAGCCTCTCATTACTATCAAGTGCGCATTGGTGGTGATATCGCTCTACTAAAAGGTGTCATGCGTTTAGTGCTTGAGCAGCACAAAGCAGCCGTCGCAGCAGCTAAACCGGCAATTTTAGATCTCGATTTTATTGAGCAACACACCCACGGCTTTGCTGAGCTTGAACAAGACATTGTGAGTACAAAGTGGGATGAGATTATCAGCAAATCAGGCATTAGCCGCGAACAAATTGAAGAACTCGCTCAGCTTTATATTCAAGCTGAACGCACTATTATCTGTTATGGCATGGGAATTACTCAACATCAGCATGGAACACAAAATATTCAACAATTAGTCAATTTACTGTTATTAAAAGGCAATATAGGCAAAGAAGGCGCGGGGATTTGCCCATTACGTGGTCACTCAAATGTACAAGGTGATCGCACCGTTGGTATCACCGAAAAACCGAGCGCGACCATGTTAGCCAATATTGAAAAACGTTTCGGCTTTACGCCACCAAAAGAGTTTGGTCATGCAGCAGTTGCGACCATGCAAGCCCTGTTTGAAGGTACCTCTAAAGCCCTTATTTGTATGGGCGGTAATTTAGCCGTCGCAATGCCAGATCACGATGCGACTTATGCCGGAATGAAGAAACTTGAGTTAGCGGTGCACACCGCAACCAAGCTCAATCGTTCTCATTTATTAACCGCCAAAAATACCTACCTCATGCCGGTATTGGGTCGTACCGAAATTGATATGCAGCAATCAGGTGCGCAGTGTGTGACAGTCGAAGATTCTATGTCAATGGTTCATGCATCAAGAGGCATGCTCAAACCGGCAAGTCCACTACTCAAATCCGAATGTGCTATTGTCGCCGGGCTCGCTAAAGCAACGCTGCCTGATAGCAAAGTCGCATGGGATGAGTTAGTTAACGATTATGACCAAATCCGTGATGCCATTGAAGCCGTGTTCCCCGATTTTAAAGACTATAATGCCCGTATTCGTGTACCCGGTGGTTTTCATCTGGTCAACCCAGCTGCAGAGCGCCGATGGGTGACGGCATCAGGGAAAGCAAACTTTATCACTACCGATAGCTTAAACGAGGACCCGCAAGATACGCAAGATAGTGAGTTAGTACTAACAACTGTTCGCAGTCATGATCAATACAACACCACCATTTACAGTATGAATGATCGTTACCGTGGCGTATTTGGTCGCCGAGATGTCGTATTTATTAGTGCTGCAGAAGCTGAAAAGCAAGGTGTAAAAGCCGGTGATGTTGTCAATCTCATCGCACTTGGCAAGGATATGCAGCCAACCTACCGGCGTTTAGATAAGTTAACTATCGTCGTCCATGATATTGCTGATCGCTGCCTAGCAACCTATTTTCCGGAATCGAATAATTTGCTGCCGTTAGATCGCTTTGATGCGCAATCCGGTATTCCATCTTATAAAAATATTCCAATTAAGTTAGAAAAAGTGGCTTAATTAAAACACGCCCCAATCCACAAAAACCATTATTGTGTTAATGTGGATTGAGTTTTTGCATCTGCATTAAGTGGGTATAAAAACAGTAATCATCATCACGCTAAAATTAATTAGCCTGATGAGATGGCAATAGAAAGGGTTAATGACCGTTAATTATCTAATGTATATTTAATCATCCAAATCGCTTTTTCTAGATGAGCAATATTATCTTCAGCAAGGCCTACTGTCGTGAAATCATTAGCCGCATCTGCGTACTGGCGTAAAGTTAAAAATGCGTCTTTTAGGTATTTATAAGCGTCATCCATTGCCGTAATCACCTCTTTTGCGCTATAGCTTTCTTGTGAGATTTTGGGACATTTTGCCGTCTCTAATAATACTTTTTGGCAAGTCAATGCTTTGCCGCCAAGCTGCAATGCTCTTTCCGCTAATTCATCAAATAATTCAGCCATTTGATTATAGGCTTTTTCAGTATATTCATGTACACCAAAAAAGTGCATGCCACGTACATTCCAATGATAATCATGAAACTTAATAAATAAAGCATGAGAATCGGCCTGTAATTGATGTAATTGTTTGATAACCTGTGACATAATTTCTCCTCAATATAGCTAAGTTAAGTGTAATTTAGTTTTTCAATGCAAAAAATCATCATAAACTATCAATAATGATTAATTTGTTTATTGCTAATAAAAATGATGTTATTAACTTAAAGCATAACATTATTCAAAACAACACAAAGATAACTATCAATGCTATTACTATGTTTAATTTGACTTATTATAAATATGCATTCAATTTTGATAGGATATGAGAATTATTACATCACACATTAATTTGAATTACCTAATTTTAATGTTTCCACAAAATCCGTCACAAACAGATACATGTCAACGCAGGGAAACTGAAGATTGAATCGTGATATAAATCTGCTCAAAAGCCTTATCATCGAGCCATAGACTATTGGTAATTGTTAACATTCTTTGGGCGAAATCCTCAGCATGAGGCATTGAGATCGGCGGAATTATAGAGTTAAGATATGAGTATTGTGATAATGCATAAATAAATAACCGACTCACCCCTAATGAACTAGACCATAATTGACGCAAAATATTATCACAGATACTTTTTGATGGCAGTAAAACCATGATAAAAGGCCATGTGCCACGCCGTGCACTTTGATCTGTTATAACATGAATACCGGGTATCATCTGTAGTTGCTGAACGCGCTTTAATGCTTGCTGCGCTGTTGCGGCAAGAAAACTCGGTAAGCGACTAATCGCATTAGCGGCAACACGTTGCCTAAACTGACTAACACGGTGAAACGGCAACTCGTAAGTAAAATCATCACCAACCGCTTCAATCCATTTACCTTGTGCAAGTAAACGTCGTCGAGGCTGACCATAAACAAAATAAAGCCCAAAGGGGTGATATAATGCGGTATAACCAAGCAACGCGATAATCCGTCGCACCTCCCAACCAAAATGACGAGGAATACGCTTTGTCGCTTTTGTTAATTGCTGATTGAGATCAGGATCACTCGCACTTAATAATCCCCCTTCATAAAGCGTTAGTCCTTTACCCACTGCTAAACTAAAAAAAACAATATCACCATCTTGGCCAACATCCGCGCCAAGTGCTTGAGCTGCATCCTCAATAATGGCGATTTGATAAGGTTCAGTAAGCCGTTTAATATTAGAAATATTGGCGACTCTACCGCCAAGATGCGTAGGAATAACCGCTAATACTTGCTCATTAAGAAGCGATTGTAGCTGATTAAGATCAAATTCAAATGAATCTGTTGCTACATCACATAAGATGACCTTTAATCCACAGTGATGAATCGCTAGCGCAACTAAAGGGCAAGTATAGGCAGGAATAATGACTTGTACTCGATGTGAATGATGCTGACGAAGTACCGTTAAAGCAGTCACTAATGCAATCGTACCCGAGCACGTGACGCTTACAGGCGGAAGATTGAATATGGTACCAATACGCTCGCTTAAATCCTGATTATGCGCAAACCAATCTCCCCAATTAAGGGGTAATCCTGCTGTTGGTGGATTTTCAATGTATTTTTTCATTCACAGCCCACTCACTAAATAACCGTCAAATATAAGTTGCTATTGTTGAACATTTTTTTCAGCAAGGGCTAAAAAAATAATACCAATTATAATCAAGCCAGCACCAATTAAGCGAAATAAGGTAATAGGTTCATTAAATATCCAAATAGAAACCAGCATCACCGTCACCACTTCTAAATGTGATGCAGCAAATGCAGGACCAACTGGTGCTTTTTTCAATAATGACATCCACGTAAAAAATGAGCCGATATAACCCAAAATAGCGATGTATATCCATGGTGAATTAAATACTCTGCCTAACCACGCAATATTCGCTTGCAGAGGCTCTGCATAATTTGCAGTGAGTTTAAAACTTGTTTGAGCCACCGTGTCAAATAAGAGCAGCAGAGCAAAACCGATAAGATAGAATTTACGCATTAAGACATCCCCACAAAAATAACACCCGCTGTAATAAATAGCATTCCCATAATGCGATCGCGCGTGAGTAGCTCTTTAAATAATAAGCGTCCTGCTATCATAATCACAATAATATTCATGGACCCTAATAAAATGCCTTGTGATAGAGGGACTAATGTCAAAAAACCAAGCCAAAGCAAAAACTCAGCCAGATAAGCGCCAATCCCGAGCCAAAGCCAATAATTACGCATCAAATCTAACCAATAATAGTAGCCGTCTCGATTATTAGGTGTAACCGCGGCATACTTAAAGGCAATCTGACCAACAGTATCAAAAAAAATATTCAACCCCCAAAGAAGGACAACGAATGGAGACATAATTATTCTAATCCTCTTAAAACACTTAAACACATATTATGACATGCGTGATTAAACCAAATCATTGTTAGAGCAAAATCATATTGATAGCAACGCCAGTAAAATATATCATAACCCTCTAAAAATACGATAAGGTACACAAAATATGTTACATAATGATCAGCAAAAAATAGATATATTTTGTGCTATTGGATTCTCTATTTTTTTCATTGTTTTAATGCAAATTCATTTAATGTCAGCGGTTATCGCAGGCTTACTAACATACACATTAACCATAAAATTAGATAATTTTTTATCACTCAAAATGACAAAATTCAGTGATAAATCGAAGTTACTATCAGTGCTACTATTATCCACATTAATTTTGCTCATTTTTATTGGTGGTTTTTGGTACTTATTCACTTGGTTTGTCGATATGGCTAGGCACCCAGCACAAACAATGGAAAATATAAAGACACTGCTTGATAAACTCTCAGACACCTTGCCTGATAGCTTACGTAGTCACTTACCCGATAGCACAGATGAAATTAAAAATCATCTAATTATTTATCTTAAAGAACATGTTTTCTATCTACAAAGTATGATTACCCGAGTGTTTCATGTTTTAATCATTATTATTATTGGTATGGTGATTGGCTTGATTCTTGGATTTAAAACAAACAAACGCAATATTGAAGATAAACAAAATACTCAAACCTTGCTAATGCAAGGACTTAGTCACTGTTTAGATAGACTGGTGTTAGTATTCCAATATGTTGCCATTTCACAAGTTGTGATTGCACTATTTAATGCAGTGATGACGGCAATATTTCTCTTTGTATTACTACCTATTTTTGGTATTCACTTACCCTTTAGTAAAAGTTTAGTTTTAGCCACCTTTATCTTTGGTCTTATTCCAATTGTGGGTAATCTCGTTGTGAATGTCTTGATGTTTTTTGTTGCTTTTACCGTCTCATTTAATGTTGCAATTTTCGTCATAGTCTACCTTATATTAATTCATAAGTTTGAATATGTACTGAATGCCAAAATTGTCGGAACAAAAATTCATGCAGGAATTTGTGAACTGCTCATTGCTATGCTGTTTTTTGAAACCCTTTTTGGGCTGATTGGTTTAGTCTTTGCACCAATTTTTTACGCATTTATAAAACTATCATTAAAAGAAACAAAATTAATTTAACCGCTACATTCAATCCCTGTAAATAATATAAAATCACCCGCATAAAGCGGGTGTTAAATCGTGCTCGTTACCAATAAGAGCAAACAATTATATTACGATGATTATTTCACAGAGAGCATGCGGATACGTTTGACATCAATTCCAATTGAGCCCCAATCCTTATCCACCTCACCAACGATTTCAACATTATCATTTGGCGTGACAGTTTGTCCTTGCCAATATTTATGATCAATTTCGACATTGATTTCCCCTGTTGCATCTTTAAAAATATAATTCTCATCCCCTACTTGCTTGATAATATGCCCTTGCAAGGTCACCCATGCGTCATCAGCAAGTTGACTAACTTGTGCAACCGTTGTGATCGCTGTGGCATCAGCATTAAATCCCCCCGCATTTAACTCAACAGGTGATGTAGCACTTATAAATCCACCTTGTACTGGCATTGCTTGAGCCATCACAGTATTTGCTATCCCTAAACACACAATAAAGATTAATGGGATAAACTTTTTCATCTTATATTCCTTTTTATCATCAATGAGATTGTCTTTGTGCCATCTATTTAATCAAATCAATATTAAGACAATATTAATTCGCTTATCACGATATCGATTTATCACTAATCAATCATAAATTAACACGTTATCGCTGCAATATTGGCGCGATAATGATTGGTGAATAAATTAAGAATAGAGCAGCTATTAAGATGAAGTGTTCAAATCGAAACAGGGTTAAAAAGAGATAATACGAGACGATAATAATCACTTGTTCATCGATTATCATAAAGAGGAGACAATGATGAGTGAGAATCATGCTATTAAAACTGATAATCCATTATTATCTCAGTAGCATGATAATTAACAATCTCAACCGATCTTTGTCTCAATTGGTTTAAACTAAAACCAAAGTTAGCAGGTAAATAGTATTCTTAATCTTGTATAACGCGATTACACAATCGGCCAATACCACTAATTTCAACTTCAATAGTATCGCCAGATTTCATAAAAAGCGGAGGGGTTCTTTTCTTACCAACCCCACCTGGCGAGCCGGTAATAATCACATCACCACTTGATAATGTTGTAAATTGACTAATATAAGCAATAAGTGCTGGAACGGTATAAATCAAATTTGCTGTTGTATCATATTGCACCTGATTACCATTAAGATAAGTCTGTATGGTTAGCTGACCCGGATCGGGAATATCATCCGCCGTGACTAAGCACGGACCAAACGCGCCCGTTTTTGGCCAATTTTTACCTGCAGTATACCAAGCGTGCTGCCAGTCTCGAATGGAACCATCCATGTAGCAGCTATAACCAGCAATGTGCTCAAGCGCTTTATCTTGCGGTATATAACGGCCACCTTGACCAATAATCACCGCCAACTCACCTTCATAATCAAACTCGTCAGAGATACTTGGCTTAATCACATCCGTCAAATGGCCAGTTTGTGTATCGGCAAATCGAATAAATAACACAGGAATGGCATTGACTTCATTAAATTCACTTTTTTTTGCTGCATAATTCATCCCAGCACAAATAATTTTGGTTGGGTCTGGAATCACAGGTAAATATTTAATTTCATGAACATCAATATCAGGTGTTGTGTGATACGGTGCAATGATCGCTAAAAAATCGGGTTGCGAGAGTAATAATTTTAACGTCGGATATTGATGACCAAGATGACGAGTTAAATCGATAATCCCACCTTGCGTATAAATACCGTAGCATGACTGGTGATTATATTCATAACTAACAAGTTTCATCGTATTTCCTTCACTAATCTGTCAGATATTATTTTATTGAGTCAATATTTCAAACTCCATTTAGTGGAATTTTTTTTTGAAAAAATTATGTGCATTATGATAATCACATTATAAAACAACTATCAACACAATATTTAATATAAAATCCATTCCATTTAATGGAGTCATTCTCGTTAGGATAACGTGTTTGCACCTAGCAACATTTTAATGTCTTCCGCAGCTTTTTTAAGTTTAGGGATGATCATTGCAATATGCGCTTCATCCATTCGATCTATAGTCGTTGCAACTGTAATTGCCGCAATTGGAGTACCATCTTGTTGAATAATTGGAATTCCAACACCTTTTACACCCGGTACAGCATAATTCTCTATCACCGCATAACCTTGGTTGCGGGCATCATAATAAAGATCTTTGGTTTGTTTGATAGTTAAGCTACCATAAATATTCAATCTCATTGCCGAATTTTCTAATATCTCATCGATTTCCGTCTCTTGCAGAGCAGATAATAGAGCCAAACCGCCAGCGCTCACGCCTAATGGTTGTCGGCTACCAAGCTGAATAACCGGCGTTTGAATATAATATCCCCCCATTTCTCTGGCAATACATACTGCATCATCCGCACTACGAATAAATAAAAATGAAGTGTCCAGCGTTTCATTAGCTAATTTTTTCAAAACCGGGGCGCACATTGCAGAAATATCAAAATCATCTTTAGCCACTAAACCTAATTCAAAAATTAAGGATCCTAAGCGGTATTTCAGTGTTTGTGGATCTTTAACCAATAACCCTTGCAAGGTCAGTGTTTTTAAAAGTCGATGCGCGGTTGGTGTTTCTAATTGCATCTCATGGGCAATATCAGTTAAACGAGCACCCGACTCATTTGATGCAATCAATTTTAAAATATCAATTGCCCGTACAACAGTTTGAGAACCTTGATTTACATTATTTTTATTTCTCATAATCCATTCCATATATTGAAAGTGTAATTAATAATTGACAAAACAAAACAGTCGGAAATATAATCAATTCCAGCAAAGAACACCGATTTAAAAGTCAACTCGTTATTAAGCCCATCAAAATAATTTTTCCATATATTGGAATTTTATTTTAATCATAAACAATAAATAAAACAAGGAGAATATTTAATGGGTAATGTCTCAGCTCGTCAAAGATTAACCTACGAACCGATTACTCAACGTAAGTTTAAATTACCCAATAATGCCAGAGTTGCTGTCTGGGTCATTGTCAATGTTGAAAACTGGTTACCTGAAAATCCACAACCACGTACTGTTCTTCCACCGCCAATGGGAGTGAATATGTTGCCTGATATTCCAAACTGGTGCTGGCACGAGTATGGGATGCGAGTGGGCTTCTGGCGCTTTTTAGAAGTATTAAAAAAACGAGATATCAAGGCAACGCTTGCGGTTAATGGAAGTGCACTTGATGTCTATCGCCCGGCATGCCAAGCAGCCCTCAATGAAAAATGGGAATTTATGGGACACGGGTTCGTCCAAAAACCGATGCATCGAGTTGAAGATGAGCGACAAGCAATTATTGATACGATAAATGCGATTAAAAGTTTTACTGGTAGCGCGCCACTTGGTTGGGAAAGTCCTGGTATTGCAGAAACATCGCAAACATTAGATTTACTGCAAGAGGCCGGTATCAAATATGTGGCAGACTGGGTATTGGATGATCAACCTGTCACCTTAAAAACGCGGAGTGGTGAAATCACCTCGGTACCTTATACTGTTGAAATCAATGACGTGGTAATGTCAGCAATTCAACAGCAGCGATCTGATGAAATTTATCTACGTGGTAAAGATCATTTTGACTGCCTATATCAAGAAGGCAAAACAATACCAAGGGTTATGGCAATTACCATACATCCATATTTAACTGGCGTTCCACATCGTATTGGCTACCTTGAAGCACTGCTTGACTATATTATGATTCATCCTGATGTTGTGATGTGCACGGGTGGCGAAATTATGGATTTTTATCATAATTCCAAAAAATAAGCATAATTAAATTTAGGGAAACGTTATGGATATACAAAAATCAAAGCAATTACCAAAAATATTAATTATAACAACGGGTGGTACGATAACAATGACGCCAGATAGCACCGGTGGCGTCGTGCCAACGCTGACTGGCAATGATCTTGTTCGCTCAGTACCTGATATCGCCAAATATTGTGAGTGTGAAGTCATCTCTTTTGTTAGCAAACCCGGCGCATCACTCAATTGGGTTGACCTACTTGGACTGGCAAAACTGCTCAATGAAAAACTAGCCGATGACAGCATTCATGGTGCGATTGTGGTGCAAGGCACCGATACCATTGAAGAGACAGCATTCATATTTGACCTATTAATACAATCTGATAAGCCTTTAGTGGTCACCGGCGCAATGCGCAGTGCGATGATGCTATCAGCCGATGGACCTGCTAATTTATTAGCCGCTGTGATTATTGCTAGCAGTAATATGCAAAGCCAAGGCACGTTAGTGGCACTGAATAATGAATTTCACGCTGCGCGTTACGTGCAAAAAAGTCATACGGGTCATTTACACGCATTCTCCTCACCAGCATGTGGTCCACTGGGCTGCGTTTTGGAAGATAAAATTTGTCAGTTTGTCAAAATTGAGCGAAAATCACCGTTAGCAATGCCAAAAAATGAGATTGCCAGTGTTGGAATAATCAAAGCCGCCTTAGCCGATGATGATCGTTTATTGAAAAATATCCCTGCACTTGGTTATCAAGGCATTGTCATAGAAGCGATGGGAGCAGGTCATCTGCCAGCGCATTATGCGCCCTATATCAGTGAATTTAGCAATAAATTCCCTGTCGTATTAGCGTCTCGGGTACCATCCGGACCGATATTCACGCATAGCTACAATTTTGCGGGATCGGAAATGGATTCAATCCGACGAGGAGCAATACCAAGTGGCTTATTAGGTAGTGTCAAATCAAGGCTGTTGCTAACGATCTTACTCTCACTTAATTACTCACCAGAGCAAATAAAGACAGAATTTCATGAGAGAACTGAATATTAAAAATTAGAAATGGAGGCGTTAAGATGATCAAGTCACATAGTACTAAAGTAGCGGTTATTATGTTTTCAATCCTACTGTTATCATATATTATCAATGCAATGGACCGCCAATTATTTTCCATACTGGCAACAGATGTTAGAAACTCGCTTGATCTTGATTTACCTAAAATAGGTTTAGCCTCCACAATTTTTACGTTAGGAATGGGCGTTGCCGGTATCCCAACTGCTTTACTTCTTACACGCATGTCTCGTAAAAATGTTGTCATACTCGGTATTATTTTATTTTCTGCCGCAACATTTATGACCGCCTATGCCAAAGGCTTCTCTGATTTATTGCTTTATCGATTCTTATCAGGCTTAGGTGAAGCAATGCAGCTAACTGCCCTATTAGCTATCGGTACAACCTACTTCATTCGCCATCGAGCAGTCGCTGCAAGTTCATTAAACTTTACCTTCGGTATCGGTGCAATCATTGGCCCTATTTTCGGGGCCTTTATTTTGAATCAATTTCATTGGCAAATGCCCTTTATTGTTTTTGGTTTAGCTGGAATCCCTATGCTTGTTTTGATTTTATTGTTTACTCGCGCATGGTTAACTGAAGCCAAACCAACAGAGCAACAAATTCAAATCGAAGCTAATAACACCGATTCTGCCCAATCGATTTTATCGCGTAAACCTATTTTATTAGCTATTGCAACTGCATTTGCCGGTCTCTCTATTTACGGATATTTAGGACTCTATCCCACATTCTTACGAGAATCCTTAGGATTTCACGCTCAAGATGCAGCAAAAATTGTCAGCTTCTATGGCTTAGGCGCCCTATTGTCATTGTTTGGTGGCTGGCTTGGCGATAAATATAATTACAACAAAGTATTATTCTTTTTCCTAATTATTTCAGCCATTTCCGGTGGATTAGTCTTTACCCCATTAAACCACTCTTTATGGCTACATGCACTATTTTCATTTGTCTTTGGTGGTGCGATTAGTGGTATGGTGTACTCTAATTTATCCGCCGGCTTGATTAAATCAGTTGTGAGTAATAAAGCCTCTCAAGCTTCAGGGTTATTCGTTGCTAGCTTATATATTCCAGCTGCTTTCGCGGGCTATATTTTAGGCCAGTTGAAAGATCATTTTGGTTGGAGTTACAGTGGTATTATTCAGATTTCAGGTTGTGCTATTATCTCGGCCATTTTAATTATCATTGCAACATTACCGGTAAAATACCGCAAATAGATATATTCCGACGTCATGATACTTAATGCTTTCTGCTTAAAAAAAAATTTTAGCAGAAAGCTTAAGCCAGTTTATATTCATTACCCAAATTTAGTGTTAACCCACTTCCACTCGCTGATAAATTTGCTCTCTATTAACAATAAAATTGTTTAAAATATTTTTATTATTCCATTTTATGGAAAATATGATGAAACGAATTAAGCTGTTATAAAATTTATTAGTTTAATAGCCATCTTATTGATTAAATTAATAAAAACACAAAACAACCGATAATCGGCATAAGCTAAAATTAAAAAAATTTAAATTATTATAACTATATTATAAAAAATTTTAAAATTGATAATTACTCAAAATAGGCATAGCATTCACTTGCAGTATTATTTACATATAATTTATTAAGAAGGTTTTATGAAATTCAAGTTTTTAAGTATCGCTTTACTCTTTTTACCATTGACATTTAATGCAATGGCAAACGTTGATAACCATCACCGCATTCAAGATATTAATAAAATGGATGATAAGGTTTATCTAACAACATTTAGCCCACTGTTTAATGATGATGAATGGGTACTTGTAGAGTCTGGCAAACAACGCCCTTTCTCTGGTTTTGTCGATATGTTTGAGCATATTATTAATATCATCAAAGTTAGCGATAAACAAACACAGTTATCATTAATTGCAGATCACCCTGATCTAGCCTGTCCTGCTGCTCGAACAGAAGGGATCGCAGCGGCCTCACAAGAAGAACAAAAAAGTTCAGGTCTAAATTCTTGTACACAAGAAGAAGCGGTTAAACTTACACAACTGAACAAACAATACCGTGAAAAATTTGGTTTCCCTTTCTTACTAGCAGTGAAAGGTTATGACAAAGCAGCCATTTTTGCGGAAATTGAAGATCGTCTGAACAATGATCAAGCAACCGAATTCAATATTGCGATGCAACAATATTATAAAGTTGTCATGCTACGTATGTTAGACTTAGTAAAATAGCATATTGCTATTAATATAAAGCTCGATATTAAATCGAGCTTTTTTTATCATCAATGCACATCTGACCAAGTAGCTAAGAGCAAAGCTATCTCCCCATCGCCGATTATTCGATGTTTAGATTGATCTTTTTTTGTAACACAAAACGAAGTACTAAATAATAGACAATACCTACTGCCAGCCATGATAAACCTAACAATTTAGCCGTCACATCCATTTCATAAATGACATAAGCAATAATGAGTAGCCCTAGCACCGGGAAAATAATATGTAATACCACATTATATTGGCGCTTTTTAAAGACATAAAAAACAATCACCGAAATATGTAGCATCACAAAACAGGTCAACGCACCAAAATTGACTAAACGCGTTAAATCATCAAGTTTGTCACTAAAATAAAGGCCGGAAATAATCGAAATAACCGCAATAAAGAAAATACTAACAACCGGTGTTTTATACTTATCATGTACTTTCGCAAAACATTTCGGTAACAAATCATCGCGAGACATCGCAAATAAAATACGCGACACCGCAGACTGCGCAACTAACGCATTAGCTAGGCCCCATGAAATAATCGTCGCAAATAACGTAATGGTTTTTAAACTCGCGCCACCGGCAATAAATGCCGCATCATAAAATGCCGTATCAACATTGTTAATCGCCATATTTCGCAGCAAATCAGCCGCAATCCAGGTTTGCACAATAAATAACACCCCAATAACCAATAACGCGGTTAATGACGCCTTACCGACGGTATTTTGATCACCTTTGACTTCTTCTGATAATGTTGAAATACCATCAAAACCTAAGAATGATAATACTGCAATTGATACACCACCAAAAATCAAGCCAAAACTAAAATTATCGCTGTCATAAAGCGGCATCAAGGTAAACGAACTGTGATCACTCAGCCACAGATCCTTCGCGCCCAAAGCAACGAAAATCGCCAGCACAATCAGTTCAAAGATCAAAATAATCTTGGTCGCTTTGGCGGTAAATTCTACGCCTAAACAGTTAATTAATGAGTTAGCAACCACAAAAAAGACAATCCACACTGTGCCAGGTATATCCGGTAAGAAATCATGTAAGGCATTGGCGCTGACGATATATAGCAGTGAAGGCACCAAGATATAATCGAGTAAAATCAACCAACCAGTGAAAAAACCGGCAACGGGGTGAATACCGTGATGAGCATAAGAAAACACCGATCCCGCAATCGGTAATGACTTTGACATACTCCAGTAACTAATCGCGGTAAAAAACATCGCGACCATACCGATGAGGTAAGTTAATGCGATCATCCCTTGCGATTGGTCTAAGATGTAACCAAATACCCCAAAAGGCGCAATAGGTACCATAAAAATCAAACCATAAATGACTAAATCTTTAAACGTTAACACTCGTTTTAATTCTTGTTTATATCCGTAATTCTCTAATGACATGCAATCTATTCCAAAGATAAGTTTATTTGACGTAATACTGATTGGGGTAATTCAAAGCGGCAGGTTTTTTGTGGATCAACCACCTGGCAAATTTTTAAATCGCCGCTTACGCTCAGTAAGGTAATGATTTCGGCCGCCGTCAATTGATTTGCCTGTTTTAACAGCGTAACCATTTTTTTAGTGGCCAATGTTGCCGCATCATCTAATGTGACCGCGGATGCAATTGTGCTAATCATTGTGTCACTGACAATCAGTGGCGTTGGTAACTCGTGACCTTTAAGCACGGATAATACAACCTCGACTTCACCAGAAATTTCAAGCCCGGATACCGAGACTTCACCATCGCCCATCGCGGCATGTAAATCACCCAGTGCAAATAAAGCGCCCGGCACATTAACTGGCAAATATAAGCTAACGCCCGCTTTAATCTCTTTGCAGTCCATATTACCGCCATGTTCACACGGCACACCGCACGAAATATCGTCACCTTTTGGTGCAACGCCGATAACTCCAATCATCGGATTGAGGTCGATCTTGATGCCTTTTGGAAGGAACGCTTGATTATCTTTAACTGGTACTTTGTAAATAGCGTTATCGGTTAATTCATCGCCTAACACACCTAAATTTTTACCAGTTGCCATAATGGCATAATCACGATTGAGCGTCATTTTTTTAATCTCAACTTTTAAGATATCACCCGGCTGTGCACCTTCAACGTAAACAGGGCCCGTCGCAGGATTAATCGTATTCCAGTCTAGCTCACTAAATGTGACGCTTTCATCGGTGATTTGATCAAAGAAACAATCACATGTTTCAAAAGTAACATGGCTGCCACTTGGCACGCGCGCAACCGCAGCGTTATTTTTTGACATTGCAAAAATCACATGACGTTTATCGATTTTCATGTAAGGTCCTCTGTTGAAAAATAGTCTTAACTTTGATAATTGCAAAATCCATGCCAGTTAAAATCGAGGTAAATTTCACCAAAAAGTCGCAAAATGATATAAAAAAACGCGGTACAGGGTAAACAATTAGACTTGCTACGCACTAAATAAGAGCATAATAATCAAGATATTGATTTAAATTAGTGCATAACGAGGGGAAGGTAAGAATGCTGATAACGTTAGCGTGATAAACCGCCATGCTGGAGTTGGGTGAATAAACCTTATTCACCCAAAGGTAATGAACGAATTTATATTACACGTGCTAAATGAGCCTGATAACGCTCAATATCCTGTGCAACATTCGGGTTTTTCATCACATCGCTACATAGAAAAGTTGGCAATGGCGCTAAACCTAAAAACTGGTTTGCCTTATGAAAATGGAAGTAAACCATGTCAACGCCCTTACCTTCAAAAAACTGCTCCGGATCGTCAAAGGCCTCAGCCGGGGCATTCCATGTTACTGACAACAGGTATTTTTTACCTTGCAACAGACCCCCTGAACCATATTTTTTATGATCATCTGAGCGAGTACGACCGTCACTGGCGTACAAACGACCATGACCCTGAGTGAAAACCTCATCCATGTACTTTTTCATAATCCATGGTTCCCCCATCCACCAAGCCGGCATTTGATAAATAATAATATCTGCCCACTCATATTTTGCCACTTCTTGCTCGATGTCATAGCCCTTATCAATCACCGTCACGTTGACTTCGTGCCCTTTGCCAAGCAAGTACTGCTCTGCAGTTTCCGCAAGTGTCGTATTAAGATGCCCCGCAGAATGGGCAAACGCTTTCATAGAATTTAAAATTAACACACGACTCATAAATAACCTCATAATTAGGCGAACTCAGTTAAGGTTCGCGACGTGATAAAATTAACTATCCTCATTTTACGCTTTTACTTATGCAAAAAAAGCGTGTTAAATACACAATATACTTGACTAAAAATCAACAATAATTGAGCAACCCATCATGAATGTGACATTTGAAGAGCTATTAGCCTTTAGTACCGTGGTCAATACCGGATCGATTACCCATGCCGCCGAACAATTACAACAAACTACCTCTGGCGTTAGCCGTGCACTAACCAGGCTAGAAAAAAAGCTCAATACCACCTTACTACGCAGAACCACTCGCCGGCTAGAATTAACCGCCGAAGGGCAGCTCTTTCTGAGCCATGCACTGCGCATTATTGCTTCGGTAGAAGAAGCGGAAGAAGCTATCATTTTACAACGTAAAGAGGTCGCAGGACTGCTGCGCGTTAACGCCGCAACGCCATTTATGCAGCATGTGATTATCCCCTTAATTGGTCGCTTTCGCGCCGCTTATCCGCTCATACAGTTAGAGCTCAATACTGATGATCACATCATCGATTTGATAGAAAAGCGCACCGATGTTGCCATTCGCATCGGCTCTTTAAAAGATTCATCATTACATGCCCGCTATTTGGGTTCGAGCCAAACAAAAATTTTGGCAAGCCCGGCGTATTTAAACAAACACGGCACCCCGAGTAATGCGGTGCAATTGCAAGAACATACTCTAATTGGTTTTCACGCCACCAGTGGTTTAAATACCTGGCCAATACTCAATGATAAAGGGGAAATATTACATATTACTCCAACCATCTCATCATCTAATGGTGAAATGATCCGGCAATTAGCATTACAAGGGGAAGGTATTGTAGCATTATCAAATTTTATGACCAGGCACGATCAGCTATCTCAGCAACTGATACCAATCTTAGCACACGACACGATTTATCGAGATAAACCGGTTAATGCCGTATACTACAAAAACCGACAGCTGGCCTCACGTATTTCGTGTTTCTTAGATTTTTTAAGCAAAGAGATTAACATGCAGCAACTGTTGTAATACCGTAAACGCAGCGCTGTGCCAAATATAAAATGCCATTCGCGAGTTGTATCAAGCCGAAGCAGTAAACGGTCAAAGCCAAATTGCACTTAAGCCCGCTTTGACCGCATCGGTTAGTGATGATTAATTTTGCTCGGTGTTGATTGCCAAATAAAGAGGGTTAATAACAGTAACAAACTACCAGCCGAGATTAAAATCACTTGATGAGCCTTTGAGAAAGCAAGCTTAGCGGCAGAAATCAGTTGTTCACTTAACGAGGTAACATCGAGCTGACTTGCCACATAAAATGCCTGAGTAATTGAACTTTTTGCCTCTTGCTGCATAGGCTGGCTCAAACCAGTAGGTAAATCGATATGGTAACTATAAATAATTGAGATCATTAGACCAAAAATAATCACCCCAAACCCGGCTCCTAGCTCATACGCAATTCCCTCTATCGCACCCGCCGCGGATGACTGCTCGCTAGACACCGCCGACATAATCGCAGAAGTCGATGATAATAAGGCAATATCAAGGCTCAAACCTAATAAAATAAAGAGCCCCCAAACCCAATAAGTTTGCGTAATAAAATCTACCGAAGCCAGCCCTAAAAAACACAGTGAACTAATACCAATACCCGCCGTCGCAAGAATTCTAAATGACACGCGGCTAGATAACCAACCGGCAATCGATCCGCCAATACAACTTGATAACATTAAGGGAGCAATAAAAATACCCGCTTTTAATGGCGTAAAATGATAGACAAGCTGTAACTCTTGCGTCACTAATAACTCAAACCCAACTAAAGTCACCATAACAACCATAGCGATAATCGTACCTATCACTAAGGCTTTTATTTTAAACAGATGAAAATCGATCATTGGTGCAGCGGATTTAAGCTCTTTCTTGATAAACAGCGTGAGCAATGTGATACCCAAAATACCTATCGCACATGAATAGCGTAATTCACCGTCCAATTTTAAACTCGATTTTAAGCCATACACAATCAGTAAAACAGCAATGGTTAAAAAAATAGCTTTACCTAATGGCCATTGCTGTTTGGTATTTTCCACTTGTTTAGGAATGACAATCATAACCCCGATAATGGTGATTAAAACCAGTGGAATATTAATTAGAAACACCACTCCCCAATGAAAGTGCGATAATAAGTACCCGCCGATCAGTGGCCCAAGTGCGGCGCCTGAAACACCTATCGTCGTCCAAATACCTAGCGCCATAGCGCGCTCTTTTTCATCCTCAAAGGTTTTTCGAATACCAGAGAGCGTTGCTGGCAATATCATTGCCGCCCCAATAGCCAGTAATGCTCTGGCCATAATCAGCATCATTGCCGAAGTCGATAATGCTGCAAATAATGAAGCCAGACCAAATATCGTTAAACCAATAATGACTAATTTTTTAAAGCCAACCCGATCACCTAAGGCCCCCATCGGTAGCAACATACCGGCCATTACTAAAGAATAAATATCAATAATCCATAGTAATTGATTCGATTTGGTAGCGAGTTCGCTCGCCAAAGTTGGCACGGCAACATGCAATATCGTCGCATCAATTGATACCGGCAAATACATTAAAATAATTAATGCCAATATCACCCATTTTGATTTCATATTCCCTCTCGAAAATGAACGCTGGTTCACAAAAAACAGAATTCTATATATTTCTTGAACACATGTCCACTTTCAGGGCATAATAATTAAAATTTATTTGAAATTAAGCGGTTTATGAGCTATTTAAAGAAAAATGAGCGTTATCAACAAATTCTAAATACCGCGATGCAAGTCGTGATTGACGAAGGGATTGCGGCCATCACCGCCCGAAAAATAGCCAAAACAGCCAATATTTCAGTCGGCTTAATTCATAAACACTTTAAAACCATTGGCGAACTCAAAAGTATCGCACTCATTGCCATAACCAATCAACTCATTGAGCAGCAACAAACGGATCTTGAGCACAAAACCCATATCGACAAAATCATTGAATCAGTGATCCCGTTAAAAGGTAACAATGCCGTTATTTTTAGAAAAATGTGGAATGAAGCGCTATTTTTATCTGACAAAGATCCAGATATCAAACGCGCTTATCAGTCCTCAACCAATGAATGGCATGAGTATATTGTGCAGCTAATTAATGAAGCCGTTGCCGATAATGCACTGCAAACAAACAGCGCCAATGATTTAGCTTGGCGACTCATCGCAATTAGCTGCGGTTTTGATAACTTATCAATTATTGATGAGTTTGACCAATCAACGATATACGCGCACATCTTAGCACTTTTGCCGCCCAATCTCACTTAGTCAAATCCAGCGAAAACAGGTTTGGCTAAATATGATAATTTAGGCATGTTGTAATTTCGCAAATTCGGCTTTCGCTTTCGCTAATTGAACAAGAAACGCCGGATTAGAATGCAGTGTCGCAACGATTCCAGATGCGACAATTCTGGTCACATCGACTGCATTTTTGCCGACCACGTTCAGTCCCTCGAAGTAAGAACCCTTTTTCATACATGGCTTGATCATATAAGAACAAAATACTGCCAATTTCCGGTGGCGGTGGTAACAATGCGAAGCTATCAATCGTTTGTGAGTTTTTTAAGTAATACAAGGCCGGTTTTAGTGGTAACATTATTGCCAGAGGGGAGCGTTGCAAAAACGTGGCTAGCAGATAGTAACCCTAATAGCAGCGTCGAGGATATGATTTTTAGCACCTTTTATAACCTCACTTGGTGACAAGATTATTAATTATAGTCAACTTAGTTACGCGTTATCGTGATACCTATCACAGCACCTACTAAACAATATCATCTCCGCTTTTTATACAATTCCTGCTCTCACCATCGATAACGAATTGTGATATTGATAGTTTTATGCTAGTTTTCTTGCCATAAAATAGTCACATATTTATCTAAGGTTGATATCATGTCCAAACCGTCAGCTAAAAAAGTCGCCTTTGCCGCATTTATCGGCACCACCATTGAGTGGTATGATTTTTATATCTATGCACTAGCCTCAGTGCTCATTTTTGGCCCACTTTTTTTCCCGTCAGATAACGAGTTTATTCAAATTTTAGGCGCCTTTGCCGCCTTTGCGATTGGTTTTCTATCTAGGCCGTTAGGGGCGATTTTATTTGGCCATATTGGTGACCGCTTGGGGCGTAAAAAGTCGCTGGTCATCACCTTAATGTTAATGGGCATTGCAACGACGTGTGTGGGTTTTTTGCCCTCTTACCAATCAGCCGGCATTGCCGCGCCGATTTTATTGGTTTTACTGCGAATCATTCAAGGTATTGCCGTTGGCGGTGAATGGGGGGGCGCGGTGTTAATGGCTAATGAACATGCCCCCAAAGGCTTGAAAAATTTCTTCTCATCCTTTGCTCAGTGGGGCAGCCCGGCAGGTAATATTTTAGCCTTGTTGGTGTTTTCTTATATTCTTCGTTTACCGAGTGATCTGTTGATTGATAGTGGTTATTGGCGCATTCCGTTTCTGGTGAGTTTTATTCTGCTCATTATCGGACTAATCGCTCGCTTGACCTTAACTGAATCGCCAGTGTTTACGGAGTCTTGCCAACAACAAGATAACTTAAAACAAGAGTCAGCCCCCATTATTGAAGTGGTCAAACATGCCCTACCGCTGTTAGTGTTAGCGATTGGCGCTAACGTACTGTCATTTAGTGGCATTTTTTCCAATACGTTAATGATTGGTTACACGACCATTGCCATGGGCGTTGATAAAAGCATCATTGTGGATGCCTTGTTCTGGGTGGCACTGGTGCACTTTATTGCGCAGCCGTTTATCTCCTATTTTTCCGAAAAATACTCGGCCTCACGTTTTTTAATTTGCTCGGCAGTCCTCGCGATGGGATCGGTATTCCTGCTGTTCCCGATTATTCAGTTAGGCACCACAACTAGCTTTATTATTGGTATTTCATTAAATGTGATTTGTTATAGCGGCTTTTATGGCGTTATCGCCGGCTACCTCAGTCGTATTTTCCCGGTCAGAATTCGCTATACTGCGTTATCAATGAGTTACCAAGGCTGTGCGGCCATTTTTGGTAGCCTCATTCCGATGATTGGTGGCTATATTATTTATCAGTACCAGCAGTTTTGGTATCCACTCGCCCTGTTTTATTGTAGCTTAGCGTTAATATCCATTGTTTGTATTTATCTGTTAAGCCGCTATCACTATTATGATGAGTAATAAGGCAACTATTATGAAAACCGTTTTATCGATGCAATCCAATGTCGTGTATGGCTACGCCGGTAATAAAGTCTCGACATTACCGATGCAATTACAAGGCGTTGAAGTCATGCCAATTCATACGGTGCAATTATCAAGTAACACCGTTTACCCGAATTATGATGGGATAGTGCTTGGCGAACAGCAGATCACCCGCATTGTAAATAGTTTAGAAAAAATCGGGGTTTTAGCTTCAATTGACGCGATTATTTCTGGCTATATCGGCCTTGCCGAGCAAGGTGAAGAGATTCTCGAAGCCGTTAACAAGATTAAACACTATAACCCAAATGCGATTTATGTTTGCGATCCGGTTATGGGCGGCGATATCAATAAAGGCAGCTCGTTGCCACGTAATATTATTGATTTTTTCACGCATCAAGCGATTAATCAAGCGGACTATATCACGCCAAATTTATTGGAATTACAGCTATTATCCAATATTGAGATCACCTGCTTTAATGATGTCATTAAAGCAATCAACGCGCTGAAAAAACCGCATATCAGGGGCATCTTAGTTAAAAATTTAGTGCATGCGGGCAAAACAACTGATCAATTTGAAATGGTGTTATCAACCCAGTCGCATAACTACCATCTTGCCCGTCCATTATATGACTTCCCCCATCGGCCATTAGGGGTGGGTGATTTGATTTGTGGCCTATTTACCGCCCATTTAGTCAATGGCAAATCGCAATTAATGGCGTTCGAGCTGGCCGCGAATGCCGCCAATCATGTGCTGGCCATCACCAAGCAAAACAATGCCCGTGAACTGGCCATTATCGCATCACAAGACTGGATTAAAAATCCGACTTTGCAATACCAATCAACCCCCTTCTCGCTATAAAAAAACCCGCTTAATGCGGGTCTGGTGTTATGACAATCAATACAGACATAATCAATTATTTTGCTAATGTGGCAAATTCCGCTTTTGCTTTAGCTAGCTGCGCAAGAAATGCCGGATTAGAGTGCAACGTTGCGACGACGCCTGAGGCAACAATTCTTGCCGCATCCACATCACTTTGCCAGTGGTAACCACAAATCACGCGGCTTTGCCCTAATTCATAGCCGCGTTTTAAAATCGCATCTTGATTAGCCGGGTTGATTTCCGTCAGTACTAAAGCCGAGGCCCAGCCAATAGACGTGTGACCTGACGGATAAGAGCCATTGGTTGATAGTGATTTTTGTTCTTTGGTATTACAGGTTTCAACGCCATAAAAGGCAAATGGCCGAATACGCATATACGCCATTTTTGCCGATCGCGTTGCCAGATCGCCGGCATCTTCAAGCATATTGGTTAACAATTTATGAATTTCAGGGGCATCTTTTGTGGTAATCGGATAACCAAACGCAGTAGAAAACGCATTGGCAACGCCGCCAGCCGCCAGATCAGCATCGGCTGCAGCTTGCTTACCCCGCTCAGTACCTCGCAGTAAGAAGCCTTTTTCATACATCGCTTGATCGTATAAAAACAGAATACTGCCAATTTCAGGAGGCGCGGGTAGTAACGCTAAACTATCAATCGCTTGTGAATTGGTTAAATAATAGAGATCGGGCTTAGTGGTCGCATCATTGCCAGGTGGCACCGTTGCCAAAACTTGTCCCGATAATAGCGCGAAAAATAATGCAGATAACACGTTTTTTTTCATCGTTGATAACCTCATTTTATGACCATACAAGCAATTATAGCAGGCTCTAAAACCCATTGCCGTGACCCCTATCACACTGCCAAGGTTGGTAATCTAAAATGAGTTATAAATCTGGTAATCCAACCAACAACTGCCGTGAATTTGACAGGATTAGATAACAAGGAGTATAGTATCAAAATCAATTTATGTTATTAATTTATAACAAAGTTTTATTTAATATACGCCTCACAGCATGCGTTGTCATCGAAAGGGAAAATTATGAACAAGAGCAAAGTACTCGTATTGGGCGCCGGTGGCATTGGTGGTTATTTTGGTGGACGTTTAGCCGAAGCTGGGCAAGATGTCACATTCCTAGTGCGCGAAGCAAGACAACAGCGATTAACACAAAACGGCTTAACCATTAAGAGCCAGTTTGGTGATGCCAATATCGCGGTCAATACCGTGACCGCAACGCAGCTAAAAGCGCACTATGATTTTATTATTCTGGCCTGTAAATCTTATGATTTAGAATCAGCAATAAGTAGCATCGCTCCAGCAGTTGGTCCATCAACCGCGATTATTCCACTGCTAAATGGCGTTGCCCATATTGAGCAATTAAATGCACGCTTTGGCCAAGATAAAGTACTTGGTGGCAGCGCGAAAATTCAAGTTACCATGAGTGAACAAGGCGATATTTTACACTTAAATGATTGGTGTGATTTAACGGTTGGCGAACAAGCCGCCGAAATCACCCCACGGGTGACACAATTTACCCAGTTGTTTGCACAAGCAAAAGGTGTGCAGATCAGCGGCGTCAACGATATGATGCAGCAAATGTGGCAAAAACTGGTCCATCTATCAACCGCCGCCGCCATGACATGCCTGATGCGTGCGAATGTCGGGGAAATTGTTCGCACGCCAGAAGGTAAACAACAATTTTTACAATTACTCGAGACAAATGCACAAATCGCTAGCCAAAATGGCTATCGGCCAAGTGACAGCTTTATCAAAACCTATCAAGCTATTTTTTCTGATCCGAACTCAAAATACGCCACCTCAATGCTGCGCGATATTGAACGCAAAAACCGCATTGAAGCCGATCATATTATTGGTTTTATGCTCAATAAATCGATTTTAGCAAACATTGAATCACCAACATTACACCTTGCCTACACACATCTCAAGGCGTATGAACAGCGTTTATTAGCCGAACAAAGTGCATAAATTGCAAATAGCATCGTGAGCCCTACACCTAAATGCAGCCGCTGCAAAGCGGCAGTGTTTGGGTTAGTCGTGGCTAGGTAAACGTTTAGCGGCTCTAGGCATTTTCACAGCCAACCAATAAAAATAGCGTGAAGAGCATTATTATTTTTTGCCATTTTGACATGATGTATTCCTTAATATTATGACGCTTGATATTCATAACTGATGACTAGCGGTGTCGGGTCTCGTGTTTTATCCCGCCAGTAATGCATCACTAATCGATAGTGATAAGGGGACAGAGCCCCGGAATCAGCAAAAGTACCTAATATTTGATTCACCACTAAAAATGCAATCTCATCATTTTGCGGCGATACAGCCGAGTAACTGTCGATTTTATCCTCTAATACTTCCAATGTAGTCGGAGGTAAAGTAATCTCCTCACCATTATGATTTAACGATACATAACGTTCATTATTTTCTTTTTGTAACTTAATCCCCGCCATAGCACGCATATGCCAAGCGGGTACCGTTGATTGGATTTCAATAACATCCACATGCTTCTTTTGACGATAAAACTGCAATAATACCTGGTCAGACAAGAACCATCATAAATACACATATTTATTACAATTAATTTAGTACATAATCAGTTACCAAATACTAATGACCCGACAGTGACGATTGGCTTTAAACCCTCTTTCGTTTTTCGGAAAAAATTATTAGATCCTTGATCTGACCAATCGATTTGCTGATTATCTTTCGATAATGCGATATATTCATTTAATTCTGGTGATTTCGCCCACTCAGGGATCTCGCCTTCAACATGATAATAATAAGTAAAAGTCATCGTAGTTTTATTTGGCTCCCAGAGTTTATTCCCAATGGAATCGACCACCACCCGACCAAAACAAAATACCTGACTTGTTCCCCCTAAATAATAGGCTTTATATTTTAAGCCCTCATCTGTAAAGTTATATTGATAAAAACCCGTAGGTTGACCGTTATCATCGACAGCAGCGGTTTCACTTAACAGCCCTAAACGGGCAAACATCGCTAATCGTTTATTCAATATATTATTTCCATCAATAAAACGATTATAACCATACTCATCTAACTTGCCGGTTACTTCCTTGGTAGTATAAGGATAATCAATACGTCCCACAGTAAAACAGACTCCCCTAGTACCTGTCGGATTCGCATTATCAAATCCCGCCTGCAAGGTTTTTTTAATATCGGCATTTTCACAGCCAACCAATAAAAATAGTGAAAAGAGCATTATTATTTTTTGCCATTTTGACATGATGTATTCCTTAATATTATGACGCTTGATATTCATAACTGATTACTAGTGGTGTAGGATCTTGTGCTTTATCACGCCAATAAAGAATAATAGTTCATGCTCGCAAACCATTTATGCTAAGTTCCTATAATATGTACTCCTGGAGGTACTATTGGTTTTA
>NZ_RBWY01000005.1 GCF_003634275.1 Orbus hercynius
GTTTTGACCGTCTCACCAATATAACCGCCTTCTCAGAAGGTCTTGCGTTACGTCAGTGGATGCGCATTATAGACATCTTATTTTTTTCTTCAAGCACATTTTGCATTTATTTTTTTAACTGCTCATTTTTTAACAAATAACGATATCCTTTAATCAGATATCGCTATTATATTACTAATACCTAAACTTCGAACGGATCGCGTAGAATCATTGTCTCTAAACGATCTGGGCCAGTTGAAATAATATCAACAGGCGCTTGTGATAATTCTTCAATACGTTTTATATAATTTATCGCGGCTTGTGGCAGTTCTTCAAAAGATTTAACCCCAAATGTCGACTCTGACCAACCAGGCATCACTTCATATACTGGTTTAACCACACTCCAATCTTCAGCTGAAGACGGGGCGATTTGCGTTACGTCACCATTTGGTAATTCATAACCAACACAGATTTTAATTTCTTTTAATCCATCTAAGACATCTAGTTTTGTTAAGCAAAATCCAGAAACAGAGTTTAGTTGCACTGCTTTACGAATTGCAACAATATCCAACCAGCCAGTTCGACGACGACGTCCTGTTGTCGCACCAAACTCATTGCCCTGTTTACAAAGATATTCACCAATATCATCATCAAGCTCTGTCGGGAATGGGCCCGCGCCAACTCTTGTGGAATAAGCTTTAACAATTCCTAATACATATCCGACGTAACGAGGACCAAAACCTGTTCCAGTTGCAACACCACCAGCGGTAGTATTTGAAGATGTAACATAAGGATAGGTACCGTGATCAATATCAAGTAATGTGCCTTGTGCCCCTTCAAACATGATTTTCTCATTTTTTCGACGCGCATTCTCTAACAAACTAGGGACATCCGCAATCATTGTCACCATAGTTTCGGCGATCGAAGAGATATCTTTTAAAACTTCGTCATAATGCACAGGTTCTACTTGATAATAGTTAACGAGTAAGAAATTATGATACTCCATAATTGCCGATAGCTTTTCAGCAAACGTATTGAGATCTCGTAAATCCCCCACTCTTAAACCTCTGCGAGCAGCTTTATCTTCATAAGCAGGACCGATACCACGTCCGGTAGTACCAATTGCTTTTTTACCCATTGCTTTCTCTTTTGCTTGGTCTAAAGCAATATGCGAAGGTAGAATCAGCGGACAAGCTTCAGAAATCAATAATCGATCTTTGACGGAGATACCTTTACTTTCTAGCTCACCCATCTCTTTTATTAATGCATCAGGGCAGACTACAACGCCATTGGCGATAATACTAGTAACATTATCTCTTAAAATACCAGATGGTATGAGGTGTAAAACAGTTGTTTCACCATTAATTACAAGTGTATGACCCGCATTATGCCCGCCTTGATAACGAACAACATATTTGGCTTTTTCTGTTAGCAGATCGACGACTTTACCTTTACCTTCATCGCCCCATTGCATACCTAATACAACAACATTATCACTCATTTTTCATACTCATCTTATTTAAATTAATATCCTACCGCTAAAAATGGCATTTGCAACCATTATTTTTTATTAGATTCGGCGCTATTTACATTCAGTTTCATATATCGAAAGAACTCGCTATCAGGACTTATCACCATAACATCCGTTTCTTTAAAACTTTTTTCGTATGCTTTTAAGCTACGAATGAAACTGAAAAATTCTCGATCTTTATTAAATGCATCTGCATAAAGCTTAGCGGCATTCGCATCACCCTCGCCTTGAATCGTTCTTGCTTGTTTCTCAGCTTCAGATAAAATTTTGGTTGCCGCTAATGTCGCATCAGCACGCGTTTCTTCAGCTTCTCTTATTCCCTGAAAACGTTGATCACGAGCAACGACTTCTCGTTCAGCACTCATTCTGGCATAAATCGACTCAGAGACTTCAGGCGGAAAATTAATTTGCTTAATGCGAACATCAATCACTTCAACACCAAAAGCAAGCATACTCGTGATACTTTCAGGATCTGTTTCCGCAACAGCCACCAAATCTTCAACAGGCACATCTTTAATATTTGCAGTACTTTGCTGCGTGCCATTTAATGCATCTTTTACTCTAACCATTAAAGAGTTTCTTGACTTGGTATCCGCATTGGTATCATTTATAATATCTTTAATGTCAAGTTTACCAATTTCAGCGCGTAAACGGCCATTTAATCTTGCAAGTAAGAGATTTTCAACACTGTTACCGCCGGCTACTGTTTCATAATATCGATCAAAATCAACAATTTTCCATTGCACATAATAGTCTACAATTAAATCTTTCTTCTCTCGGGTAATAAATTTTTGTTCTCTGCCGCTATTATTTGAGCTATCAGTTGTTTGAATTTTGGCATCAATAACTTTAACATTATCAACCCCAGGAATTTTAAAATGCAAGCCAGGATCAGATAATCCAATAATTTTATTGAATCTTAATACAATACCACGAGTCCCTTCTTCAACCACATAAAGAGATGAAAATAGCACACCAATCAACACGATTACGACAGGAATTAATAATTTACGCATATTTATCTCCTTATCGCCCAGATGAACGCGAGCTAGTTGTATTTCCGCGCGTCACATTTGTATTTTTTGATTCACTTGTCGATGCTACCGCATCAGTATTTGACGTGCTTGGAAAATTCATATTATAACCATTTGTGCTATTTAATTTAAATTGTTCATTCAGGGACGGGTTACTGTTATCTTTATTTTTCAATAGTTGTTCCAATGGTAAAACAAGCAAATTACCACTTTTATCATTAACAAGAATTTTATTTGTATTTGATAAAATATGTTCCATCGTTTCGATGTATAAGCGCTCTTTCGTAATTTCAGGTGCGGCTTTATATTCAGGCAATAATTTTTCAAAACGCGCCACATCACCTTCCGCTTCTAATTCCACTCTGACACGATAAGCATTAGCATCCGCTAAAATTCTGGCCGAGCGACCTTCTGACTGCTGAATTAACTGAACTTTATCAGCCTCCGCTTTATTAATCTCACGCTCACGATCCTCCCTTGCTTTGATAGCATCATTAAATGCATCTTGTACTTCCTCAGGAGGTCTGACTGACTGGAAATTCAAATCAACGATACGAATGCCCATATCATAATTAGATATAATATTGACTAACTCATCTTTGGTCCTACTTTCAAGCGCCGATCTACCATCGGTCAAGATCGCATCCATGTTCGATGACCCGACTTCAGTACGTAATGCACTATCAGCGGCTTGTCGTAAGCTATCTTCAACATTCGTTACATTAAATAGATATTTGATTGGATTACTGACTTGATATTGTACGTTCATTTCGACAAAAACAAGATTTTCACCAGCGGTGATCATAAATCCTTGTACATTAAAATTACGCGTTCCTTGTGTATCGACAATATAGACCTGATCAATCAAAGATGGTTTCCAATTTAAACCCGGTTGGACTATTTCTTGCTGAACTTGTCCAAACCGAGTAACGACACCGCGTTGACTTTGGTTAATAGTATAAAATCCACTAATTGCCCAAATAATAATAATGATTAATAGTATTGCACCAATAATAACTGGCATGTTAACGGGTAAGTTGTAGTTATTCTTACCACCTGATTTCTTTTTTTTAAAAAGGTTATTAACCATATCAAAAAAACTACCTGATGAATTATTAGGTTTTTTCTGATTGCCATTTCCCCATGGATCATTATCTTGTCCGTTATTCCCGGGCTGATTCCACGCCATATGTCATATACTCCATCTAATAGTTATTTGCTATTTTACTAGTGAATGTTCATTGATTAAATATAATAAATCGGATTCTTGTTTACATAACCGATTCCACTCAATTAATGGTAGTCGAATATTTAAATTAAAACTACCATCCTCATTAATTATTTCTTGCTCAACAGCTTTGAGTTGATAAAAACGACTACGTAGTCTGCTCAAATAAGCAGGTATATGCAGCTCGCCAGTTTGAATCTGTTTAGCTAAACGTTCTTTCAAGGCGGTAAGCAAAAGATCCAATCCTACCTTATTTTGTGCCGAAAGCCAAACGCGAATTGGTACGCCATTTTCATCTCGATCTATCGAAGGGACCTTCTCCTCTAATAAATCAATTTTATTCATAACAAGCAATGTTGGAATTTCGTGTGCTTCGATTTCGAATAAGACTTCATTGACGGCTTGAATATTATCAAATTGATTAGGGTCAGAGGCATCAATAACATGTAATAGTAACGCAGCCTCTTTAGTTTCAAGCAATGTAGCTTTAAATGCGGCAACAAGATTATGAGGTAGGTGGCGGATGAAACCAACAGTGTCAGCAATGACAACATCGCCGACATCATCAACAGCAATTCGTCTAAGCGTGGGATCAAGTGTGGCAAAAAGCTGATTTGCAGTATACACATCCGCATCAGTCATGGCATTAAAGAGGGTTGACTTACCTGCGTTAGTATAACCGACCAATGAAATAGTTGATAAATCGGCTTTAATTCTTGATTGTCGATTTTGTTCTCGCTGTTTTGCAACCTTGTCTAAACGAGACAAAATCAATTGAATACGATGACGTATCAGTCGTCTATCCGTTTCCAATTGTGTTTCGCCAGGGCCTCTTAAACCTATCCCCCCTTTTTGTCTTTCTAGATGCGTCCATCCCCTAACTAGCCGAGTCGAAATATACTGCAACTGTGCAAGTTCAACTTGTAATTTACCTTCATGAGTACGAGCACGCTGTGCAAAGATATCGAGAATCACGCCAGTGCGATCAACGACTTTACATTCACATAATTTTTCTAGGTTGCGTTCTTGGGTAGGTGTCAGTGAATGATTAACGAGGATAACTGCAGCATCGTGTTCTTTAACAAGTGCTGCAATTTCAGTCGCTTTTCCTTCACCGATAAAATACTTGGCACTTGGTGCCTTTCTGGAAGTTGTGATAATATCGAGAATCTCAATATGAGCAGAAGAAACCAAAACTTCAAACTCGTTTAAATCCTCAATATCATTATCTTGTGGTAAAAATACATGTACCAATAACGCTTTTTCACCACCTTTGTGTCGTTCAAACAATGACAAACACTCCATCACAATGGGATTGAATTAGTTTGAACCTGCACTGTCTTCATCAGTTTGTGAAAACGAACCCGAGATCGGCCTAGCAGGAACGACAGTTGAAATTGCATGCTTATATACCATTTGACTTACTGTATTTTTAAGTAAAATAACAAACTGATCAAAAGATTCTATTTGCCCTTGTAACTTAATTCCATTAACCAAATAAATTGAAACCGGGATATGCTCTCGGCGTAATATATTTAAGTAAGGATCTTGTAATGATTGCCCTTTTGACATGTAATTATCCTTTTTATAGCTAAAAAAACAAAATAATCGAATTAGATTAAAAACTTTTTCATAACAATCTGTACTTATATGATCCAAATTATCATAAAAAAGTAGAATCTTAAACAGTTGGTGTGTAATTATTGTATAAATAATCAAAATTTATGTTATGTCTGGCGATAAAAAAAACGATATCACCTAATTTCTAAGAATGTAGAATCATATTAGTATTGATAGCCTATTTTTTAGTGGCTATAAATGCGTTATCTCAACAAAAATTTACGCTAGGTAAACAAACCATTGGCTACACATAAATGAATAAGGAACCCCACTCCGCTCCCAAAGCTTAGTATATATTACCATTTTCATGAGCAATTGACATATTGCATCGAATCGTGTTGCCACTCTCATACTCAGCGAAATATCTTGAACTGTATCAGCCCCACTAAACAGGCTAGCAATCCCTAATGTATAAGTATTGAGTTTAATTGACAAATTGAAGCGTTATACGATTTTGCCGTGGTGAATGGGTCAATTTAAACCAATAAATTGATTAGTTACACCACATAAAAGAACTATGTTTCTAAAAAAGGCTTAAAAAGTTGGTCATCTCCCAGTTTTACCCAATGCAGCGGATGTTTCCATCCTCTAAGCCAAGTAGTCTGACGCTTAGCGAGCTGCCTCGTTGCACAAATACCTTTAAATACCATTTCATCATAGCTGCTCTCTCCTAATAGATATTCCCACATCTGTCGATAGCCAACACAACGCATTGATGGTAAATCAAGATGAAGATCGCCTCTTTGCATAAGCCGCTTTACTTCATCTTCAAAACCGAGTTCGAGCATATTTAGAAAGCGTTGTTCAATGCGCTGGTGAAGCAGTGCGCGATCATCACAGCTCATCGCAAATTGCACCACATCATAAGTTAAAGCCTCACCTTTATCTTGTGTTAAATCAGTCAAAGAACGTCCTGTAATGAGGTAAACTTCTAATGCACGGTTTAAGCGCTGTGGATCATTGGGATGAATTCTGGCTGCAGAGACAGGATCAACCAGGGCAAGTTCTTGATGAATAGCTTGCCAACCCAGTTTATTGGCTTTCTCTTCAATTAACTGACGAATATCACTATCCGCAGGCGGTAATGGTGATAAACCATCGAGCAAAGCTTTAAAATACAGCATCGTTCCGCCGACTAATAAAGGAATGCGACCTTGCTGCAATGACAATGCAATTTCATTTAACGCATCTCGACGAAAATCAGCCGCAGAGTAGCTATCAATCGGATCTTTAATATCAACTAATTTGTGCGGATAGGTAACGAGTTCTTGCTGAGATGGTTTTGCCGTACCAACATCCATATCGCGATAAATCAAAGCAGAGTCGACACTAATAATATCAATCGGATAATCTTGGCTTAATGACATAGCCAAAGCGGTTTTTCCCGATGCGGTTGGCCCCATTAGGGTAAATATGGTCGGTTTTTTCATAATGATTCAGATAAAAATAGTGAAACAAAAAGAGATAAATCTACTGGTTTAAGCATATCTGACAAAGTCAAATCATGCTCACTAAGTTGTTCAAGCTCCATCAATAAAGAGATCGTTTGAGGTACGCTCCATACCATATTTTGCTCTTGAGAGCTTTGGGTGTATTGCTCAATCAACCATTGATAAAGCAAAGACTTTAACTCGGCAGATAAAAGATGCAGAGATAAAAACTCAATTAAATCAGGTAGTAAAGCCTGCCAGTTAGCTTTACGCATTAACTTAGGCACGGCATTTAACTGCAATTTAGACTTCTCAACATGACAGTCAAAATTAAAGGTTTTCAGCACAGGTTGAGCCTGCTCAATAACATGTTGTTCATGCTTATTTAATAAAAGAGACAGCGGAATAAGCAAATGCTCTTGATGCAAATCGTCATGACTGCTTGCTATTTTATGTTTAAACAGTGCCAGTTGCGCTTTTTTTAATGACAACACACTTAACGTTTGCTGTTGATATTCATTTTTTTCCAATAGCGCAAACTCATTGTGAATAATCGTCAGCACTCGCCCTAATCTCACTGCAGAGGCTAGCTCAATATTACCTATTATCGGAGATAATGGCTGCTCTCGCTTAGGAAATAATGATTGAATAACCGCTTGCTGAGATACAGAAATTTGCTCTTCTCGAAGAACGTGAGACTCACCAACAGGGTGTATTAATTGACGATAAACATCATTCTCAGCAGCATGTGTTGTTTTTTGCAAGCTAGCTGGCGGAAATGATTGCCCTGTCGTTCTTGCCGCAGGTGAAACATTAAACACGTTATCACCGGCCGCCGTTCTATTGGGTTTGAGCATCCATGAATCACAATCCGCTGCGTTTTCATCAGAATCAAACGTGAGAGTTTGATGGTGCTCGGTTAATGCCATTGCCACTGCTTGATAAACAAAATCGTGCACTAATCTCGCTTCATGGAAACGAACTTCATGCTTAGCGGGATGCACATTAACATCGACTTGGTGTGGATCTAGATTGAGGTGGATAACATAACCCAAAAGCTCATCAGTCGTGTAAGTACCGCCGGAATTATTCTCTAAAAATGCCTGTTTCAATGCATGATTGAGTAAACGATCTTTGACAATCCGACCATTCACATAAAAATATTGTACATGTTCTTGTTTCGCATGCGGAGCAATCCAACCATGAATAGATAAATCATCATGTTGCCACGATAATGACATCGCATTTTTCATGAAACTCATACCACAAATACTCGCGACTCGCTTTTCAATTTGCGCATCCGCTTGTACGGCGCGGTATAGCCTGACCGGCTTACCGTTATGCTGCAAAGTAATATTAACGTGTGGGCAGGCAAGCGCAATGCGGCGAACCACCTCATCGATATGGGAAAATTCTGTTTTTTCTGTTTTCAAAAAGCGCCGTCTTGCTGGCGTATTATAAAAAATATCTAAAACTTCAACCGTGGTTCCCTGTGGATGCGCTGCCGGTTTCACCACCGCAGACATATCACGGCCTTCCGCGTAAACCTGCCAGCCCTCTGATTGAGATTGTGTTTTCGATGTCAGTGTTAAGCGCGATACAGAACTAATACTGGCTAAGGCCTCACCGCGAAATCCAAGACTCATTATCGCCTCTAAATCATCAAGGCAATGGATTTTACTGGTGGCATGCCTCGCTAATGCTAAAGAAAGCTCATCTTTTGCGATACCACAACCATTATCGCGAATACGAATTAATTTACATCCCCCTTGTTCGATATCAATATCAATACGCGTTGCACCAGCATCAATACTATTTTCGACTAGCTCTTTGATAATCGATGCAGGCCGTTCGACAACTTCACCAGCAGCAATTTGGTTGGCGAGCTGAGGAGGAAGAATTTGAATCGCCATTAGCGCTTTTCCTTATTAATCGGATTAGCTTTAATATAATTTTTGATACCGCGATAAATGGCTTGAGCGATTTTATTTTGATGAGCATCGGTTCTCAATAATTTCTCTTCACTCACATTAGAGATAAAGCCAACTTCAATTAATACCGATGGAATATCGGGGGAACGCAACACACCTAGACTGGCATGTTCTGGGGCTCGTTTATGGAGTGTAACAACCTTAACAAGCTCTTGCAAAATATCTGTCGCTAAATCGTAGCCAACCATTTGAGAATAAGAAAACTGCAAATCTAAAATCGCTTGGCTTAAAAAAGGGTTATCACCCTCGGATAGCGCATCACCCGCGCCACCTAATAGCTCTGATTGTTTTTCATGTTGTTCAATCCAACGACCAAGTTCGGTATCAGCTCGTTTGGTCGATAAAACCCAAACAGAAGCACCTTTTGCACTGCGATTAGGTGCAGCATCAGCATGAATTGATACTAACAAATTAGCTTTACGGTCTCTGGCGATTTCGGATCGCTGAAAAACGGAAATATAACGATCGGTATCACGGGTTAATACCGCTTTTAAACTCCGATCTTTATTAATCAGTGCCGCTAATTTCTTAGCAATTGATAATGTTACCGTCTTTTCATAAAGTTTATACTGACCAATCGCCCCAGAATCATTACCACCATGCCCCGCATCAATAGCAACTACAACCTGACTAAAGGCTTGATTGCATACCAATAGCATAATCAAAAATAGTGATATCTTGTGAATAAATCGTTTCATATATCCTATGCTTACTTCAATAATGTTAATAATATTTGTTATCCCCTTAGGAAGATAACATAATATTGACCCCTTTTTCAGTTAATGGACGAATAATCGCCTCTCGTTCTAACTGCCGGTAAAGTAATTGAATCTCAATATCTGCGGCCGGCAGCATATCGTCCGCCTGTTGTGGCCATTCTATTAAACAAATACAGCGTGTTGATAAATAATCACGTATCCCCATAAACTCCAATTCTTCTGGATCCACTAAGCGATAAAGATCGAAATGATACACAGAAAAATCATCAAAATCATAAGGTTCAACAAGGGTATAGGTAGGGCTCTTCACATTACCTTTATGCCCAAGTGCCTGTAAAAATCCACGACTAAATGTTGTTTTGCCTGCGCCAAGTTCTCCCTGTAAATAAATGACAATCGTATCATCATGGGTATTTAGATAGTTTTGGCAATGCAACGCAATTTTCTGACCTAATGCGATCGTTTCTACATCTGAACTAAGTTGACTTTTCTCTATCATATTTTCGATTCTTTACTAGACACTGAATCATTATTATAGAAGAATAACGAATATTAAGGAAATATTTAACACGTTTGATTAAAACATGCTACATACTATCGCTAATTCCACGATTGATATTGATTTGATTAATGCAAATGATGCCGTTATTTTTTGGCAAAATGGCGTGATATTAACAATGAATAATACACCTATCTTACAGGCTATCCTGACAAAAACTGATCATTGCTATGCATTAGATAATGACATTACCGCTAGAGGCTTAACGTCATTAATCGATAGCCGTGTTAAAATTGTTAATATGGATAAGGTGGTAGCACTAACCGCGTGCTACTATCCGCAAATGAAATGGTGAGTCAACAAACCTGAGCGGCAAAATTAGTCCACGGGCACTTACAGTATTGCTCGCGCCGTTTGCCTTGCCCACTCATCGATATGAAATACTTCTTCTATTGACGATGGCTCAGCGCTCGAGAGCTGACTTAAAACATTTTCGACCACTGCGGCGATCTCCATAAAACCGATCTGCCGATTTAAAAAAGCCTCAACTGCAATTTCATTCGCGGCATTCAACGATGTTGTCGCAGCCTGACCACTTTGATAGGCATCAATCGCGAGTTTTAAACAAGGATAACGACTAAAATCAGGTTGCTTAAATGTCAGCTGAGATAACTGCGTAAAATCAAGTGGAGGGACACCAGACAAGATTCTCTCTGGGTAAGACATTGAATAAGCAATAGGTGTACACATATCAGGATGACCGAGTTCAGCAATCACGCTACCATCATGATAGCGCACCATGGAATGAATAATCGATTGAGGATGGATGATAATCTCCATTTCATCTGCCATCGCATTAAATAACCATCTTGCCTCAATATATTCCAATCCTTTATTCATCATGGTGGCAGAATCAACCGAAATTTTTCGCCCCATAGACCAATTAGGGTGAGCAATCGCTTGCTCGGGTGTAACCTGCTTTAACTCACTGATATTAGTATCGCGAAATGGCCCGCCAGATCCAGTTAATATAATCTGACTCACCCCATGCTCCGCTAGATTGGCAAAACCAAGATCACGTTGCACAGCAGTTGGCAAACTCTGAAAAATCGCATTATGTTCGCTATCAACAGGCAATAATTCTGCCTGATATTCTTTTACCGCTTGCATAAATAGATGCCCACAAGTCACTAAAGACTCTTTATTCGCCAGTAGTACTCGCTTGCCTTTCTTAATCGCGGCTAATGTCGAGCGTAAACCTGCCGCACCAACAATAGCCGCCATGACTTGATCGACTTCAGGCAATTGCGTTAAATCACAAATCGCTTGTTCGCCCGTAAACACTTCCGTCTGATTATTAAGCTCACGTAGGGTTTGCCGCAATAACTGCGCCGAAGACGCATCTGCCATTGCGACATATTTAGGTTTAAATTCAAGGCATTGTTCAACCATTTTAGTGACATTTTTGCCGCCGACTAACACATAGGCTTTATATAAAGCAGGATTATGGCGAATGACCGATAAAGTACTCGTGCCAATTGAACCTGTTGATCCTAAAATTGCGATATTTTTTTGCATGGAGAAAAATAAGGAAGTTGTGATTAACGATTACAATAACGTAAAGCACAAAAATAAGCAATTAGGTAAAATAATACTTATCTCTATGATATTATCACTGATGATAATCAAAGAGATAAGTAGCACTTGACCCTTAATTAATAATTAACGCATCCATAGCGGTAGCATACTATATTCAGTTATTAGCAGCATAAAATACGATAAATATAGTCTCTAGTTAAGTCGAATAAGATCAGCAATGCGCTGAGCGTAATGCGTTACCAGAGCACTATCTTGCCCTTCTACCATGACACGGATCAATGGCTCAGTACCTGATTTACGTATCAGCACTCGCCCTTTGTGTTCCAACAAAGACTCAACGTCTTTAATCTCGTTAATAACATCGGGATGATTGAGCGGATCACTTTCGCCAGCGAAACGGACATTGATTAAAACTTGTGGGAATAGTTTCATACCACTGCTAAGATCGGCAAGCGACATTTTATTACGAATCATCGCTGATAATACTTGCAAGCCAGCGACAATACCATCACCTGTCGTCGTTTTATCAAGTAACAGAACATGACCTGAATTTTCCGCACCAAATTTCCAGCCCTTTTCAAGTAACTGCTCAAGTACATAGCGATCGCCAACTTTTGCACGTACAAAAGGAATCCCTAACTCTTTTAAGCCAATCTCTAGTCCCATATTGCTCATTAAAGTACCAACAACACCGCCACCTAATTCACCTTTACGTAATGCTTCGCGAGCGATAATATAAATTATCTGATCACCATCAAGAATGTTACCATTATGATCGACCATAATCACGCGATCGCCATCTCCATCGAGGGCAAAACCAACGTCAGCTTTTTCATCAAGCACTTTCTGAATTAAAGCATTAACGTCCGTTGCGCCGCAATTTTGATTAATATTCATTCCATCGGGCTCGCAACTAATTTTAATCACTTTAGCCCCCAATTCTCTTAGTACATTAGGCGCTATATGGTAAGTTGCGCCGTTAGCGCAATCCACCACCACTTTTAACCCAGCTAAACTCAGCTCATGATCAAATGTACTCTTACAAAATTCAATATAACGACCCGCAGCGTCAGTAATTCGACTAGCACGACCAAGTTTATCTGAGTCAACACAACTAATCGGTTTTTCGAGTTCTTGTTCAATCAGTAATTCAACATGATCGGGGAGCTTCTTGCCTTCGGTTGAGAAAAACTTAATACCATTATCATAAAATGGATTATGAGAAGCGGAAATAACAACGCCAGCATCGGCGCGAAATGTGCGCGTCAAATAAGCAATAGCCGGTGTAGGCATAGGGCCGGTAAATGCCGCTGCAACGCCCGCTGAAGCAAAACCAGCTTCTAGTGCTGACTCTAACATGTAACCCGAAATACGAGTATCTTTACCAATAAGAACTTTACCCACACCATTTTGTGCCAGCACGCGACCAACAGCCCAACCAAGCTTTAATACAAAATCAGGCGTTATCGGATAAACGCCAACGCGGCCCCGAATGCCATCAGTGCCAAAATATTGTTTTTCTGACATGCCATATTCCCTTTTACATTGCTTGCTACAAGTATTAATTGATTTAATAAGTCGGTGTCAATACCGATAAATCGTCGATTCAATCATGTTACTATAATAACGTCAAAATTTCATTGATTGATCGTTAATTTCATATCAATGCTGATCATAGCCTATAATTCTAACGCTCAGCCTGCATCGCTTGTACAATTCTAAGCGCATCGAATGTCTCTTTCACATCATGTACGCGGATAATTTTCGCACCTTGCATCGCTGCAATAACAGCACACGATACGCTACCAATAAGCCTATCTGATGGCGACACATTCAATATCTGACCAATCATTGATTTACGTGACATCCCCACTAAAAGTGGTAAATCAAAATGATTAAAATTAGCTAGCTTAGCTAGCAAACGATAATTGTGCTGCAAGGTTTTGCCAAAGCCAAAACCGGGATCTAATACAATTTTTTGTCTATCAATCCCCGCCGTTATGCAGCGGTTAATCTGCTGCGTAAAAAATTGTTCGACTTCAAGGTAAATGTCCTGCTCATAGCAAGGAGCTTGCTGCATCGTTTTCGGTTCACCTTGCATATGCATAATGCAGATCGGTAAACCAGTTTTCGCCACTGCATCCAAAGCACCAGGTAAGGTAAATGCGCGAATATCATTAATTAAATGCGCGCCGGCTCTGGCCGATTCGGTTATCACTTGTGCTTTGGATGTATCAACTGAAATCCACACATCAAAATATTTTGCAACATGTTCAACAATTGGAATAACGCGATCCAGTTCCTCTTCGACTGAAACATCATCAGCACCAGGTCTGGTTGACTCACCGCCAATATCAATAATGGTTGCACCATCTTGCACCATTTGATCGACGCGACGCATGGCACTTTCCAAACTATTATATTGACCTCCATCTGAAAATGAATCCGGCGTCATATTTAAAATCCCCATCACATGGGGAAAAGTCAAATCCATGATTTGCTGATTAAACTTAATTTCCATTATTTTGACCTTTAATTTAGTTGTAAAAAAACGCGCCTTAGCGCGTTTTAGTCAGATAAATAACTTAGCTATTTTGAGACGAATGATCATCCGGATCGCTATCTGTTGGTTGAGTTGATGACACACCTTCAACAGGCACCGCTTTAACTGCTTGTTCATCTTTTTCTGTCCAACCATCTGGCGGCGTAATCGGTTGACGAGCCATTAACTGTGCAATTTGCTTAGCACCGATTGTTTCATATTTTATCAATGCATCTTTCATTGCATGTAATATATCGATATTTTCAGTCAATAGAGTTCTCGCCTTTTGATAATTACGATCAATTATCTGTTTCACCTCTTCATCAATGATACGTGCTGTTTCATCTGAGATATCTTTTGGTTTACCATATGCTGAATCATCGGTTTCATAAAACAATGGCCCAAGTCGATCAGAAAATCCCCATTGAGTAACCATGGCTCTAGCTAATCGAGAAGCATATTTAATATCGCTTGAAGCGCCAGTAGACACCTTATCAGCCCCATAGATAATTTCTTCAGCTAGGCGACCACCATATGTTGATGCAATTTGTCCTTCAAGTTTCGTTCTACTTGCACTAACACTATCACCTTCAGGTAAGAAGAAGGTTACACCTAATGCAGGGCCCCTTGGAATAATCGTCACTTTATGAACCGGATCATGCTCAGGCATTAAATAACCAATAATTGCATGCCCCGCTTCGTGGTACGCAGTTGAAATTAGCACTTCAGCAGTCATGGTTAAGGAACGACGTTCGGTTCCCATATTAATTTTATCTTTTGCTTCTTCAAACTCATCCATTGATACTAAACGCTTGTTACGACGGGCAGCAAATAGCGCAGCCTCATTAACCAAGTTAGCTAAATCAGCACCAGAATAATTTGGCGTTCCACGCGCAAGTACCGCTAAATCAACATCATTATCTAACGGCACTTTTCGTACGTGCACAGCTAAAATTTGTTCACGGCCTTTCATATCAGGTAAACCAACTTGAACTTGACGATCAAAACGGCCTGGACGTAATAAGGCCGGATCTAAAATATCGGCGCGGTTAGTTGCGGCAATAATAATAATACCACTATTCGCTTCAAAACCATCCATTTCAACAAGCATCTGGTTTAATGTTTGCTCACGTTCGTCGTGACCACCCATTGAGCCAGCACCACGTTTGCGCCCAACAGCATCAATCTCATCAATAAAAATAATACATGGTGCATGTTTACGTGCTTGTTCAAAGAGATCTCTAACCCGTGATGCCCCAACGCCAACAAACATTTCAACAAAATCAGACCCTGACATGCTGAAAAAAGGGACGCTTGCCTCACCTGCAATCGCTTTAGCAAGCAATGTTTTACCTGTACCAGGAGGACCCACCATCAAAATACCTTTGGGAATACGGCCACCAAGCTTTTGATACTTAGCGGGTTCACGTAAGAAGTCAACCACTTCCGTCACTTCTTGCTTCGCTTCTTCACTGCCTGCTACATCAATAAATTTAGTTTTTACCTGATCGGGCGTCAACATTTTGGCTTTACTTTTACCAACCGACATTGGACCGCCTTTACCGCCGCCCTGCATTTGTCTCATGATAAATAACCAAAAACCAATTAATAAAATAATGGGAAACCAAGAAATTAAAATATTCATCAGTAAACTTGGTTTTTCGTCAGGTTTACCCCAAGTCGGTACATTATTCGCAACAAGATAATCAGTTAACTTAGTATCAATATAAGGAATATAGGTTTTATAGTTATCATTGTTCTTTGTAGTAGCTGAAATTTCACGACCATCGATGACAACTTCTTTCAATTTACCGTTTTTAATATCAGAATTAAATTGTGTATAGTCTACTTGCGGCCCGCTGTTTGAAATTGAACTGAATTGGTTAAAAACAGCAATCAATACTACAGCAATAATACCCCAAATAAGCAAATTTTTTACCATGTCGTTCAAAAGAAAACCCCTCAAAAATAATGGATTATGCTCATTTTAATATGGCATAATGCTATCATAGTACTATAAAAAAAGGCAACAGCTACTTCCGGCCCATCGCAACAATATAAACCTCTCGCGATCTGGCTCTAGATGCTTCTGGTTTACGGATTTTAACAATCTTAAACATCTCTCTGACGCTTTTAAGATACTCTTCAAAACCAGCACCTTGAAAAACTTTTACGATAAAATTACCGTTAGGTGCCAATACATCGCGACACATATCAAGTGCTAATTCAACCAAATACATTGCTCTGGGAATATCAACTGCAGGCTGTCCACTCATGTTAGGCGCCATATCAGACATTACAACTTGGACTTTTTCTTCGCCTACTCGTTCAAGCAGCGCTTTTAGCACGGCTTCATCCCGAAAGTCACCTTGTAGAAAATCCACACCAACAATAGGATCCATCGGCAAAAGATCGCAAGCAATGATGCGACCTTTATCACCAATAACCGAGGCGACGTATTGAGACCACCCCCCTGGCGCGGCCCCTAGATCGACAACCGTTATGCCAGGACGGAATAATTTATCCGTGTGTTGTATCTCTTCAAGCTTAAACCAAGCTCTCGAACGCAAACCTTTTTTTTGCGCTTGCTGCACAAAACGGTCTTTAAAATGCTCATTCAACCAGCGAGTTGAACTCGCGGTACGTTTTTTACCACTCACGTTTTATCCTACATTTCTTTCTAAGAAAGCGAATATTCATTGAAGTTTTACTTTATATAAGGGTAGAATAGCAAAATTACAACCCTTTAAGATATAAATAAAATGAATTTATCTAATAAACAAAAACAATATTTAAAAGGTGAAGCTCATCACCTAAAGCCTGTCGTTATGATTGGCTCGAATGGGCTCACTGAAGGTGTTCTCGCTGAAATTGACAACGCACTAAACTTTCATGAATTGATCAAAGTGAAAGTTTCGGCAGAAGATCGCGACACAAAAAAATTGATTTGTGACGCAATTATTCGTGAGACTAGCGCAGTTCAAGTGCAATTAATTGGCTCTATTCTAACGCTATTTAAACCGAGTGAAGAGAAAAAAATCAGCCTACCTAAAAACTAGCTTAAACAATAATGCCGCACTATGCGGCATTATTGTTTTTAAACATATTCAACCTTTAAAATATCAAAGTCAACATCACCACCGGGTGTTTTGATTGAGACTGAATCATCTTCTTCTTTACCAATTAATCCTCGCGCGATAGGTGAATTAACCGAAATTAAATTTTGTTTAAAATCCGCCTCATCATCGCCAACGATTCGGTAAGTAATCTCTTCATCAGTTTCAACATTTAACACTGTCACTGTTGCGCCAAATATAATTCTACCTGTATTTTTTATCTTTGTAATATCAATTACTTGTGCCTTAGAAAGCTTCGCTTCAATTTCTTGAATACGCCCTTCACAAAATCCTTGTTGCTCGCGAGCAGCATGGTATTCGGCATTTTCTTTTAAATCGCCGTGCGCTCTTGCTTCAGCAATCGCTGCCGTAATTTGTGGGCGCTTGACGCTTTTTAGTTCTTCTAGCTCAGTACGTAGTAACTCAGCACCTTTTACTGTCATTGGGATTTGTTGCATTTCTAATCCTTCCTTACGTTAATGCTTGGCAAAATAAGATTAAATTGACTATTTTCAACTTTCCATAAGCAATAAAAAACACCTCTTTAATTAAAAAGAAGCGTTCTATTTTGTTTTGTTGCTAATTATATTAGCGATTATTTAAGATAAGGCAAGTAATAAAATCGACAAAAACAGGAGGTATACAATTAGTTTATTATGATTAATCATCAAGTAACTACGTTACAAAATTAAAAACTCTGAAATTGTTAAATCCCAATTAACACCAATATGGTATAATGTTATAATACATAGGCAATCCTATATAATACTGACTATATCGATTTAATCGCTAAATAAGTAATAAAATATGCTAAAACGACTACAATTGATTATTTTAATTATCATCTCAATTCTTTGGTTCGTCGTTATCTTGCCCTATTTATTGGTACAAACCCAATTAGGTTCATCTTACATCAGTCAGCTACTTTCTTTTTATGACAAACATTATTCCATTACAATAGGACATTTTTCTCATAACATTAATAAACCGTATGAATTAATTTTGGAAAATGTGATTATTCAAGATAAATCACACTCAAAAACCTATCTTAGCGCAGATAAGATGATTGTGGGTCTTGAGCGCGGTAATTTGCTACAAATTCATTCGTTCGATTACCTTATTGTTGAAAATGCTCAATTGCAACTGACCACACCTATAACCGACATAAACGTCAACATACTGCAATTGAAAAACGTTTCTCTTAGTTATCAAAACGATGAACACACCACCAATATCACTCTCAATAAAATATCAGGCAGTATTATGCCTTGGTCATCCAACTTCGGCGATGAGAACATCAATAGCAAATTTAATCTGACAATTCAAAATGCAATTTATAATGGGCTAAAGATGCAATCAATTTTAATTCAAGGTTCAACCCCAAATAATACCATTGTATTAAATACCTTTGGCGGTGAAATTGGTCAGGGTTTTTTTACCGTTAATGGCACTATTGAAGCCGATAAAACCCTCAATATTAAGCAACTCAATACTAATAATATTGCTATTCAATCAATACAAGGAATCCAAGGATTGACAGCGGATCTACCGCCCACAAAGATTGGGCAGCTATCTATCATTAATAGCAGCCTACAAACGCCCGCAATCTCGATTGAAAAAGGCAATATTGAAGCCCGAAATATCCGTTATAACCAAGGCTGGCAATTACAAGATAGTGATCTAGCCTTTAACAGTGAAAGCCTCGTTTGGCATGACGAATTGATTGAGCAACCGCTCCTTCAATGGCACCACAATGACGATGGTATTGTCATCGATCAAGCGATGGCTATGTGGCAACAAGGTAATATTCAGCTAACTGGCCACTGGCAAACCGACCAATTAAATATCGATAGCTTGATTGCATCTGGTATTCGTTATATCTTACCTAGCACCTGGTATGCTGAGCTGACGTCATTAACATTAACTCATACATTACCGGCAAATATTACTATCAAACAACTGATGCTTATGCCCAGTTTGCTCATTGATACTAATCCCAAATTACCCTTTCAATTTAGTGTGTTGCAAGGATTTGCCAATAATATTGAAATTGATAGCAGCAAAGACAATTGGTACGTTAATGGTACGCTCTACCTTAAAGCTGATAGTGCCACACTTAACGGGGTGGAAATCGATAAGCCTGATTTGTCTTTCGCTCTGACTGCTGGCAAAGCGACGCTAACGTTTAGTACACTACTTGATCAAGGCGTATTTGAAGGCTCTGCTGAAATGACCAGCCCTACACAGCTAAACGCATTGACAATTAACGGTCATTTTGTTGATAGTCAAATTTTACAACGCTGGTATTTAATTACAAATCCAATCCAAACCAATAAATATCTTCTTGAATTACATGGAAACTTAGAGCCATTATCATTAAACGGTTCATTCAAAACCGATGAACAAATCTATACAATTACAAACAATCGACTCGTTGACTATTGATTTCATGAAATTTATCCCAATTATAGTGTTATCCCAGAGGATACCAACATAAGATGAACAAGACAGAACAACAGGTAAGATTAGACAAATGGCTATGGTCAGCACGTTTTTATAAAACACGTTCATTAGCTCGAGAGATGATTGAGGGCGGCAAAGTTCACTACAATGGACAGCGAAGCAAACCTAGCAAAATAGTTGAAATCGGTGCAGAAATAAAGCTAAGACAAGGCAGTGATGAAAAAACTGTTACGGTTATCTCGCTGAGTGAACAGCGTCGATCAGCTAATGATGCGCAAAATCTGTATCAAGAGACCAGTGCAAGTATTGTCAAACGAGAGGAAATTGCCTCAGCTCGAAAACTTGGTGCTTTAACCATGCCTCATCCCGATCGCAGGCCAGATAAAAAAGAGCGCCGTAATCTTATTAAATTTAAACATGGTGAATAATACCATTCATCAGGAGTCAATATGAACCAAACAACACTGCACGATACACACCATGATAAATTATCGCGTTTTTTATTTGATAACCACTCAATTCGTGGCGAGTTAGTCAACCTCAATGAGACCTATCAACATATTTTAGAAAATCATAATTACCCTTTAGCTGTGCAAAATTTATTGGGAGAATTATTAGTCGCAACAAGCTTACTCACCGCGACATTAAAATTTGATGGCGATATTACCGTGCAACTGCAAGGCGATGGCCCCTTAAATCTTGCGGTAATCAACGGTAATAACCATCAGCAAATGCGAGGCGTTGCTAGAGTCAATGGTACTATCGCTGATGACGCCAGTTTGAAAGAGATGATCGGTAATGGTTATATTATCATTACAATCAGCCCCAAAAAAGGTGAACGTTATCAAGGCATCGTAGGCCTTGAAGCCGATACAATTGCGGGATGTATTGAAAGCTACTTTCTGCAGTCTGAGCAGCTACCCACTCGACTCTTTATCAAAACTGGCGTTTATAAAAATAGGCCAATGGCGGCTGGAATATTGCTACAAGTCCTCCCTGCCAGTGAGAATACAGCAGACTCATTTGAGCACCTCACAGCTATCGCCGAAACCATTAAGGCTGAAGAGCTTTTTGCCCTGCCTGCGGATGAAATTTTATACCGACTTTATCACCAAGAAGACGTCAGATTATTTGATGGACAATGTGTTGAGTTTAAGTGTACCTGTTCACGCCAACGCTGCGCAGATACCTTGATTACTTTACCGGCTAATGAGGTGGACTCGATTTTAGTTGAAGATGGCAATATTGATATGCACTGTGATTACTGCGGTACCCACTATATTTTTGACAAAATCGATATTGAGAATTTACGCAAGCATCAACCGCAAGATACATTACACTAATAAAAAATAAAGTCGATGTCAGCTATCGCCATCGACTTCTTGTTGCCCTATCATGGTGCTGTTATAGGCGGCATAGCCTGACGATCACACCGCAAACAATCGATTAATTCGTATTATCTTTTCCTTTCCAACACTCAGTACTAAAACCATAATCTTGCGAATTAAATGGTGCACCTTTTGTGTTACGGTAATGCTGTAATGCTTTAAGTACGAACGGCAGTCCTAACAGCAATAATGGGATATTAAGATAGACCATAATGATATTCATTAAGTCTGAAATGCTCCATAAATTACCAAGTTCAAGACCGGCTAAAATCGTCAGCACACCAAATGGTACGAAGCATAATGATCCCAATGCGCGAATCACTAAAATAAAGCCACGTTTTTTAGAGATAAAATTAGCTGAAATTTCGGCGAATGAAATCATACCGAGTAAGGTCGTAAAAGCAAATAAACCATAACAAGCACACATAATAATTTCAACAGCTTTGGCAATAGATACGGGCACTAGCGTTTCAACAGAACTTAAATACAAGGTAATTTTTGATGCTCTAACCGAATCCCACATCGCCCCATCGGTATAACCAGTCCAAACATGCGCCATGACAACAATAAAACCGGTCATGGTGCAAATCACCATTGTATCAAAAAACACACCAAAACTTTGCACCAGTCCTTGTTCGCATGGATGACGGTTATTGGCAACCGCGGCCGCCATCGTTATCGTACCTTGACCAGCTTCATTGGACATCAAACCGCGTTTTACCCCTTGTGCCAAAGCAGTACCAATTGTTCCACCAAAAATAGCATGCGGTAAAAATGCCCCAACAACAACCTCTTTAAAAAAGTAAGGAATAAGCGGAAAATTAATCAAAATAATAATAATAGAGATCCCAATAAACAGCGCCGCTTTAATTGGCACCAACACATCAGAGTAAGCCACAACGCGTCGAATGCCGCCGAAAATAATAAAAGCGCTCACCACGATCAAGACCACCGCAATCGTATAATAAAGATTAGATTGATGGCTATAAGTTTCACCCGTTGATGCTTGAGCGATTGCACCTATCGCGGAGAAAACATTAAAAGTTTGGGCTGGAATATTAAATAAAGCATAAATAATAAATACAAACGATAAAAATAAGCCGACAACACGTTTATTACCTAAAATGCGTTTACCATAAAAAGGCAAACCACCGACATACTCATCATTTTTCTTCTCTTTAAACAATTGTGCTAGGACCGATTCAGTAAATGCTGAAGCCATCCCAAAAAAAGCCGCAACCCACATCCAAAATAGCGCACCTGGACCACCAATTGAAATCGCGCCCGTAATCCCGACAATATTACCGGGTCCCGCACGCATTGCTAGACCAAGCATAAATGAACCAATAGAACTAATCCCTTGTTTGGATGTTTGGCGCGCAAACATAATTTTAATTGCAGGCCCAAAGCTTTGTCCCTGAATAAATCGCGTTCTGAACGTGAAATAGATACCAACGCCAATTAATAAAATCACCGGAAATGAAAACTGCCCTAACACTGGAATACTACCATACCACTCTAAATTAGTTGGGAAATCCCAAATGGCGTCGGTAATTGGGCCTAAAAATGCAAAAAAATCATTAACTAAATCAAATATATTACTCACAACCAAACTCTCTTATGATTCGATATTTTATATAATAAAAAATCACCACTGAATCAAGTCAGTGGTGATGAAACAGACTGAAAAATTAATTTTTAAAGGAATGAATTGGCGCAGGAATGCGTCCACCTCGTTGAATAAAATCGACAGAACTAAACTGATTAACGGGCATAATTGGCGCGTGACCGAGTAAGCCACCAAACTCGACATTATCCCCGACTTTCATACCAACCGCAGGAATAATACGTACCGCGGTTGTTTTATGGTTTATTACCCCAATCGCGGCCTCATCAGCAATAATGGCAGCAATCGTTTCCGCTGGCGTATCGCCCGGAATAGCAATCATATCAAGACCAACTGAACAGACACAGGTCATCGCTTCGAGCTTTTCTAAGTTGAGCGAGCCCTTATTAACTGCATCAATCATACCCGCATCTTCAGATACTGGGATAAATGCGCCACTTAATCCGCCAACATGACCACAAGCCATCACGCCACCTTTTTTCACCGCATCATTGAGCATCGCAAGGGCTGCTGTCGTGCCGTGAGTACCGACAACTTCAAGTCCCATCTCTTCTAGAATGTGCGCAACCGAATCACCAATCGCAGGCGTTGGTGCCAGCGATAAATCAACAATCCCAAACTGCACGCCGAGTCTTTCTGACGCCTCTTTACCCACTAGCTGACCCATCCGCGTGATCTTAAAGGCAGTTTTTTTGATAGTTTCAGCAACCACATCAAATGGTTCTCCTTTGACCTTTTCTAACGCTCGTTTGACAACACCAGGCCCACTAACCCCAACATTAATCACGCAATCAGCTTCGCCAACACCGTGGAAAGCCCCCGCCATAAATGGATTATCTTCAACCGCATTAGCAAAAACAACTAATTTAGCGCATGCCATACTATTATTATCAGCCGTTAATGCTGCTGATTCTTTGATGATTTCCCCCATACGTTTTACCGCATCCATGTTGATACCGGTTTGCGTTGAACCAACATTAACAGATGAACAGACCCGTTCAGTTTGCGCTAAAGCTTGTGGAATCGAGTCGATTAAAATACGATCGCCTTTATGGAATCCTTTTTGCACGAGTGCCGAGAAACCACCGATAAAATTAACACCGACCGCTTTAGCTGCTGCATCAAGGGTTTTGGCAAACTCAACATAATCTTTATCATCGCTAGCGCCAGCAATCAATGATATCGGCGTAACAGAAATACGTTTATTAATAATAGGAATACCGAACTCTGACGAAATATCTTCACCCACTTTGACTAAGTTGCCCGCTAAACGGGTAATTTTGTCATAAATTTTCTGTCGTGCCTTCACGCCATCGCTGTCAATGCAGTCTAATAGCGAAATCCCCATTGTAATCGTACGAATATCGAGTTTTTCTTCCTCGATCATTTTAATTGTTTCTAAAATCTGTCTTGTTTCCATGGTTTACCCTTACAATGAGTTTACAAACGATGCATCGCGTCAAAAATTTCTTCTCGTTGAAGATTCACTTTAACTTTCAGCTTGTCACTCGTTTGTGTTAACGCCAGTTTTACATCCTCAAAAGAACCATTAATTTTGGATAAGTCCAGCAACATAATCATGGTAAAATATTCATCCATAATCGTTTGTGACACGTCTAAAATGTTGATATTTAGCTCATAAAGCTTTTGACTTATCCCTGCGATAATGCCTGTTTGGTCTTTACCTATCACCGTTAAAATGGTTTTCATTGGACTCTCCGCACAAATTTTGCACAAGTTAAAATATATTTATCAGTTCACTATCATAACATCTTCAAAAATGATCTAAATAGTAGTAGATTGGTTTATCAATAAAAATTATAAAGACGTTCCGAACATAAAGGGCAATAATCATGGTGTCATTCGAAAAATCAAATAAGTTAGAACATGTTTGTTACGATATTCGAGGTCCGATTCTCGACTATGCAAAAAAATTAGAAGAAGAAGGGCAAAAAATCCTCAAACTTAATATTGGTAATCCCGCCCCCTTCGGTTTTGCGGCACCAGATGAATTACTTGTTGATGTTATTCGTAACTTACCAACATCACAAGGATATTGTGATTCGAAAGGACTCTATTCGGCGCGTAAAGCCATTATGCAAGATTATCAGGCTAGGGGCATCAACAGCATTGATGTTGAAGATATCTACATTGGTAATGGTGTCTCTGAGCTCATCGTGCAATCAATGCAAGCCCTATTAAATACCGGTGATGAAATTCTAGTACCAATGCCAGATTACCCACTGTGGACAGCGGCGATTAGCCTATCTGGTGGTAATGCAGTGCATTATATCTGTGATGAAGAACAAGATTGGCAACCTGATCTCGATGATATTCGGAAAAAAATCACTCCCAAAACCAAAGGATTAGTGATCATTAATCCAAATAACCCAACAGGGGCAGTCTACAGTAAAGAAATTTTACTTGAAATTGCCGAAATTGCGCGTCAAAACAACATTATTATTTTTGCTGATGAGATTTACGACAAAATTTTATATGATGGTGCTGTTCATCACTCCATTGCAGCCCTTGCTCCCGATTTATTTATCATTACGATGAGTGGCTTGTCAAAAACCTACCGCGCAGCAGGCTTTAGGCAAGGATGGATGGCATTAAGTGGACCGAAAAAACATGTAAAAGGTTATATCGAAGGTTTGAATATGCTTGCCTCTATGCGCCTTTGTGCAAATGTGCCACTACAGCACGCGATTCAAGGTGCCTTAGGCGGATATCAAAGCATTAATGAGTTTATTAAACCCGGTGGGCGCCTATATGATCAATGCATGCTTGCCTGGCAGCTGCTCAATGAAATTCCAGGCGTATCGTGTACCAGGCCACAAGGAGCGATGTATCTGTTCCCTAAATTAGATATGAAAAAGTTTAACTTACATAACGATCAAAAGTTAGTCTTAGACTTTTTGCTGCAAGAAAAGGTTTTACTTGTTCAGGGCTCTGGATTTAACTGGTATAAGCCAGATCATGTTCGTATTGTAGCACTGCCACATACCGGTGAACTTGATGATGCAATTCATCGCTTTGCACGCTTCTTATCAAACTATAAGCAATAATCTGCTTTTGCCGCGCAATAAGCTATTTTTATGACTAATTGCGCGGCACCATTTACTGACAAAAATTAACGATTCCAAAACGACATCTACCCAAAATATTGATCTAAATCCAAGGTGCCATCCAATGCAACGGATTTAAGTGCTGTCGTTTTTGTTTATTAATCGCTTTAATTACCGCTTTAAGTAAATATTTATGTGCTGATTTGCCTAATTTCGTGCGATAAGTAAACATTGCACTAGCCTCTTTGTGAGAGAAGTTAGTACTTTCACATACCTGTATTTTTACGGTGGCATATTTTTTTGAGATTAACCACTGCCCACCAGCCCAAGCGACCCAGTCCTCTAATAAACCAGCCATCTGTTTTTTGGAGATATCAATATGACGCGCCTGAATATTAAACCAATATTTAGCAATCGGTAACGGTTCATAGGCATAAATTTGCGCTTTTTTCATCAACGGGCTAATCAATGCGATTTCATGATTACCAGTGCCAACAGGATCTAAAGTCACTAAATATTCAATATCCACGCCACATTTTGCTAAAATATACGCCAAATGCGCCCCATTCCATCCGCCTAGACTATGACCAACAATATAAACTTTAGTGCGCGGCCCAATATTCTTTTTGATATTGATATAACGTTCGCAATTTGGTTCAATCAATGTATCACTTAGTGGATCAAAGTTTTTCAATTCTTCAAAAAAAGCTTCGGTATAACTTAAATAATCAATTTTATAATATTGTAGTGAGATATGCTGATGCTCGCTGGTTGTTAAACCAAATTTAGTATTGATCTCCTGAGCAAATAATTCGGCTAATGAACCAACAATATGATGTGGCTTTAAATGAGTAAATGGTAAATTGATATTACCCCAAAGAAAAGACTCTTTATCAGCAGCACCGCCAATAAATAAAATGTAAACAAATGGATATGTCATAAAGACAACTGCTTTAATAAAAGTTAAACGTATTCCACCATAATTATGATGGCGACTCAATATACTTTAGCAGATTTATTTTTCAGCTGAAGAGTTATTTTGGGGGCGAGTAAATATTGATGATATTTGATTCAATTTGCCGATCGATTGTGCAATCAGATTGCCATATTTTAGCGATAAAAAATTCGTTATAAAATAGAATTTTTACTTAATTTAATATAAAAAAACCATGAATTACTGGTGCAGTAGCTAGATTTTACTGAATGACTAATAAGTCAATAACATTTCATCTATTGTTGCACAAAAACACAATATATAGTGATAATCAAAATGAATAAATCTACATATTGTATTTTTTGATTGTATTTTTTGCTGAAAATCAATTATGATATGCGCTCTTTATAAAGCTGTTTATGGATGATTAGAATGAATAAATCAATGTTAGTGACTAAACGCGATGGTCATAAAGAACCGATCGATTTGGACAAAATTCACCGAGTGATTGACTGGGCAGCAGAAGGTCTAAATAACGTCTCAGTATCCCAAGTCGAATTAAAATCGCACATACAATTTTATGATGGTATTCGAACTGCTGATATTCATGAAACGATTATCCGGGCAGCCGCTGATCTTATTTCGCAAGAAGCACCTGATTATCAATATTTAGCGGCTCGTCTGGCGATTTTCCATTTACGTAAAAAAGCTTATGGGCAATTTGAGCCACCTAAACTCTATCCTCATGTCAAAAAATTAGTTGAGCAAGAACGCTATGACAAACATCTGCTAAGTGATTACACTGAAGATGAATTTAATCAAATGGATGAATTTATTGATCACTGGCGTGATATGGCATTTTCTTATGCAGCTGTTAAACAACTAGAAGGCAAATATTTAGTACAAAACCGGGTATCTGGTGAAATCTATGAAAGTGCACAATTTTTATACATCTTAGTCGCGGCTTGCTTATTTGCTAATTATCCAAAAGAGACGCGTCTTGATTATGTTAAGCGTTTTTATGATGCGATTTCAACTTTCAAGATCTCTTTACCAACGCCAATTATGGCAGGCGTAAGGACCCCAACGCGTCAATTTAGCTCATGTGTATTAATTGAGTGTGATGATAGCTTAGACTCAATTAATGCAACAGCAAGCGCGATCGTCAAATATGTATCACAGCGCGCAGGTATCGGGGTAAATGCCGGCAGTATCCGTGCATTAGGCAGCCCGATTCGTGGTGGTGAAGCGTTCCATACTGGCTGTATTCCGTTTTATAAATACTTCCAAACCGCCGTTAAATCATGCTCGCAAGGTGGCGTTCGAGGTGGTGCAGCAACGGTATTTTACCCACTTTGGCACCTCGAGGTAGAAAACCTATTAGTGCTTCGTAATAATCGCGGTGTTGAGGAAAACCGTGTTCGTCATCTTGATTATGGTGTACAAATTAATAAATTGTTATACCAACGCCTTATCAAAGGCGGCAATATCACCTTATTTAGTCCATCTGACGTACCTGGGCTTTATGATGCATTTTTCTCAAACCAAGATGAGTTTGAACGTCTTTATCTGCAATACGAAGCCGATGAAACTATTCGTAAGCGCGCCGTTAAAGCGGTTGAACTGTTTGCATTACTGATGCAAGAACGTGCATCGACTGGCCGAATTTATATTCAACATGTCGATCACTGTAATACACATAGCCCGTTTAATGCAGCTGTTGCGCCTGTAAAACAATCTAATCTCTGTATGGAAATTGCCCTACCAACAAAAGCTCTTAATAATATTAATGATGAAACCGGTGAAATTGCACTGTGTACGCTATCGGCGTTCAATTTAGGTCAAATCGAATCATTAGATGACTTTGAAGAATTAGCAAAACTGGCAGTACGAGCCCTCGATGCACTACTCGATTATCAAGATTACCCAATTCCAGCAGCAAAAACGTCGTCAATGAATCGTCGAACGTTAGGTATTGGCGTGATTAACTATGCTTATTACCTTGCTAAACATGGCGTAAAATACTCTGATGGTAGCGCAAACAACTTAACCCACAGAACGTTTGAAGCGATGCAGTATTACTTACTCAAAGCATCTAATGAACTCGCAATGGAAAAAGGCGCTTGCCCACTATTCCACGAAACCACTTATTCACAAGGTATTTTACCAATCGATACCTATAAACGAGAGCTCGATGATATCGTTAAGCCAACATTAAAATATGACTGGGAAGCATTACGTCAATCGATTAAAACGCACGGTTTACGTAACTCAACATTATCAGCTTTAATGCCGTCAGAAACCTCATCGCAAATCTCGAATGCGACTAATGGTATTGAGCCACCGCGTGGTTATATTAGTGTTAAGGCATCAAAAGATGGAATTTTAAAACAAGTCGTGCCTGAATACGAAACCTTAAAACATTTTTACGAATTACTGTGGCAAATTCCCAATAATTCAGGCTATATACAATTAGTGGGCATCATGCAAAAATTTGTCGACCAATCTATTTCGGCCAATACCAATTATGATCCGACTAAGTTCCCGAATGACAAAGTGCCAATGAAACAACTACTTGCAGATTTGCTCTCAGCGTATAAATATGGCGTCAAAACGCTTTACTATCATAATACACGAGATGGTGCAGACGATATTCAAACGGATATTGCAACGGCGGTAGATGATGGCTGTGAAGGCGGGGCCTGCAAAATTTAATAAGTGATTAAACGGTTCAATATAACGTTAAAACTATCCTCGAGGATGTGAAATCAACTTATTTTTACTGAATGTTTTAACTGATTTGGGTGAGACTATCCTTCACCCATTTTCCTTGCATCAATGAAAGGAAATCTAGCAGTTAAAGCAATACTTTTTAACCATTGAGGATCTCATAATGAGTTATACCATTTTCTCTCAAATACATAATGATCAGCTCAAAGAACCCATGTTTTTAGGTCAGCCCGTTAATGTTGCTCGCTATGATCAACAAAAATACGAAACATTTGAAAAACTGATTGAAAAACAACTGTCATTTTTCTGGCGCCCTGAAGAAGTCGATATTTCGCAAGATCGTATTGACTACGCCGCCTTACCCGATCATGAAAAACACATTTTTATTAGTAATTTAAAATATCAAACTTTATTAGATTCGATTCAAGGCAGAAGCCCAAATATCGCGTTATTACCGCTTATCTCGATTCCAGAGCTAGAAACATGGGTCGAAACTTGGTCATTTTCAGAAACGATCCATTCACGCTCTTACACTCATATTATCCGTAACATTGTCAACGACCCAGCCATTGTTTTTGATGATATTGTGACCAATGAAGAGATTAAAAAACGCGCTACCGACATTGCGGGCTACTATGATGATTTAATCGAATATTCAAGTTATTACAACTTACTTGGTGAAGGTAAACATAGTATCAATGGTAAAAATATTAAAATTGATTCTCGCACATTAAAGAAAAAGCTCTACCTTTGCTTAATGAGCGTCAATGCGCTTGAAGCAATCCGATTTTATGTGAGCTTTGCCTGCTCATTCGCGTTTGCTGAACGTGAACTGATGGAAGGTAATGCCAAAATTATTAAGCTTATTGCTCGTGATGAAGCACTACATTTGACTGGTACGCAATTTATGATAAACACCTTACGTAGTGGTGAAGATGACCCCGAAATGCAGCAAATTGCCAAAGAGTGTGAGGATGAATCTTACGCGCTATTCTTAAAAGCCGCTAATCAAGAAAAAGAGTGGGCTGAGTACCTATTTTCAGGTGGTTCAATGATTGGTTTAAATAAAGATATCTTATGCCAATATATTGAATATATTACCAATATTCGTATGCAAGCCGTTGGTTTAACTTTACCATTCCAAACTAAATCAAATCCAATTCCGTGGATCAATAACTGGCTAGTCTCGGACAATGTCCAAGTTGCGCCACAAGAAGCCGAAATGAGCTCGTACTTAGTTGGCCAAATTGATTCAGAAATCAATGAAAGCGACTTAATTGACTTTGAGTTGTAAATCAAAATAGGGCTTTTTATAACTATTAAGCCCAATTTTATTAAATTACATTGTCTTACCGAGTATTAAGTGATAAGTTATATACGGTTTAGATAGTAACACCTGTCTTTTTTCAACGCTATACCTGTTTCATTTTTATACTTTATTTGGACTAAATTCAATTAGTCCTTTTTTTTATCCAATCTGTCACGTTGATTATTGACATTGTTACATTTTACAGTAACGATGATGCATCATCTAGCCATAAGAAAAGTTGACATGAATCCAAATACTGATCCTGAGATTATTCTGCCTTATACTCCACTCGAATGGACAAATGAGCAGCTGAGTCTTAATGCATTGAAAACGCAATTAGATCTATTCTATGATTGGTCGATAGCGCAATTTAAAGCAGGTTTAGATATTGAAACATTGATTTTCACCCGTTCGAAATTTATCGATCAGCTACTGAGCCGTTTATGGCAGTTTTACCTTGCGCCGCAAGAATTGGTGCCTTATCTAAACAAAAATAGCATCGCCCTTATTGCGGTTGGTGGCTATGGTCGGGGGGAACTACACCCTTTATCCGATATTGATATTCTTATTTTGAGCGATAAGCCTTTAGCGGCCATCATTGAAAACCAAGTCAGCACGTTAGTTCGCTTACTATGGGATTTACATCTCGATATTGGTCAAAGTGTCAGATCACTGGCAACTTGCCTACAAGAAGCCAAATCAGACATTACCACGATGACAAATTTGCTTGAGTCGCGCCTAATTATCGGTAGCCAAGCATTACTCACTGAGCTACAAAAACATATATTTGCAGATAACATTTGGCCATCACAAGCATTTTATCGCGCCAAAGTGGCAGAACAACAACAACGCCACCGACAATATCATAGTACGAGTTATAACCTTGAACCGGATATCAAAAATAGTCCGGGCGGACTACGCGATATACAAATAATTCAATGGATCGCACTTCGACATTTTGGCGGTATATCCGTTAAAGAAATAGCTCAATTCAATTATCTCACTGCAGAAGAAATTGAAGAAATCAAAAATTGCCGGCGATTCTTATGGAAAATGCGCTTTGCCTTACACTCGGTGATTACGCGCAGTGATAATCGACTGCTATTTGACCGTCAATTAAGTATTGCACATTTACTCGGTTATCAAGGTGAACGTAATGCTCCGGTTGAAAAAATGATGCGCGATTATTATCGCGTTGTACATAATATTACCGAGCTTAATCAAATGCTATTACAGCTATTTGAAGAGTCAATTTTAACCATCAATCCGCAAAATCGGCCTTATGATATTAATGAGCACTTTCAAGTTAGAGATAAGTTAATTGATGTTAAAGATAAGCGTTTATTTAATGATGATCCAACGATGATTTTGCAGCTATTTCATACTATGTTGCTTAATCCTCAGATTATTGGTATCTACTCTGATACCATTCGCCAATTACGTTCAGCGCGGCGTAAATTGAACGGATTATTGTGTGAGTACCCACAAGCACGCGAATGTTTTTTATCCATAATTCAGCACAAAGATGCCATACAAAAAGCTTTATTACCAATGCATCGCTTTGGTATTTTAAGTATTTATATTCCGGGTTGGAAACGGATTGTTGGGATGATGCAATTTGATCTGTTCCATGCCTATACGGTGGATGAACACACCATTCGATTATTATTAGAGATTGCCGACTTATCCACTGAAGTGGGCAAAAAGAAACATCCTAATAGTTCGCGGGTGTATGGTAAACTCAGTAAACCTGATCTATTAATTATTACTGCGCTGTATCACGATATCGCCAAAGGCAAACCCGGTGATCACTCAGAATTAGGCGCAGAGCTAGTCGAAAGTTTTTGCCAATTACATCACATTGATAAAAATGACACCGATCTTATCTGCTGGTTAGTTCGCTATCATTTACTGATGTCAGTCACCGCTCAAAGCAGAGATTTACAAGATCCTGCGGTTATTCGTGAATTTGCCGGACACGTCAAAAGCAAAAAACGCTTACAATACCTATTGTGCTTAACCGTTGCTGATGTTTGTGCGACTAATGAGACCTTGTGGAATAGCTGGAAACAGAGCCTGATGCGTGAACTGTACTTTCAAACCAAACGTTCATTTGATTTAGGCATTCATCAAATCCCTGAGCAGCGCAGCATTGCCAGAGAACATAAAAAGGAGGCATTGCAGCAACTCATTACACAAGGCTACCTTGAAAAGCGTGTTTTACAGTTTTGGCAAGATTACCGCTTCGATTACTTTTTACGTTATTTAGCCGATCAGCTTGTCTGGCATGCTAAACATTTGCTCGAACACGACTTATCTCAACCATTAGTATTGATTAATGCAGCGCCATTTCACGGTGGTACCGAAATTTGTATCTATTCACCCGATAGACCTTACTTGTTTGCAACCGTCAGTAACGAGCTGAGTAAACGCAATTTAAATATTCATGATGCCCTGATTATTACCAATAAAAAAGAGTTTGCGTTAGATACCTTTATTGTTCTTGAACCTAGTGGTCGGCTGATCGCCGAAGATCGCCACCACGACATTAAGCAAGGGCTCGCTAAAGCATTAAAGCAAAGTCATTATCAACGCGCTAAAATCAAGCAGCCATCATCAAAAATTCGTCATTTTTCAGTGCCGACGCAAGTGAATTTTTTATCCACATTAAGTGATCGTAAAACGTATATGGAATTAATCGCTTTAGATCGGCCCGGCTTACTGGCCTGTGTTGGTGAGGTCTTTGCTAATCAAGATCTCTCTTTACGTAGTGCTAAAATTGCCACTATCGGTGAACATGTTGAAGATCTGTTTGTGCTGACCAATAAAAATAATCAGGCGCTTGATGATCGTATCTGCCATAAACTACGCGATGCGGTGATTCAAGCTATCGATAAAATGGACTTGTCACGATCAAACGATTAAATGGCGATGATTTACATCACGTGAAAACAATGATTGATTAATCTTGATTGTTATTATATACAATAGCAATCACTTAATCGTCGCGATACCAATATGCAATTTTTTATTATTTTATTCCCGGTATTTTGTATTTTTATTGTCGGGTTCATTGCCCAAAAAGCACTCAAATTTGATATCGCTAATTTATCAAAGATGTCGCTGTACGTTTTATCGCCTTTTTTGGCGTTTAAAACCTTTTATCTGCACCACTTAACCATTGACTATCTGTACTATATTATCTATATCTTCTCGCTGTGCTTTATTTTAGTGGCGATCATTTCGATTTGGTCATGGCTCTGCAAGTACAATACCAAAGAGCGCTGTGCCATGATTCTCAGCTCATGCTTTATGAATAATGGTAATTATGGTACACCGGTCATTTTAGTTTTTTTTGGTTCATTAGGCTTTGATCTTGCTGTTATTACAATGATTTTACAGCAATTTTTGATGAGTACGGTAGGTATTTACTATGCGGTTAAAGGCGGTGGCAATAGCGGTAAAGCCAGCCAGAAAGCGATCATGATGAAAGTGATCCGTATGCCTGTTGCCTATGGCGCGTTGCTAGGCATTGCCTTTCAGCTCTGCCAGATTCCGCTTAGCGCTTCAATCTTAACATCGATATCGATGATTGGTGATGCCTCAATCGTGGTAATTATGATTATTTTAGGCATGCAATTAGCAACATTAAAAGTGGCACAACTTGAGTATAGCAAAATCTCAGTCGCCTTACTGGTGAGAATGGTCATTTCACCTTTCGTTGCAATGGTATTAGTGCATTTTATGCCAATCGATGCGATGTATAAGCAAATACTCATTGTACTTGCCGCAATGCCTACTGCCGCAAATACCACGCTGATGTCAGTGCAATTTAATACCAAACCCGAACTGGTTTCGAGTGCAACCTTTATTAGTACATTACTCAGTTTAGTAACACTGCCAATGGTATTATGGTTAGTCAACGCGCCGATTCCCGCTTAAATTCAGCAAACTAGCATAGTCATTTAACGACGAGCAGTACTATGCTAGCTCAACACCATTTTACGATGACCTAAATTAAAAACCGTTCTTTTTATAAACATCATTAGGATTAGGTCCAAGGCGCCTATCTTGATTAAGTTTATCAATAGCTACGACTTCCTCATCACTTAACACAAAATCAAAAATATTGGCATTATCAGCAATACGGCTGGCATTACTTGATTTTGGTATGGCGATATACCCTTTTTGCATATGCCAGCGTAGGGTGATTTGGCTAGCGGATTTGTGGTATTTTTCGCCAAGGCTAATTAATAATGTATCTTCATTGACTTTACCTTGTGCCAACGGTGACCAAGCTTCAATCGCAATCTGCTCTTGTCGTAAATATTGCACTAACTTCTCTTGAGTAAAATAAGGATGCAGCTCAATCTGGTTGATCATCGGTTTAATCTTCGCTTGCGTAGCTAGAAGCTCAAGATGTGAAATATTAAAGTTGCAAACGCCAATCGCCTTAGCGCGTTTTTGCGTATAAATGATTTCCAGTGCTTGCCATGTTTCAAAAAACGTATTGCTCAGTGGCCAGTGAACTAAAAATAGATCGACATAATCCATCTGTAAGTCCGCAAGTACCTGATCAAACGCCTTGAGTGTTTCATCATAGCCTTGATTGAGATTATGCACTTTCGAAGTAACAAAATAATCCTGTCGCTGATAACCACTATTTTGCAATGCCACACCCAATTGCTGCTCATTTTTATATAGTTGCGCAGTATCAAAAGCGCGGTATCCAACGTGTAAGGCTTGATTAACAGCCTGATTCATCTCAGCTAAATCAATAATTTTGTAGGTGCCAAAACCCAGTATAGGTAGTGACACATCTTCATTCAAAGTGATCATTGATGATAGTGATAATGACATGGCAATCTCCTAATGATATGAACTAATATCTTAATCTAAAGGCTATCAGTATACACGCAATCCTTTATAAATATAGCGCTGCGTTAGCGGTTAATAGTCCCCTCCCTTTCCTTAATTGATAACCATACATTTATCATCAAACAACCAAGATAAAACACTTGTTTTTTATGACCAAAAGCGAGATTATGAAACATTGACAGACAATAAGGAGTAACACGATGAAACTTTACTATAGCCCCGGCGCATGTTCATTAACCCAGCATATTTTACTTGGTATGTCAGGCCTGCCATTTACACTGGAAAAAGTCGATCTTAAAACTAAAAAAACGGAACATAATCGTAATTTCCTTGAGATTTCACCGAAAGGACAAGTCCCGTCACTCGAATTGGAAGATGGCACGATTTTGACTGAAAACATTGCGATTGCGCAGTATATTGCCGATAAAGTGCCGGCAGCAAATTTACTCGCACCAATTGGTCATATTGAACGCTATCAAACCTTATCATGGCTTAGCTATGTCGCCACCGAACTTCATAAAGCGTATGGTCCCCTTTTCCGCTCGCAAATTCAAGCAGAAAAAGACGCTGCAATTGCCTCATTAGAGCATAAATATGAGTCCCTTGATGCCGAGCTTAAACATCGTCAGTTCATTGCATCAGAGCATTTCACTATTGCCGATGCTTACCTATACGTCGTATTACGCTGGCGCAAGATTATTCCAAACTTACCAGCCTATCCAAATATTGACCTTTTTATGCAGCGCATCGAAGCCTTACCAGCAGTGAAAAAAGCATTAACTCAAGAAGGGTTATAAGTCGACTAACAACAGGGCTGAATCAGCCCTGTTTATTTAAGTCTTCTCGCCAATCGATTTAATCTTAGGCTTGTGGGCAATAGAAAGCACCGTGCCGATCGAAGAGAGAATAATTAGCATAATAGAGAACCATTGGTAGCCAGATAACGTTTCACCTAAAAACATCAATCCGGATAATGCACCCAATACCGGCGATAAACTCATTAAAGTACTAAATGTTAAAGCCGGTACTTTGGGTAGCGCGATCATATCTAACGCGTAGGGAATGGCCGATGCCAGTAGTGCGACCAGCAGTGCAAGCGGTAACACATCTAATGAGAACATCACATCACCACTTTGCCACAAACCTATCGGGAAAATCACGATAGATACCATCACAGAGCCAATCGCCACACTCGATGAACCATGTAATTGACCCGCCTTACGCCCAAAGACAATATACATTGCCCAACATGCACCAGCGCCAAGTGCTAAAAAAATACCGACAAAGTCTAAATCGGCATTGGCCTGATGAATAGGTAATAACATAATTAATCCGGTAATTGCTATCGCAAGCCAAATAAAATCAATTAATTTACGCGCGGCGCACATAGCAACCATAATTGGCCCGGTCAATTCAATCGCAACAGCAATACCAATTGGAATACGCGATATCGCAGCATAAAAACAAAAATTCATACAGCCGAGCGCTAAACCATATAAGATAATGTATTTCCAGGCTTGCTTAGATACCGCTTTACGCCAAGGCTTGAAAATGAGCACTAGCATGATAGAGGAAAACACTAAACGCCAAGCCGTCATACCAGCAGGGCCAAGAATAGGGAAAAGATGCTTGGCGAGTGATGAGCTACCTTGCACTGAAGCCATTGAAATGAGAATAATCACAATAGGCCAAAAACGTTTTAGCATAACTTATTGTTCCGTTTGTATTAATCGTTTTGGTGAGATTTGATTTGCCAGCCATTCACCACAGCCAATAAATTGATCTTGACGATATAATCTAACAAGCTGCTCGCACTCACTAAATTGCTCAATGCGTATCGTTCGACCTAACAAAATATCTTGCCCCTGCTGCTCAGACAGTACCAATTGAGAGTAATCTTGCACTGGACTATCTACCGGTAATAATAGCGAATCAAGTAACACTAAGTCATCGGCGTGCTCTTGAATAAACGCAAGTGACAGCATTTTATCACTTGGATACTGCGATACCTGCAGCCGACGCAGATAAATAATATGCGCCCCACAGCCTAAGAGTTCGCCTAAATCATCAATAATGGTTCGAATATAAGTGCCTTTTGAACAGTGTATTTCCAGTTCAAGCTCATCCTGACGTAAATCAATTAAACGATTTTCATAAATGGTGATCGGACGCGCTTCTCGTTCAATGGTAATACCTTGTCTGGCATATTCATAGAGCGGGCGCCCTTGATGTTTTAAAGCAGAAAACATGGTCGGTACTTGTAAAATATCTCCGCGAAACTGCTCAAGCATCGGTTCAATATCAGATAAGTTGAGATGAACCGGTTTTTGCGCAATAACTTGACCATCAGAATCGGACGTATCGGTGCGCTGACCTAAGCGCGCAATCACACGATAGCGTTTATCCGAATCGAGCAGATATTGTGAAAATTTGGTTGATTCGCCAAAACAGATCGGCAACATACCTGTTGCAAGCGGATCCAGAGCTCCCGTATGTCCAGCCTTTTGCGCGGTAAAGATGCGTTTTACTTTTTGTAATACATCATTCGATGTCATACCGGTTGGTTTATCGAGAAGTAATACGCCATTAATATCACGGCCTTTGCGTTTTCTTGCCATTATCTAAATTAACCTAAATATCATCCGTAAATTGTGAACTGTTATACCTTAAAATATTTTTTTTTCAAATCTTTATTAAAAAATAAACCCCAACAATATGGGGTTTATCATACCTACAACACATCAGCCTCAAGTTAGATGAATTACCAAGTGTAACGGTAACCGACATTCAATTTCCATAACTGTTTAAAATCAGCCCCGCGAGACTGCTCAATATCAAAATAGACATTATGTAAATTTTCAATTTGCATATTAAAACCGACGCCATAACTCCACCAATTGCTACCTAAATCAGTTTTAATGCTTTCATCATTAATTTTGCCGTCTAAATCACCATCAAACTCGTGAAAATAATTGGTTTTAACATAAAGATTGGCGGGGTTTTCTGCTTGAGAGAAATCATAACCAACCATCACACCAACCTTACCTAACATCGACGAATAACTATCAAAACTAATGTGCTGGCCATTACTCGCCGTAAATGAATCACTAGCAACTCGGCTATAAGATAATTGTGCTGATGGTTCGGTGAACCAACCGGTTTTTTGTTGTTCTAAGAAATAATATTTATAACCTAATTCAGAGCTTAACCCAACCACAGTACTATTGGTATCGCCATACACGGAATTATTTTGGTTATCTTGTAAGCTAAAGTCTTGTTTTTGTCGGCCCAATTTGAACACGTTATCAACATAGAAACCATTCACATTTGTATACGTTCCGTACGCATTAATGTAGTAAGAATCGATATTACCATCACCACGTTCGTAGTTTTGATCACTGTGAGTATAACCAAATGCTAAACCGAGATAGGCATTAGCGTTTTCATTAAGGATATACTTACGATCAGCACCCACTTGCATACCATAAAATTTTTGGTCAAAACCGGAAAGTTGGCTATTACCATCCACTTTATTTTTGCCCGCAAGTAGTTTAACCCACAAATCACCCTCTGATGCCGATTGACGTAACTCGCCCATACGTTGTAATAAACTTTGGTTTTCATTGTAATTCATCAAATAACCGGCCCGTAATCCATTGATCGCATTATTGGTTGTTAACGAAAATGACTCTTTCCGTTCTAATTGCCAATCATTGCCCGCTTGCGTAATCCCATATTGGTAGGCACCAATATTAGCTAGATTTGGCATACTGAACGTTGCGCTTCCACCTTTTGTTGTAATAATGGTGGCACCATTGGCCGCATCACCAGCATTATTACCAGAATCAACGACTTCAACCGTGTGATTACCGGTCGCCCCATTGGCATCAGTAATGGACAATAACATGCCTGTCGTGTAGTTATCAAAGATGATGTTACCTTGACCGGCTAATGAGTTAATGCTCGAGCTATCGGTCATTGTCCAGCTACTGCCATCAGCAAAATTAACCGCGATTTTGCCCGCTGATACGCCAGCAGAATTATTTGGATTAGCATAGTTATCCATTTTGCCAGTTACCTTTGCATTACCCGATAAATTTAAATTCATCACCCCCTCATCCGATGCCTCAATATCACCTGCCATCGTTGAATTACCTGATAAGTTCATATTAATCAGACCTGATTGCTGAGCGTAGATATTACCTATCACTTGCGAAGACTTCGATAAATTTAAATTAATTTTACCAGTGTCTACAGCGTAAGAATCACCTTCTAGATAGGCTTGTCCATTGAGTTCAACCGTTCCGGCGGTTGCTTCAATGACGCTACTATTGGCGTTATTGGCAACAACTCGAATATCACCATCAGCCTTAATCGTATGATTATCAAGTTCTGAGACCAATCCAACACCACTAGCCATATTAATATCCAAGCCATCTTTAAAATAAATTAAACCAGGATTATTCAGTAGTGTACCCGTTGCAATTACGCCGATACTATTTGGTGCATTCATGGTGATTGAAACGTTTTTATCAAATGTCATCGATGGTGCATTTTGATCAGGGTTATTAGCAACCTGAGAAAAAATACCATAGCTACTCCCACCGTTTGCAACAATCGTTACTTCATCTTTAAACTCGCTATTTGAGCCCTCAACTGATGAACTGTATCCGCGAATCCCAATTGATGATAAGCCGGAGGATTCGATATTAAGCTTATTATTGAAGATAGCATTACCTTGGCTAGCAATATACACCCCACTACCAGCATTAAATTTAATATCGATATCACTATTAGCCGTAAATACCCCTCCACCAATAACGCGAATACCATAAAAAGAGTTGTAATTACCCGCCGCATTTGAGGTGATACCAAAGATATTGCTACTATTTACTATCATCTGCTGACTATTGCTGACAGATAAACCATCGCCAGTTGTAGTATTAATCTGTGGTGTTAGCGCGCCATTCGTGGTGGTATTGATCGTAATATTATCACTGGTCGCTGCAACCGTTGAGGCTGGAAAGTTAGTATCAGTTAATGTCGTCAGTGCGTAGCTGTTATTGGCATATAAGGCAGATAGCACTGCTAAAGACAAAACTTTATAGTAAAGGTCAATCTTCATTGTTTTCTATTCCTATGAATTATTGTTATTAATAAATTTTTAACTAATATACTTTTTTTGTTTGAAATTGTTAATACAAATCTCAATTTTTATATAACTATTCTCTATGCGATTCAGAGTGATAAAAGATAAGGTACATGAGAAATGGTGTTTGACCATAAATACAGCAGTGCCAGGATAAGAGTAGTATGTATCATGCTTATTGAATTTATGCCAATAAACAACTAATAAAAAAATAACCTGAATGAAATAATCAGGTTATAGCTGAAATCAAATTATTAGTCTTTATGTCGGCGTTCGTCGTTATTGATCACTTCGCTAACCAAATTAGACATACGCATGCCTTCAACCAACGACTCATCATAAACAAATTTTAGTTCAGGAATAATTCTTAATTGCATCGCCTTACCAACTAATGAACGAATATACCCTGTTGCGTCGTTTAATATTTTCAGCCCTTGATTGACAACATCAGGATCTTTATCATTAAGAAATGTGACAAAGATTTTGGCATAAGATAAGTCTCTCGATAGCTCAACATCTGAAACTGTTACCATACCTAAACGCGGATCTTTAATCTCTCTTTGCAAGATAATTGCAATTTCTTTTTGCAATTCATGACCGACCCGTTGTGGACGACTAAATGATTTTGCCATATTAAATCCTCTCTTTTGCACAATAGCCCCTGCCATAACCACAATACATCTCGTTCATAAAGCAGAGGCTAATCATTGACAATCGATCTATTGTTTATATAGTACGTTTAATTTCAATCGTTTCAAATACTTCGATCATATCACCGACACGTACATCATTATAGTTACGAACCCCAATACCACACTCCATACCATTACGGACTTCGTTCATATCATCTTTAAAGCGGCGTAATGATTCAAGTTCACCTTCATAGATAACAACATTATCACGTAATACACGAATACGATTATGACGTTTAACCACACCTTCAGTTACCATACAGCCAGCAATTGCACCAAATTTTGGTGATTTAAACACATCGCGCACTTCAGCAAGACCAATAATTTCTTGTTTATATTCAGGAGCAAGCATACCGCTCATCGCCTGTTTAACTTCATCAATTAAGTCATAAATAACAGAGTAATAACGTAAGTCAAGATTTTCAGACTCAATCACTTTACGCGCAGAGGCATCAGCACGAACGTTGAAACCTAAAATTATCGCGTTAGATGCAGCGGCTAACGAAGCATCCGTTTCGGTAATTCCACCGACACCAGAACCGATAATTTTGACTTTAACTTCATCCGTTGATAACTTAATTAAAGCATCGCAGATCGCTTCAACAGAACCTTGTACATCAGCTTTAAGCACAATATTAAGCTCAGAAACATCACCGTCGGTCATATTAGTAAACATATTCTCTAGTTTTGCTTTTTGCTGACGTGCCAGTTTGACATCACGGAATTTGCCTTGACGATAGAGCGCAACTTCACGCGCTTTTTTCTCATCGCGAACAACAGTTGCTTCATCACCAGCGGAAGGTACACCGGATAAACCTAAGATTTCAACTGGCATTGATGGACCTGCAACCAGAACTTCTTTACCAAGCTCATTACGCATTGCACGAATACGTCCATACTCAAAACCACAAAGCACGATATCGCCTTTATGTAGCGAGCCTGATTGCACAAGAACGGTTGCAACAGGACCTCGGCCTTTGTCTAAGAACGACTCAATCACCACGCCACTTGCCATACCGGTTTCAATTTCTCTTAACTCTAATACTTCAGCTTGTAATAGAATGGCTTCAAGCAATTGATCAATGCCTGTGCCTGCTTTTGCAGAAACATGAACAAATTGCGCATCACCGCCCCAATCTTCAGACATAACGCCATATTGAGCTAATTCACCTTTAACGCGATCAGGATCGGCTTCTGGTTTATCAATTTTATTCACAGCAACTACGATTGGCACATTCGCCGCTTTAGCATGTTGTATTGCTTCAATTGTCTGTGGCATCACCCCATCATCCGCTGCTACAACAAGTACCACGATATCAGTTGCCTTCGCCCCTCGTGCACGCATTGATGTAAATGCCGCATGGCCTGGTGTATCTAAAAAGGTAATATCACCATTGGCTGTTTTCACATGATAAGCACCAATGTGCTGAGTAATTCCCCCAGCTTCTCCTGAAGCTACCTTCGCTTTACGAATGTAGTCAAGTAACGAGGTTTTACCATGGTCAACATGACCCATAATGGTCACAACCGGTGCTCGAGAAACTTTTTCAGCCCCTGTATCACGATCGCTCATGAGTGATTCTTCTAACTCATTTTCACGACGTAACATCACTTTATGCCCCATTTCTTCAGCCACAAGTTGTGCAGTTTCTTGGTCAATCACTTGATTAATGGTTGCCATAGCCCCCATTTTCATCATTGTTTTAATAACTTCTGAACCTTTTACTGCCATCTTATTAGCCAGTTCAGCAACGGTGATAGTCTCACCGATAAGAACATCGCGATTAACCGCTTGAACAGGTTTGTTAAATCCTTGCTGAATCGTACTCTTACCTTTCTTTTTGTGACCACTGCGCGTGATTGCTCTGGCCTCTTCGCGTTCAGCTTTACTTTCTGAAAGTTTGCTACCTTTTTTCTGTTTAGTCACTTTGCTACTACGACCTCGAGCTCGGCCACTTTCCACTTCTCGATCATTATCATCTTCAGCGGCTCTTGCATAAACAGAAGTCGTTAAATGATAATCTTCATCTTCAGGACCTCGTTCTGGCGTTTTAGTCTCGGTGTTATATTGCTCTGCAAGTTTCCTCGCTTCTTCTGCCATACGTTTTGCTTCTTCTTCAAGTTTTCGACGGTTTTCTTCTTCAGCTTTACGTTTGATCTCATTAGCCTCAGCTTCTAAGCGAGCTTTGTCTTCAGCTGCTTTTTTTGCTTTGGGATCTAACGTCGCTTCTTTTTCAGCATTTGCTTTAGCAATCGCAGCTTGCTTAAGTTTTTCTTCTTGCTCTTTCTCTTTACGTTTTTGCGCTTCAGCCTCGTGTTTTGCTTTTGCTTCAGCGTCTAAGCGAGCTTTTTCTTCAACCGCTTTTTGTTCAGCTTCTAAACGGGATTTTTCCTGTTCAGCGGCAATAGCAGCAGGATCTTGTTTGACAAAAGTACGTTTTTTTCGCACCTCAATTTTTACTTCTTTACTTTTACCACCCGAACTTGGAACATTGATTGTTGAGTGGGTTTTACGCTGTAACGTCAATTTAGTGGGGCCTTTTTGCGGATTTAAATGTGCAAGTAGTGCCTCTTTCTCACTTTGACTAACTGTATCCGATGCACTTTTTTTGATACCGGCATCAGCAAACTGCTGCAACAGGGTGTCTACTGGAGTTTTAATCTCTTGTGCCAGGGTTTCTATTGATACTTTGGTCATGTGTTACTGTCCCTTCCTGTTACGTTTAATTATTCATTTGCAAACCAACAAATATTACGAGCTTTCATAATCAACTCACCGGCTTGTTCATTTGTTAACCCTTCAATATCAGCTAAGTCATCCGTTCCTTGCTCAGCTAAATCTTCGAGTGTAATAACACCATTCGCAGCTAATTTATAAGCAAGCTCTTGTGTCATTCCTTGCAGAGCTAACAAATCATCAGCAGGTTGTTTGCTGTTATTTGCTAATGCGAGTGTCGTTAGTGCATTTTTAGCTCTACTTCGTAGAGCTTCAACTAGCTCTTCATCAAGCGCTTCAATTTCTAATAATTCATCAAGTGGCACATAAGCAATTTGATCTAGGCTAGTAAAGCCTTCCTCGACTAATAATGTCGCCAATTCTTCTTCTATATCAAGGTGCTTCATAAAGTTTTTAATAGCAGAGAATGATTCCGCATGATGTTTTTCTTGCAGCTCATCCGTGGTCATCACATTTAACGTCCAGCCCGTTAGCTGAGAAGCCAAACGGATATTTTGACCATTACGTCCGATCGCTTGTGGCAAGTTATCTTGATGCACAGCAATATCCATTGTCTGCTTATCTTCATCAACAACGATCGAAACGACATCTGCTGGCGCCATCGCGTTAATTACGTATTGCGCCGGATGCTCATCCCATAAAACGATATCAATTCTTTCGCCACCAAATTCATTCGATACTGCCTGAACACGTGCACCGCGCATCCCAACACAAGCCCCAACAGGATCAATACGACGATCATTACTCTTAACGGCTATTTTTGCACGTGAACCCGGATCGCGCGCAACACCTTTAATGTCGATCATCTCCTCAGCGATTTCAGGCACCTCAATACGAAATAGCTCTTCCATCATTTTTGGATTTGAACGACTGACATAAAGTTGTGCTGGTTTATTCTCATTTTCCACAATATATAAAATACCGCGAACACGATCACCAATACGGAAATTTTCACGTGGCAGCATATCATCTCGGGCCATCATCGCATCCGCATTACTACCTAAATCTAGAATCACGCTGTCACGGTTAGTCTTTTTAACAATCCCAGTAACAATTTCGCCCAAACGATGACGAAACATATCAATTACCATAGCGCGCTCTGCTTCACGTACTTTTTGTACAATAACTTGCTTAGCGGTTTGTGTGGTAATTCGGTCAAACCCTATCGATTCGATTTGCTCTTGTACGTAATCACCTAATTTTGTAGTTGGCTCGTCATACTGAGCAGCATCTAGGGTAATTTCGCGAAATGGTTGAGTCACTTCATTTACCACTAACCAACGACGAAATGTATCATAATCACCGGTTTTATGATCAATCTTAACAACAACATCAATATCCTGTCCGTTTCGCTTTTTCTTTGTTGCTGTTGCTAGTGCGGACTCTAACGCTTCAAAGATTTTTTCTCTTGATAACGCTTTTTCATTAGACACTGCTTCAACAACCGCTAAAATTTCTTTATTCATCTATGTTACCTACTCATCTCTTTTTAAAGTCAGTGTGACAAATTTGGGCTAAAATTTAGGGACAATATTTGCTTTTTGAATATTACTTAACGCAAAAACTTCATCTTTACCATCAACGGTTAGCGTCACCATTTCATTATCGTCCACAGCCTTGATGATTCCTTTCCATTGACGACGATTCGCCACAGCAATACGCAGGGAAATCGTAATCTCTTCCCCAATAAAACGATGGTAGTGTTCCAGTGTAAATAAAGGGCGATCCATACCTGGCGAAGACACTTCTAAACTATATGCAGTTGTAATCGGATCTTCAACATCAAGTACTGCACTGACTTGACGACTAACATCAGCACAATCATCAACAGTAATACCATTTTCACTATCGATATAAATTCTGAGCACAGGATTGCGGCTTCTAATATATTCAACGCCAACCAGCTCGAATCCAAGAGCCATCGTGGGTCCTTGAATAATATCTACTAACCGCTGCTCTAAACTAGCCAAATAAACCTCCACCGCATAATTAGCCAAATAAAAAAAGGGCATATAGCCCAACTTATTGATAAATCCATTAAAAAATACAAGCGAACTTCATAAAAAGACGTTAAAAAACCCCGACAAGCGAGGCTACATTGAAAAATCCTGTAATGAAGCCACTTTACTGAATTGACTATTGATATTCAACATCAGAAAATTCAAGTGGTTGCGGGGGCTGGATTTGAACCAACGACCTTCGGGTTATGAGCCCGACGAGCTACCAAGCTGCTCCACCCCGCGTCAGATGGCTAAAATTATACATTTTTTAGATAAAAAAGCAACTATTAATTTTAATGCAACCGATAAGATTTCGGCGCTTTAGCACCGATTGTTATCATCAAAAAATCACTTAACCGCTTAATCATCGATACAAGTGAATATTATACTCCTGGGAACCAAAATGCTAATCCATAAACAACCAATGATGAAAAAATCGCCGCAATCACATCGTCGATCATAATACCGAATCCGCCCGATACTTTTTGATCAAACCAACGAATTGGCCATGGCTTAATAATATCAAATACGCGAAAAGCCACAAAGGCGATAATCAGCCATAAAATTGAAATATAGGGAATAAAAAATAACGTTATCCACATCCCCACAAACTCATCCCACACAATATGACCGCTATCATGTGTCTGTGTGTCATCAGACGTTCTTTGACATAAAAAACAGCCAAATACAAACGCCACGGCGATCAATAGCCAGTATAAAATGGGTGAAAGGCCACAAAATAATAACCAAAGTGGAATAGCGATTAATGATCCCATCGTTCCTGGCATAATCGGTGACATACCACTGCCTAATCCCACCGCGAATAAGTGGATAGGATTGGATAACCGAACGCGCTGTTTAAACACAGACGGCTTTACTGTTGACTGCTTAGTTTGTTTTGTCATTCGTCTTTACTTAATGTTGCAACCATTACGGCTTTAATCGTGTGTAAGCGGTTTTCTGCCTCATCAAACACGATACTATGTTTTGATTCGAAGACCTCGTCTGTCACTTCAAGGCCATTATTTAATCCATATTGCGCTGCCATTTGTTTACCCACTGCCGTATTCATATCATGAAACGCCGGTAAACAGTGCATAAATTTAACATGTGGATTTTGGGTCAAGTTAATCACATTTTGATTGATCTGATAAGGGGTTAATAATTTGACTCGCTCATCCCAGACTTCTTTCGGTTCACCCATTGACACCCAAACATCAGTATAAAGGAAATCAACATCCTTCACACCTTGTGCAACATCTTCCGTTAAAATAATTTTAGCGCCGGTTTTTGCCGCAATATCTTGGCATTGTTTAACTAATGCAGCTTCGGGTTGGCACGCTTTTGGCGCAACTAAACGAACTTCCATGCCCATTAACGCCGCACCTTCCATCAATGAATTACCCATATTATTACGAGCATCGCCCAAATAAGCAAATTTCACCGTCTTGAGTTCACGATCACCAATATGCTCTTTCATCGTCATAAAATCAGCCAAAATTTGTGTTGGATGCGCTTCTGTCGTCAAACCATTCCAAACTGGTACACCAGCGTATTTTGCTAAGGTTTCAACTATCTCTTGCCCATAACCGCGATACTCAATACCATCATACATTCGGCCAAGAACACGAGCGGTATCAGCAATCGACTCTTTATGACCAATTTGACTACCGTTTGGCCCTAAATAGGTCACACAAGCCCCCTGATCAAAGGCGCCAACTTCAAATGCACAGCGAGTTCGGGTTGAGTCTTTCTCAAAAATTAATGCGATATTCTTGCCAACTAAATATTGTTGCTCTTTACCCTGTTTTTTCGCTGCCTTTAATGTCATCGCTAGCGTAATTAATTGATTAATCTCAGCTGGAGTAAAATCCAGTAATCGTAAAAAGTGTCGTTGATAGAAACCAAGCATACCTCACTCCTAAAATGAATATTGATTGATGAAAATTTTATTTGAATAATTATTCAATTTCAAGTTAAAGATCATAAATAAAGATAAAAGTACATTCCATCACACTTAAATCTCAAATTTGAGACTTGTTTATTCAATTAAATTTTATAATATTTGATTATTTATTCAATTTATTATCACAAAAGAGTTGCCATTTTGATTTATCGATGTAAACTAAATTGAATTTATATTCAAATAAAATGACTTTTTATTCAAAAAGGACCACTTTCATCATGCACAATTACGCACTTCTCATTCTTCAAGATGGCACGCAGTTTTTAGGTCAGTCAATTGGCGTAGACGGCGATACAGTTGGCGAAGTGGTTTTTAATACTTCGATAACAGGCTACCAAGAAATTTTAACCGACCCCTCGTATACCGAACAAATTGTCACCTTAACTTATCCACATATCGGTAATGTGGGCACCAACCCTGCCGATGAAGAATCGAGTCAAGTTTATGCTAAAGGCTTAATTATAAGGGATTTACCGATTATTAGCAGTAACTTCCGTAGCACCGAGAACTTATCCGCGTATTTAGTCAAACATAATATTGTTGCTATCGCCGATATCGATACCCGAAAATTGACCCGAGTGCTACGCGAAAAAGGAGCATTACACGGCTGTATCATGACTGGCCAGAGTAAAACCGAGTTATTCGCTCAGGCAGATAAAATATTACTTAAAGCGCAAAACTTTAACGGCATAAACGGACTGGATCTCGCCAAAGTCGTTACCACCCGCCAACCCTATACTTGGACACAAGGGTCATGGTCATTAGGCAATGAAAACCCAGTTAACAAAGCAGAAAGCACATTACCCTACCATGTCGTCGCGTATGATTTTGGCATTAAGCGTAACATTTTACGCATGCTAGTTGATCGTGGTTGTAAACTGACCGTTGTGCCAGCTCAGACATCCGCAGAGCAGGTATTAGCGCTCAATCCTGATGGTATTTTTTTATCTAATGGTCCTGGCGATCCCGCGCCTTGTACTTATGCCATCGATGCCATTAAACATTTTTTACAAACCAATCTCCCCATTTTTGGTATCTGTCTAGGTCATCAATTATTGGCGCTCGCTTGCGATGCTAAAACTGTTAAAATGAAATTTGGCCACCATGGCGGCAACCATCCCGTCAAAGATATCACCAATAATTGCGTCATGATTACCGCGCAAAATCACGGATTTGCCGTCGATGAAGAGAGCTTACCGGCTCATTTACGGGTAACCCATAAATCGCTATTTGATGGTTCCTTACAAGGTCTTCATCATAATATAAAACCCGCATTTAGCTTCCAAGGACATCCTGAAGCAAGCCCAGGTCCGCATGATGCGGCACCATTATTTGATCACTTTATTCAATTAATCTCTATTTATCAGCAAGGGAAGTAAATTCAATGGCAAAGAGAACGGATATTGACAGTATTTTAATTATTGGCGCAGGTCCGATTGTCATTGGGCAAGCGTGTGAATTTGATTATTCTGGTGCACAAGCTTGTAAAGCACTTCGTGAAGAAGGTTATCGCGTCATTTTGGTTAACTCAAACCCAGCAACCATTATGACTGACCCAGACATGGCTGACGCCACGTACATTGAGCCCATTCATTGGACCACGGTGCACAAAATCATTGAACAAGAAAGACCCGATGCGATTTTACCAACCATGGGTGGGCAAACAGCATTAAATTGCGCATTAGAACTGGAAAAACAAGGCGTATTAGCCGAATTTAATGTGGAAATGATTGGTGCAACCGCCGATGCGATTGATAAGGCTGAAGACCGTCGCAGATTTGATCAAGCGATGAAAAAAATTGGCTTAGAAACAGCTCGAAGCGGCATCGCACATACATTAAGTGAAGCGTATGGCGTATTAGATCAAGTTGGTTTTCCCTGTATTATTCGCCCTTCTTTCACAATGGGCGGCACCGGTGGCGGGATCGCTTATAATCGAGAAGAATTTGAAGATATTTGTACCCGAGGTTTAGATCTTTCGCCGACCAATGAGTTACTGATCGATGAATCACTCATTGGCTGGAAAGAGTATGAAATGGAAGTCGTACGCGATAAAAATGATAATTGTATCATTGTCTGTTCAATTGAAAATTTCGACCCAATGGGTATTCATACCGGTGATTCAATTACCGTTGCTCCGGCCCAAACGATGAGCGATAAAGAATACCAAATCATGCGTAATGCCTCGCTGGCAGTGCTGCGTGAAATCGGTGTAGAAACCGGTGGTTCGAATGTACAGTTTTCCGTTGATCCCAAAACTGGACGTTTAATTGTCATTGAGATGAATCCCCGAGTATCAAGATCATCGGCGCTGGCATCAAAAGCAACGGGCTTCCCGATTGCAAAAATTGCCGCAAAACTAGCCATTGGCTATACCTTAGATGAACTTGCCAATGATATTACAGGGGGGAAAACACCAGCATCATTTGAACCCGCTATCGACTATGTCGTCACTAAAATACCGCGTTTCAATTTTGAAAAATTTACCGGCTGCAACGATCGCCTCACCACCCAAATGAAATCGGTTGGTGAAGTGATGGCAATTGGCCGGACTTTCCAAGAATCACTGCAAAAAGCATTACGTGGTTTGGAAGTTGGCGCGACAGGTTTTGACCCGAAAGTTGAGAACTATATCGATAATAGTGAACTAACTAAAATTCGCCGAGAGCTACAAGAAGCGGGCAGTGATCGAATTTGGTACATTGCTGATGCCTTCAGAGCGGGCTTGACTGTCAAGGACGTTTTTAATCTCACGCATATCGATCCGTGGTTTTTAGTCCAAATCGAGCAATTGATTAAGTTTGAACACAGCGTGAGTCAAACGTCACTGCATAAACTTGATTACGACATGTTAAGACTGCTAAAACGTAAAGGGTTTTCCGATGCAAGATTGGCAAAACTATTGCACGTCAAAGAGCACGATATTCGTCAAAAACGTCATCAATTTAATTTGCATCCGGTTTATAAACGCGTCGATACTTGTGCAGCAGAATTTGCTACCGATACGGCTTACCTTTATTCAACCTATGAAGAGGAGTGTGAAGCTAATCCACAGTTTACTAAACCCAAAATCATGATTCTTGGTGGTGGACCAAACCGTATTGGTCAAGGTATTGAGTTTGATTATTGCTGTGTTCACGCCGCACTCGCGCTACATGAAGATGGCTTTGAAACGATTATGGTTAATTGTAATCCGGAAACCGTTTCAACTGATTATGATACTTCGGATCGTCTCTATTTTGAACCTGTCACGCTCGAAGATGTGCTAGAAATTGTGCATATTGAAAAGCCAACCGGTGTAATTGTGCAATATGGTGGACAAACGCCATTGAAGCTATCGAGAGCCTTAGAAGCGGCTGGCGTGCCGATTATCGGCACGCAACCTGACGCTATCGACCAAGCCGAAGATCGCCAGCGTTTTCAGGATGTGGTGGATAAACTCAAGCTCAAACAACCCGTGAATGGGACTGTCACCGATTTGGAACAAGCTATCGCTAAAGCAGAGCAAATTGGTTATCCGCTCGTTGTTCGCCCATCTTACGTCTTGGGGGGGCGGGCAATGGAAATCGTTTATGATGAAAACGATTTAAGGCGGTATTTTAAAACCGCGATTAGTGAATCAAATGATGCACCGGTATTACTTGATCACTTTTTAGATGACGCCATTGAAGTTGATATCGATGTAATGTGCGATGGTCAAGAGGTTGTTATCGGCGGTATTATGGAACATATTGAGCAAGCCGGAGTCCATTCGGGTGACTCTGCCTGCTCGCTACCTACCCATACATTAAGCCCAGCGGTATTAAATGAGCTGCGACACCAAGCCAAACAGCTCGCACTCACCTTGCAGGTTAAAGGCCTAATGAATGCACAATTTGCCATTAAAGATGGCGAAATCTACTTAATTGAAGTGAATCCTCGCGCCGCAAGAACCGTCCCTTTTGTATCAAAAGCAACGGGCGTCCCGCTAGCAAAAATTGCCGCTCGAATCATGGCAGGCCAATCACTGGCTAAGCAAAACATTCGCCATGAAGTCATTCCGCCTTATTATTGCGTCAAAGAAGTGGTTTTACCCTTTAATAAATTCAATGGTGTCGATCCGATTTTAGGGCCGGAGATGCGCTCAACCGGTGAAGTAATGGGTATTGGTCAAACCTTTGCTGAAGCCTTTTCTAAAGCACAGCTCGGTAGCTTATCAACTATGAAAAAGCATGGCAAAGCCTTGTTATCAGTTCGAGATCAAGATAAGCACAAGGTGGTTGATGTTGCGAAAAGACTGATTGAGCATGGCTTTACGCTTGATGCAACCCAAGGTACCACTAAAATGCTACACAGCGCAGGTATTGCCTGTCAGGAAGTGAAAAAAGAGACTGAAGGTAGGCCCAATATTCATGATCATATCAAGAATGGTGAATACAGTTATATTCTCAATACCACATCAGGTCGACAAGCCATAGAAGCATCAAAGACCTTGCGTCGTAGCGCGATTCAATACAAAGTTCATTATGACACAACCATTAATGCGGCTTACGCAACGACTGCCGCTCTTGATTATAATCCAGCTGATAATATTACGGCATTGCAAAAACTATATTAATTAGCTAAGCAGACAAGGGGAAGGATTACTTCCCCCAACTTTAATTAGACACACATGCGGCTCTAAATGCACTCACCGATGGCATGCCATATCCGACAGTACCAAAACCTGAGTAAATCATATATCTAAGACTACTACTCCATGATTCACTGACCCAGTAATAAAAATTTTCCCAATCACTATTTAAATAATAAGTTGAACCATCTGGATTACCCCACTCAGCAAAAACGCCACCACCAATAGCTCGTGTATAACCATTATGTTTACCAGTTGAAAGTGAAATTCCACTTGCAGCGGTTGGATCATCTGGAAATATGACTGAATCGGCATAAGCACTATTAGTAAAATCAGACCTTAAGCCTAATTTATATTTCCCTGCACCTGCAATATCGGCACAAAATGTATTTACCGCGGCAGCAGAGCTAATCAAGCCAGATTTAGGAATAAACCATTTACTTAATGTGAATTGATATATGGTGCTTTCACCATCGTTTAGTTCAAATGTAGCTGGCAGTCCATTAACAGCCACTTTTCCAGGAATCGCTGATTTTTGTCCCGAACTAGGACCACTTAATTCAACTCTTAGTATATTGCTTGTTGCTGACTTGGCCGGAACAGTACTTAACTTTAAAGTCACATTTGATCCTGCAATGGCAGTAATACGGCTATTATTAATAATCTGCTGCGCAGTCTTACCGGCTAATACAACATCAAAATATGCACCATTAAATCCGGTTGTTGGAAAGCTGCCGCTAGTATTTGCTGTAGGCTGCCTTGAAGTATGTTTAGGAATAAAACCTTTTGTTGGTAGCCACTGAGAAGATAATCCTTGATATTCCTGTGTGCCATACATCAGATTTGGCTTAGTATAGCAAGCCGTCGCGACATCAATTTCTAATCGATTTACAGGATTTTGTGTCGTGTTCCAAATAGGCGAATTAGTATCATTGATATCATAGACTTCAGTATTCGGGTATCCAAACTGAGTACTTAAAATGAGTGGTCCAGAGATTTTAAAATAAGGAACTATTGCGATGGTTTGGGTTGCTAGATCACAGAAATTTTGATTGGATAATGCCGTAGTTAATGCTGTTTCAACCTTACCATTCATATAATACCAACCCGCTTTGATTGTTTTCGATGATAATATGGTTATCCGATCGCCATTAAGATCACTAGCATCAGCATCCGTAAGTACTTTATATACAACGCTTATCTTACCTGTTCCATTACCTAATTTGCGCGTAATTGAATTAGGTGTTTCAGTTCTTATCGTACCGATTCCCACTCTTGATAACGCTTTTTTAACCTCAGCCGTCGTAAAATAGCTTTTATCATCAATTTTTAAGCCGATTAAATTCAAGTTATTACCTGACTTTATCGTAACTAGATGCCCAGCAGATAATGTTGGCTTATCGCCACTAATCGGATTAGCTAATTTGCCGGTCAATCCCGCATAGCTAAAAAAAGATATGCAATATAATATAAAACCGTTTCTAGTTATTAGAATCAATTGATATAAGAATCCAAGTTTGGTGAGATCTTTTTTATAAAATTGAGATAGTATTACGAGGAACCTAAAAATAAACAGTTCCGAATTTATGTAACGCAATAAACTGATATTAGCTCTTTTTAACATAACCTATTCCTTTGTTATTCAGCATGTTCCTGTTATTTACAATTAACAAATAAAAATAATTAATTCTTAACAATTTGGTAATGTAAATACATTCTATGATCGGAATTAACGATCGGTTAATTAAGTTTCAATAAGCGAAATCTATCAAAAAAGATTAAATCTTATCCTTCTTTATAACAGATAGCTTAATAAAAATGTGGAAAAGGAGCTGGTTATTAATATCTAAAATTTTTAATAGCATGATAATTAAAAATTAATTCTATATAAAATAATAATGACATTATGCTTCATGAAAGAAGCAAATTATCAGTTATATACTACGAAATATTACCAATAAAATTTGTTAAGAAATGTAATGATTGCTTATAACGCAAATACTGATTATTTAGACACCAAACTAAACTATAACAAACTTAATACTACACAAATCGAATATGGCGAAACCGTTTTAGATCGAAATGTTCTCGCATTGTGACAAGTAGTTGACTATAATTGTCAACTATTTCTAATAAAATATAGAACGACCCACTATGATAAATAATCTTGTCAATTATCAAACCTCACCCGTTTGGCATGCAAATACACTACCGCCGATCTTTAAAGATAAATACCATAACGAATTGGGCACATTTACCCATTTGACAATTCTTGAAGGCAGCCTCAAAGTAGCCGAACTTGATGAATACGGTAATATAATTAACGAGCATCAATACTCTGCTAATCAACAACCGCCTTTAATTGTCCCGCAACAATGGTATAAATTTGTCCAAGTTACTGATGATATCGCGTGCCAATTGGTATTTTACTGTACTAAAGAAGACTATTGTGCAAAAAAATATAGCCTAACAACAACTCACTCAGAAGTTATTGATGCCTGCAAAATCGTCCCCGTTGGCAAAGCATTAGATCTAGGATGTGGCTCTGGGCGAAATTCACTCTACCTCAATTTACTGGGCTTTGATGTCGATGCTGTAGACAAAGCAGCAATGAGTATTGCAAAAATTAATGAAATTATTGATCAAGAACAATTAAAATATATCACGGCGAACGTCTATGATATTAACCAAGCAAATTTAACCGGTCAGTACGATTTAATTATTTCAACCGTCGTGATGATGTTCTTACAAGCGGAGAAAATTCCAAGTATCATCGCCAATATGCAATCAATTACCAAAGCTAATGGCTACAATTTAATTGTGAGTGCGATGTCTACCGAAGATTACCCATGCACAGTGCCATTCTCATTTACTTTTACAGAGAATGAGCTCCGTGATTACTATCAAGACTGGCAAATAATTAAATACAATGAAGATATCGGTGAGCTACATAAACTGGATGCAAATGGCAACCGCATAAAATTACGTTTTGCCACGTTGCTCGCTCAGAAAAACTAATATGATCATGCGATAATCACAACAAATATCGCATGTTTAACCTAGTATGATAAACAAAAATGATTTAAGTCGTTCGCTTCATCAATTGATCGAACGCCTTTAACATCTTAATGATCTTCTTTTGCATGGTTTAGCGTATATCTTGGAATGTCGACCACTAGATCGGCTTTGCTTACTCTAGCTTGACAACTCAAGCGGCTTTGTGGTTCGACGCCCCATGCCTTATCTAGCATGTCATCTTCTTGTTCATCACTTTCTTCTAAAGAATCAAATCCTTGTCGAACAACACAATGGCATGTCGAACATGCACATGACATTTCACATGCATGATCAATTTCAATATCATTACGCAATGCGACTTCCAAAATTGATTCGCCTTCCTTTGCCTCTACGGTTTTTCCCTCTGGGCAAATGTCTTCATTAGGTAAAAATGTAATTTTTGGCATAATCTTCTCTTTTAATAATTAAATTTCATCAACACGCTGACCGGTTAGAGCTTGTTTTATGGAACGATCCATGCGCTGAGCCGCAAAATCTTGTGTCAAACTATCAAGCACATTGATTTGCTGTATAATTGCATTGCTATCACTACCTTGAGTAGCTAATTTAAGTTTCTGCATCTGTGAAACAATTTCATGTAACTCTTGACTAGTAAGTAAATCACCATCTTTATCCAACGCAGCTTGTAAGATTTCAAGTACACTTGCTGCTTCAACTTTTTGTTCCGATAGTTTGCGGAGGTATTTATCATCTTCAGCATGGTTTAAAGAATCTTGAATCATATTCGCAATTTCAATATCGGTTAATCCATAAGATGGCTTAACTTGGATCGCAGCTTGAATTCCTGTTGATTTTTCCATTGCAGTGACACTGAGTAATCCATCAGCATCAACTTGGAAAGTAACACGAATATGAGCTCCACCTGCAGGCATAGCCGGTATACCCCGCAAAGTAAAGCGCGCTAGTGAACGGCAATCGCCAACCGTTTCCCGCTCACCTTGCAGAACATGAATCATCATAGCAGTTTGACCATCTTTAAAGGTCGTAAACTCTTGTGCCCTTGCACATGGAATCGTACTATTTCGGGGAATAATTTTTTCGATTAATTCTCCCATTGTTTCAATACCTAAAGATAGGGGAATAACATCAAGTAATAACATCTCAGAATCAGGCTTATTGCCCACTAAGATATCGGCCTGAATAGCAGCCCCAATTGCCACCACTTTATCTGGGTCAATAGACGTTAGCGGTTGACAAGCAAAAAACTCACCCACTTTTTCACGTACATAAGGTACGCGCGTTGAGCCACCAACCATCACGACTTCAACAACGTCTTGAGTACCCACATTGGCATCTTTCAATGCGCGCCTGCATGCTAATAATGTCCGTTTCACTAATGAAGCAATGAGTTGTTCAAACTGCTGACGAGTAATAACGCCCTGCCAATTGATAAATTCAATGTTTACTTCATCGTTATTTGATAATGCAATTTTAGCTGAGGTCGCGATATCAAGTAACTTACGCTGTAGGTACGGATCATCTGTAGGATTGACTTCCGCTTGCTCAGCAATCCAGTTAGCGAGCAGATGATCAAAATCATCTCCCCCTAATGCAGAATCACCGCCAGTCGCCAGTACTTCAAACACCCCTTTACTCAAGCGTAAAATTGAAATATCAAATGTACCACCACCAAGATCATAAATTGCAATAATACCTTCCTGACCAGAGTCAAGCCCATAAGCAATAGCGGCAGCCGTGGGTTCATTGAGTAAGCGTAAAACAGATAAACCGGCTAACGTTGCCGCATCTTTTGTTGCTTGGCGCTGAGCATCATCAAAATAAGCTGGCACAGTAATCACAACGCCATCTAACTCATTGCCGAGCGTCTCTTTTGCTCGATCTGCCAACACGCTTAAAATATCAGCAGAAACCTGGACGGGATTCACTTGTTTATTGGGCAAGTCTAAAACTGGTACACCATTTTCAGTCGTTAAAAATGGATATGGAAATTGCGACAAATCAATATCATTCAAATGTCGACCCATTAATCTTTTGACTGAACTAACAGTATTTTTCGGATCAATTGCAGCATTACGTTTCGCTTCTTGACCAACAGTTATCAAACGGTCTTTCGCTTCGTTATAACCATAATGCACAACAGAGGGAAGTAAATCTTCGCCATGTATGTTCGGTAATGTCGCCGCTTTACCACTACGTACAGAGGCAACTAACGAGTTAGTGGTACCAAGATCGATGCCGACAGCCACTCGATGCTGATGTGGTGCAGGGGCAAGTCCAGGCTCACTAATTTGTAATAATACCATTAAATTTTCTCTTAGAATGCTTGATTAATAATAATGGTATTATAAATCAAATTGTTTTTCTTGTAGTAATTCTATTTGTTCAATTAAGCGAGCAAAATAATGCAGCTTGTATACACCAACTTTTGCCATTAACCAATCATGTTGTTCAATCGCTAATAATAATGTTTGATAAACTTGCTGCTTACGCACCATCACTTCATTATAAAATTGCTGTAATGCGACTTCATCGCCTGTGTTCTCTATATCATCTAATCTTTCACGCAACTCAAATTGTTCACCAAGAAAATCGGGATCTCGTATTGTATGATGATCTGAATCTATATCAATTCCTTCAAGACTCACACGATACTGTGCAGCACTAATCGGATCTTTTAATATACGATAAGCGGCGTTAATCGTTGCCGATTTTTGCATGACTTTCGCTTTATCACTATCACTTACTGTTGCATAATTATCGGGATGATACTGACGTTGTAACTGCTGATAATGTCGATTAAGTTCGGCTGTATCAACAGGCAACGTCATTGATAGTTCAAATAACGAAAAATAATTAGGTTGTTCAACCATAATCAAATACCTTACCAGTATGGTTTATCATTGCGACGACTAAACATTAAAGCTTTCACCACAACCACATTCGTTTTGCACATTTGGATTATTAAACTTGAATCCTTCGTTTAACCCTTCTTTGACAAAATCAAGCTCTGTACCATCAATATAGACAAGGCTTTTTTTATCAACAATAATTTTGACTGATTTGTCTTCAAATATTGTATCATCGGCATTAACATCATCTGCAAATTCAAGAATATAGGCCATACCAGAGCAACCCGAGGTTCTGACGCCTAATCTTAGTCCAACCCCTTTACCGCGGTTAACTAAAAATGACTGAACGCGATGAGCTGCACTCTCAGTTAAAGTAATAGACATCGTTAATCCTTATATTGATCGTTTCATACGTGATGCTTATTTTTGCTTTTTACTTTTATAATCTTCGATCGCAGCTTTAATCGCATCCTCAGCTAAAATTGAGCAGTGAATTTTAACTGGTGGTAGCGCTAACTCTTCCACAATATCAGTATTCTTAATAGCACCAGCCTCATCAAGAGACTTACCTTTAATCCACTCTGTCACCAGCGAACTTGATGCAATTGCACTACCACATCCATAGGTTTTAAACTTAGCATCTTCAATAATACCATTATCGTTAACTTTAATTTGTAAACGCATAACATCACCGCAAGCAGGGGCACCAACCATACCACTGCCGACATTAGGATCATTTTTATCAAATGCCCCAACATTACGAGGATTTTCGTAATGATCAACTACTTTATTACTATAAGCCATAATATTGCTCCTCGCGATTTATGATTAATGTGCTGACCACTGGATTTGTGATATATCAACACCGTCTTTATACATTTCCCAAAGCGGGGAAAGTTCACGTAAACGACCAATCGAGTCATGCACCAATTTAATCACATAATCAATTTCGTCTTGTGTTGTAAATCGTCCAATAGAAAAACGAATAGAACTATGAGCTAATTCATCATTCAATCCTAACGCTCTTAAAACATAAGAAGGTTCAAGACTTGCTGATGTACAGGCAGAACCCGATGATACGGCTAAATCTTTTAATGCCATCATCAGCGATTCACCTTCGACATAAGCAAAACTGACATTTAAAATATTTTGCACGCCATGTTCGAATGAGCCATTCAAATACACTTCTTCTATATCTTTTAAGCCATTCCATAAACGCTCTTTTAGTGCTTGTAAGCGTGCCATCTCAGTAACTTGTTCTTCTTTAGCAATACGATAAGCTTCACCCATACCGACAATTTGATGTACCGGTAACGTGCCTGAACGCATACCTCGCTCATGCCCCCCACCGTGCATTTGTGCTTCAATTCGAATTCTTGGTTTACGTCTCACATATAAACCACCAATGCCTTTCGGTCCATAAATTTTATGACCAGAAAAAGACATTAAATCCACTTTCAATTTAGCTAAATCGATGTCTAACTTACCAACGCTCTGCGTCGCATCGACATGGAATACGATGCCCCGACTACGGCACATGTCACCAATTTTTTCTATATCTTGAATAACGCCGGTTTCATTATTAACGTGCATAATTGAAACAACGATTGTATCATCACGCATCGCTTGTTCCAATTTTGTTAAATCAATAATTCCATCTGATTCAGGTGTTAAATACGTTACCTCAAAACCTTCTCGTTCTAATTGACGACAGGTATCTAAAACAGCCTTATGCTCGGTTTTACTTGTGATAATGTGCTTACCTTTTGATTGGTAAAAATGCGCGGCACCTTTGATTGCCAGGTTATCAGCTTCTGTCGCACCTGATGTAAACACAATCTCCCTGGCATCTGCACCAATTAATTCAGCAATCTGATTACGCGCAATATCAACAGCTTCTTCAGCTTGCCAACCAAAACGGTGTGATCTTGATGCTGGATTACCAAAAATGCCATCCGGCGTTAAAAATTGCATCATTTTTTCTGCAACTCGGGGATCAACTGCAGTTGTTGCAGCATAATCCATATAAATTGGAAGTTTCATTTATTGCTCCAATGATAAATACGATATTCTATTTTTAGTTAAGATGGTTAACACGAATAAGATTATTTTGCCTACTGGCGACCGCTTGTACATCTTTATTTTTAACTAGTTCATTTAGGGTAATATTAGCTAAAAAGCTATCAATGCGCTCACTAAGCTCATTCCATAATGTATGAGTTAAGCATTTTACACCACCTTGACATCCCTCTTCACCGTGGCATTTCGTTGCTTCGACGCTTTCATCAACTGCTTTCACAATGGCACTAATCGCAATTTCATTCATTCCCCGACCTAGCACGTAACCGCCACCAGGACCTCTAACACTCGATACTAAGCCATTTTTTCGTAAACGGGCAAATAACTGTTCTAGATAAGAGAGCGAGATTTCTTGTCGCTGCGAAATCTCGGCAAGTGATACGGGGCCATGATTTGAATGCAATGCAACATCAAGCATCGCTGTCACAGCATAGCGGCCTTTTGATGTTAATTTCATAAATATATCCCTTCTATTGATAACAAGGGTTATTGTATATATCCTTTTTTTTTAGTCAAGTATTTAGTTGAGTGTTTTAGTAGGATATAGAAATAGGCAAAAACTATACTATTAATTTAGCGTTACAGGCTAACAATTAACGATTTAAACCACCAACAACTATTTTTATCTAAATGACAGATCTTAGGCTCGATTATCATTAGCGAGCTTAAGCAAAGCTTGACTCTCTTTGATAAAGCGCGGAGCATAATCGCCAAACCACTCAGTGACCTGATTAAAATTGTCAATAAATCCGGCTTTATCACCTTTTTCAATTAATCGAACCATCTGCCCAAAGCAGTGATAATAGCGTTTAATCAGCTCAATATTATCCGCTGATGACATAATAATATCAGCATAAAGCTGTGCATCTTGTGCAAAAAGCCGCCCTACCATCATTAATTCTAAACGATAAATCGGCGATGATAGTGCAATAAGTTGTTCTAAATTAGCATTTTCTTTTAGTAAATTGACCCCATAAGAAAATGACGTAAAGTGACGAAGTGCCTGAATAAAAGACATACATTTATCATGTTCACTCGCTGCTATTGGGTATAAATTAGCGCCCCATATTCGCATCTGTTCAATTAACCATTGGTATTTTTCACTTTCTCGACCATCACAATACACGATAATTTGTTTTGCCAGATTAGGCACATCAGGGCCAAACATAGGATGCAGTCCAACGACAGGACCACTATGCTGTTGTAACATAGCTTGTAGCGGTTGCTGCTTAATCGAGGTAAAATCGGTTAAAATACAGTCTTTGGGTAAAGGTGGTAATCCTGAAATAATTTCTGCGGTTTTATTAATTGGCACTGTCACAATCACAACCGCAGCATCAGCAACCATTTCTGCCGCTTGGTGCATCGTTTTGGAACCTAATGTTTTAACCTGATAACCCGATAATGAAAATAAACGGGTAAATAAGCGCCCCATTTGCCCATTACCGCCAATAATCACAATGGAGCCCTGACCGTTATAGACCTTTTTAAAACCCTTATCATTTTCGCTATTATAAGACTCACGCATCAAACGGCGTAAAATATCCTCAATCAAATTCGGCGCAACGCCAACAAGTTCAGCTTCATTACGTCTTTTTGTTAGCATCTCCGCTTCACGTTTAGGATCATAAATAGGAATGCCGTGCTGACTTTTTACTTCACCCACTTCAGTCACTAATGCCAACCGTTTAGTAATTAATGACAAGATAGCACGATCAACTTCATCAATTTTATCTCGTAACTCGATTAATTCAGCAATCATAAAACCTCAATACTCCTTATCAAAATACTTACTATCACGATTTATACAAAGCTAGTGTTATTATCAATTGCATTTTTCTCAATCACAACTACAACAGCCCAGGAAATAAATCGCGAATACCGCCAACCATAATTTCAACACCTAGTGCCATCAGTAATAATCCCATTATACGTGTCACCACGTTAAGACCACTTTTGCCAAGTGTTCGAATAATAAAAGGTGCGGAGCGAAATAATAACCAACAACAACCACAAAAAATCACAATACAGATGATGAATCCAACGAGATAACCAAAGGAATAATAATTAGTCCCCCAAACAATCATTGAGGTAATCGCACCAGGTCCACCCATTAATGGCAGTGCTAACGGTACAATCGCGACACTGGTTTTGGTCATCGATTCGCTTAAATCCTCTTTGGTGTGCTTATTTTCGCCGAGTTTACCGTTAATCATCGATAATCCAATCATCGCGACTAAAAGTCCGCCGGCAATTCTAAAAGAATTTAACGAAATACCAAACAAGTCGAGAATAAAGCTACCGGCTAATAAGGAGATAATTAAAATGACCGCAACCGCAATATTGGCTAAACGATTTGTTTGGTTACGCGCCTCACTATCAAGGTTATCAGTTAAACTAATAAAGACAGGCAAGAGCCCAACCGGATTGACAATCGCAAATAATCCCACCAGAAACTTCACATAAATTTGCAGTTCCATATGCACCCCAAAAACTCAACTTACTTTTGAATATACTTAACAGTATAACGGATTTTTGATAGGATGATGAACAACTTTAAATTATCTTAAAATTCGACATTATGAAAGTTATCTCATTTAATATTAATAGCCTAAGAGCCAGAATTCACCAACTTGAAGCTATTGTAAGCAAATATCAGCCAGATGTAATTGGTTTACAAGAAACAAAAGTCCACAATGATCAATTTCCTTGCGAAGAGCTCGCTCATTTAGGCTATCACTTAAATTACCATGGGCAAAAAGGCCATTATGGTGTTGCACTTTTAACCAAACAAAAACCGCTATCGGTCGAATACGGCTTTCCAACCGATGATGATGAAGCACAGCGCCGCTTAATTGTCACAAAACTGCCGAGTGAGAAAGGTGAAGTCACTGTGATTAATGGTTATTTTCCGCAAGGCGATAGCCGTGAACATCCAACCAAGTTCCCTGCTAAACAAAAGTTCTACCATGACTTGAATCATTATATTCAAGAAAAACAGCTTAATGAGCAGCTCACCATTATTATGGGCGATATGAATATCAGTCCAACCGATTTGGATATTGGTTTGCCAAGTGAAAGTATTAAACGTTGGCTCAGAACGGGTAAATGTTCATTTTTGCCTGAAGAACGCGACTGGTTAAACCAATTAATGTCGCTTGGGTTTATCGATACCTATCGTCAAGACAATCCAGAGCAATCGATGTACTCATGGTTTGACTATCGCTCACGTGGCTTTGATACCAACACTGGCTTAAGAATTGACATAATTTTAGCCAGTCAATCACTTGCACCTTACTGTGAGTCAACCGGTATCGACTTAGACATTCGCGCGATGGATAAACCGTCAGACCATGCGCCAATTTGGGCTAATTTTAAATTTTAACTTACCCTATGCTAGGCCATTTGAGGATATACCATGTTAACAAATCGCTCTATTTTATCCGTTAAAGACTTGAATCAAATGGTTAAGGATTTGCTGACCGATGCAATTGGGCAAATCAGGTTAGTCGGTGAAATTTCGAATTTTTCCAAACCGGCTTCTGGGCACTGGTATTTTACGCTTAAAGATAATAGTGCCCAAGTTCGCTGCGCCATGTTTCGCAATAGTAATTTCAAAACGGGATTTATTCCCAAAGATGGCCAACAAGTTCTGGTCAGCGCTGCAGTCACGCTATATGAGGCAAGGGGTGAATATCAGTTGGTAATTGATAAATTACAACTTGCTGGCACAGGGCTGCTACAACAAAAATTTGAACAGTTAAAAAAGAAGCTGCAAGAAGAAGGATTATTTGATAGCGCTTATAAGCAAGCTATTCCTAAAGACATCAATACCATAGGGATTGTCACCTCCTCAACCGGTGCCGCACTGCACGACATCTGCCAAATTTTAAAACGCCGCGATCCAAGCCTACGCATCATTATCTATCCAACATTAGTACAAGGAGAAGAAGCCGCAGCTAAAATTACCAAGATGATTGAACTGGCTAATATCCGTAGCGAATGCGATGTGTTAATTGTTGGTCGAGGTGGTGGTTCACTTGAAGATCTGTGGCCTTTTAATGAAGAGTGCGTCGCAAGAGCAATTTTTAATAGTAAACTACCCATTATTAGCGCTGTCGGCCATGAAATCGATTTTACTATCGCTGATTTTGTTGCCGATTTGCGTGCAGCAACACCATCTGCTGCGGCTGAATTAATCAGTCGAGATACGCAAGATCAATTAAAAGATCTTAGAGGACTTGAACAACAAATCGCGATGGCAATGGATAATTTCCTATTAAAGAAGAATGATCAATTACAAAAGCTTCGCCATCATTTACAAACGCAGCATCCACAAGTTAAACTGGCCAAACAACAAACTTATCTGCTTGCGCAAAGTCGATCATTAAATGCTGCAATGGAACAAATAATGTTAAATCAGCGTAATCAATTGAGCCAACTCAATAACCGATTATCTCGGCAATCCCCTGAGAATAAAATTCAATTTTATCGCCAAATCGCCAGTCAAAAGCAGCAGGAACTCAACACACTCGCCAAACAATATCTGACTCATGCGAAGCATCAAATAGCGATACAAGCTTCACAGCTCAACGCAGTCAGCCCACTTGGTACGTTAGAACGAGGCTACTCTGTAACAACTGATAGCCAAAATAATATCGTTCGCTCAATCAAGCAACTCAAACCAGGTGATACTATCGCAACAAAGGTTTCAACTGGAACCATTACGAGTACAATAATCACAACAACAAAAAATCATTAGAAATTAATTAGCTGACTGCTCTTCATGCAATGTTGCTTTAACCGTAGCGGTGGAACTACGATTGATGATTTCTATCTCAATAATTAATCGATCTAAACCTCGATAATTACGATCAAGTAGAGCTAATAATAAGGTTACCGCATCTTCCCCCATAGTAAAAAGCGGCTTATAAATGCTGCAAATATGGTTTAAGGGGCCGTATTGTTTATGTCCTTTATGATGAATGAATTGTAATAGAGATAAATCTGCTGGAATATCGATATTCAAGGCTAAACCTTGATCAATGACACCACAAATGGCACTTTCTGCTGTTAGCGTTTCATCAAATTTTTCATCCTGCCTTAATCTATCGCGATCCAAATAATTTAAGCTAAGGTGATCACAGCAAATAATGGCACTAGGAGGAAAAGCAGACTGCATTAATTTTTTCACTGCACGATAACTAGCAGAATAATGAACACAATCATGCACAATATAATTTGTTGAAACACGAATATTCTGACGTGTTAATGCTTGCAGATAACCTTGCTTAATATGATGAGTTTCAGTTTTATTGCTATCGCCAAGTAATATAGCAATGCGCCGGTGCCCCTGACTAGTGAAATATTGCGTTGCTCGATAGGTATTAGATAAATGGTCAAAATAAATACACGGCAGTGTTAATGAAAACTGATTAATTAACAGTATTGGCGGTAAGGCATGGCGATATCTTTGCAATAGTGCCAAATAAGGGGAATCATTTATTATTAAAATGCCATCGACATTATGATGAACTGTATAACTGATAATATACTGAATCTCCTGCTCACTAAAATATAAAAAACGCAGGTAAAGTAATTTATATCCGATTGCTTTTGCTTTAGATTCAATACCTTTATTGATTAAACTGTCGGTAATAAGCTGATTATCAATAATCAAAATTTTTTGCTGCAAATCTCTTTGATTATAAGTTTTTAATAAAGATTCATCAAAACCTAATGCTGCAATCGCTAAATTGACGCGCTGTTGAGTAAGACGAGAGGTTAAATGAGGTGTATTAATGACTCGAGAGACTGAAGTTATTGATACACCCGCTTGTTTGGCAATTTTAGTTAAGGTGATTTTCGATTTAGGCATAGCATACACTTATAATATTGAGTATATCGATACATTATCAAGACTATTTTTACTCAGCTATCATAGGGTGATGTTTTATCGATATCACTCGCAAATTTTTTGTATATTTCATAAAATCATCTCGGTCGTCAAATGATCTCAGTCCGATAATTATCGATTCTATGTATCACAGTAATAGAGATAACATTTAACATTCGCAATGGTTTAGAATTTGCTGCATAATAGCAAAGTAATATTCTTTCTTAGGTATAGATTATGGAACTTTTATGTCCCGCTGGCTCACTACCAGCACTAAAAACAGCAATCGATAATGGTGCTGATGCTGTTTATATTGGTTTAAAAGACGATACTAACGCTCGCCATTTTGCTGGTCTGAATTTCAATGAACAGCGCTTATATGAAGCCGCTGACTATGTGCATAGCAAAGGTAAAAAATTACATATTGCCATCAATACATTTGCCCATCCGGATAATTTTGTTCGTTGGCAACATGCGGTTGATATGGCGGCTAAAATTGGCGCTGATGCGTTAATTATTGCCGATCTGGCGATGTTAGAATATGCACTGGAAACGTATCCGCATATTGAACGTCACGTGTCAGTTCAAGCATCCTCAACCAATATTGAATCAATAAAATTTTATCATAATAATTTCAAACCTCATCGTATTGTCTTGCCTCGAGTTTTATCAATGCATCAAGTAAAACAACTTTCACAAGTTAGTCCAGTGCCACTAGAAATATTTGCCTTTGGTAGCTTATGTATCATGGCGGAAGGTCGTTGCTACCTGTCATCTTACTTAACAGGCGAATCACCTAACACCGTTGGTGCCTGTTCTCCGGCTAAATTTGTGCGCTGGGAAGAGACTGAAAAAGGCCTTGAATCTCGGCTTAATAATGTCCTTATTGATTGCCATAAAAAAGGCGAAAATGCTGGCTATCCAACCTTATGTAAAGGTCGTTATTTTGTTGATAATACGCTTTATCACCCAATTGAAGAACCAACAAGCTTAAATACACTAGAACTCCTGCCAGAGCTGTTTGCGGCAAATATCGCCTCAGTTAAAATTGAAGGCCGTCAGCGTAGCCCTGCGTACGTTGCACAGGTCACCAAAGTCTGGCGTCAAGCAATTGATAGTTATTTAGCCAATCCAACCGCTTATCAAGCACAAAAACAATGGATGACAGCACTTGGCAGCTTATCAGAAGGCAGTCAAACAACGCTAGGCGCTTATCATCGTAAATGGCAATAATCGGATATAATTAGCTATTAATATATAAAAATGTGAGCAAAATTAGGAAGATACTATGAAATACGCCTTAGGTCCTGTGCTATATTATTGGCCTAAAACAGAGACAGAAAAATTCTATCATGCCGCAATGCAAAGTGAAGCTGATGTTATTTATATGGGTGAGACCGTCTGTACTAAACGGCGAGAGATGAAAGTAGCCGACTGGATATCGCTAGCCAAAGAAGTAGCAAAGTCAGGCAAACAAGTTGTGTTATCTACACTGGCGCTACTTGAGGCCCCCTCTGAAATTAATGAAATGCGTCAATTAGTTGATAATGGTGACTTTTTAGTTGAAGCTAACGATTTAGCCGCTATCAATTTAGCACAAGAACATCACTTACCATTCGTCGCAGGTCCAGCAATTAACTGCTACAACGCCTACACATTAAAGCTATTACAAAAACAAGGTATGATTCGTTGGTGTATGCCTGTTGAGCTTTCACGCGATTGGTTACGTAATGTATTAAGTCAGTTTGATGATCTCAAAATTGAACGCAAATTTGACGTTGAAGTTTTCAGCTATGGTTATTTACCTTTAGCTTATTCAGCACGCTGCTTTACCGCGAGATCAGAAGATAAACCGAAAGATAAATGCGAAACATGCTGCATCAAATACCCAATTGGGCGTGAAGTTTTTTCACAGGAACAACAAAAAGTCTTTGTCCTTAATGGTATCCAAACCCAAAGCGGTTATTGCTATAACTTAGGTAATAATCTTCAGGACATGCCCGGTTTAGTCGATATCGTTCGCTTATCACCACAAGGCATTGAAACCTTAGATGTGATTAAACAGTTTAAAGCCAATGAGTCGGGCCTTGTACCACTTGAAACAGCTAATGGCCGTGATTGTAATGGCTATTGGAATGGTATTGCAGGGCTTGAGTTATCCTAATGATGTTCGATTCATCGGCATTTAGATCATACTTCCCCTCACGACAAACAGATGAAGTCTATCTTGACTCCGCATCAACATCATTAAAACCTCAAATGATGATTGATGCGACAACTAACTATTACACACATAACGCGGCGACGATATTGCGTAGTAAACACGCGCAAGCCCTCGCTTTGACCGAGCAAGTTAGCCAAGTCAGAATATTAACCGCCAAATTAATCAATGCTGAGCATAGTCACGAAATTATCTGGAGCAAAGGCGCAACAGAATCAATTAATCTAGTGGCGCAAAGTTATGCCAGATATTTCTTGCAAGCCAATGATGAGATCATTGTTAGTGAATTGGAACACCACAGTAATATCATCCCTTGGTTACAAGTTGCCGCACAAACCGGTGCCAAAGTGGTTAAATGGCCAATTGAAGCCGATGGTAACTTATCGACGGATCACCTACTGTCGATTATGAGCGTAAAAACCCGTATTGTGGCGGTGACACAAATGTCGAACGTGACCGGATTTGAGCCAAATCTTGCAGTGATTAGCGACATTGCCCATCAGTTCAATGCAATTGTTGTCGTCGATGGTGCGCAAGGCATTGTGCACAGACCAATTGATGTACAACAATATGATATTGATTTTTATGTTTTTTCAGCGCATAAACTGTATGGCCCAACCGGGCTGGGTATACTATATGGTAAATCGGCATTATTACAGCAGATGGACTGTGGACAAGGTGGCGGAAAAATGCTCAAATCAGCCTCATTTTCGGGTTTTGAACCCGCTGATTTACCGTATAAGTTTGAAGCAGGTACACCCAATATTGCTGCACTTGTTGGTTTTCATGCCACATTAACCTGGTTAACATTATTTGATCACAATCAAGCCCATGTTTATGTACAGCAATTAGTTGATTATTGTCAGTCACAACTAAGTAGGCACCTTCCTGAGTTAACCTGTATTAGTACTCCCAATAGCCCGTTATTAACCTTAGTCTCTTCGACCATTCACCATGATGATATCGCCATTTTGCTAGCAGAACAAAATATCGCGATACGCGCAGGTGAATTATGTGCACAGCCATTGATTAAAGCTTTAGGCTATCGCGGCGTAGTTCGAGCATCATGGATGCCTTACAATAACCAAACTGATGCTGATCGGCTAATTTCTGCATTACAAAGCGCGGTTGATATATTAAAATAACGCTCTTTTTAATGTTAGGTTACGCATCATGACAACGCTCATCACTGAAGTACAACTTATGGCTCTGTTTCAACCCCTAACAAACTGGCAAGATCGCTATCGGCAAATTATTCAATTATCCAAAATGTTACCCGATTTTCCGGCTCATCTGCGCACGACTGACAATCAGATTGAAGGATGCGAAAATCGTGTTTGGCTTGCTTACCAGCAAAATCAGCAACACATCTTCACGTTTTTAGGGGATAGCGAAGGACGAATCGTCAAAGGACTATTGACTATTTTACTGATTTTAGCTAATCATAAAACCGCTACGCAAATCGCTGAAACCGATTTTTTAGCCAACCTAAAGCAGCTCAAGATTATCGACGAATTAAGTGATTCAAGGCAGCTTGGACTAACTAATATCATTAAGCGTATTAAGTTCATTGCTCAAACTGCCCCGGCACATCATGGATGATTAAAAACCAAACATCTCTTTCAACCAATTAGGGGCATTGTTTTCCGGTTCACTATCTCGTGGTACTTGATTAAACCCAGCGCAAAGTAGTTTTTTATCAGCCGTCCAAGCGGGTAACGTTCTTACCCCTAGGCCGCTACACTGCCAATGACCACTGCTATCGATATCAATCATGCTAATATTCGCCGGCTGACGCTGAATTAATGCTTTAGGTTCATTACGAGCGAGATAGCTTTGGTAAAGCTTTAATGCACCAGATGATCCCGTTAACTGCATCGGCTTATGATCATCTAAACCGACCCAAATAACCGTCACATTATTGCCATCAATGCCCACCACCCAACTATCGCGCAGATCATTGGTGGTACCGGTTTTCGCTGCCAGAGAACTGGCACTATAGCGGCTGTTAAGCACTCTGGCGGTACCGTACTCGGCGACTTTTTGCATAGCAAATGTGGTTAAATAAGCACCTTGAGCGGATACCGCTTGCTGTGCATTGGGGTAATTTTGATAAATAAGATCCCCTTTATCTGAGACGACATAGCGCAATACTGTTAACGGCGATTTTTTACCACCATTACCAATGACTTGATACATTTGCGCAGCTTCAAGCGGCGTGAGCTCTAACGTACCGAGAAAGCGGGAAGGAACCGCTTTAATTTCATTTTTCGGTACACCAAGAGCCAGCAAAGTTTTTGCTGTGGCATCAAGCCCGACCGACATCCCTAAGTTGACTGATGGCACATTGAGTGACTTAGCTAAAGCATCAACTAACATCACTTGATTACGATATTGCTTATCAAAATTTTTAGGTTGCCATACTGTACGGCTGTCTATTTTTACGGTGAGTGGCTTATCATCAAGCCAAGCATTAAGTTGATAGCGTTCTGGCTGGCTTAATGCCGTCAAATACGTTGGTGGTTTTGCTAAAGACCCAATTGGCCGCCTTGCATATAGTGCCCGATTAAATCCCGCATAATTGGGCTCGGCACTGCCGATAATGGCCCGTACTTCACCGGTAGTACGATCAACAACGGTGACCGCCGTTTGTAGATCATCTTTTTTGATTGCCGTGCGTAAACGCACCATCTCATTAACCACCGCATTTTCAGCCGCATTTTGCGCTATCGGATCAAATGTGGTAAAGATTTTCATACCAGATAAGTAGTTGGCCTGATCACCAAGTTGCTCACGTAGCGATCTCTTAACGAGCTGAATAAAAGCAGGTTGAGGTGAAATGACGCCACCTTTTGGTAGCACAGCCAATGGCCGCTGTTTAAGCATTCCATATAGCTCTTGATCGATAATATTTTGTTCTTGAATCAGTTTTAAAACCACATTACGTCGCTCCAATACACGTTCTGGCCGTGTCCATGGATTATAAACCGATGCGCCTTTTACCATGCCAACTAACAAAGCCTGCTGATCAAGGGTCAATTCATTAACCGGCCGACCAAAATAATACAAACTGGCTAGCGGAAAACCATGAATTTCTTGATCGGTATCTTGACCAAGATAGACCTCATTTAAATACAGTTCTAAAATTCGCTGCTTGCTATAACGGAAATCTAAAATAATCGCCATATACGCTTCACGAATTTTGCGAATATAAGAACGTTCATTGGTTAAAAATAAATTCTTCACCAACTGCTGAGTTAAAGTACTTCCCCCTTGTACCGTTCGACCGGTGGTCAAATTGGTATAAATGGCGCGAAAAATAGAGTAAAAGCTCACGCCGTCATGGTCATAAAAGCGCTTATCTTCGGTGGCAATTAATGTTTGTACTAGTGAATCAGGGAAATCTTTTAAGGGAACAAATAAGCGCTGCTCATTATTGGGGGAATGTATCATAGTGATCAGTTTAGGATCGATACGTAAGACACCAAAATTACGCCCTGTATCAACATTAATCAGGCGCGCAATACGGTTTTGATTAAAAGTAATTTGCACGCGAAGCGCGGGTTCTTCCATATCAGGAAAATAGAATGGTCGCCGATATATCTCAATGCTATTATTATTAACAACAAACTCACCAGGCCTTGTTGCCACTAATACTTGTCGATACTGAACACTATTAAGAATCGCAATAATTTCATTCTGGTTACGGTGATCATCAGGCTCTAACTCAATAATCTGCCCATAAATTGCCGCGGGTAGCTCCCAAACATTACCATCAATTCGTTCTTTAATTTGCTGATCCAAATAAATACCAAATACCACCGTTATCGCCGTCACAACGATAACGATTTTGAGCAATAACAGCCCCACTATTGCTTTGACGCTTCTTCTTGGTTTGGTTTTCTTCGTTATTTTTTTAGTTTGCTTACTCAACGCTAACCCATTCCATCGCAACTATTTTTTAGTGAGGTATAATATCATAAATTCATCTTATCTTGAGTATAGATATGCTTTTTTCATCCCAACTGCAATCGGGTATTTTAATTCAACGCTATAAACGCTTTCTCGCCGATATCATGTTATCTGATGGTCAAATTATCACCATCCATTGTGCTAATACTGGCGCTATGACCGGCTGTGCAAATTCTGGTGATATCGTTTGGTATTCAACGTCAACGAATCCCAAACGCAAATTAGCTTATAGTTGGGAACTGACCTACACGAAGGCAAGGCACTGGATTTGTGTCAATACCATTCGCGCGAATAGTATCGTCAAAGAAGCGATTACCGCTCACCGTTTAGCCGAATTTGTGCAGTATGAGCAAATTTTCAGCGAAGTAAAATATGGTCAAGAAAATAGCCGAATTGACTTATTACTTGAAGATTCACAGCATAATCGGTGTTATATAGAGGTAAAATCAGTCACGTTACATGAACCAAACTCGGTAAAAGGTTACTTTCCAGATGCGGTAACAACGAGGGGGCAGAAGCACTTACGTGAATTAACATTAATGGCACAACAAGGGCAAAGAGCTGTTGTCTGTTTTCTGGTACTACATTCCGGCATTCAAACTTTTTCACCCGCAACACATATTGATCCCAGCTATTGCCGATTACTTGTTGAGGCAATGAAACAAGGGGTTGAAATACGATGTTATAACACACATATTTCAACCTCAGGAATTGAGCTAAATCAAGCCATACCGATTATGGTGTAGTGCTCACCAAGCTTGCTTTTTCTGTTGCAAAGGCTAGCTTGGTTTTAATATCTTTGAACTGTTCTAAGAAAGTTGTTTTAGATTTACCAGTCAAGCCATCAGAGACAGGTAAACTTGCCGTTAATGGGTTAACAGGTTTGCCGTCAATATGTAGCTCATAATGTAAATGAGGACCGGTTGAACGCCCAGTATTACCCGACAAGCCAATCTGATCGCCTTTTTTAATTTGCTGACCCGCTCTGACCAGTATTTTATCTAAATGCATATACTTTGTCGTATACTGACGGCCATGACGAATCGCAATAAAGTTACCCGCAGAGCCACTATATTTAGCAATCACAACTTCACCATCACCGACCGAAAGCACTGGCGTACCACGCGAAACTGCAAAATCGACGCCATTGTGTGGCGTAATTTTTTTAGTCACAGGATTAAGTCGCCGCGGATTAAATGCCGAAGAAATACGGGCTTGTTTCACTAACGGATAGCGTAAAAAGCTTTGCGATAAACTGCCACCATTCATATCATAATAATGGCCATCTTCAGCTAAAACAGCGTAATAATCCTTACTACCATTTCGGATTCTCACCGCTAATAATTGGCTATTTTCATGAATATTATCTAGCATTTCTCGCGAGAGTAATACCGAAAATTTATCACCCTTTTTTAAACGTCGAAAATCTAGCTGCCACTGCAATGCTTTGGTTATAGTGGCAATCTCATTACTTGTTAAACCTAAATTTTTTGCATCAGCAATGAAATTGGAATCAATTTCTCCGCTAACGCTAAACGGCTCCCAAACGCCTTCACGGGTTTCGGTACGCTCAGTGAATTTATCACCTACGCGCTCATAAATACGCACGTTATTATTGGAGATAATCCAAGTAAACGAATTCAGGTTATGATCCGAATCAGTAGTCCAACTAATCACTTGGCCAATTCGCAGATTGGCAAGTTGTTTATATTGCTCTGTTAATAAATAAATATCAGAACGATTAACACCATATTGCATCATAATGCCATATAATGTATCACCCCGACCAACCGTATATTGAACTGAATTATCTTCTTGCGCGATAACCTTATCAATTTCATCTTGCACAATATCATCTTCTGGCTGATCCGATGACTCGGTCAGTTTAGGTTCATTAGCCGTGTTGTCATCGACAATTTCAATCGCCGCATTACCAACAACAGCGGGCAATGGCTCTCGTTCAATAACCGTAGTTTGTACCTGCTGAGTTAATGGAATATATGTTGTACGGTCAAGATTAAGCGGACGCCATAATACAAAAAAAACAATGATTAGAATTAAAACACCAAATACCGTTATGTAAGGAACTTTAGTTCTATTACTTGCAGTATTAGATGACTCAGTATGTTGCACTCGAATGACCTTTTATTTATATTTTTTAAATCATGCTAAACAATTTAAAAACTGTTGTGTAATATTTAATAAAAAATGACTGTATGCGTCTTTTGATAAATCAATACCCATTCCGAGGGGATCGAGCTCACCAACTTTTACATCGGTACCCTTAATAATTTTATCAATAATAGCAGGGCTAAATTGTGGTTCTCTAAAAACACAAACAGCCTTTTTTTCGTTTAATTCGGTTTGAATTTCATAAACTTTTTTGATTCCCGGCTGAATTGCAGGATTGATAGTTAAGCTACCTAAATTATTGAGGTTAAATTCATTTTCGAAATAACCATAACCATCATGAAAAACAAAATAACCGCTATTTTGTACGCTATTAAGTTTTTTTGCAATAATTTGTTGAGTTTCTTTTAATTGCTCAATAAACATTGCCAAATTTTTATCCAATAACGCCGATTTATCGGGATAGATTTGTACCAATTTGTCATGGATAATTTGCGCACTTACGGCGGCAATTTTCGGCGATAGCCAAATATGCATATCGAGTTCATGACCGTGTGAGTGATCATGATGATGATCGTGTTCGTCACCATCTTCATCGTGATCATCGTCATGCCCTTCTCGCAATAAAGGCATAATTTTGGGGTTATTAGCTAAAGATAACTGTTTCTCGTCATCAATATTTCTCAGTAGACTCGGTAAAAACGTTTCCATATCATCACCAATCCAAATAACGAGATCGGCTGACTTTAATTTAACTAAATCAGACGGTTTCAATGCATAACTATGAGGTGATGCGCCATCTGGTAATAATATCTCAGTGGTGGTGACACCATCAGCAATCGCGGCTGTGATAAAACCTAATGGCTTAACTGATGTAACGATGCTTGCTTGTGCATATGAAATCGGTAATACACCGCCAATCACAAATAACGCAATAAATTTTATTATTAAATTATATCTAAACATATATAATACCTCTATCCTGAAAAACAAATGTTATGTTATAATATAACACATTTTTAGATAAGCAAATTAAATTTTATGCAACCTCTTGTGTCAGCTCAAAATATATTCGTCGAATTTAACCAGCAAAATGTGTTGGAGAATGTCTCTTTCTCAATTGAAATGGGGAAAATCATTACGTTGCTAGGACCAAATGGTGCCGGCAAATCGACGTTAGTCAAACTTGTTTTAGGGCTATTGCAACCCAGTAGAGGCAGCATTATTAGAAAAGCTAATCTGACTATTGGTTATGTACCTCAAAAACTGAAACTAGACCCAACGTTGCCCCTGACAGTCAAGCGCTTTATCAAATTAAACAGTCATATTGTCGATGATGAGATCGTTAATATCCTGCATCAAGTCAATGGCGAAAAGCTCATTAACAAAACCATGCACCAGCTATCGGGCGGTGAAATGCAACGTGTTTTGTTGGCACAGGCTTTAATAAAAAAACCTGAATTATTAATTCTTGATGAGCCGACACAAGGTGTCGATATCAATGGGCAAGTGTCATTATATAACTTAATTGCTAACGCCAAACATCGTTTTAACTGTGCGGTGCTAATGGTTTCACATGACCTGCATCTAGTGATGGCAAAAACCGATGAAGTTATTTGCTTAAATAAGCATATCTGCTGTGTTGGTGCACCATCACAAATTTCATCGGATCCCGAATTCATTGCATTGTTTGGGCAAAATACCGCTAACCAATTAGCCGTATATAAGCATCACCATATTCATCAGCCAGCGTCGAAACACCGCTATCAAGGCAGAATTCAACTCCCCAAATTTGGAAAAACTGACCATGTTTGAATTACTTTTGCCACCTTTAATCGTTGGCATCGCATTATCTTGTATCAGCGGTCCGCTGGGTTCATTTGTGGTGTGGCGCAAAATGTCATATTTTGGTGATACCCTATCACACGCAGCACTACTGGGCATTGCCATGGGTTTTCTACTCAATATCAATCCGTTTTATGCCGTGATATTCATTACCGTCATTTTAGCAATTGCTTTAGTTTACCTCGAGTCACAACAAAAAATAGCCATTGATACCTTATTAGGCATTTTAGCGCACAGCTCACTCTCTCTGGGCGTTGTGGTAATTAGTTTAATGAAAAATATTCGTGTCGATTTGATGGGTTATCTATTTGGTGATCTATTATCAATCACATTTACTGATATTTATTTGATGATCGGTGGCATTGTTATTGTGGGATGCGTTATTATTTTGAACTGGAATAAATTTCTATTTGTCACCGTCAGTGAGGAACTCGCCTTCAGCCATGGCATTAATGTTGTCAAGACAAAACTCTTACTCACGTTAACATTAGCACTCACCATTGGGCTGGCAATGAAATTTGTGGGTGCCTTAATTATTACCTCGTTGCTCATTATTCCCGCTGCAACGGCAAGGTTCTATGCAAAAACCCCAGAACAAATGGCACTTTATGCCATATTAGTCGGCTCGGCATCTGTGATTGGTGGGCTAATGTTCTCAGCATATTATGATACGCCGACCGGGCCATCTGTCGTAATAATCAATGCATTACTTTTTATTATTTCGTTAGTGATATCAAAACTAGCTAAATTTAATATGAACTGAGATTATGTGAATAATATCGCAAACGCGTTTAGTTGGATGGCAGAATATTGGTCAAAGTGCCATCTATTACCCAATAATCAACATCGAATTAATTTCATTCAATTATTGCCCGTAATATATTAGTCCTATAACGACATAAAAGCGGATAATATATTTTGTCTTTATTTACCATTTATACTCGCGCTTGTATTGGGATACAAGCACCAAAAATTGACGTAGAAATACATATTAGTAATGGTATGCCTAGTTTTACGCTTGTGGGTTTACCTGAAGCGTCAGTAAAGGAAGCAAAAGATCGCGTACGAAGTGCGCTTATTAACAGTGGTTTTAGTTTTCCCTCTAAAAAAATTACCGTTAATCTTTCGCCTGCAGATCTGCCTAAGGAAGGTAGTCGATTTGATTTACCCATAGCAGTTGCTATATTAGCCGCAACAGCGCAAATTGTGACTGATACGTTACACAAATATGAATTTTTGGGGGAACTTGCGTTATCAGGGCAAATTAGAGCGGTAAAAGGTGCAATTCCGGCAGCAATTTCAGCACAAAAAAATGATAAGGTATTAATCATTTCGAATGAAAACGAATCAGAGCTTTCGCTTATTCATAATACTAATGCGATGGTCTGCCATAATTTAACCGAAATTAGTCAGCATTTCAGTAAGCAGTTACTCTTATCGAGGGTAGTTTATCGTGCCCCCGAAGCTGAGGCTTACATAGAACATGATCTACAAGATATTATCGGACAAGAACATGCAAAAAGAGTATTAGAAATTGCCGCAGCTGGTGGACATAATCTATTATTGATAGGTCCCCCGGGCACGGGTAAAACGATGCTTGCTAGCCGATTATCAAGTCTTTTACCACCACTAAATGATCAGGAATCATTAGAAACAACCGCCATTGCAAGTTTGGCTAATCAGACACATAATCTCAATAATTGGCGAAAAAGACCTTTTAGGGCGCCACATCATAGTGCTTCATCGGCGGCGCTAGTCGGTGGCGGTACGATCCCAAAACCGGGTGAAATATCACTTGCCCACAATGGCATTTTATTTCTCGATGAACTACCAGAATTTAGTCGTAAAGTACTCGATGCACTGAGAGAACCCTTAGAGTCAGGAGAAATTATTATTTCCAGAGCCAATGCCAAAATTACCTTTCCCGCTAAAGTACAACTTATCGCCGCAATGAATCCAAGCCCAACTGGGCATTATCAAGGAATCCACAATCGAACACCACCGCAACAAATTATCCGTTACCTAAATCGACTTTCAGGTCCTTTTTTGGATAGATTTGATCTCTCAATCGAAGTACCACTGTTACCAAAAGGCGCATTACACCAGCAAAGACAGCAAGGGGAATCGAGTCGGACAATCAAAAAAAGAATTATCAAAGCAAGGGATAAGCAGATAAAACGAAATAATAAAATTAACAGTCAATTATCAACACAAGATATTAATCAGTATTGTTTGATAAAACCAGAAGATAATCTATTTTTGGAACAAGCATTAATTAAACTTGGTCTATCAGTTAGAGCTTGGCATCGAATACTGAAAGTATCAAGAACAATTGCTGATTTAGATGATAAAAATGACATAGAACGAAAACATATAACTGAAGCATTGAGTTATCGTTCTATGGATAAACTCTTAATACAACTACATAAAAATATCGGTTAACAATTAATCATCATTATCGATAAAGTCGTCAGTGATATCAACTTGTGGTTTACCACCAGATAGTGTATGAAATTTTTTAGATCGATTAACACAGTTAATATATTTCAACCACACTTTTTCGTATTCGTTGCTCGCTTCTTTTTTCCCTCGACAAACAGCAACAAACGCCTTCTCATCGACAGTTAAGGGTTTACGAATTTCACTATCCAATTCTTTAAATGCTACACCATACTTTTCTAAAAGCTGAGACTCTTTAATAGTAAAATCACCATGACGTGAAAAGCCCCTTGGGTAATTTTTATTATCAAAAAAACGTTGCTTTGAAATAAAGCTTTCTGTCATTTTTAATCCCTTATAACTTAGTTTAATTGAATGCTTTGCGGATTATAATTAAGTGCAGAGATCTGTAAATAGAAATTTTTAATTTATTGTTATTTAGCGATTCAATCGATTAAAAATAAGGCAATTATATCAAATAATGGCAGGGGCGGAGAGGCTCGAACTCCCAACACCCGGTTTTGGAGACCGGTGCTCTACCAATTGAACTACGCCCCTAGATGAGATTGGCGGAACGGACGGGGCTCGAACCCGCGACCCCCTGCGTGACAGGCAGGTATTCTAACCAACTGAACTACCGCTCCACCGAATAAGGTATAAAAATCTTTTAATAAGATTTTAAGTATCACATATTTAATAGTCTGGCGGTGACCTACTCTCACATGGGGGAACCCCCACACTACCATCGGCTCCACGGCGTTTCACTTCTGAGTTCGGCATGGG
>NZ_RBWY01000006.1 GCF_003634275.1 Orbus hercynius
GTTTTGACCGTCTCACCAATATAACCGCCTTCTCAGAAGGTCTTGCGTTACGTCAGTGGATGCGCATTATAGACATCTTATTTTTTTCTTCAAGCACATTTTGCATTTATTTTTTTGTTTGGTTATTGTTTACTCAAAAAGGGGAGATTTGATACAAAATCTGCGATTTTTATTAGCAAATTTAATTAAACAGCTCATTATGTCTGATTAAACTGTTTTATTACTTGCTGGGCGAATTCATCCACTTTTTGCCAATCGGTATACTCAATAAAAGGTTTATGTACATCAGTATCACCTTTACCTAGCCACATAATGAAACGAATCATATTACGATCAAACCAATTATACTTTGGATAATATAGTGCACCGGCAAAAACAGCCTTGATTTTAGGTTGCCATTGTATTTTTGATAAAAATTTACGTGTATAAAGATTGGTTTCTGGTGTATTTTTATGTGCTTTGCGCGCAACTAAATTCACACCAAAGAAACCACTCATCATATTGTTAAGCTGTTTATAGTGATTATCAATAAATTGCTTCATCACGTTACTATAATAACCATAACGAATTGATGAACCTAAAATCACCCCTTGATAATCAGCTAGATTAATTTGGCTATCAGGCTGCAACTGAACTAAATCACACTGTGCCTGATTGCCTAACTGCTCCGCAACTCGTCGCATAATTTTTTCGGTTTGATGCTCATTCGTTGTATAAAGTAATAATAGTTTCATACTGCCCCTTTACGCATTATATAGACCCAATGTATGTTATATTATCGCCAAAAAGCCAAAAACATGTTTAACTAAGTTCGTCTATGGCAATGGCTATATCACGATTTCCAAAATGCTGTACTAAAGATAACTAACAAAGTAAAAATCTCTAAACGACCAAATAGCATATCAATAACCATGATCCATTTAACCAGATCACTCACATTATGGAAACTATCACTGGCATCACCAATCCCAATGCCAAGGTTGTTTAATGAAGATGACACAATATAAAAGGCATCCATTGCATCAACGCCGCTTGCCATAACAATAAAAAAGCTCACTAAAAAAACTAACGCATACGCAGAAAAGAACCCCCAAACCGCTTCAATAATTCGTTCAGGTAAAACCCGGTTATTGAGCTTTAAACTATAGATAGCGTTGGGATGAATCAGTCGTTTTAGCTCCCTTGAACCTTGCATCGATAATAATATAATTCGCACCACTTTCATTCCGCCGCCAGTCGATCCGGCGCAGCCACCAATAAAAGAAGCACAAAGCAGTAAAATCGGTAACACAGGAGGCCAATGATTAGTATCATCAACCGAAAATCCAGTGGTGGTTGCTATCGAGACAACCTGTAATACGATTTTATCAATTGATGAGGCAAAGCTGAAACCGGCAGTCGATAAATAGATCACCAATATGCAAATCACCACTAAGCTACCAAGAATCATTAAAAACGTACGAAATTCTTGATCGCGAAAATAGTGCCTTAACGATAGTTGATTAAACGTCGTAAAATGTAGCCCAAAATTACAGCCGGATAGAATGAGGAAGAAGGTAATAATATAGTTAATAATTGGGTTATCAAAATAGGCTAAACTACTATCATGAGTTGAGTAGCCCCCCATCGAAATAGTTGAAAAGCTATGGCAAATGGCATCAAACACATCCATGCCGGCAAACCATAAACATAGCGCACAAATAATAGTTAAAATAATATAGATGAGCCATAAGGTTTTCGCTGTTTGGGCAATACGAGGTCGCATTTTATTATCTTTTTGTGGACCAGGAATTTCAGCACGGTATAACTGCATGCCCCCAACGCCAAGTAACGGTAAGATTGCTACCGCTAACACAATAATCCCCATCCCACCAAGCCACTGTAGTAACTGACGATAAAATAACAGTGCTTTTGGCAGTGAATCTAAATGCGTTAAACTCGTTGCACCAGTTGTAGTTAAGCCCGAAAACGATTCAAAAAATGCAGTGGTTAAATTGAGATTAAGATGTTTATCAAAAATAAAGGGAAACGATCCAATAGTACCAAGCACCAACCAGAACAGCACCACAATGAGAAATCCTTCCCGAGTACTCAAATCATTTTTATGTTTACGATTAGGCAACCACAAAACGCTCCCTAAAAATAAGGCAACCACAAATGACTGAATAAAAATGGTACCACCGCCATCACGATAAATAACAGCAACTAAGGCAGGAATCAGCATGAACACTGACAATAAAGCAATGAGCAACCCTACGATACGAATAATTGAACGCCAATGCATCATAATGCTTTTCTCTTAGATGGCCTATTTAAACCCTTTGTGAGTTTTGATTAAATCATACGCAGCTTGAATCTCTTGAGCGCGTTTTTTTTCTGCTTCTAACATCTCTTTTGGTAATCCTTTTGAAACAAGCTTATCTGGATGATGTTCATTCATTAATTTACGATAAGCACGCTTAATGGTGGTGTTATCTGCTGTTGGTTCAACACCTAATATTTTAAAGGCATTATTAATATCATTTTGTCCAGATGGACGCTGAAAACCTTGTTGTTGATATTGATGATTATGCTGATATTGCTGCCCACGTTGGAATTGATAACTTGCCATTATCATCTGTATATAGATTGCCATTTTAGCACGCGGAATATGAAAAGCTTGTGCAACAGTATATAAAATCTGCTCTTCTTTAGCGTGTAATGAACCATCGCTAATCGCAGCTCGAATCAAATGTTCACAAAATATATTTAGCACTTTTTTGCGATAACGATACTGAACATAAAGCTCATTTAATCGCTCTTGCAGCGGATAGTCAACAGCCTTACCGCGATTAAAAGAAGATTGTGCCAGTTTACGCTTTTCACTATCGAGCTGTAGCTGATCCATAAACTGTGTTGCAATATGAATATCATCTTGCGTCACTTGCCCCTTCGCTTTACTCAAATGACCGAGTACCTCAAAGGCTATTGTCAAAAATAGTGTTGGGCTTGGCTGACTATTACGCATTGGCGCAATATTATTAAAAATCCGATAGCACATCGGGCCAACAAACAATCCTAGCAGAAAAAACCAACCACTTTTAAATATATAGGAAAAAATAACACCTGTAACGATCGCCCAAATAAATGACATAGTTACAACCTCTGACTCAATTTAAAATATTTCATAACACAGACTACTCGTCGATCACAATACGATCTATACGTTGTAATCCCCTTGGCAATAGCGTCCCTTTTCGTCCTCTTTCTGCCATAAATTTTTGTAAATCAATCGCTTTAAGAGTCAATTTTCGTTTGCCAACATATAACGTAATCGATGAATCACTAGAAATCAATGCCATGTATGACAAATAATCTTCATGCAACTGTGCTTGGTTACTTGGAATAGAAATAATTTTATTCCCTTTCCCTTTTGATAACACGGGTAAATCTATCACTGGAAAAATTAACATCCGGCCTGCAGCAGTAATCGAAAGCAGTAATTGTTGTTCATCATTAATCTCAAGGAGCGGCATCACTTTAGCATTATTTGGTAGCGTAATAATGGCTTTACCATTACGATTGCGGGCGATTAAATCTGCAAAAGTGCAAATAAAACCATAACCTGCATCAGATGCCATTAGAATCTTCTGCTCATCAGACGATGACATAATCAAGTGATCAATATTCGCACCAGCTGGCAGCGTTAATTTGCCGGTTAATGGCTCGCCTTGCCCTCTGGCCGAAGGCAATGAGCTTGGCTCAACGGCATAGCTTCTTCCGGTTGAATCAATAAAGATTACCGGCTGATTACTTTTGCCCTTCACTGCCGCTTTATAACTATCACCCGCCTTATAGTTTAAAGTGGTAGGATCAATATCATGTCCTTTCGCACTGCGAACCCAACCCATTGCTGATAACACAACCGTAACAGGTTCTGACGGAATCATCTCTTGCTCGGTAATGGCCTTCGCCTCACCGCGCTGAACAATTGGAGACCGCCTATCATCACCATATTTTTCAGCATCGGCGATCAGTTCTTTCTTAATTAACGTATTTAATTTACGCGGTGATTGTAAAATAGATTGCAAATGATCGCGCTCTTTAGCCAGCTCGTCTTGTTCGGCTTTAATTCTAACTTCTTCAAGTTTCGCTAAATGGCGTAATTTTAGCTCCAGAATCGCTTCAGCCTGTATTTCACTTAACGCAAATCGCTGCATTAAAACCGCTTTCGGCTCTTCTTCATGGCGAATAATATCAATCACTTCATCAATATTCAAAAATGCAACTAACAAGCCTTCTAAAATATGTAATCGTTTTAAAACCTTATCTAAACGATAATTCAATCGCCGAGTTACCGTATCACGGCGATATTCAATCCACTCAGATAAAATCGTAACAAGCCCCTTTACTGCGGGTTTATTATTTAAACCAATCATATTTAGGTTAACACGATAGCTTTTCTCCAAATCCGTCGTTGCAAATAAATGATTCATCACTTGCTCTAAATCGACACGATTAGAACGTGGTACCAGCACAAGGCGAGTTGGATTTTCATGATCTGACTCATCGCGTAAATCTTCAATAAACGGTAACTTTTTAGTACGCATTTGTGCCGCAATTTGTTCAAGAATTTTGGCGCCCGAAACTTGATGTGGCAAATCCGTAATGACAATATCGCCATCTTCTTTATTCCAAACAGCGCGCATACGAATTGAACCACGCCCAGTTTCGTAGATCTTAGCAATATCCGATGGTGCGGTAATAATCTCAGCTGATGTTGGATAATCAGGTCCTTTAATATAACTCATCACCTCTTCAAGTGATAAAGATGGCTTGTCTAATAAGGCAATAGTAGCATTGGCAACTTCGCGAATATTATGGGGTGGTATATCTGTTGCCATCCCAACAGCAATGCCAGTTGTACCATTTAATAAAATATTGGGTAATCGTGCTGGTAGCGTCTTCGGTTCTTGCATCGTGCCGTCAAAATTTGGCGCATAATCAACCGTACCTTGTCCTAATTCACCTAGTAATAATTCTGCATATTTTGATAATCGCGATTCGGTATAACGCATGGCGGCAAATGATTTAGGATCATCTGGTGCCCCCCAGTTACCTTGCCCATCAACTAATGGATAACGATAAGAAAAGGGCTGAGCCATCAGCACCATAGCTTCATAACATGCACTATCGCCATGCGGATGATATTTACCTAATACATCACCAACGGTTCGCGCTGATTTTTTATATTTGGCTTGTGCATTTAAGCCTAGCTCTGACATAGCATAAACAATGCGCCGTTGAACCGGTTTTAAACCATCGCCAATAAATGGCAAAGCACGATCCATTATGACGTACATTGAATAGTTTAAATACGCATTCTCGGTAAATGTCTGTAGCGATTGCGCCTCTACGCCATCATGCGTTATTTCACTCATTAGTATTCCTTTATTTTTTCTTCATCAAAAGAAATCAATCAAACTACCGTGTTCTAAATTTCTAACTCAGCCTGATCGCCTTTAGTTTGTAGCCATTCACGGCGATCTTCCGATCGTTTTTTCGCTAATAGCATATCCATTAAGGCCATCGTCTGTTCTGAATCATCTAGCGTCAATTGCACAAGGCGACGCGTATTAGGATCCATTGTTGTTTCGCGTAGTTGCAGCGGATTCATCTCACCTAGCCCTTTAAAACGCTGCACATTTGGCTTACCTTTTTTACGTTTTAATTGATCTAAGATGCCCGCTTTTTCTTCTTCATCAAGGGCATAAAACACCTCTTTTCCTAAATCAATACGGTACAATGGCGGCATTGCAACGTAAATATGACCTTGCTCAACTAGCGATTTAAAGTGGCGGACAAATAGTGCACAAAGTAACGTTGCAATATGCAGACCATCGGAATCGGCATCGGCTAAAATACAAATTTTACCGTAGCGTAATTGACTTAAATCATCGCTATCAGGATCCATACCAATTGCGACCGAAATATCATGAATCTCTTGAGAACCTAACACTTCATCAGATGAAACTTCCCAAGTATTTAATATCTTACCTTTTAATGGCATTATAGCCTGAGTTTCGCGATCGCGCGCTTGCTTAGCAGAGCCGCCCGCGGAGTCACCTTCTACTAAAAACAACTCGGTACGAGACAAGTCTTGCGATGAACAATCGGCGAGTTTACCCGGTAATGCAGGTCCACTAGTGAGCTTTTTACGAATTACTTTTTTCGATGCACGCAGTCGTTTTTGTGCACTCGAAATCACCATATCCGCTAATAATTCAGCGGTTTGTACATTCTGATTTAGCCATAAGCTAAAGGCATCTTTCACAATTGCCGAGACAAATGCCGCCGACTGACGAGAAGATAAACGTTCTTTGGTTTGCCCGGCAAACTGGGGCTCTTGCATTTTTACCGATAACACATACGCGCAGCGTTCCCAAATATCATCCGCAGTGAGTTTTAAGCCTCGTGGCAATAAATTGCGAAACTCACAAAACTCACGCATCGCATCTAATAGCCCCTGACGTAAACCATTGACATGAGTGCCGCCTTGTACGGTTGGAATGAGATTGACGTAGCTTTCAGTGAGGAGTTCACCACCTTCAGGTAGCCAAAGTAATGCCCACTCTACCGCTTCAGTCTCACCACGATGTTCACCTTTAAATGGCGCTTGTGGTAATAACAAATAACCGCTAACGGACTCAATTAAATAATCAGTTAAACCAGCTTCATAGCACCACTTATGCTCAGTATTATTTACGTTGTCTTTGAACGTAATTTCAAGCCCTGGACATAAAACTGCTTTAGCTTTTAACAGATGTTCTAAACGAGGAACTGAAAAACGCGGTGAATCAAAATACTTTTCTTCTGGCCAAAAATGCACTTTAGTACCGGTATTACACCGACCACACGTCCCCGTCACATGAAGATCTTCAACTTTATTACCTTGCTCAAATGCCATTTCATACACTTGGCCATCACGATTAACGGTCACTTCAACACGTTTTGATAGCGCATTGACAACCGAAATGCCAACACCATGTAATCCACCGGAGAATTGATAATTTTTATTAGAAAATTTACCGCCTGCATGCAAGCGACAAAGTAGTAATTCAATCGCAGGTACACCTTCTTCAGGATGAATATCCACAGGCATTCCGCGACCGTCATCGATCACTTCTAGCGATTGATCGCTGTGTAAAATAACCTGAATGTGTTTTGCATGCCCAGCAATAGCCTCATCCACACTATTATCAATAACTTCTTGCCCTAAATGATTGGGACGAGAAGTATCGGTATACATACCTGGGCGATGCCTAACAGGATCGAGGCCTTTTAAAACCTCGATATCGGTAGCATTGTAACTAGATTGTGTCATAACATAACTTCATCAATAGCAAAAATTGCCTGTATTATACTGAAATTACGGCAAAATGCGATCTGCCGATGCGGGTTTATCAAAAAAGCAAATCAATCTCGGATGAATAACAACAAATAGAGTGCTATTTAGGTCAATCATACATTAAACTTGCTATTTAAATAACGAAAAGGTAGTGTGTTCTAAATAAGGATTAAAGTATCAATTATATGACTTTTTCCTGATTTTTTAACATTTCAATCAGCGTACGGTTCGCATCAGGAAAATCATCAGCATTAAGCTCATCCTCATCGACCCAACGACTGGGTTGCCCCTCCTTCGCAAAGGGTTCGCCATCCCATTCATCAACCAGATAAGCATGAATAATAATAAAACGATCACTGTATTGATATTCAATTGTTTTTAAAAATTTTGCTTGGTGAATATGGATATCAATTTCCTCTGCAAGCTCGCGTTGTAGCGTCATAAACGGAGTTTCATCGGATTCGATTTTCCCACCAGGAAACTCCCAAAATCCAGCTAAATGAGAGTTTTCTCCTCGCTGAGTAATAAAAATTTGCCCATCTTGGGCTCGAATAATACCAACAGCAATCTCGACTTTTTTCATAATAATAGTTACTGCTTCCCTTATCACGGCTGATGCTATAACAGTCTATTGCTATAGCATCAATATGTATAAAAAACAATCAGTGGGTAATCATACTAAACTTTTTGCTTATTGAACAGCACCATGACAATGTTTGTATTTTTTACCAGAACCACATGGGCATGGATCATTGCGGCCTACTTTCGCTTGAGCTCTAACAATTGGCTGAGCAGTTTGCGATTTATCCTCATCAGATAATCCATCCATTTCAACATGCGTCAATTTTTGTCGTTCAGCTAATTTAGCCATCTCAGCTTCGCGTTGACGCTCTGCTTCCTCAACCTCTTCTTGTGAACGAATGCGAATACGACTTAAAATACCAATTACATCGTATTTTAGCGCTTCAAGCATATTGGCAAACATCTGGAACGATTCGCGTTTATATTCTTGCTTCGGATCTTTCTGTGCATAGCCCCGCAAATGAATGCCTTGTCGTAAATAATCCATCGCGGCAAGGTGCTCTTTCCAAAGTGTATCTAAAGTTTGTAACATCACACTCTTCTCAAAATGGCGGAATGCTTCACTACCGGCAGAGGCTTCTTTCGCTTCATAAGATTCTGTTGCAATTTGCACAATACGTTCACGTAATATTTCTTCGTGTAAGTTCGGCTCATCATCTAGCCACTTGCCGACAGGTAATTCCAAGTCGAAATCTTTCTTCAAGGCCGCTTCAAGCCCTGGCACATCCCACATTTCTTCGATCGATTGTGGTGGAATATATTGATCAATTAGCGTGTTAAATACATCAACTCGAATAGAATCAATCGTCTCTTTAATATCATCATGATCCAATAAATCATTACGTTGCCCGTAAATAGCACGACGCTGATCATTGGCTACATCATCAAATTCCAACAGCTGTTTACGAATGTCAAAGTTGCGGCTTTCAACTTTACGTTGTGCATTGGCAATCGCTTTAGTCACCCATGGGTGCTCAATCGCTTCGCCCTCTTTCATACCTAATTTACGCATCATATTACTCACGCGATCTGAGGCAAAAATACGCATTAACGGATCTTCTAAAGAGAGATAAAAACGTGATGCTCCAGGATCCCCTTGACGACCGGCACGTCCTCGTAACTGGTTATCAATTCGGCGAGATTCATGTCGCTCAGTACCCAAAATATACAAGCCGCCTAATGCAATCACTTCTTCATGCAGTACTTGCCAATCTTGTTTGATCTTAGCGATTTGCTCAGGCGTTGGTGCCTCAAGCTTCGCAACTTCCATTTGCCAATTTCCCCCAAGCATAATATCAGTACCACGCCCCGCCATATTCGTTGCGATCGTCACCGCACCTTTCCGGCCGGCATCAGCAATAATCTCAGCCTCTTGAGCATGGAACTTCGCATTTAATACGCTATGTTTAATGCCAGCTTTAGTTAAATAGAGCGAAACAAGTTCAGATTTTTCAATGGAGGCGGTACCCACTAATACGGGTTGACCCGTTTTAAGGCAATTTTTGACATCATCAACGATTGCGTCTAACTTTTCTTTTTCAGTCATATAAATTAAATCAGGCTGATCTTTACGCACCATTGGTTTATTAGTTGGTACAACAATGGTATCCAAACCATAAATTTGATTAAATTCAAATGCTTCGGTATCCGCTGTGCCCGTCATACCAGCAAGCTTTTTATATAAGCGGAAATAATTTTGGAAAGTAATAGATGCTAACGTTTGATTTTCATTTTGAATTTTGACGCCTTCTTTCGCTTCAACGGCCTGATGCAGACCTTCTGACCAACGACGCCCCTCCATGGTTCGACCCGTATGCTCATCAACAATAATGACTTCACCATTTTTAACAATGTAATCAACATCGCGATGAAATAAATGGTGGGCACGTAAAGCGGCACCAACATGATGCATTAACACAATATTATTTGGCGCATATAAGGACTCTTCATTTTTCATAATGCCTTCGCGTACTAATAACTCTTCGACTTTGATAAGTCCGCGCTCAGTCAAGTTAACCTGACGAGATTTTTCATCAACAGAAAAATCGCCTTCACCTTGAAAGTGCTCAGAATCTTCTTTTTCTTGGCGAGTCAAGTAAGGAATAATTTTATTAATACTTATATAGCGATCAGAACTATCTTCCGCCGGACCTGAAATGATAAGTGGTGTTCTCGCTTCATCGATTAAAATGGAGTCAACCTCATCAACAAGCGCATAATAAAGGGGCCTTTGTACACGTGACTCTTTATTAAACACCATATTATCGCGCAAATAATCAAAGCCATATTCATTATTTGTACCATAGGTAATGTCAGCGTTATACGCTTCGCGTTTTGCCGCAGCCTGCATGTTAGGTAAATTAATTCCAATTGTTAAGCCTAAAAACTCAAATAATGGTCGATTATTTTCCGCATCTCGCTGAGCTAAATAATCATTTACAGTCACCACATGCACGCCAAGCCCAGTTAATGCATTAAGATAAGCCGGTAATGTTGCGGTTAACGTTTTACCTTCACCAGTCCGCATTTCTGCGATACAACGTTCATTTAGCACCATGCCACCAATCAATTGAACATCAAAATGACGCATACCAAAAACACGCTTACTCGCTTCACGCACAACTGCAAATGCTTCTTCTAAAATAGAATCTAGGCTTTTACCATCAGCGAGACGCTGTTTAAACTCAACAGTTTTAGCCTTGAGCTCCTCATCTGATAAACTGGCCATTGCTGGCTCTAACGCATTGATTTTTTCAACACGTTTACGCATTGTTTTTAACACACGCTCATTGCGGCTACCGACTAGTTTTGTCAATAATTTTAATAACATAAAATTCTCTTTTTAATTTCAATAAATGAATAAACGATAATTATTATTTTCAATAATAAGTAAAATTCACCAGCAGTGATTTTTAGCTGCTGTGATTCAGAATCGATTAATTGATATGAGATCAATTAAGCAAGAAAGGTCGGACCGGCTCGAATCCCATTATAGGGGGTTAAACGAATCACCGTTAATCGCTCAGTGTACGTAGCGGCAAGGAAAGGAATCGCACGGCTCAGCTGCCGATGACAACTTGCCAGGCCAATCGGCTGAACTTGATTATCGCTCTGATATTCATGTAAGCTCACCATCACCGAAGCAATGGTAATAATGCTCGCTGCTTGTTGTTGTGATGCGGGTAAAGTGCTTTGTGCAGATAAACTAAAGGCAGCCGCAATGACACCTAATAACAAGTGCGGTAATGCTACACGAATGGTAAAATGCTGTTTAAATCTCTGCCAATAATGCATCATAACGTCATAATATTTATTGTGTGATGTTAATCTAAGTAAGGATAATCGCTAAAATTGCTGCCTATATTAACGTATTTTTTTCTTTTTGGCATGTTTTCTTTTTGCCCATACAGCTAGAGCGGCGGTATCCAAGACTGGACTCATGGCGAGTTAAGGTAAAATGCCAAACCTTAACGAGATAACCAATCAAATTGTTAATTTTAGTGATTGATACTCAATATTAATCAGAAGGTATGTTAAAATTGACGCAATAATGATGAAATGGATGAAGTAGACTTATGACCGTAACTACAAAGCTTAGTAAAAATAATCTTATCTGGATCGATCTTGAAATGACCGGCCTTGATCCAAATCGTGATCGCATTATTGAAATTGCGACCATTATCACCGATTCCAATCTTAATATTTTAGCAGAAGGGCCCGTTATTGCGGTATTTCAGCCTGACAGCCAACTGGCCTTAATGGACGAGTGGAATGTCAACACTCACACGCGGACAGGCTTAATTGAGCGCGTCAAAAAAAGTACCATAACTGAGTCGCAAGCAGAGCAATTAACCCTTGATTTTATCTCACAATGGGTGCCAGAGAATAGTTCACCAATTTGTGGTAACACTATCGGTCAAGATCGGCGTTTTTTATTTAATCAGATGCCAAATCTTGAAAAATACTTTCACTATCGTTATCTCGATGTCAGTACAGTTAAAGAGTTAGCTCGGCGCTGGAAACCCGAGCTTTTGTCAGCACTAACCAAAAAAGGAACCCATCAAGCTCTTGATGACATTAAAGATTCGATCAATGAATTAGCTTACTATCGAGCGCACTTTTTTAAAGAATAAAACGATGCAATATTTATATACCTGTTTGCTCTATCTTTTCCAACCATTAGTCTGGCTAAGATTATTATGGCGAAGTCGCAAAGCACCTGATTATCGTAAACGCTGGCTTGAACGATATGGATTTTGCCGAGGTAAAGTCAAACCACACGGTATCTTAGTGCATAGCGTGTCGGTTGGTGAGACCATTGCGGCAATTCCACTTATTCGTCAATTACAACAGCATTACCCTGATTTACCCATCACCGTAACAACGATGACACCGACGGGTTCACAGCAGGTAAAAAAAGTCTTAGCCGACAGCGTGAGTCATGTTTATTTACCCTATGATCTGCCGTGTGCGTTACGGCGTTTTTTAACGATTTTACAACCTAAAATCGTCATTATCATGGAAACCGAGCTATGGCCAAATCTGATTTGTGCCCTTAATAAACGGCATATTCCGTTAGTAATTGCCAATGCAAGGCTTTCACAGCGTTCAAGTAATCGTTATGCAAAACTAGGGCGAGCAATCAATAAGTTGATGTCTAACATTCCTCATATTGCCGCCCAAAATGCGCTTGATGGTGAACGATTTATTCAATTGGGTTTACCAAAATCACACTTGACAGTGACCGGCAGTATTAAATTCGATATCGTGCTAAGTGAAGAGCTTAAACAAAAAATAATGCATTTAAAAACGACTTGGCAGCACAATAGACCTGTTTGGATTGCAGCAAGCACCCACCAAGGCGAAGATGATATTATCCTGATGGCACATAAGCAGCTCACAAAAAGTTATCCAAATCTGCTGCTGATTTTAGTGCCCCGTCACCCAGAGCGCTTTATCACTGTTGAAAAACGCATTGCGGAGTATGGATTCAATTACCAACTTCGCAGTGATCATGCCATACCAAGTCTAACCACCAGTGTGGTATTAGGTAATACAATGGGCGAATTGCTGCTACTTTATGGACTTGCCGATATAGCCTTTGTAGGCGGCAGTTTAGTTGATCGCGGTGGACATAATCCTTTAGAACCCGCTTTGCATCATCTGCCGGTCATCATGGGACCGTCTTATTTTAATTTCAATGTCATTTGCCAGCAACTCATTGCCGCCAATGGCCTTTTAATTACACAACACACCAAAGAGAGTCTAGCGCAAAGCGTGAATGAATTACTTAAAAATAATCAATTAAAAAAGACAATGGGCAATAATGCCTATCAGGTATTACAACAAAATCAAGGCGCATTAGCACGATTAGTAAAGGTAATTGACAATCAATTATCAGACAAACAATCAAGGGACACTCAATAATGGCACAAAAACACGGTGTATTAATTGTTAACTTGGGCACACCAAGTGAAGCAACGCCCGCAGCAATTAAACACTATTTAGGCGAATTTTTACGTGATCGCCAAGTCGTCGATCTGCCGCCATTATTATGGCTGCCAATTTTATACGGGATTGTGATCCCTAAGCGCTTAAAGTATATCACAGAGCATTATCAAGCAATTTGGTTAAATAACCAATCGCCGCTGCTTTTTTATTGTGAGCAACTATGGCATAAAATGCAAGTCCGCTACCCCGATCTGCCCTGCGAACTTGCGATGACTTACGGTGAGCCAAGTCTATTATCGGCATTAGAGCGGTTAAAAAACTGTGACACTATTCATGTTATTAGTCTGTATCCACAGTATTCAACCACAACAACACTAGCGGCGAGCAAAAAAATTAATCAGCTAGTCTCGAATTGGCCACAGCCGCCAATATTTAATTACCTCTATGATTACGCCGATAACCCACACTATATTGATGCTTTAGTGTATCATATCGATCAACATCTCTGCCTAAATCAGCCCGATATTCTGCTGTTATCTTATCATGGTATCCCAATGAGTTATGTCAAAAAACGCCCTGATGAATATGTCACACGCTGCGAATTAACAACACACTTAATCAAACAAAAAATTACCCGCTATTATCCACAGCTTGAAGTCATGATGACTTTCCAATCTCGTTTTGGAAAAGGAAAATGGACAGAGCCAAATACGAGTGATGTCTTATTTGAACTGGCAAAAAAAGAACGATCGGTTACCGTCATTTGTCCTGGATTTGCAGTGGATTGTATCGAAACGCTACACGAAATCGATATTGAAAACCGTGAGCTATTTATTAATGCCGGTGGTAAATCGTTTAATTATATTCCGGCCCTCAATGATAATCCACTACAATGCGAGCTATTAGCCGCATTAATCAATGAATCATTACCAAAACAACCCAACTAAAAGTTGGGTTTATAGTCAAAACCACTTTCTGCTTTTGTATCAGAAAAAACATCTAAACGGTGCTTTTGAGTTATCATTTGATTCACCACTGAAGCGGGGAATACTTCAATACCCGTATTAAAATCAGCCACATTAGCATTAAAAATACGAACAGCAGCGGCAATATTGTCCTGCTGTTCAGTTATTTCTTTCATCAAGTTGCTATATAAGTTCGATGCTTTTAAGTCGGGATAATTTTCAGACACCGCATAGAGATTATTAATCAAACTACGCGTTTTTGTTTGCGAGTCTTTTAACTGAGTCGAATCGGTTTTGTCAGCGGATAACGCACTCAAAGAGGCCCTTAGCTCGGTAATACTAGTTAATACCGATGACTCATGAATCCGATATTGCTCAACCATTTTCTCAAGCTCGGGCAGAATCTTATTTTTTTGTCTTTCTTGTGCAATCACATCAGCCCATGCTCGCATAGTATTGTTATAACGTGTGATTATTTTATTGTGAATGGCAATGAGCATTAACGCCAATAATACAATTACCACCAAAATACCGACTATCAATTCCATTATTCCTTATCCTCTTCGTTGATGACACTAAAATTATTATCTGAATACTTCATTAAACACTCAATGTGCTCTAAGACTATATTCAACCGTGGTAACGTTATCGGTTGCTTTAATTCGGTTATAAAGCGCTCGGGTTGCTCTAAGCTGTGCTTGAGCGTATGATTAAGTGTGTTGTTATCACTAAACGATACACATAATTCATGCTGCGGATTAAATTGAAAAAAAATGTCAGAAAATAGCGGATGAATAGCTTCAAAAGCCTTAACAATAGCGGGTTTTAAAAATTTAGCCGCCGCTAACTCCGAATGACCATAAACCCCATAAAGATGGTTAAACTGGTTTGATGCCGGTCGATAAATACCACGTTTAAAAAACAAACCGGGTTTCCCTAAGGCTAGATCGGCAACGTAGGGAAAGTCTAGGAAAACACCATAGCGATAATAGTGGGTATATTTTGTTTCAGATACCGTACGTCCATTACTATCTTTACTACTCTCTTCTCTTCTTTCTACGTAATGGAATCGATAATAATAGTAATCAAACTGATGTTCGACTCCCTGATAAGTGCCTTTATAAAGTTTTTGTAATTCTTGCGTATCATTACCACGATTAAAATCGACGAAACGCTGCTGTAAATCACGTGTCATCTGATAAGGCTCGAATTCCACTTCGACTAATTGGTTATCATATAATGCTTTTCTTAAACAAATGCGTTTAGAGAGTTGACGAAAGGTTTGATTATGTTTAGATAGCCGGCTCAGGGCAAAAGCGAGTATCGCAATATGCATGATTAACAATAATTTAAACCAGCCCAAATTCTGACCAAAGATAAAGAGCAAAATACCACTGATCAAGACTAAGGTAATAATGGCAATAACCAGCTGATTATTATACTTTATCGGTTTTCCAAAAGCGTTTGCTTTTTCAACAAGAACGTAGAGATCATTTGACGTTCTAGCGGTCTCTAAATCGGCATTTAGCTGTTTATAAAGTGAGTCAAGCAGCTGATTATGTTTAATAATTGAAGAAAACATCGTATTTGTCTTATTGATATAGGTTATAATTTACAAATAATCGTTTTAATTTATACAATGTATCATAAAACAATATAATCAAACACATAAAAAACAGTACATTGGCCAAATCCCGCCTAATTACACAATGATAACTAAATCAACACATCTTCTCACCCAACGGCAGTAAGCTGATGATTGATGCCTGTCAGCCAATAAAAACAATTGCAACAAGCTAGCTTTATAATATCAAGATATCTTAATGAGGGCACTGATCATGCCTTAAGCTCCCGTTTAACAATTTCAACAAAATAAGCGGCACCTGTAGTTAAGATCTCATCATTAAAATTGTACAGAGGATGGTGCAAATTAGCGCCTTCCCCCGCACCAAGCCAAATGTAAGCGCCTGGCTTAACTTGCAGCATAAAAGAAAAGTCCTCAGAGCCCATTGATGGCTGGGCATCAATATGAACGTGCTCGTGGCCAACAATCGCACTTGCGGCCTGCGCAGCTAGTTCAGTCTTATCGGGATGATTAACGGTCGCGGGATAACGCCTTTGATAATCTATCTCAGCCGTTACAGCAAAAGTTTTGGCAATACCTTGCGCAATCTCGGTAATTCGTTTTTCCGCCAAATCTTGCACATCTTTTGCAAAGGATCTGACCGTACCGCGAATCACCGCCTCTTGTGGCAGCACATTCCAAGTATCCCCACTATGAATTTGCGTGACGCTCACCACTAACGAATCTAATGGATTAATATTCCGGCTCGTAATCGTTTGCAGCGCATTAACCACTTGTGTTGCCGTCACAATCGTATCATGACCAAGATGGGGCGCCGCCGCGTGCGCACCTTTACCTATTAGCTTGATTTCAAAAACATCATAGGCGGCCATCAAAGGGCCTTTACAAATAAAAAACTCACCTAAAGTCTTGTTTGGCTGATTATGCATACCATATACCGCCTCGATAGGAAAGCGATCGAATAAGCCATTTTCAACCATCACCCGGCCGCCACCTTCATTTTCTTCCGCTGGCTGAAATATCGCAACCACCGTGCCAGCAAAATCCCGATGCTGCGCTAAATATTTGACCGCGCCAAGTAACATCGCCGTATGACCATCATGGCCGCAAGCATGCATTTTGCCGTTAATGCTTGAACAGTAATCGACGCGATTTTGTTCAGTCACATCAAGTGCATCAATATCGGCTCGCAGTCCAACCCATTTACCGGGTTTATTACCATGAATAATGGCCACAACACCGGTTGGTGCAAATTCGGTATACCATTCATCAATGCCGAACGATTGTAATATCTTAATAATAAATTGTGTCGTTTGCCGCTCTTCAAAAGCCGTTTCAGGATAACGATGAATATGATGGCGCCACGCAATCATTTGATCTTTTAAGACTGCTATCTCTCGATGAATCATCATTATATTACCTCGGTATATGTGAATAATATGACCGTGATGTGTCATTATTCATGGTTTGCAAACTTAACATCATCATACGCGATAACATAGTAAACAGGTTAATACTTTATCATTAGCATCAACGCATAATTCACTAAATTTAGGGCTAATTTATCGATGCCAGCGAAGATAACGTTAAGCAAAATAGATACTGACTATAAGATAAGCTAAGTGACAAATAGAAATGATAAATTTGAATATATTTATAACTTTTTGACATATTAAAACAGAGAAATTTAATTGCTTTGATGATTATAAATAATTTTTTAATTAAATTTGGTTAAAATGAGGCATAGCTCAAACTCGTTAACGTAAATTTCCGATAACATAACAGTAATCGGTTTTAATTTTATAAATTTTAAATTGACTAGGAGAGAGATATGAAGGCAGCAGTTATTCGGCAAGATTGTAATGGACAAGTCGAACTCAAAGATGTTCCTATTAGGGCATTAACCGCAGGAGAGGCCTTAGTTGAAGTTGAATATTGTGGGCTATGTCATACCGACTTACATGTTGCCTCTGGCGACTTTGGCAAAAAACCCGGCCGGGTGATTGGTCATGAAGGCGTGGGCATTGTCACCAAAATCGCTCCGGATGTGACGAGCCTTAAAATTGGTGACCGGGTCAGTATTGCCTGGTTTCATGCCGGTTGTGGCGTGTGTGAATTTTGTATTTCGGGCCACGAAACCTTTTGTCGTAGCGCACTCAACTCCGGTTACAGTGTTGATGGCGGCATGGCTGAGCAGTGCATTGTTAAAGCCGATTACGCCGTAAAAGTGCCTGATGGACTTGATCCGGCTCAAGCAACCAGTGTGACATGTGCTGGAGTGACCACTTACAAAGGCATTAAAGTCGCGGGCACCAAGCCGGGGCAATGGCTCGCCGTCTTTGGTATCGGTGGGCTTGGTACACTGGCCGTTGAATATGGTAAAAACGTCTTTAATAATAAAGTAGTTGCCATTAGCAATAGCGATAGTCAGCTTGAATTATGCAAACAACTGGGCGCAGATTTACTCGTCAACCCGAAAAAAATCGATGATGTCGGTGCCTACATTAAAGCGCATACCGATGGCGGCGTACATGGTGCGGTGGTCACCTCGGTCACTAAAGTCGGATTTAATCAAGCGATTGATTCGGTGAGGCCATTAGGCCGCGTGGTGGCACTTGGCCTACCCTCAGAAACCATGGATTTAAGTATTCCTAAAACCGTATTAGATGGCATTCAAGTATTGGGATCACTCGTTGGTACGCGTGAAGATTTAGCCGAAGCGTTTCGTTTTAGCGCGGAAGGCAAAGTGGTCCCTATCGTTGAAACCCGCCCTTTTGAAGATATTAATGAGATGATTGACGAAATGCGCGCCGGCAAAATCCGTGGGCGTATGGTGGTCGATATGAAAATGAAGAAAAAATCATAATATCGGATTGATGAACGGAGCACGACTGAGTGCTCCTATATTGATAAACTTTAGGCGTAAAAAAACCAAACATTTACTTAATTAAAATCTTATTTAATTAAGTAATAGACTCATTATCAGCGATTTCACCGTCTCTTATAAAGTTCTAAAACGGCTTCGGCAAATTGATCATCGACCGTATAAAAATAACATTCAGGTACATCAAGTACTTTGGCAAATGCGCACATCATTTCAAAATTAGGGCGATGCACCCCACTTTCATACTGAGAGACGCGGGAACGTGCAGTTGCTTCTTCAATACCAGAAAGTACACCCAGTTTTTCTTGGGTTAAATTAGCCCGTAGTCGGGCATTTTTAAGACGAGCAGGCAACATAGTTAAGTACCACCAATATAAAAAACATTGATAGTATGTTTAGCATTACTTTACATCAAAGTTGCTTAGACTTACTGAACAATAAGTATATTAGCGATATAATCAGTTATATGGTGCTATTTTTGTATTTTAAATAGAGATCCAGAATCATTTCAGCAAAATTATCGTCGACCGTATAGAAATAACTTTCAGGTACATTTAATACTTTAGCAAATGAACACATCAACTGAAATGTGGGGCAATGTACCCCTCCCTCATATTGAGAAACGCGAGATCTTGCTGTTTCTTCTTCAATACCGGCAAGTACCCCTAGCATTTCCTGCGTCATATTTGCTCGTAATCTAGCGGCTTTAAGGCGATGAGAAAGCATGATTAATACCATCAATAAATATATTGACTTAATGTTTAGCATAACTTAACATTATTTTTGTTTAGACTTACTTAACAACACTTGTATTACGCTATAAATATAGGGGGTAAGAAACAATATGATTAATCAAGATTGGCATTCAGCCGATATTATTGCTGCACTAAAGAAAAAAGGAACAACCCTTTCAGCAGAATCAAGAAAAGCAGGATATGCTACCAGTACATTAGCTAATGCACTGGCAAGACCATGGACAAAGGGCGAAATCATTATAGCCAACGCACTGGGTATTGGGCCGGAGCATATTTGGCCATCTCGGTATTTGAATAAGGCAAGAAAAACGAGAACAGATAAAAAATAATTTGTCATGTATATCATCATGATATTTTACAGCTCTCCTTAATTTTACGCAGATTTATATGATTAAAATTAAGGAGACATTATTTAGATAATATCGTCAGCATATCAACATTGTTTAATAATTTATAAAATCTTTCAGCTAATGATTTTACTATATTATACCTTTCTGTTTCACTTAATTGCTGCTCACTATCAATACAGTATGAGTCAATATAATAGTCAAAATATTGATAATAAATATGAGTCAAATACTGATATATATTATTAAAATATCTGTTTTCAAAATCATACCATCTAAACAGCACCTCTGACATTAATTCAGATATTTCTTCCAAAGATTTTGAACAAGCAATTCTCCCTACAAATATTTTAAAAAAAATAAGGCAACTATAATCAAGAGTGGGGCGTTTAATGTTATTCTCAACCAAATAGCGATCTAAATATAATTGAGCTTCATTTGGATCTATTTTTGAATCCAATCCTAATGACGCTAATATGAATAATGGTTCAGATTGATTGCCTTGTATAACTTCATTTTCGGCCCAATCAGTTACCATTGCCAAAGATAAAAATAGCTTCGGTATTCTCTCATCATAAGCATAAAGACATCTTAGGGATAAAATTTCCTCTAATGAAAGTTTATTGCACATTAATATATCAGCCCTGTTAGTGTGAAATCATTAGCTATATTTAGAGATACATTAATAGCTATCAGAAAATTAAAGTTTCGCAATATTGCTATAATCAATAAAAAAGAACCATATATCAATTAATTTTTAAATTTCATTTTCAATTAATCCACGTCGCCTCTTTAGTTAGCTTATCAGATGGGTTTGCGTTCACAGGGAGCGGTTCAGTGTTCCCAATCTTTAAAGACATGGCTCAGTATGCTCGGAAAAGGACAAACCAGATTACCAGTTACGTTTGGTACAAAAGGCAGTAGACCAAGAGAAACTCTGGTACTTAATACTGAACAACTTAAGCAAACTATACAAAAGGCGTTAAGGGTAATGGAAGAACAAAAGGTAAGCTGATTGATAATCCTGACTTAAAATCAGCTATGGCTTACTGGCGGCGAACTGCGATAAAGGTAATTTAAAAGGAGGATACTCCCCACATAACTTATGCTATGCTTGAGCGCAAAGGGCTTTAACACATTACCAAGAAAAAAACTTTAGTCATAAGGAATCGTTGGCTTTGGTATCTATGGATTTAGGGCATGGTGATGATAGAGGAAGATATATAGAGAAGATCTATATTTTATGATTAAAATATAGATTATTAATAGAAAAAAAATTTATATTAGTTGTTACTTAATCTGACGAGATCTTATAGTAAAGTACTCTAACATATTGATGCCAAAAAAGACTGAGGAGCAGATATCAATATCGTAGCCAGCCGAACTACCAGAAGTAGAACAGATGGCTAAGAATCAAATCATATTTTCACAATCAATTATATCTGAATTAAGAGCATATATGAGTTGTTGTACTACAGTGCAACTAATTCGGCAATTTTTGTCGCAACAACTGTCATTGAGTCTTCCCCTGTATCCAAGCCGCTTCGCGAAGCAAGCATGGGACTGACATTGCGGAGTTTCTCATATGTAGTGTTATGCACTATAGGAACAAGCTGATTACCTGCTAAAAGCGCCGAAAGCTCTTTATCAGCAACGCCCTCTTTGGGAAGCCTTTCTAATAGTGCAGGGGTTACCAACACAAGTCCAATTCGTGAGTTTGCCAGACCCTTGTCGATAGCGCGCATCATAGGAACTCCAAGACCCAGATCTTTTTCACTAAACCAGACTTTGACTCCAGCAGCTACAAGTAAGTCATGTAGTTCTTTTGCTACTCCTTGTCGGTCATCCCACGCGTGGCACAAGAATACGTCACGTAGATCTGGTTGTTTCTCTGCACGCATCTCGACCGTTTGTCTGATTGGTGTGAGTGACCGTACTTGTGCTTGGGTGTACGATACAGATGAGCCAGTCTTCGACCAGCGTGGTCTTGGACTACTACTGGATCCTGTACTCCCACTGACTCCCGAAGAGGAGTAACGGTCTGGTGAATATAAGCTTGAGCGATAGATTCTCTGACTACATACGGGGCAAGCTGCTGCTCCACTCGCTGTACGGTGACCTTCTTTTGGTGCAGTACATCTAGACATAATGTGATCCTCTATTTATAATTTTTTATTTCATAAAATAAACCATATTGTAGCTATGTATCAACTAGTGTGCTTTTGACACCAAACCAACTGTTATATTTAATTAAATTTAAAAGAACAAAGGTTCCAAATTAAGCATGGGTTAGCATAAATTTATAAACCTGTTTACATATATGAATGAAAATAAAAAATTCAACCTCTCAGCAGAGAATTTTATTTATAGCTAATATATTCCGTAAGACTCATACAAATTAAGATACTGATAAACTTTAGACGTAAAAAAACCGACTTTCGTCGGTTTTTCAAAATTGGTCGGCGAGAGAGGATTCGAACCTCCGACCCACTGGTCCCAAACCAGTTGCGCTACCAAGCTGCGCTACTCGCCGTTAGGATGCGAATAATACTGCGCTATGATTCAACTGTCAAGAGGGCACTCAAAAATTATCTCGCATTTAATGGTGCAGGTGTTTTACCGATACGCTGATAAAACTCAATCACAAACTGCTCGTAACGCTGCTCGGCAATCGCTTTGCGAATTTCAGCCATCAGGCGTTGATAATAACGCAGATTATGAATGGTATTGAGCCTTGCGCCTAAAATTTCACCACATTTATCAAGGTGATGTAAATAAGCCTTGGTGTAATTTTTACAAGTATAGCAATCGCACTCAGCATCCAATGGCGAAGTATCATCTTTATATTTAGCATTACGGATCTTAATCACGCCATCTGTCACAAATAGATGACCATTACGGGCATTACGTGTTGGCATCACACAGTCAAACATATCAATGCCGCGGCGCACGCCTTCAACTAAATCCTCTGGTTTACCCACCCCCATTAAATAACGCGGTTTATCGGTTGGTAACTGCGGGCAGGTTCCTTCAAGGATACGGTGCATATCGGCTTTTGGCTCACCCACCGCCAGTCCACCAATAGCATAACCATCAAAGCCAATTTGGGTTAATGCCTTGACCGAAATATCACGTAATTCCTGATACACGCCACCTTGCACAATACCAAATAAGGCATTTTTATTGCCTAATTCATCAAAACGATCACGACTGCGTTTTGCCCAGCGCGCCGACATTTCCATTGAACGTTTGACATAATCCCACTCGGCTGGGTAAGGCGCACACTCATCAAAAATCATCACAATATCTGAACCCAAATCATATTGGATTTCCATTGAGATTTCTGGCGATAAAAAGATAGAATCACCGTTAATTGGATTGCGGAAATGAACGCCTTCTTCCTTGATTTTACGAATATCACCTAAACTAAAGACCTGAAACCCACCTGAATCGGTTAAAATTGGGCCGTGCCACTGCATAAAGTCATGCAGATCACCATGTTGGCGCATAATTTCTTGCCCCGGCCGTAACCAAAGGTGAAACGTATTACCTAGTAGGATTTGTGCGCCAGTCGCCGCTACTTCTTCTGGCGTCATACCTTTTACCGTGCCATAAGTGCCTACCGGCATAAACGCCGGCGTTTCAACCGTACATTCAACACCACGCCGATCAAACTTCATTCGTCCACGACGAGCAAGCCCGTCAGTTGTATCTAATTCAAACTTCATATTTACCTCGCAACCAAATAAACAGTTTGGCGCCATCTTGTTATTGTGCTCAATCTATTAAGCCATATTCTAAATCTGGGCGGCTATGATAACATAGCTCAATAATGAAATAAAAACATGTTGATAAGTTCATGGTCATTCGCATCCAAACGTTATTACTATCCGGCTGTTTATTTGGGTTAGTTGCCTGCAATCAACCGCAAGTTACCATGCTTACCCCCCAGCAAATCACTCTGCTAAGCGATAGCCAAATTGAGCAGCTAAGCGCTCAAAACTGTGCCAAACAAGATCAGTATGAGGTCATGACTAGCCGTTCTCATGTTTTTCAAAAGCGCCTCGATCGACTGACCAAGCAATGGCCAAATACCGTTAATGGTAAAACCCTCAATTACCGGGTCTACCTTAAGACCCAACCCAATGCGTGGGCCTCATTCAATGGCTGCGTTCGGCTCACGAGTGGCTTAATGAATCTGTTAACCGATGATGAAATTCAAGCGGTCATCGTGCATGAAATCGGCCACATTGCACTTAACCATACCCTTGCGGCATTTCGGCAGGCTAAATCAGCCGAGATACACTCAAATGGCACCATCACATTAATCATGCCGCAAGCGCTTTCGTTACAGCAAGAGTTTGCCGCCGATGCTTATGCTGTACGCGTGCTTCAGTACCAGCAGCGCGATCCATACGCCTTAATCACCATGCTAAATAAACTCGATCGTCACCAGCAACAAGCTAGCTCATCACACCCGAATACCGCTGCGCGTAAAACTAATTTATTAAAAAAAATCATGAGATAAATTTATTTGTACAACTCATCGCACAACCCTTTGCAGATATAATCGGCTGTGATACCATTTTTAGCGTAGTTATCAGTGAATATTTTTAAACCCTATAACAGTCATATTCATCATTCACTATCAACATTGTGACCATAAGAAAGGATCAAACAATGAAACTCAAATTACTCAGCGCAACAATATTAGCCATTACCTTAGCCGGCTGCCAAGTCAACCAAAATGATCTCGTTGGCTTAGGCGTTCAATCGGCGCAGATTGCTTCATTAAGTGACAGTGAAGTCAAAACACTTAGCGATAAATCCTGTGCAGAGATGGACGCTAACGCCAAAATTGCGCCAGACAATAATGCTTATACTGTGCGGCTAAAAAAAATCATGCAACCACTCGGTGATAATATTAATGGTACCGCAATTAATTATAAAGTTTACTTAACCGATGATGTGAATGCTTGGGCGATGGCGAATGGCTGCGTTCGTGTTTATAGTGGTTTAATGGATAAGATGACCGATAATGAAGTGCAAGGTGTGCTAGGTCACGAGCTTGGTCACGTCGCACTGGGTCATAGTAAAAAAGCGATGCAAGTAAGCTATGGCACGCAAATTACGCGAGGCGTTATCGCAGCAGTATCAAACTCAACGATTGCCAATCTAACGCAGTCCCAACTTGGCGATCTCGCTGAAGGGGTAATCAATGCACAATTTTCACAAAAACAAGAGACTGAAGCCGATAATTACTCATTTGATTTGTTAGTGAAAAAAGGCATCAATCCGCTAGGCCTAGCGACCGCTTTTGAAAAATTAGGTGGCGGTGAAGCCTCATTATTAAGTACTCACCCAGCCTCAAGTGACCGCGCGAAGAATATTCGGGAGAAAATTGCGCAGCGCAACCAAAATCAGTAATCCGTTTAGTTAACGCTTAACGATGTCTTGTTACATTCATACTTACTGAATGTAACAAGACTACCGACTTATTTTTTACTAATAAACATCGCATCACCATAGCTGAAAAAGCGATAACGCTCAGCCACCGCTTGCTGATAAGCATGCATGGTATTGTCGTAACCAGCAAAAGCCGACACCAACATAATGAGTGTCGATTCGGGCAGATGAAAGTTTGTAATTAGCGCATCAATCACATTAAATTGATAGCCGGGATAGATAAAAATTCGGGTATCGGCAAAAAATGGCGCGATTTGACCGGTTTGCTGCGCGGCACTTTCTAATGCGCGAACCGAGGTGGTGCCCACCGCGACCACTTTATTACCGCGCGCTTTACATGCCACTACCGCATCGACAACCTCTTGCGACACCTGCGCATATTCAGCGTGCATGATATGTTCTTCAATCACATCAACCCGAACCGGCTGAAACGTCCCCGCACCAACATGCAATGTGACAAAAGCCAGCTCAACCCCTTTTTGTTTTAGTACATCAAGTAACGGCTGATCAAAATGCAGACCCGCGGTTGGCGCGGCAACCGCACCCGGTACTTTATTATAAACGGTTTGATAAACTTCCCGATCTTGCTCATCATCTGGCCTATCAATATAAGGCGGCAAAGGAATATGGCCGATTTGATTTAAAATCGTCAATACATCGTCTGGGAATTGCAGTTCAAATAGGGTGTCATGTCTGGCAACCATCGTTACATTAACTTGTTCTTGTTCACCGAGTAGCAGCTCGGTACCGACTTTCGGTGATTTAGACGCTTTGATGTGTGCCAAAACGCGATGATTATCGAGTAAACGTTCAACTAGAATTTCGATTTTACCGCCCGATTGCTTGCGCCCATACACGCGAGCAGGAATCACTCGAGTATTGTTAAACACCAGCAAGTCACCCGGCTGTAATTGCGCGATAATATCGGTAAAAATACCATGAGTAACCTGCCCGGTTTTACCGTCTAAAGACAATAAACGGCACTCGCTACGCGTTTGCGCAGGATAACGGGCAATGAGTTCATTAGGCAGATCAAAATGAAAATCAGAAAGTTGCATAATCAGTTAAATACTCGACGATAGAAAATCATTAATAGAATAAAATTGCCCACAAGTCTAATTAGCAAAGCGCCAATGTGCAAGTGCTTTCTCTGGCTTTATCGCCATCAGCTACACTAAAAAATCAACAATAGTGATTGACGGTATGCCCAAAAACATATCCAATAACGGTAAGGAATACGACTTATCGCTCTATTTTATGAAAAAGAACAATATTACCCTCAAAAAATTAGAAGTTTTTCTCGTCTTTATGTCAAAAGGCAACATTAGTTTAGCCGCAGATGAACTTTCACTAAGCAGTGTCAGTGTGCATCGCGCTTTACATACTTTAGAAGACGATATCAACTGCCCCTTGTTTATTCATAAAGGTCGTAATTTACATCCCATGCCCGCTGCATATAAACTACAAGAATATGCTGAGCAAATATTAGAACTTGCCGATGAAGCAATGACCGCCACCGCCTTAGCGGCAGGTATTGAACAACATAAATTAAAAATTGGTGCACTTTACTCGTTAACTATCGATATATTGCCTAAACTGATCATGGATTTTAAATTACGCAAACCCGATACCCGTATTGATCTGAGCATGGGCTCTAACCACGAACTATTAGCCAGTTTGGAAAATAACCAACTTGATGCCGTTTTTGTTGAAATTACCCAAGGGGAAATTGATCCACATAATTTCGAAATCTTGCCGATCTTTGATGACCAACTCTTTATTGCCGGCGCAATCGATAGCCCTTTATTAAAGGGAACAACAATTGATTTGACCACGCTGCAAGATCAGAATTTTATAGGCCTAACCAAGGGATTTGCAACCAATAATAGCTTTGAGCACGTATTTGCAAACACTAATTACACGCCCAATATTAGCCTGTATGTGAATAATATCTTCTCGCAAATCAACTTAGTCAGTGCCAATATGGGATACAGTTTATTACCAGGCCGTATGCGCAGTGCCTATCAAGATAAAATTAAAATGGTCGCCATCAAACAAGAAAACCCCGTTATGCAAACTATCGGCTTGGTATTTGCCAAAAACCGTGAATATGATCCCAACATTTTATCACTACTGGCCTGTAGCCGAATGTATATCCACCATAGTAAACCACGTTAACCCTCGGTGCGTTCTAACATTTTGACTAACTCAGTAACCGCTTTAATGCTACGTTGTTGAATTGATACGGCTTCTCCATTACCTATCATGGCTTTTTTGGTTAACCCCGTCAGTACGGCGCCCGGCGGCATTTCGATTGCTAATCTCACGCCGCGTTCTCTGGCTGCAACCATACTATCAAACCAATGTACAGCACGGCACATATTAAATGCCAAATCATAAGCGAGATCTTCTGGCTCAGTAATCATGCGCGCGGTACTGCTACTTAAATAATCTATTGTTGGACGCCTAAATGAAAGTGCCTTTATTGCTTGATATAATAAGTGTGCCGGTTGATTGAGTAACGGACAATGCGAAGGCACACTGACCGCTAAATGAGTGATAGATGCAGCCCCCCTATCTTTAGCAATTGTAGCGACTTTTTGCATCGCCACATCACACCCCGAGATCACAAATTGTCGCTCATCATTTAAATTGGCCAAATAAACCGGTTGATGACTCGAATGTACCGCTTGCAAAATATCTTCAACTTGCTCTTGGAATAGTCCTTGAATAGCCGTCATGCCGTAACCGGCTGGATAAGCTTCTTCCATCAATGTACCACGTAATGACACCAGTTTTACTGCATCATCAAAGGTTATCGCACCGGCTATCACGGCAGCAGGAAAAGCACCAATTGACAAACCACTAACCATGTTAGCGCTTACCCCCTGAGCTTGAAGCAAACGGGCATAAACCACCCCTGTAATTAAATCGCATAACTGCACTGCTCGAGTTTTTTGCAATGCTTGCTGACTATCTAATTGCAACACATCTTCATTTAACACCATACTGGCTTGTGATAACAATTGAGTGGTTAACGCCGAGGCCGGTAAGTGATGTAGCATACCGACCGTTTGTGTGCCTTGTCCGGGAAACGTCAATAATATTTTCATCTTTTACCCTCCTATTGCCAAGGATTGGTCGTCATAATAGGGCCATGCACTGTTTTTAACATAGTTTGGCGATCTCGTACCCACTCATTTAATGCAAATGCGCCATTCGGTGTTTCGATTTGTGCATCAATACGCCCAGGTAGCCTAGATAAGCATTGTGATAACTGAACAAACTGATCAAAATCACGTTCAACAGGGCTGCGAAACACAAGATCCAAATCACTGTTGTCATTCATTACTTGTACATCACTCGCTAATTGATAGCCAGCGCTGCCAGTTACGCCCCATATCCACGTCAAATCAATATCCATCAAGCAATCTAGCGCCTGCATTGCCGGTAATGACGACGACTGGCTAATTTTACTTATCGACTTTAATAATACCTCTTCCGGCGTTAAGCGCGCTATTACCTCTGCGCAATGTACTTTGGCGGCTAACCGCTGTGAACGATTTTGCCCCCGAATACCGACAGCAACAAACTCAGCGGCGACTGCTTCACGCCGCACAACAACGGGATAAGTTGCAGCTCTTTGGCGATGAAACCACGCAGGTAGAGGGCCATCGATAATTAGCGCATCATCTCGTGCAACCCAAAGTAAGTCATGAGGATGGAGATCATGCTGTGTATACATCGGTTATAAACCTGCTGTTAAAGTGATAAAAACAGGTAATGTCACAATACACAAAATAGAACTAATTAATAAGGTTGCTTCAGCATCAGCAGATTGCACACCAAAACGGTTACCAAATACCACGCCAAAAAATCCAGCTGACAACGCGAGCATTAAGACGGCGGTAATTGCTAGATCGCCATGTAAACCAAGCAGTAAGACCATCCCCCAAGCCAAAATGGGCTGAATCACCAATTTAGTGATAGACGACACTGACACCACAAAATTCACTTTTAACGTACGAGCAGATAAAATCAAACCGGTTAAAAATAGTGCCGAAGCCGTCGCAGCAAGCCCTAGCGGTTTAATTGCTAATAAAACGATTTCAGGCATTTTAATGCCAACAGCCGATAATACCACCCCAAGTAAGGGTCCCCAAACAATCGGTTTGGTCACTGAGCGCCAAGCTAAAATCGGTAGCATTGCTAATGATGATCCGCTTACCGTGCCATTCTCACGGGCTTTTTCACGTTCTAAGATCAGTAGACACAGTGGCGTTAACAATACTGAGCCACAAGCGATAGAAATCGCGACAGATAATGATACGCCAGTATTTTCACCAATCACACTCCCCAAAATCGGCAAACCTAACGCCGCATAGTTTGGTAAGGCAACGGTTAATGTTAATACTGCGGCTTCTTTCGCTGGTTTTTTAAATACATTGGTACTCAAAAAGTAAATAGCAGCAAAGATAATCCACATTGATACCGCCAAAATCACAATTAAATACCATTGCTGTACAATGGCATTCCACGGGGTTTGTACCGTCGCACTGAATAATGCTGCGGGCAAGGCAAAATCCATCACAAATATATTCAATAACGCGACGTTTTTATTATCCACCATACCGCGTTTACCGGCAAAAAAACCTAAAAACATAATCACAAAAATCGGCGCTAGCGCCTTAAGAATGACATAAGCCATAATCTATCCTCATCTTGATGAAAAAAACCATCTATTAAAATAATTATTCCCTCAGTGATTGATGGACTCACCATAATGATTATGGCTAATCCTCTCATCAATCCCCCTAAGGTCGCTACCACTGAGCACGCATTTTTTCTCTCACCAATAAAGAAGCATGGCGATCCTTCGCCTGTAGGCGGCTGTGCAAAGACACGCCATCTTGCAATGCATCATTAATGGCGTCAACAATAGTTGCTTTAACCAATTCAATTTCATTGGCCATAGGCTGCATCGCATTGCTCATAGTAAGTAGTTTATACAATAGGCCAAGCTTGCTGTAGTTCTCGATATCATAAGCCATCGGTGGAATCGTTGCCGCGAGTTTTTCCAATGCTTCAACTGAACGTAACGTGATACGCGCCGCCGCTTCTTTACCCATTGCATGAATCATCACTTGGGGATCGTTAAAGGCAATCAAACGATTGGCTTGATAGCCGTGTGCTAAAAAGGCACCAGACATCGCTTTACCGACAATCAAGCCAATCACTGGGTGACCGGCTAAACGGGCATCAGCGTAAGCACTTGCAGCGCCCGCTAATGCTTGATGAATAGCAAAGGCTTCTTCACGCCTACCATAAGCTTGACTCGGCACATCAATAATGGCGACAATGGCGCGTTTATGCGGCTTATCTTTATCAAGAGCAATCACATCACGCACCACTTTGGCCAGTGACCAGCCTTCAAGTAGTCCGACTTCACCCTGACGTGCTCGAGGGTAAAGACTATTATGATCAGGCACGACTGCAATAAACCGCGCTGTTTTGCCATTAATTTCACCATCGGCGGCTTTCACTGATGCACACACACTTGGGCATAATGTGGCTTGTTCGGTTAATAATGAGAACCAATAATCGCCACGACTTACTGTTGACGTACTCATTGGTGACCTCCTTTTGCAAATAATTGTTTCGCTGAATCACTGTCGACTTGAGTTGTGGTATCCACTGCCATGAGTTTATTTAAATAGTAATCATGCTGCTGGGAACGAAAGACCGCCGGTACCCCTTTATCTAAACACTGTTTCATCGCCTGTTTGACTTGCGCTAGCGAATCCTTCACTAATGCGTCAACAAAACCGGTTTCATAACGCACTTCACCACCGGTCATACTCCAAATAAATGGGCGATTACGTGAGTTATACTCTTCAATGCCGGCTTCTTGTTCAATGACTTGTGGGCCATTCAATCCTAAACGCGCTTCACGAGTGACAATCAAGTAGCTGCACAAACCGGCAGCAATGGACATACCACCAAAGCAGCCAACCGTACCCGTACTAATGCCAACGACTGGGACATAACGGCGTAAATCACTAATCGCCGCATGAATATCGGCAATCGCCGCTAAACCAAGATTGGCTTCTTGTAAGCGTACGCCGCCGGTTTCTAACAATAAAACCGCTTGAGTTAATTTGCCCTGACGGCAATCCTCAGCGGCAAGTTCAAGCGCAGCAGCCATTTTAGCGCCAGAGACTTCACCCATACTGCCACCTTGAAATATTCCTTCAATTGCAATGACAACCGTTGGTTTACCATCAATCGTGCCTTTAGCAATCACCATACCGTCATCAAATTCCGGTACAATTCCTTGCTTTTCGAGCCATGGCGAGGTAATTTTTTCAAATGGCCCTAATAGCTCACGAAAACTACCCGCATCTAACAGATGACTTGCGCGTTTACGCGCATTGAGCTCGATAAAACTGACATCATTATTTGGCATGACGAGCCTCCTCAAACACTTGTTCAATACGCAATTTTGCAACGCCTGGTGTAGCTGAAAAATCGTTAATTTCCAGCGTGCCCTTTGGCAGTGAATTCAGTAGTGCCAATCGCTCAAACAGATGCGTCCAAATTAATTTACTGCCATCTACCGATGTTTTGATAATAATGTTTAATACGTTTTCATCATGGGGCACAAACATAGCCTCAAGATCACCAGAACCGACCACGCCTGCTAATGCCCGATTGGCTAATTGCTCCGTTGCTGGATAACTTAATTCGATTCGTTCCATAATATCCTCTTATTTTTCACAGATTCATTTATTGCCACAACTTAGTGATATAAAGCCTAAGCAAGTGTTCAACAATAAATGGAGATGTTACAAACGCTTGCTGAACAAAGACTGGTATTACCAGCTTCTAAATTTTGCCGGAGGATTATATAATCCTCCTGACCACTCGACGAGCTCAGCAACACTGGTTGCCGCTAACAATGAACGACTTGCATCCGTTGGGCGAATACCAATATCTTGTGGATAAACCACCTTACCTTCACGGCGAAATTGCTCAACACGCTTTGCATCGACACCTAAACCAATATCCGTAATCCCAGCAACCGCTGCCACCATCGCACGTCTTTCTTCTAATGATTTAGCTTGATACAAATACGCAATGCCTTCTTCGGTTAATACATGGGTAATATCATCACCATAAATCATCACTGGCGGTATCGACATCCCTGACTCTTTCCCTACTGACACGGCATCAAGCGTTTCAACAAACGTCGGTTTGCCACCCGCCTGATAAGTCTCAACCATCTGTACCACCAGTTTATGACCCCGACCTATTGGGTCCTCAGCTTTTTGCATCATCTCAAGCCACGCATGAGTTGCATGACGGCGTCCATGTGGGTCGTGCCCCATATTTGGCGCACCACCAAATCCCGATAAACGCCCGCGCGTCACCGTTGATGAGTTACCATAACCATCAACTTGTAGCGTTGAACCAACAAACATATCAACCGCATATTGACCGGCGAGTTGGCATAAGGTTCGGTTAGAGCGCATGCTACCGTCGTGACCGGTGAAGAAGATATCCGGACGAGCAGCCACGTATTTTTCCATACCCAGCTCACTACCAAAACAGTGCACATTTTCAACCCAGCCACTTTCAATGGCAGGAATCAGTGTTGGATGCGGATTAAGTGCCCAGTATTTACAGATTTTGCCTTTTAAGCCTAACTGTTCACCATAAGTGGGTAATAACAGTTCAATCGCCGCAGTATTAAAACCAATGCCGTGGTTAAGTGATTGCACTTGATGCTTAGCATAAATCCCTTTAATTGCCATCATCGCCATCAACACATGAATCGGTTTAATTAAACGCGGATCACGAGTAAATAGCGGTTCCATAAAGAACGGTTTATCTGCCACCACCACAAAATCAACCCATGAACCGGGAATATCAACGCGCGGTAAGTCTGATACATCATCAACAATTTCATTGACTTGCGCGATGACAATACCGTTTTTAAATGCCGTTGATTCAATAATTGATGGGCTATCTTCGGTACTTGGCCCAGTATAAAGATTACCATTGCGGTCGGCTTTATACGCAGCGACTAATGCAACATTTGGCGTTAAATCCATAAACAAGCGCGAATAAAGCTCGATATAAGTATGTATTGCGCCAATTTCTAATGCGCCATCGGCCAGCAGCTGTGAAATACGTAAACTCTGCGTACCTGAAAATGAGAAATCTAACTTTTTCGCAATGCCTTTTTCAAAAATATCAAGGTGCTCTGGTAAGCCGATACTTGGCATTAACATATGAAGATTATTGACTTTATTTGGATCGACTTGCACTAACATACGCGCTAAAAAATCAGCTTGTTTTTGATTATTGCCTTCAAGCACCACGCGATCGCCGGAAGCTAATAGTTTTTCGAGAATGGCTGGAAAATCTTGGGTTGGGAGGACTTTACCCTGAGTAATCGTTTTGACCGCTTCAAGACGACGTTGTTTTTCGTTCAACCGATTGTTCCAATTCCGGTCAGATGTCTGTGTTCTTATCATATATAAACCTCAAAGAATTAGTTAACTCAATTAAGCAACTATATTAATTCGGTAAGGTTATGGTAAACACCTAAAGCAGCACTATCAATTAACGAAACATCACAATCGTTAGCTTTTTAGTAATGATTAAACTAATCCTCTCAATTGTATTAATTTTTAATAATAAAAATCATTAATCACGCAGGAAAGATAACCAAAATGGGGAGAATGAAGAAGTGATAAAAAAACCAAAAAGAAGTAAACAAAATAGGATGTACAATCCTATTTTGTCATATTAAATCAATTAACGCCGTGGTAAACCGCCAAAGCCGCCCATACCGCCGCCCATCATACCTTTCATGCCGCGCATCATTTTCATCATGCCGCCGCCTTTCATTTTTTTCATCATGCGCTGCATATCATCAAACTGCTTAAGCAATTTATTAACATCTTGCACCTGTGTACCTGACCCTTGTGCAATGCGACGTTTACGCGACCCTTTAATAATTTCCGGATTTAATCGCTCTTTAAAGGTCATCGAGTTAATCATCGCTTCCATCTTAACCGTTACTTTATCATCCATTTGTGCTTTAATATGTTCAGGCAATTGACCTGCACCGGGTAATTTGGCTAACATCGCACTCATCCCGCCCATATTACGCATTTGTTTAAGCTGTTCTTGAAAATCATTAAAATCAAATTTATCGCCTTTTTTGATTTTCTTCGCCATGCGCTCCGCTTTTTCACGATCAACCTTGCTCTCCATCTCTTCAATCAGGGATAAGACATCGCCCATACCTAAAATTCGTGAGGCAATACGATCAGGATAAAACGGTTCTAATGCATCGGTTTTTTCGCCCATACCCAAAAATTTAATTGGCTTACCGGTAATGCTACGAATTGATAGTGCCGCACCGCCGCGCGCATCACCATCAACTTTAGTCAAAACAACACCCGTTAGGGGTAACGCATCATTAAATGCTTTGGCCGTATTTGCCGCATCTTGCCCGGTCATGGCATCAACGACAAATAGCGTCTCAATTGGATTAATTGCTTGATGGAGTAATTTAATCTCACCCATCATATCGCTATCAACATGTAATCGACCAGCAGTATCGACAATTAGCACATCAAAAAACTGTAACTTGGCATGAGAGATCGCTTTATTAACAATATCAATCGGTTTTTGGTTAATATCAGAGGGGAAAAACTCAACATCAATCGCATTAGCTAGCGTTTCTAACTGCTTAATTGCTGCAGGGCGATAAACGTCAGCCGAAACCACTAAGACTTTCTTTTTATGCTTCTCTTTTAAAAATTTAGCAAGCTTGGCAACGCTGGTGGTTTTACCTGCACCTTGCAGACCCGCCATTAACATCACCGCAGGAGGCTGAGTGGCTAAGTTTAAAGTACTATTTTGCTCCCCCATAGCTAGCGTTAATTCGTGTTGAACAATTTTGATAAACTCTTGCCCAGGTGTCAGGCTCTTGTTGACATCAAGCCCAACCGCCTTCTCTTTAACCTGATTAATAAAATCGCGAACCACCGGGAGTGCAACATCAGCCTCAAGTAATGCCATTCGTACATCACGCAAAGCTTCTTTAATATTATCTTCAGTTAATCTTCCCCGACCACTAATATTACGTAAAGTCTGGGATAATCTATCGGTTAAATTCTCAAACATAATTTTCTCAATAGTGCTAAAAAAGTCTTTCTATCATGATACCAGAAATTTATAATAAATAGGTATGTGATTTGAAATGCCAACCACATATTTTCACTCATTTTAATAAAAAATAATAATAAGGAACAATTATATGTCACAAAATCAAATGCCTAACCCGAAAGTCGATATTGAACGAGTTAATGAAATCAAAAAAGCCAGTTTTTGGGTCAGCCAAGTGTTTATTCTTCTTGCCACGGTTATTGGTGTTTATTTAGCGGCAAGCCAAGGCTATAAGCAAGCGGTGCAATTCGAAAACATGACGAGTTATAAAGAGAGCTACTATTTACAAAAATCACTACAATATGAATTGCAAGATAATATTGTGCTATTAAAAGGCTATATGGCAAAAATTCAAGATAGTAACTATTATGGCGCGCGTAACGAACCCCTCAATTTTTATACGCTGATTTGGGAAAATATGAAGTTTTCTAGCACAACATTATCAACGCCGCCAATGCTTTTGCGTCAAGCTCAACAATTTTATCGTGAAGTGGCAAAACTGCATGAAAGTATTGCTATCAGTGATATTTCCGTGCCAACAGGCATTAAAAAACTACAAGCACAAATTGATATCGTTGAGCAGCAACTTATCCCCACATTAGAGAAGAATACCGCACAAATTCAACATGAACTTGCTGGTTCTGATATTATTTTATAGTGTAGTGATGGAGCAACGCTCAATCATTACTCGGCCGCCTATCGACGGCGGCGATTTACACGGTTGATCGAGTTATCACCAAAATAGCCACATCCCCGCAGGACCACCTGATATACGGAGCCCATTTGCGGTATCGCGAAAAAATAAACTACCAGTACTTATGCCGCCATCGGTATTTAAGCCAAAGCTATTGAAATCAAACATTTCATTCACTTGCGGATCTGTTGCCCACTCAGGCACACCTTCAACGATGTAGGAAAATTGAACACTAACGACTTCATCGCCCCATCTATCTTTGCTCACTGTATCAGATAAAACATCGACAATAACTCGGCGACCAAAACACAATGCGGTCGTATCAACCCACTGTGTTAAATATTTTTTACCTGAGTCGGTAAGTGAGTATCGGTAAATCGCTTCACCAACATGCGGTTGCTCTGTGGAAATCAGTAATTTTTGCTCAAAAAGACCTAAACGACTAAAAAGTGGTAATCGTTCATTAAGTTTTTTATTCCAAATATAATTATAGCGAGAAGATTGATCGACTGCTTGCTTTGGATGCATATATTGTGTGGTATACGGAAAACTAATAGCCCCGCCTAGACGAACACAAAAAGCTTTTTGTCCAGATGCGTTCTTTTTATCGTAGTTATTTTGTAACAACTGTTTAATGGCAACATCATCACGACAAGCGGTTAATAATAGTAGAGAGGTTATCAACACTGCCGAGCATTTGATAATTCGACCTTGCATGAATTTTAGCATTATTTTCCATCACCTCCCTTTTATTTAAACTCGCTCACCTTTTACTGATAATTAAGCGTCAGGTGCTTGTAAATAAAATAGATAACCTTATTAATTATACTATCACTCTTCCCTGCCTATTTCACTATTTATCCACATACAGGATAATAATTTTTGTGACCACCGAAATGTCAATTTTTACTATGATGGATAAATTAGTAAGATGATTTTTTATGGGTATAATTTAATTGCGCTTTACCATCAGGCATAAAATGCGTACCGTATTTGACCAATCCACCTTCCTTAAAATGGCACGTTAATTCATAACTTAATATCATCGTATCATCAGTCTCTTGTAGTGCAATTTCAACTGCGGATAAACGCGGTTCATACTTGAGTAACGTGTTTTGCATCGCACGCATTAAGCCGTAAGCTGATGTTGGTAACGCCTGATAAATCGTTGACATATCGGGCAAACCATAATCGGGTAAATGTTTAATCGCACCCGCTCGACTATTTAAAATTCGGCCGATGTTATCTTTAACGCTAATAATGGTTTGCATCTTATCATCGGTTTCACTGACTATTGAACCAGAATCAAAAAAACCAAAAACCGTATCATACAATGACGCCCCCATGCTTTAATCCTCTGCGACTAATTCAAGTGCAAATTTATTCACTTTAATCGCCCGAGCATCATTGATATGTAAATCACTGCGCTTTAATAAAATTCGCCAACTATTCGCTTTTAAATCAGGCTCTTTAAATAAGGCGACAATTCCCACATAATTTGCATTTTTATCAAATGGCGTATCAACCGATAATGCGGTATCGGGCTTTAATACAATCTCTTTACTCGCAAGTAATGCGCTACCAAGCGCATCTTGATCCCCGTCAACCAACGCAGGATAGGGAGCAGAATTAAATGACTGGGGATCGCTCAACTGATAAATACGAATCACTACCGGTGATGATTTATTATTATCATCAGTATTTAGTTCCGCTCTGGCGGTAAAATCAAGATGTACCGTGCGCACATCCCACACAAATATCGCTTTAGCCACGCTTGCCGTTCCTTCCGAAACCGACTGCGCCGCGCCACAACCACTTAATATAAACAGGCTCATTAATGTGCCAATTATCAATAATGTCTTCATTTTATCTTTCCTATTTACTAAATTACTTATCACATTGTCGCAAAGTGTAATGGTAGCTAGCCATCATGTAGCGATATTTGCCAAGCCTTCACTCAAGCCGCCAAGCCACGGTAACGGCCCAAATTCACCACAATATCTTTTTGATCAGCCGATTCACGACTGATTAATGTTGCCGTTTGACCTAAACGTGCACCTTTTTTAATTAACTGAGTTCTTGGCAAAAAACGCGCCGGTAAATGTAAGTCCAGCTGCGCATCAACTTGATAACCCAAATAAGCACGTAACAAAGTCATCACATCTTGATGCAGTTGTCCATCAGGTAACAGTGATTCAATTTGCGTATTATCATGTGGCTTAATTTTCACACGTACCGTTTGATTGCACTCTAAAAACTGTTTACCTAACACAGCGCTGTTGCCTAACTGCACGCCAGAGCCGCCGAGTTTAGCTGGCGCAGATAAGTTAACCCACACGGGATAAAACTCATCGACCTCGACATCACAATTGGGCACTAATACTTTTATCACACCCACAATCCCTTCTGCTGTGCGAGTTTGCTGCGTCACCAAACCGAGTAAGGCTAAAAAGCGCGATACCGGCGTGCCAATTTGTGTGCTGGTCCCTTCAATGCCCAGCCCCGTTAAACCGAGTAAACACTGTGAAATGGGATCTTTACCACCGGCAAGGAAGCTGGCCGGATAATGGTATTTTAGCCATATACGGTAAAACTGAGTAATAATACGGTGATTGAATAGATCTAAAAAATCCATCATCGCCTGATAGCCATCTTTTTGTTTAACAATATCGTCGAGTAAAATCGGCGGCAAGACAGAATCAACGCCATATAAGCCTAAAAATCGGGTTCGCACAGTAACTGGGCGCGCTAAATACGGCTCACGCTCAATACACTTGAGTTCACCCGCAGGAAAACTCATCTCAGCAGATGGCGCAAACCGCAGCGGATCGAGCGCGGGAGACTCGCCCGTGCCCATCTTGAGTTCCATATCAGTTATCTGTTCAAGTAGCTGACAAAAACGATAAAAATTCATTCTTGGCAGCTTGGACTCGATCTCCTGCATTAAAGGAGTGGTTGTGATGTCTTGCTGCTGTTCCATGTCACTTTTTTCCCTGTCGGTAGAAGAACCAGTACTAATTGTGTAAATAAATTAATATCGGCATATAAAGCAAAAAATTGATGTAATAATTCACCAAATAACATCACATCGCCTTCACCAGTAAACTGATAAGTATTCACCGTCACCTCAATTTCAACCCCGCGCTGCACCATGCCTTTTTCAATCCGCGTTATCATGCGGTGTGATACATCCACAATGCCTTCTAGCCGCCGCCGATTGAGCTCATTATCAGTCCAGTCATATAAAGCTAGCGTACCTCGTAATACTTCAGCATTCATTAAAGACAGATAATTCGGTGCTAAGTGGGACAAGACGCGCCAATGGAAGCGGTCCTCAGTTGGCGGATAACATGGCTGCGTCACAGCTGACAAGTTTTTCACGCAGCCGATATAGGCCTGAGTACTACAAAGCGTATCAATACGAGCATTACGTAACACTTTACGTGGCAACATACCATTGGTTCCTGTTACGCGTAAAGATAAGGTTTCAGTCTCTAAATTCTCGTTTTTATCCCACACTTTACCGCCAAGAATCAGCCAAGTATCATGTAAACCCGATGCGCCCTTACGCACCCGAGTATGATAATAACGTTCGGGCGCATCATGACGCAGCATACCACCACGGTGTTTAAAACTGGTAAATGGCACATAACTATAGCGGCCATTACGGGTTATCGCCTCAACATTCTCAATGGAATAGATCTCAACATGACCATCTTGGCGTAGCAATGGCCGCAGTAAATATTCGCTTTCCAACTGATTGACGACCACCGGATCAGCTTCCAAATCAAACAAGTTGATCGCCGGCACACAGTGTAAACAGATATTACTGTGATCAAAGGGCATATCAGTTGGCCAGCTCTCTTTTAACACCAACTCAATATCAATATAACGGCAATGCTCGGGTACTTGCTTGATATCAAGCCCATGCAAATCGACAAACATAAATTTTTCGCGGAAGCTAAAATATTCCAATAACAATTGATAACCGGCAAAGGCATTATCTGGCTTGAGCCATAAGCGATCTTCATCGGCAAAACCAACGGGCGTTATGCTGCCACGAAAAGCCAGACGATTTTCTGCTTGAGTTGAATAACGCAAATGCATCGAAGCCACTTGGTGAGTTAGCGCATAATGCAAACTGCTGGCGATAGGGCCATCCGCATTGAGGTATAAGCGTAAGCGGGATAAATCAAGCTGCTCAAAATCCGCCAGTTCGGTAAAACTCAGCCGTAACGCAATAATACTGCGCCCATCGGCAGCAATATTTAATTTCGCTTGGGTAATATCGATCGGTCTTAACGTCACAGCTTGAGTGGTGCGGTACTGACAGTGGGTACGCGCAGGCCCTAATGCTTCGGTTTGCATCATCAATCCCGCTGGCACCACTTCCTGACGGGATAACATCATATAATCGGGCTGTAACTGTACAATACCTAGCGATGGAATGAGGCGTAAATAGTGTGGCCATAATAAGCTCACCAAGCTTTCGGTCAGTTCCGGCAAATCATCATCCATTTTTTGCCGTAATCGTCCCATTAAAAAAGCGAATCCTTCAAATAGCCGCTCTACATAAGGATCGCGATCGCCAACCCGATCAAGGTTAAGTTGGCTTGCTCTATCGGGATGAATTTTAGCAAACTCCTTACCGGCCTCGCGTAGATAACGCATTTCAGCTTCGTAATAACGTTGAATTAAATCGTCCATTGTTTTCTCTATATCGATTCGAGTTTTAATTTATTTTTTAAGTTCTATCTTGATCATGCTACCACACGTTCAATCATAACGCTGGTTATATCACCGTTAAAGCACGCGCCGGATCAAGTTGTATCAGCTCATGATGTAACCGCTCAATCTCATCATTAAGCTGAGCTTTATTCACGTCTTTCAACTGTAGTTTTTGTTTCAACAGTCGCAATAAATGGTGCTTAACATCAAATATCAATGCGGGCTCCCAGTCAGATAAATTCATACTATCTTGTTTATCATCTAAGCCAACTAACAGCTTTAAAGCTAAATCGAGTTTGCCGTTTTGTTCAGCAATTCTTGCCTGCGTGTATTGCAGCAAATAGCTCTGCTTAGGTAAACGAATAGCCGGTAAACTCTGTAACCAAATGAAGGCTTTTTCAAGTCCATCATTACTGGCCAGATCGATTGCCTGTTTTTCAATTTCATTCCAATCATTTTCACCCGACACCGCAATCGGCGCCAGTGCACTATCGTCATCGAGATGGTGAATACGTGCCACCGTCGCAATCCAATGCAAGGTTTCATCATCCGCAAAAGGAGTACCATTTTCAAAGGTCAATCGCTCAATGCCTTGTAAGCGCTCTAGCACCAGACCAATATCGGTCAAGTAGATCTCCGCCCAGCTTTGATAAGGCTCGCCCATTTTTTGCAACGCCAATACGGCAGCGCGCTGTAAATCAAACCAGAAATGGTTAGCATTTTCCATAAAAGCAGCTTCAACGCGTTCAAACAGTTCGTGCCATTGTTGCTGGAGAATTAAACGACTGATGTTATGGCGCAGCTCGGTACGCGGGGCAGGTAAGCGAGTGCGGCCGCGATGATCCATCGGCGGTAAATGGCTGACGGTATCCCAACGTAACGCGCGCAAAAAGCGCCCTGCGGCCAGATAGCCTTCCGGTTTTTCACGTAAAAACGCCGCTATTCGCCTAGCCTGATCAAGTAAATCACGCTGAGAACGAATCGCCGCATCGTTTGACGCTGGCATGGGTGTCACATCATAATGGGTATCACTAACAACTGGTTCATTATCAGCACTTGGGCTACTTTTAATTTTAGCTGGCTGTTTTAAACTGTTAGAAAAAAACAGAATCAAGCCATCCAAATCAGGTTGTTGCGCACTTTGACTCGGATCCTCACTGCTAAATATTATTTTATTGCACTGATCAATTAAATTTAAAGCAGCAATAATTCGCGATAGGCTTACTTCCTCAATCGGTTGTAGTTTGGTTAATACTTCGGTGAATTTTGCATTCGCTAACCACTCAATCGCATTTTTACGAATATGACTACGAGATGGATACAGTGTTGTACCGAATCTATCGAGCAAACCGGCTAATAGCTCCAAACCATCGGCAAAACCTGTTGCGCCATCAATATGTAGTCGAGCTAAACAGTAATAAGTCGCCACACGAATATCTTTACTGTGCTGCTTAAGAATTGTTTCACTGCCTGACATCACTAAGGCGTAATCAACGCCCGATAATTTGGCGATTTCCTCTTTGATTTCTTGAAACGTATCATGGTAAGTCAGGTCATCACCGACGGGTTTTTCGGCACTAATTGGCGCAAGCCAATCTGCCCACTCGCTATTTAATCGACGGTGAATCGCTTCTTGCGGATCTTGTTTGCTAAAAAAGAGACTCAATAATTGGCTGAGCATAACCTTATCCTATGATAATTATAATGTACGATCGATTTGCAATTCGACATCACTTTTACTGACATCAAATACCTGCTTAGGTAATACAAAATGGCGTAATTGTAGTAACGTCAATGGCCCTTCTCCCGATTGACTACGCAAAATATATTTTAAATTATGTTCAGGTCCGACTTTCCACACTAATTCGTAACGACTTGAATCAAGCTGACGAATAAAGGCTGACTCAAGTAGACGAATCCAAGCCCAATCACCCGCATAATAATCATAAAGTTGTAGACCTGAATCATCGCGGCTATAACTAAGCTGAGCATAAGGAGAATAGCCATCGCCAGGCCAACTAAAACGCTGCCAAGCTGGCATTTGGTTAAAATAATCGAGTTTTTGTTTATCAATAATAAGTTCACTTCGCGCTACGTTATAACCACTGCGAGCCATGATGTCAAAAGCAATTTTAGCATCCCCACTCGTTAATAACTGACTAGATAAATTATTGAATAAATTTAAGGTATCGATAAACTGTGGTGAAAAATGTAACCCTTGTGCATTAACGGGATTTATCACCCATTTATCCCCTTGTTTTTCAAGGATACCGCCAAGTTCACTGGCAATAAACTTATCGACAATACCAGCATCTGGGCGTAAAAAACGTGCAAGTTCCGCCAGCGAGGCATCATTGTCTGAATCTTTAAAGGGATAGCGACCAGCAAAAGATTTTTCCCATTCATACACTATTTGGGTTTGCCAAATATCGTTAAAACTTTTAGCTGCCGGCGTTAAAATTACTTGCCACGCCTGTTCTAACGGCTGTTTAAATACGGTATAACCAAATCCTGACCACTCTTCACCTAAGTTGGCCGCAATCAAATTGCCGTAATCACGGGTTTCAGTTAAATCAACTGAGGTCCCTTGGAAAACACTCTTGGCCAATAATTTAGCAGTTGCTTGTGGATTGGCACTACTCGTAATATTTTGCAGTTTCAAGCGTACTTGCGTCACCCGCAGCAAATAAGTTTGTAATGTGAGATCACTGCTTGAATTATTATTTTCGACATTCAGCAAATTAAGTAGAGGGCCAAAAGTTGGGGTTAACGGCCCCGATGCTTCAACTTTAGCATTAAGCTTTGCCGGATTTTTATCTTTAATCAGCTCCTGCGCTGAGCGAATTAAGTTATCCGAAATTCCGCCACCACTGTACGCCACTTCAGCTTGATACTTCACCACATTCATTAGGGCCACCAATGGTGATTGCCGCACATCAGACATCAACGTTAACTGTTCAATTACATCGGCAATATTATCAGCTTGACGCCATTGAATATTATTTAAAAACAGTAACCACGCCGCACTGTAATCACTAAAATAACGCTCGGTTAAATGCTGCTTAAGCGCATCAGGCGAGACCGATGAGGTCATCGACGAAGTGCCATCACTCAGCACCCAGTCGATCTGTTCTTTGCGCGATTTAGCCGCACTGGCAATTTCGCTTTTGATCACATCTTCCCAAGCTTTACGGGTAAATACCCCTGGTACGGACTCAGTCGAGCTAAATAACATGCGACTATCGATATCCCCTAATAATTGCACTAATGTCACTTTGGCATAATTTTGCCCAGCGCGCTGTAAAATAGCTTGGTAGATGGTATTTTCGGCATTTTGCAAACCGATTTGATTGATTAAAATTTGCCGAACATCTTTTACTAAATCTAATGAACTTTTTTGCGCCCACTGCGGATGCTCGCTTAAATTGCGCCCCCAAAATGCCACGAGTTCTGGCATCAATTTTTGCCATTCACTTACCGCAATCGAATTAGGCGCTGGCCACGTTTGCGTGGCAAATTCACTTAAGTAAGCCGCATCGGCTTTATCCGGGCGAGTGAGCATGAGATAAGCTTTTAACACATTATAGCTAGCGTTGACTAACTTAGCGCGATTAGGATCAGCCGGCGACATATTAGTAACACGAGTCAAATAGCTGGTCTGCCACGCTAAAAAAGGCGTGGCAATGTTGCGATCATTGGCCGTAATATAATGTGGCCATAACGCCGTTAATAAAGCATCATTATGACTTAAACCAAATCGGTAACGAATGGGCACACCATCATGCTGACGATAAATTAACTGATCCATCTGCAACTGTAGCGCATATTGTGATTGTAAACGCGCAGCATAAGAGTCAGAATTCGTCGCATCAATTTGGCTAACCAAATGTGTGGCGTTGATAATTAATGAGCGATTTTGATAGTAAGAGGTGACAATACCAATACTCATCACCGCCATAGCAGCGAGTATTAACGAGCAGCAGATCGCTTCAAATGGCAATCCCATGCGTTTACCGCGCTGCTTAGCCGCATCAACACTGATCGTTTGCCATGTTGGCGTCATCGCTAAGTGATGTTCTGGTACATACAGAGATTCATCACTACTGATTTCATTACTGAGTAAAGGGGAAAATAACAATGCGCGTGGAGAGGCACTGTGAGGCAACGCTAGCCACTTCGCTAACCACTGCTTAATGCGGCTTTTATCGCGCTCAATTAAGTTCTGGCTTAATTGGAGTAAAAAGGCATACCGGCTATCTTGCATCACTTGCAACGTGCCTTTTTCACAGCAGGTCATTGCCAATTTATCTAACGCCTTATCAATAGCATCTAGCTGATTGATTTTTAAACCATTAAAGAATGTGCCCACCCCTTGCTCTGTGCGTCCAGTTTGTGACCACTCACTATCTTGAGTGCTAACGAAATAGACGGGTGCTTGCCAGTTCAAGGCTTTATTGCGCGCCTGAATTTGCAAAATACTGTTTTCCAGCCGAGCTTGCTGCGTTCGACTCAAGGTTAAGTAATTATCCGGCAACAGCCACACTAAACCGTCAATCGGTTTGCGGCGTAGTAACACAATGCGTCCAAAGGCGGTTTTTAACGCTTTAAGCCACCCCATATTGAGTTCATCTTCGTGATCACCGCCATAAATCATCAGCGTATTGTCAGCAATTTGCCAACGCTCTCGTGTTAAATTTGGTAGCAACCGCTCAGTATCACTTTCACTGCCCACCACCAGCAACTTACGCACCCGTCGGCGCCAAAATAGGCCATAGCGCTGCGACAGATAAACGGTAATATCACTAAATGGACCCGATTTTTTCTTTTTGGCTGGTTTTTTATCATCAGTATCAATATGGCTTTGATCTGTTAACTTAAAATTAAACTTCACAATTTTATTGAGTAATAGAAAGACCAAATTATGTAAATGAGATAACACTAGCGCCACAATCAATACTACTGCTGTGCCGAGCCATTTATCACCGGAAGTCGGTAAAAATGAGAAGCTATCTTGCCAGATAAAGAAAATCAGTGCTAAAGCGATTAACACCAGTAGGATAACCCATCCTATAATGATTTTTTTCATGCCTTTCTATTCTCTTAATATTATTTTTGGTTATTGTTTGTTATTGTTGCAACGACCGATGCCGTAATGTCCGGTTCACCAACCACAATTAATTGTTTATTACCGGTTGATAATGTATGTTCAACTGCTAATGCGAGCGCAAAAAAGTATGCACTATGTTTAGCATTACCAATAGTTGTATCGATATTAAAAATACTGCCCGGATCAAATTCGATCTGATTAAAGTAATTCATAATGTCGATATTTTGCTGAGTTGAGATACCGCTATACCACACACCATCATAACTTGCGCTGTGCTTAGCTCCCCATAACAACGCATGATCAAGCGTTTTAGCCAGTTCGCCTGTTTGTTCACTGCGGTAGATTTTAGCGATTTTATCAGTATTAACCACTTCGGTTAATTTTTTAATCGCTTGTTCACCCGCAAGTAGCATGATTAGTGCTTCTTCAGCATCATTTTTTATTGGAAAAGCAAAAAGGCGAGCATTAATGAGTAATAGTAGATCATCATCATAATCACTATTATCAAGCCAGACCTGAGTAAATAACGTACCACGACATGGAGAGTTAACCATAATGCTAGCAGGACAAATCAATTTACCGAAAGTCCGTTGCCATAATGCTTCAATATTTTCAATTTTAGTCGGCGTCTCTATAAACAACCGCACGTGGATCTGCAAATTATTTGGCAATGCTGTCAATAATGACTGATATTCATTACACCATTGTATAAAAAGCGCCTCGAGCCTAGCATCAAAATTACTTGGCGTGATGTCTAAATACGATTTTTGCTGCTTATACGAAATTAACTCATTGTCATTACCAAAATTATCACCATTTATTGAATAACTATTACTGGTAACCCCGTTCGCATTACCACTCTCACCATACCGAGTGAGAACAGAATGAGATAAAACATACAATCCCCGTCTGGCATAATCAATCAAATGCTCACGTCGACCATTACGGTTAATATTCCACTGTTTAATATAGGCTTCACGGTAGCCACGGTAGTATATACCATATAACAGACTAAATACCCATAAACCAATCGGTACAACGACAGCACAAAGAATAAGTAATAGATCAGACAGTGAGTAAAAAAAGCTCACAATTAAGGTAATTAAGCCGCCGGCAACAACAAACGCGAATAATAGCATAGCCCAAAACCACCCGCTAAATTTTTGTAACGGTGGTAACGGCTGCGGTAATTTAGTTAAATCAACTGGCATCAACCTTTCCCTACATCAGACAACGACGAAATTAACACGCAACCACAGCCCGCATGGTGCCCATCAAGGGCAATCGGTTTACCTTGATCTCGAAAGGTAGCGTCCCCTTCAATGATTGGGGTCACGCCATGACCATTGATAGGACAACTGACCATATCGCCAATACGTGCAACTGGCTTACCATGGACAATCATGGTTGACGAGGCAGAAATCACCTTGCCACCATGATTAGTCGCATCCCCTAAACGAATAACACAACGTAGTTTTCCCATTATAGTTCCTATTGTTCGACTGTATTAGAGTTGATCCTATTTACCATCTAATCCATTAAAATTAAGGCTCATAATAAAAAACCTAGCCGTAATTTTTCATTATTCAACACGTTAAAATATGACTCACCGCTCAACCTTGAGCGACTTATTCACTCTCAAGTAACTTGCCAGACGGCGGAATCACCCAATAAGACAATGAGTCTTGATATAAATTGCCGTCTTTACCTTTATAAAAGGTCTTAGTATCCGGGTAACTCACATCCTCTTGCAAGACCTTAAACTGAGGATATATGGCATCCAATTTCTTTTGTGAATGGGTTACCCAAGCAGGAATATCCAGCACATGGTAATTATAGCCAACATACACTTCAGTGCGTCGGATATTGGCATTCCCCATGCCCTCGCCGACCTTTCTTTCTTCCACGTTAGTCACCTTCTCAAGCTGGATGAGGCCATAACAGAAGGCATTGTTGTAAATGATACCATTACTATATTGCTTAGGAAATTCATG
>NZ_RBWY01000007.1 GCF_003634275.1 Orbus hercynius
CCCATGCCGAACTCAGAAGTGAAACGCCGTGGAGCCGATGGTAGTGTGGGGGTTCCCCCATGTGAGAGTAGGTCACCGCCAGACTATTAAATATGAGAAGCGCCCTATCGTTCAGATGGGGCGTTTTTTTTTGTTAATTGCCTGCCATTTTATCCTGTTATTTATTTAATTTTTCTTAAAAAGTATCTAATTCGTGTAATATTTTAGTAAAATTAACTGACATTTTTTTGATTTTTGTTGATAATAATAGACTTACTTATAATTATAAAATGTGAAATCCATGATAAATATATTGTTAATTGATGATGATGTAGAACTTTCGCAAATGTTAAGTGAATACTTAACGAATGAAAGCTTCAAGGTTAAAGCAGTTCATACGGGGCAGGAAGGTATCGATGAGGCTCTAACTGGAAAATACAAAGCTGCTATCTTAGACATCATGCTCCCCGATATTAATGGTATTGATGTGCTTAAAAGTATCCGCCAATCAGTAAATATACCAATCATTATGTTAACCGCAAAAGGTGATAACATTGATCGTGTGCTCGGTTTAGAATTAGGTGCTGATGATTATGTTCCTAAGCCCTGCTATCCAAGAGAATTACTTGCTCGATTAAGAGCCGTTTTGCGACGAATTGATGAACAATCCACACCAAGCCAAGTCGAGTTCAATAATAAAAAATATGAATTCAATAATTTGATACTTGATATTCCTCAGCGCCTTTGTCGTTGGAATGAAATTACGATTGAGCTTACTTCAACTGAATTTAATTTGTTAGCGTTATTGGTTAAGCACCAAGATCGTGTTGTGACTAAAGAAGAGCTTTCAGAAGCGGGTTTAGGGCGTGCCCGTGAACTTTATGATCGTAGCGTTGATGTGCACATTAGTAATATTCGTCAAAAATTACATCAGCTGACAAAAGATGCAGTGACTATTGAAACAATAAGAGCTGTAGGGTATCGAATTAGAGCGTAGGCCATGATGAATAGGCGCTTATTTTGGAAAATATTGATTATCTTTTGGGGCATTTTTTATCTCACATTCCAACTCACCTGGATTGGTTTAAATTTTTACATGGAGTCGAGAGAAAGCCGGACTTTTTATCATATCCAAACAAAAGTTGAGATGATAGCTCAGTTGCTACAGATTTCAGGTGAGCAAGAGGCGGTTAATTTTATTGCTCATTTACCTGAGCCTGAACGAACATGTTTTTCAATTTCGCTATTGCAGACTCCGGATCTTTATGTCGAGTCTGAAACTGAAAACTCAAATGATGGTTCTTTTATTTATCAAAAAACGTCAACTGCCCCCGATGGCATCTCTTATTTAATTTCGTTCAAAGATCATGACCAAAATTACAATAAAGGGATGATTTTTAATATGCCTATTCCGATGTTTTTAATGGGCATTACCGGGGGATTGTTATTTAGTCTATTCTTGGCATGGAATTTAACTCGGCCAATGAAACTTTTACGTAAAGGATTTTATAAAGTTTCTCAGGGTGATCTTTCTGTCCGATTGTTTGATAAGTTAAAAAAACGACATGATGAGCTGAGTGAACTTGCGTGGGAATTTGATCTTATGGTAGAGCAACTCAGTACACTGATTTCAGATCGGCAAGCATTATTACATGATGTTTCTCATGAGCTTCGAACTCCTCTAGCTCGTTTACAACTAGCGATTGGTATTGCTCAGCAAAATAAACAAAATATTGATACTTCGTTAGAGCGTATTGAGCTAGAGTCTGAACGTTTAGACACTATGATTGGTGAAATCCTTAACTATTCAAGAGACGATACCGCTAATTCTTTAGATGAGTATTTTGATTTGAAAGAGTTAATTAGTGTAATCGTTGCCGATGCAAAATACGAAGCAGAACCACAAGAGGTCTATGTTAATTTTACGGTAGTCTCGGTCGCTCATTCGATTATCAAAGGTAATTCAGAGCAGATTCGACGTGCAGTTGAAAATATTATTCGCAATGCCATTCGATTTTCCAAAGCGGGACAATCCATCGATATTACATTGAAAGAGAGCGGTCGATATTTACAAATTGATGTGAAAGACAATGGCCCTGGAATTGATGAACACAAACTTTCAAGTATTTTTGAGCCTTTCGTTAGAATTCAATCGCCACAGTTAGGCAAAGGTTATGGACTTGGTTTAGCCATAGCCAGAAAGAGTATTGTCATGCATAACGGCGCCATACAAGCAAGAAATCGTGATAGCGGTGGCCTAATTATGACAATTAAGCTACCCTATTGGCATTCTTAGTTAATACACTCAGTATTGACATTAAGTACATACTCTTCTAATAATGCTTTCAGTGTTATTTTATCATGACCATCAAAATTGAGTTGAGATAAGACGCTTTGAGTGTCTTGTTGTAATGCTGTTTTATATGCCATGAGATAGGCTTTAGCAATGGGCTGATATGACCAGTGCCATTCCTCCGGCAGATAACCACCACTGCGGCCTTCATTAAATGGCCGGCAAAAGCCATATTTAGGCATGTTTTCTTCTAGCCATTGATATAAAATTTTACCTTGCTGGTTATGATGGAAATAATCTGATGATACACTGGTAATATCTATATCGGTTCCCCAATGGTGCCTTGAACTACCAGGCATGGAGGAATATTGTAAAATATCTTGTGCTGTTCTTTGTGCATTATTAAATTTAGGAAATAAGGTATTCCATTTTCTTTGCCAGATACTATTTTGGTAAGCATAATTACGCGTAGCACTGACAATGATAAACGGAATATTCGGATGCTGTTGTTTAAACGCCTGATAAGCTTTAATCAGCTGCTCTGTTGGTTCTTTTTGTAAATACATACCGCTCTTATTAACCGGTAGCACGGTCGTATCTAATGCAACAAATTCCTTATCAGTTTTTTCATTAAATTGCCCAATAAGTTTATTGAGTGGGACAGTATTTGCCATAATCGGTACCGAAATGATGAGTAAAAGAAATAAAATTTTTTTTTTCATATGATGTCTATTTTAAAATCAACAATATTGTTAGCCAGATAAATTGAAAACCAGTATAATCCTTCCTTCAATTTTATTACACTATTTCACTATTAATATTTTGCCGTAATGTGTAAAAACGAGGCTGTATAACGACTATGAATACAAATAACATTGTTGGTATGTGTCATCCAACATCATCAGAATTATCAACACAAACCACTACTTCCGAACCAGAAAAAATCAATCTACTTAATTATACTCGTCAGGAGCTGCGTGAGTTTTTTAAAGACTTAGGCGAAAAGCCCTTTCGAGCTGATCAAATTATGAAATGGATCTATCAGTTTGGTTATGATGATTTTGATTTAATGACTGATATTAATAAGAAACTTCGAGATCAACTGAAATCGATAGCTGAAATTAAGGCGCCAGAAGTGGCTCATGAACAGAGATCGGCAGATGGTACAATTAAGTGGGCGCTTGATGTCGGTAATAATCAACTGATTGAAGCTGTGTATATTCCAGAGAGGGAGCGTGCGACATTATGCGTATCTTCGCAAGTTGGTTGTGCGTTAGAGTGTAAATTCTGCTCAACAGCCCAACAGGGCTTTAATCGTAATCTTCGTGTGGCTGAAATTATTGGGCAAGTTTGGCGCGCTTCAAAAATTATTGGTTTAACGGGCAAACTGGCCGATAGGCCGATTACGAATGTTGTTATGATGGGCATGGGAGAACCACTGCTCAATATAACTAATGTTGTACCCGCGATGGAAATCATGTTAGATGATTTTGGTTACGGTTTATCGAAACGTCGTGTGACATTATCGACGTCAGGGGTTGTGCCCGCACTAGATAAATTAGCGGGTATGATTGACGTAGCTTTAGCTATTTCACTGCATGCACCAAATGATCAAATACGTAGCCAAATTATGCCAATTAATGATAAGTATAATATGGCCATGTTACGAGAGTCGATTCATCGCTACCTCGCAATTTCTAATGCTAATCATGGTAAAGTGACGATTGAATATGTTCTACTTAACCAAGTCAATGATGGCGTTGAGCATGCTCACGAGTTAGCTGAGTTCTTAAAAAATACGCCATGTAAGATTAATCTGATTCCCTGGAACCCATTCCCCGGTGCACCGTATTCCCGTAGCTCAAACTCGCGTATTGATCGATTTATGAAGACATTAATGGCGTATGGTTTTACTGTGATTGTTCGTAAAACCCGCGGTGATGATATTGACGCCGCATGTGGGCAGCTTGCTGGCGATGTGATTGATCGTACCAAACGAACAAAATTGGTTAAATCAGCATTATCGCAGTCTTTTATTGATGTTAGGCAATAAAATTATTGGAGATAAGAGATGATCAGACGTTGGTTTTACATATTTCTTGCCATTGCATCTTTAAGTGTGCTCACGGGATGTCACTTTACCGCTGAGCAGCAACAAGAATTTGATCCAGAGCAAGCGGCATTAGCTAGGTTGAAGTTAGGATTAGGTTATCTATCTCAGGCCCAAAATCCATCGGATCGTTCAAGCGAAGATATTAAGCAAGCGCATTATAACCTGACGCTAGCGAACCAGTACTCGCCAAATAATCCTAATGTGATGCTTGGCATGGCGATGTTTGACCAGCAGGTTGGCGAATATGACGAGGCGGATGCGATATATCAAGCCATTACCAAAATGGAACCAACTAATGGACTGTACCGTGTTCATTATGGATCGTTTCTGTGTGCGACCAAGCGTTACGATGAGGCTCGTGGGCAGTTTAAACAGGCGATTGCCTTAGAGCGACCTCAATGGAAAATGGATAGCTTAGAGCAGTTAGGCTACTGTGCGATTCAAAATGGTGATAAAACTCAAGCTGATGAAGCATTTCAAGCCCTTTTCCAATATGATGCAACTAAACGTAAACATGTTGAAGCTATGGCTAATGTCTACCAACAACATGGCGATCAACACATCGCAAATTATTTATTTACGATTTCTAAATTAGATTAATTCTAACGATAAAATTTGAGCATATGTTATGAGTTTTTTTGCAATATTATTATTGGCATTTGCAATGTCTACCGATGCTTTTGCTGTAGCTGTGTGTAAAGGGGTATCCCTGAATGTACCAAAGTTTTTTGATGCATTGAAAGTGGGACTGTTATTTGGCTTTATTGAGGCCATTACACCGGTATTAGGTTGGCTGTTAGGGTATATTGCTGTGCAATATATTGAACGCTGGGATCATTGGATTATCTTTGCATTAATGTCATTTTTAGGTCTGCGTATGATCTATAACAGCGTAAAAAAAGAAGATGAATGCCAAGAGGTCGCAACCAATAGCTCTCTTATGATGCTGATTTTGACTGCCATTTCAACAAGTATTGACGCGTTTGCTGTGGGCGTTGGGTTGGCTTTAGCATCGGTGAATATCGGTTTGGCTGCTAGCATGATTGGTTTAGTGACGTGCATTATGGTAACGATTGGTATTTTGCTTGGCAAAAAGATTGGTTGTTTGATTGGTAAAAAAGCAGAATTCATTGGTGGTGCGGTACTTATTTTTATTGGTTGTTTGACACTTTATCAACATTTATAACCGATTCAACATGATAAGCAGATAAAAAAACCGTAATATTAATTACGGTTTTTTATTGATGATGATTGGGTAAATGATTACATCATGCCGCCCATACCACCCATACCACCCATGCCACCGGCACCAGCCATATCAGCTTTATCATCTTTCGGTAGATCAGTTATCATACATTCAGTTGTGATCATTAACCCTGCGATTGAAGCTGCGTATTGTAATGCGCTACGAGTCACTTTAGTCGGATCTAAAATGCCCATTGCGATCATATCACCATACTCTTCTGTTGCAGCATTGTAACCATAGTTACCTTGACCTGCTTTAACAGAGTTAGCAACCACAGAGGCTTCTTCACCACAGTTAGTCACGATTTGACGTAATGGTGCTTCCATTGCACGTAATGCAACTTTAATACCAACATTTTGATCTTCATTATCGCCTTTTAATGATGTGATTGCACTTGCTGCGCGAACTAATGCAACGCCACCACCGGCAACAACACCTTCTTCAACAGCAGCACGCGTTGCATGTAATGCATCTTCAACGCGCGCTTTCTTCTCTTTCATTTCAACTTCAGTTGCTGCGCCAACTTTAATCACTGCAACGCCGCCTGCTAATTTAGCAACGCGTTCTTGAAGTTTTTCTTTATCATAATCAGAGGTCGATTCTTCGATTTGGCCACGAATTTGTGTTACACGTGCTTCGATTAATGATTGTTCACCAACGCCATCAATAATAGTTGTATTGTCTTTATTAATTACAATACGCTTTGCTTGACCTAAATCTTCAAGCGTTGCTTTTTCAAGCTCTAAACCAATCTCTTCAGAGATAACGGTACCGGCTGTTAAGATTGCGATATCTTGTAGCATTGCTTTACGACGATCGCCAAAACCAGGTGCTTTAACTGCGGCAACCTTAACAATACCACGCATTGTATTTACAACTAATGTGGCTAAGGCTTCGCCTTCAACGTCTTCCGCAATAATTAATAGTGATTTACCTGCTTTAGCAACGGCTTCTAGCACGGGTAGTAATTCACGAATGTTAGAGATTTTTTTATCAACAAGTAGAATATATGGGCTATCTAATTCAACCGTTGCTGTTTCTGGTTTGTTGATAAAGTAAGGTGATAAGTAACCACGATCAAACTGCATACCTTCAACAACATCTAATTCGTCTTGTAAGCCAGTGCCATCTTCAACAGTGATAACGCCTTCTTTACCCACTTTCGCCATTGCTTCAGCAATTAACGTACCAACGGTATCATCAGAGTTTGCAGAAATCGTACCAACTTGTGCAATCGCTTTTGAATCTGAACATGGTTGAGATAGTTTTTTAAGCTCAGCAACGGCGGCAATAACGGCTTTATCAATACCACGTTTTAAATCCATTGGATTCATGCCTGCTGCAACGGCTTTTAAACCTTCATTAACAATCGCTTGCGCGAGTACTGTTGCGGTAGTGGTACCGTCACCAGCTGCATCATTGGCTTTTGAAGCAACTTCTTTCACCATCTGCGCGCCCATATTTTCGAATTTATCTTCTAATTCAATTTCGCGTGCAACTGACACACCGTCTTTAGTGATAACCGGTGACCCAAATGATTTATCTAAAACAACGTTACGCCCTTTAGGTCCCAATGTCACTTTAACTGCATCAGCAAGAACATTAACACCTTGAAGCATTTTTACGCGTGCATCGCTACCAAATTTTACATCTTTAGCTGCCATTCTCAATTCTCCTAAAATCTGTTTACAAGTCTATTAAATAACTTAATTATGCCTGAACAATAGCTAAAATATCGCTTTCAGATAAGATTAAAACTTCTTCGTTATCAATTTTTTCAGTTTTAACACCATAACCTTCATTAAAAATCACGATATCGCCGACTTTGACATCTAATGGCTGTATTTGGCCATTTTCTAAAATACGACCATTACCAACAGCTAAAACCTCACCACGAGTTGATTTACCTGCTGCTGAACCAGTTAATACAATACCACCAGCTGATTTTGATTCAATTTCTTTACGTTTGATGATCACACGATCATGCAATGGACGAATTTTCATTAGTTATTCTCCTACACTAATTTTTTAAATTAAGTTTATACATAATATATTGAAGTAAACTCATAAAATGAGCTCATTTCATGAGGTAGTGTCAAATAGATGGGGATGCTTTCCGTTTCTTCAAGAGAGCGATATCAAAAAAATATTTGATTGTCTATTTATTCATCATCTTTTTGCTTGAATGTACCTTCAATAACATCATTGTTACGGCTACTGGCATTTTGATTTGAGTGGTTGTGATAGGTTTTGATATTTGCCTTTGGAACAACGTGTTTTACTAATAATCGTTGCACAGGGGAAAGTAATATCAAGGCGCCAATTATATCGGTTAAAAAACCTGGAATGAATAATAAAAATCCAGCAAATAGTAAAGATACGCTTCTTACTAACTCATGATTGGGGTTTTCATTATTAGACATTTTGTGTTGCATTAACGTTAAGTTTTTTAAACCTTGTGATTTTACTAACGATAAGCCAATGACAGAGGTGGCAATAATGCCGATTAATGCCAGTAAAACTCCAACTGTATTTGCTACCGCGACAAAAACACTAATTTCTAAGTACAAGTATACAAAGAAAATCAATAAAAAACGCCAACGCATATGATTAATCCTTTTAATAAGTAGTCGATAATATAATGTGGTTGATTCCATATTTTTCAACAAAATACTTAAGGAAAGATTAAATTACGACAAATTATCTATTTTTTGAGCGAATAAAAGTAATTTTATAAAATAATCGCTAAAAGGGATTGACGAATAATCGCAGATCGTGTTTAATACGCTCCTGTTGTTGCCCGGATAGCTCAGTCGGTAGAGCAGGGGATTGAAAATCCCCGTGTCCGTGGTTCGATTCCGCGTCCGGGCACCAATCTTAAATAAAGAACACCAGCTTAAAGCTGGTTTTTTTATGTCTAAAGCTTTATTCCATCTAATATGGTATTTCTTATCAACCGAAGTTAATGGGGGGTTATGCGGAATTGAGTTAGCATTGATGAAGCCAATAATAAGACGGATCTGATAAAGAAACGCGTTAGCGATGAGCGAATACTCGTCATTATAATCATTCAAAAACATTGATGATCTGATGCATGTACCGTGGCAAAAAATCAAAACCAATTCCCATAACTACTTAGGCCTGAATATTAAGGGCTTATTAGATTAAATGCTTAACAATATTTTTAACCACTTAGTGGCTGAATTTGCGAAAACCTGAGCATTTGAGTCGGATAAGCTTCGCTTTGTGATTATTAATTATAATCCTCACCATTTTTGACTATTTTGATTTGAAGATATTTTGGACAATTATAACGTATCAAGAACAACAAATTCTGGTTGCATTATTATACAAAATTTAATAAATATCGTTATAATTCAATGTATTGTTTTAGGCTGAATTTATGGTTTTTTTTTGATTAAAAATGTTATAATTGACTACGGGTCAAGCTACCCGTCAATAAATTAAGGAGAAACATAAGTGAAAAAATTAAGAATTTTTGTTGCTGTGCTAGTTACTATTGTCGGTATTAATTATGCAGTAGCTGCTGATAAATTAAATAAATATGAAGATAAAATGATTGATAAGGTTTGGTTAACCACCGAGGCCTTGAATCAAAATAATGAAAACATACCTTCGTCTAATTCTGCTGTAAATGGTTTTTTTGGTATTGCGCAATATAATGCTGACGGTACGTTCAAAATGTACACTCAGGAAGGTAAATTAAAACTTTCTGGTGATTGGTCTTTAAGTGACGATGGAAAATCGAGAACATTGGTCGCTAAAAAACCAGATGGAAGCATAATGTTTACGAGAACGGTTGAAAACATTACAGTAGAGCCAGAAACCTACACTTATCGAATTTATCCTGAACAAAATAATAATAACGTTTATTATGATATCGTTCATAAACCACTTTCGGTGATTTTAAAATAATATACCATCAATGATAGGATCAAGTTAACATGTACATGTTAACTTGATCATTGTCCTACAAATTCAAAGTATTAAGTAAAAATTTGATTCATAATATTGTGTTTCCGAAACCTAGGTTCAGCTAAAGTTCGAAAGAATAGTCGCATAAAAATGGGTTCCTCCTATGATACATTGTGTCGCGTAGGATGAGTTAAACTGATATTAATGCGTTATGATTTCGGTGCCAGTATTTGCTTTAGCTCGTTCAATAAACAGCGCTTTGTATCGTAACGTTATAAAAAAAGTAATACACAGAGCCATAAAGACAATTGCACCACCAAAATATCCTATCCATTCAATTTGGGTGTAGTTGATGACTTGATGCCCAATTAATGCACCGGCTCCTATGCCAACATTCACAATACCAGAATAAATTGCCATCGCGATATCTGTCGCATCGGAGGCAAGATCGAGCACTTTAATCTGTTGGGTTAGCATCATGCAAGTAAATGCGATACCCCAAAAGAAACAGACAGTAAAAAATAGTGGTAAACTAGTAATAGAGGTATATAAAACCAATAATGCAACAGTCAGTAATGCAATACTGACGGGCAATAAACTGAGTGGATGTTTGGTATTGATTTTTCCAAAAATAACACTTCCAGCAATCCCTGAAATACCGAAGAAAAGTAATAATACTGTCAATTCGTTTGCTGTCATACCGACAAGATCAATCGAAAATTGCTCGATAAAAGTATAGGCGGTAAAGCTTCCAGAAACGGCAATCGCGGCAATAATAAAAATGCCGACTAATGCAGGGCGTTTCATTATAATTGGTAAATTTTTAGCTGATCCGGTATTGATACTCGGTAATTTAGGCAATACTTTAATAAGAATTAAAAGTACCAATAGAGCCATTACGCCGATCATTAAAAACGTACTACGCCAACCTAACCATTCACCAATAATACGACCAATTGGAATACCTAAAATTGTTGCTAGCGATGTGCCTGTGGCAATAATGGCTAATGCTTGCGATTTTTTACCATAAGGCGCAACGCGGATAGCAAGAGCCGAGGTAATTGACCAGAAAATCGCATGAGCACTGGCAACAATTATTCTACCAAAGAGCAACCAATTAAACGATATTGCGAAATAACAGATAATATGACCAATAATAAATAAGATAAAAACAATTGTTAATAATCGTTTACGCTCTGTATTACCTAGTAATAAAATTAGAGGTAAAGAGAGCGCCGCGACAACCCAAGCGTAAACGGTCACCATGATCCCTGAATCTTGCTTATTCATATCGAATGAATGACTAATATCAGACAGTAAAGCGATAGGTACAAATTCAGTAGTATTAAAAATAAATGCGGCAAAGCCTAAGCTAATTACACTTATCCAAGCGTGATTGCGTGAAGATATTTTTATATTAAACATTTGAGAAAAAACCAGATTAAAAGTGGCTTATTATATCCCTTAATTTCCGAATAACGATATATCTAAATTGAATTTATTATGTTTATTTTAATCAGCTCGTTAAACTTTTCTTTGAATTTTGGTACTGTCAAATTGACTGTCTAACAAGAATTTAAATAATCACATGGTTGGATGCAAATTATACGTTTTTACCGCAAGTGAAATCTTGGCGCGATATTGGAGCCAAGATTTCCCCTAAAATTAAAATTAAAATTAATTATAAATCAATAAATTAATTAAACTCATAGATTCCTTATCCGGGCACCAATTTAAAAAGAACACCAGCTTAAAGCTGGTTTTTTATGTCTAAAATTCATCGCAACAACTCTTGCCAATTTTCTGTTATTCACCTTATTTTCAATGACGTATCCCAAATTAAGCTCGCTCTTTAAGCCAATGGTTCGATAAGGTTTTGTCTCCAGGGGCAGTCTCTTATCTACAGTGAATCAAGAAGTCATATCAATTATTCATTATAAAAGCATGAAGATGGTAATGCTTGTCGATTTTATCAGTATGATTTAATTAAAAATGGATTAATGTGATAATGTTATTTGCATTATAATAATCAAATAGATAAACTAAAACGTATAAATAATAATGATTACTTAATTCGTTGGGGAATCTGTTTTGTCAACGCATCAATTATTGAATGCTTTACTCAAAGGCCAAGCTACCTGCTACCGTTATTTACTCGTCGACCCGTTGAAATCGGTTAGGCTTGACGAGCCACTTGCACTTGCAAATATCAATGATGTCTTTCCTAATGATGAACTTAACGCTATCTTACGCCCTGATTTATCTTATGAACCGACGCTTTGCCCGCATTTGATTTTGTTAGCCAAACCGGGAGAAGATGTAGAGTCAGAATTGTTGGATTTTATGCTAGCACGAATCAAAAAAGAGCGTTCTCATTATAAACATTATATTTGTGCGTGGATAAGTAGTGAACTTGATATTCAAAATCTCGCTCAAAAAATCATTGAATTAGGCTTGCAGCTAGGCCGTTTAATGTCCCCCGAAAAGCCGTCTTTTTTGCCTTTTTATGAACATATTCGTCTGCAATTATTAAAAGAAAGCCTATCTGCTGAGTCTTTATTATCAGGGTTATTCAATTTTATTCATCGCTATATCTATATCAATTATTATGGCCAACTCATTGAAATTAATGCAGCCAATAATTCGCCAACTGATGACTTTCTCTTGTTTAGTCAGATATTTTTACAAAATGCGCTGCAGTATCAAAACGAGCCTAAAGCCACTTTCGGTTTGGTTAAAATGTGGCAAGATAATACACCAACATTGCCAGCTAATGCGCTATTTTTGTCAGCTAAAAAACTGCTTGAGGCTAAAAACATTGGGCTCACCAATCTTGAAGATAGATTAGTCTATGCGCTGTACTGCCTGATTTATCAGGTCGATTTAATCAATATCGAAACAATTTCTCCGTATATTTCAGCAGCGATTTTAGCTCCGGGGTCATTAAAGAAAGGTTTAGAACAATTAGATAAAGATATCTGGGCAAATCTCCACCAAAATAATAATTAATATCACTCGATTGATAAACTAATTTGGATAGGTAAAACCATGGTTATTGAGAAAACACAAGGCATTGATGCCTCTGGCACTGCGGCAATTGCATCATTAACAGATAATGGGCATGCATGCGAAAGGGAAGGATATCCCATTTTACTGTTAAGGAAGTCAGCAGTAAATAAAGCGTGGGCATCTGCATATTCACCGCTCTTTTCGCGCTTAAATGCATCTCAGCTTATCCTTGATGGCCGAGAGCCAAAAGAACCGTTACAAGACCATAATGACGTTTTGAGAGTGTTACGAGAAGGCTACGTTTATGTTCTTGCCGGAACCGCTGCCAAAAAAGAGTACATCCGTTATTATGAAGTTTTAGAGGGAGGTATATTAAGGGAAAAAGCACCAGAAGACCTTGAAGTTGATGACCGCGCCCCATTTCCAGTTCGATGTCTAGCGGATAATCATTATGTTCCCGCTTCATTTATCTCGGTTGATATTAGCAATGACGAATTAAACGATAAGCCTTTTTTATGGGTGGCCTATAGCCGTTACCCTTGGAATAAAGAGACGCGTGATTATTATAAAAATAGTCAAGATTTAGCTCGGTTTAGTCAAATCGATTTAAAATCATTTATTCAAATGCCAGATAAGCATCCGCGCGGCATTGATTTATCAAATGAATTTGTTTTAAGCAATATTTTAGAGTTTTCGCCCGATATTTACGGTAAATTGCGTTATTTACCTAATTATCAAGATAAAATTGAACAACGCGTTCCTTTTACTCATTTTATCAATGCCCGCAAATATCAATATAAAAAAACCGTCGGGGCGATTATTTTAGAAGATGCATTAGGTATGGCTGAGGACTTAAATTTTCAGCGTCTCGCCGAAGTCAATTATACGGGTGACTTCAAGTTACACAATAAAATTGATGCTAAGAAAAGTGATATTCCTTATGAATATCATGAGCTTCATACCCCAGAAGGTCAGTATAAAAAATTAAATTATGACTTAATTGAGCAATATAAAATTGGTGTTAGAAAATATTTTGATGAAAATAGTCAAGATGGCACCGTGTTTATCCCCAGTTTGCAAAATCTTTTTAGTCGTGATAAATGGCAATATGGTGGCACGGCTGAAATCGCCGATGAAACAGGTAGCTTGCGCTACCATTTATCGCAAACCGAAAAAGCTCATTATGATTTTGACCAATATTGGGCAAAGTTTAATGACCAATTAAAACTTGAAAATTACACGCGTTTTGCTGATATGGTAAACCGGTATGAGCAAATTAAAAAGCATAATGGCCGAGATTATACCCTGTATTGTCGCTGGTTATTTTGTGATAAGTTACCCGCTTCTGAATTTTTTACGGGTAGAAAACAACTACTTGAAAATAAGAAAGAGATCACTTTTCCTGAACAAAAAATATCGAGCTTTAATACCGTTAAATTTTGGGAGCGAGAGTTCGACTATCATAATCAGGGCGCCCATAATGATATATTAGGTGATGCAATTCAAATCTTTAGGACGCAAGGTAGCAGTTATTATGATATGGGATTATGGGATGAGCTCTTATCTGGTGATCAAACTTACTTTCATAAAATTATAGCTGGAAAGAATCCCTCTTTTTGGAAAGAGAGTGATATCAAGTCGCTAACGGATAAGGGCAGTGAACTCACCAATTTTTTAATTAGCGCATGCTTGGGTAATCCAATTATTACCTTAGCACAGTCACAGGCCATCCTCCCTGACGCGGCTGGTAAGCAATTAGAAAAAATCACTAATGCACAAGGTGTTCAAGACGTGTTAGCCGATGCCGGGCACATTAATGCGAAAAGTCGAACCATCACGTTTAATATCAACACGGGTAAAATCAACGCATTGGCCGGCAATAAAAATATTTCAATCACCTCGCAAACAGAAATTGACGGCACGAAAAAAACCACTATCACCTTAACGGTATTTTGTGATGATGATGGTTTTAAAAATATTGAAGACTATGTTAAACGGACCAACCGAGGTGATCGTGCGGCCAATGATGTCAATAAACTGGCAACGGTGATTGATGATAATGTTGTCATGAATAATGCTGACTTAAAAACAGTCAATCCACATTTAATCACTGAAGAGTTTAGTCTAACCTTGCCGGAAGATCGCTTTAATCAGCTCGATGCTCAGCTAAAAGCAAAACATGGCAATCATTTTAGTGGTCTTGAGTTTGTTGACAATAAAGATGGGCTGATAACCGTGAAGCATAAAGATCGAGGGACACAAGAGAGTATTAATGAGCTAAAAGCAAAACATGGCAATCATTTTAGTGGTTTTGAGCTTGTTGACAATAAAGATGGGCTGATAACCGCGAAGTTTAAAGGTCAAGGGACACAAGAGCGTATTAATGAGCTAAAAGCCTACTTGCAAAAGTATGCCTCAAACACCACAAGTAATCGATTTGCAACCGTAAAAACATTATTAACTAAAATTACCAATAATCATATTGATGTCGCCATTCATGCTAATACCATGACGGAAGGTGCACAGGAGATGGGAAATATCCTTAAAGAAAGCGCACCTTCAACAACGGCGAGCGAGCCTGCACCGCACCTCAGTAGTGCGCCGATTGATAATTCCCACCCGCCGAAATTAGGGGTGGCTCATGCAGCAACCAGTGCCTCAATCCTATTTGAACTGTTTTTATTAGCGTGGCAAGCGAAATTATTACGCGATAATACGAATGCCCTGCAAAAGACTAATTTAACCGAGGAACAGCGCAATGAAGCAATGAGCGGACTTGTATTTGCGAGTGTCTCCATCACGATTAATACCTTAAAGTTTGCTGCTGAGTCGGTCGATAAATTAGCCAAGATGGCCGGTCAAGTTGAAAATAAAATGATGGTAGCCATCACCAATAAAGCCGTTGCCTTATCTGAAAAAATGGTCATGAGAGCATTAATGGGTATTACTAGCAAATTGAATGTTATAGCAAAAGTATGGGGAGCATTAGAAGGGGCAAAAGAAATTTATTATGGTAGTAAAAAATTAATATCAGGATTTACTCGGTCAGGTGTATGGCAAATGTTGGCAGGTGCAGCTTTAGGAGCATCAATGTTCACATCAGCAACAGGTTGGGGAATAGCGCTTTCTGTTGTGCTTATTATATTTTCTGTGTTCTGTACTTATATGAGTGAACTTTCCTCATTAACAGCTATGGAGCGTTGGTTTGACCGCTGCTATTTTGGCTTAAACCAGCTAACTGGCAATTTATCCCCTTACGCCTTAACCGCAGATGGCGTTAAAAAGCTCATTCATGGCTTTTATGGTGCTTCTCGAGGTTATGAACTCTTTTTAACTAAAAAATCGCAAAGTAGTTTTATTATTAATTATGGCTCTAAGCATAATATTTATCTCAACTTAATTTTGCCCAATTATAAATCAGATAGCATGCGCTATTATGGTTCACTTATTGTTGAGAAAAAGGATAGTAGTCAAAATCGTTTAATTGGTCATAACTTGACTGGGACGACGTTTAAGTCAACCACCACTCGTGATAATGCAGCGGGTGCACTCTCGACACTGGAAATGAAGACTGATTTTAGCACTCAAAACAGTCAATCAGCTAATCCATCAACACACTCCAATCAAATGGTGACTTATCAACTTGATGAACAAGGTTCGTTAATCATTTGTCCGGTGGTGTATGTGGCAGATGACAGTGTCGATACAAAAATAAGTGTGCTCGGCTTTATTGAAGAGCAACATAGCGGTGAAACGTCATTCACCATTGAATTAGAAGATTACCTTGAAATATGAGTAGGAATGAATAATGGCAGAACTTAAATTAGGGTATAAGCATTACCCTAAAGACCTGGTAAAATTTAAGCAGGTTAATAACGACGACGAATTAACTAACCTTCGTTTTGGTAATGATACGCTTATTGAAATAGGACGCACAAGTGGTCAAATTGACCGTACTTTAGATATGATTTTAGCATTAACAGGGTGTGGGGGGAGCATCTTTAGTTTTTGCATAGGGATAAATATTTTTATCCATTATTTCAATTTATTTGAGTTCGGAGGCGGATTTATTTTCTCTATTTTCTTTATATTGCTTTCATTATTAATATTAACTATACCGTTATCACTATTAGCAAAAGCTGTTATTTGGCCAGCTGACTACCCAGTACGCTTTAACCGTAAAACAGGTAAAGTCTATGTGTATGAGCCGAGTTTAAGCAAACGGCATTATTATTCTCCTTTAAGAGAGATTACTAAGCTTTATAAACCGGTCATTAAAGTCTATGACTGGCAAGATATTGAAGGAATGGTGACACGTAAAGGCTTCTTCTTGCAGCAAGAGTTTTTTGCCGCAGTGATCGACAGGCAAACAGACACGTTGATGGACTACTTTAGCTTATGGGATAATGCCAATTACATCAATCATAGCGAGTGGCGCTGGTTATTGTGTTATATGAACGGCATGCAGGGCATGAATTACAAAGGTAAAATTCGAGGTCGTTTTTGGTTAGGCCGATTATGCCACTATTTTGCGCCTGAATTTAGCTGGCCAGAAGGTATTGATAAGGCTTCACGAGCGGAGTCGCTTGCAGAGCTTGCCAAAATTGAACAGCAGTATGACTTAGTCGGTAAACATTACCCTTATGAATAGCCGGCTATTTTCCTGTGCTCTGTGCCGACTAAGGTTAATAAGCAGCCGACATTGCCACGTTGAGTGGCTAAGAGTTATCACTATTTGATGCACATCGCGCCTCTTTTTTCTACAGCGAGATCGATATTATTTACCATACTCGGCAAATAATCCTTCCCCTATTTGTTGCTAGGTAGTCATCTGATAAGCTAATGCCTAATAATTCCTCTGCATTTATTTTTTAATTTATTCCACGCTAAAAAGATGAGTAATTTGGTATAATTACAGTGAGAGTATAACGCGTTTAAAAAATCTTGTCTGATCATTTTTTCACGTTATCTCATTGTTTTGACTTGACATCTTTAGACAAGCAATAATAATATGTTAAACCGCTTAAAGCTAAAGTAGGAATATTTATGAAGGGTGCTCACTTTGATTTCACAGCTGAATGAAATATTTAATCAAGTTCAAAATCGTTCCTATTACCGCTATCTATTGATTGATGGTTTAGCATCAGTCAGTGAATTTAGCTCTATTTCATTACCCGCGTTACGTAATCACTTTCCTGAGCATGCGATTATTCCGATTAAACGGTCAGATCTCAGTCATGATCTTGCTCATTGCCCACATTTAATTTGTTTAGCTGAGCCAGAAGCATCTGTTGATCCTCACTATATTTATCGAAGTGCTAAAGAAGCATTATCTGAATATCAATTACCCCGCCGATATATCGTTGGATGGTTAATGAGTAAATATCCTCCTGAAGAGATTACTAAATTAATTGAACAGGTGGGGGGCGAAATTAGTGCCCGACAAGGGGGGCTTTTTACGCCGTTTTATGAGCCATTTCGCTTAAGCTTATTGAATGTTGATAACACCTTTTCGACTTTTTGGTTAAGCGCGATGCTGAGTGGAATATCGCACTTTTTCTATATTAATGTTGAGGGGCAATTAGCCAATGCGATTGTCGGCGAATCATTAGTTGATAAAACGTTCGTCTACCTGCCGGAGTCAGCATTGTTTTATCAGCGGGAAGCCAAAGCACTGTTCTATCTATATGATAGTTACCAAACGCTACAAACGGACGACAATACACCGTTAGCCAAAAACGCGTTAGCCTTGCTCTGTCAATATTATCAGCAGGCGGTCAATTTAGGGATTAATCACTTAGCTGATCGCTATGTATTTGCCTTTTATGCCATGCGATATGGCGATTTAGGTAATTACGCCAAGGCAATGGACGCTGTCAATCGTGCCTTACACAATTCAGGAACACTTGGCGATAATTTAATGAATATTGAGGACGAAGATTGGCGGAAGAATGACCGCTAAATATTTTGGTACTAAAGGATTATTCCGAAGCAATATTGATAAGATCGTTAATTAATAAAATCATAAAAATAACAAATAATAAAATACGTTTAACATGTATACCATGATGGAATAGCGACAATGACTGATAAAGATAAAAGAGATAAAAGACAAATTGAAAATGATTGTTTAGAGCAGGCCTCGATTATGTCAGGTGGCGGCTGTGGAGTTTGTGAACGTAAAGGCTTTCCTTTATTACTTGTTCGTAAATCGGTGATTCCCAAACAGCTTTCGTATGATTATGGCACCCAAAAAAGCAGCTACAGCAAATCATTTCGCAATATTCCCTGGTCACAAGGTATGGTCTCATTAGGTGATCGAGAACCGAGCGAAGGACTCGAAACGCATGAGGCGTGTTTTCGGTTACTGCGAACAGGCTATGTTTATATCTTTTTACGTACCCGAGGCACTGCCGATAGTGCGAAACGAGCCGTATTAGCATATGAAGTCACGCCATCAGGCTGCTTTCGTCATAAAGCAATCAAAACCACAACCGGGTTAAAAAACTACCAAGTGGAAGAAATACCACCAAGTTGTGTCAAAAAAAATCACTATATCCCCGCTCGTTTTGTAACCGTTGACCATACCCGTTATAGTCATGCATGGATTGCTTATTCGGCTCATCCTTGGAGTCTAGACGTTTTAGAAAACTATCGTGCGTTGCCCGAATCCCAAATGACACGTTTTACCTGTATTACCTTACCTAAAAATTCCACTACACCAGCGGCAGAATTAACGCAAGGGCGGAGTTTTGCAGCGAGTGACTTTTTTGCCGATGAATGGCGTAAAAAAGCAAAAGCTCGCTATTTACTGGAGCTTGAGTTTGATAAGCAAGATCTTGTACGTCACTATTATGATTTTATTGCGCAACATCAGCAGTCAACAACATCGACGACACAGACTAACGGTGGCTCGGCCGCTGAAACTGATGTTGCTAATAAAGAGATGAATTTGACTCAATTACCTGAGTTTTATCCTGATGTTTTCTATACGGCGAGCCACTTCAACTCATTAAAAAAAGATACTTCACTTTATGACCAACAATTAAGTCAATTTAAACGCTATTTTAGCGATACGCCGGCGGTAGTGGTTGAAGACTGTTTGGGGTTAGCCGAGGAGCTAGCCGTACAAAAACGCATTGCATTGCGAACCCATGCCATTGGGTTACTGCAAACAGAAGCTAATATTGTCAATAAAGAGAGTCAAGCGTTTATCGCTCCAGTCGAAGCAAATTTGGTCTTCACCGGTGATATTTTTGAACAACAAAAAAGACTGTTAAAGACGGCGGGTCATCAAAATCACGATCTTTATAACATGATGTATAGTGAGTTAGTGGGTAATGCAAAACAAGACGAAGGCTCATTTAATGAGCAGATAGTTGCACGCGATCGCGCTAAGTTGGAGAAAAAGCAAGCCAGCAGCCCCGATCGGTATGATTACCACCAACATGAAATGATATTTAAGCGGCGTTTACTGACTAACATTGAAAATTTTGAGCAAGGGATTATTGAAAAATATCAAGATAAAACCCCGCCTGAAACATTTGAGGCATTTTTCTATAGTAGTGTTGAACAATACCAGAAGCTGCCACATTTCAACATGACGTTAGGGATGAACACCAAGGAGTATAAGCTAGCATACCAAGATAATGATGTGTTTATTGGTTTGAGCAAAGATCAATCTAATGCGCCTTTTTACACGATGGTAACGGATGTTTCAGACGCAGAAAGAAAAGCCTTACTGGCTAAATTTAATCAATACTATTATCAATATCAATCAGGCTCGGAACTTATCGATTTACCCGATGATTTTGGTGCTCAACATGTTGTACTGTACCGCTACCAACCCAAACCTTATTTAACTGAGCTTAAAAAATACCAATCTCTCATTAACCGCCCTCTACTAAAGTTATTTAAACAGGAAGTCGAATTAAGTTATGGCTGGATGATGGCGGATATTAAGCAGATCACGCAGGACTATTTTACCTATGCAACCTGGTTAATTGCCGATCCCAATAAACAAAAATTATCAAAATTTGGCCCTGCGCTTGCTCGCTATAATAATGTGCCATTTTGGTTAACTGAAGTCAGTGCAAATTGTTCAAATGCCCATATCGGTTATTTAATTGACATGGTGACGATTTTTCAACCGGAACATTTGGGTTCCATTAAGCTCGAGTACCAATTTAGTCTTTGGGATAACTTATTACGGGATGAAAATACCCTCTATTCCCATTTATTAAAGGGGGGGACGACCCAAGGCAATAATTTATGGGATAGGTTGATAGCTTTAAGACAAGATCCCGCGAATGAGCAAAAAAGCACCAATGAATTAATTGATGCTATGTACCAGGCGATTGAACAACAAGCCCTTTTACCGTCTAAAGCAGACCGATCTGTGACTGCACCAAATACAGCGAATGATAAAACCGTCAGTAGCGAGGAGGTGAGTAAATTAAACGATCTATTCGACCTACCGACAGACAAAGCTCAAACCAAATTAGTAGTCCGGCTATTTGATCTGCTCAGTGAAAAAACGTCTATCAGCTTGGCAAATATGCCAAAAGGTGAGGTGTTAAATCGCATCTTCACCCAAAAGCAGCTAGCGGATTCCGCCATGGCACTATTTGGTCGTAAGCTACAGGTATTCACCTATAAAGTCAAAGCGAGTGATTTACGTTATGCGATGAATGCATTGCAAAAATCCAATCCGGCAATTCTGAACGGTTTTACCGCTAAGACGGCGGAAGGTCGAACGATTCCCATGACGTATGATAGCGTTAATAATTCGTGGCAGCTTCCGGCCAGTGAACGCAATAAGATGGTGTTGCTTGATGTGGTCACGGTGACGAATAATGTCTCTGAAATGAATGAACTTGAGAAAAAAATTAAAAATTCTAAAACGTTCAACAGATTAGTTAAAGATAATGGCGCTATTGTCATTATGACCGATAAAAGTGGCCTGACTCAGGCTGATTTTGATGCGGTATTTGCCTATAAACGTCGGCAGATTATGATTGAAGAGGGTAAAGCAACCTTATTTCAAGGGTTACTTTTTGGGATAAATGTCTATAATTTATCCACACAGTATGGCGCTTATAATTTAACCATTGCGCAACAGCATCGTGATAAAATGCGTCGTGAAATGGGGAGAGCACTGCTTGATGTGATGTTGATGTTGCCGCCTTTAGTGAGTTCAGGCACTAAGTTTTCAGCAGCCACATTTGCCAGCTATTTTAATAAAAATATTCAAGATGCAGCGAGTTTGCTTGAAGCCTTTAAAACGATAGGAATGGCTGCAAAATATGCCGGAATAGCGGCATCTGTTTTAACTATTTATGATGGGGCTTGTAGTTTTAATCAAGGACTGAGCCGTTATCAAGAAGGCGAAGGCAATACCGCATCGCTTTATTTGGTGGGTAGTGTTTGTCAAATGGCGTCTGGCGCATTATCGGCATTAGCATTGCTTTTCCCCGCAATGCCTTTTTTGGTTGTGGTCGTGGTATTTGCCTTTATTTTTGGGGTTGTGGCGTGGATATTACTGTCGTTATTTAAAGATCCATCCGATGAATGGGATCCGATGCAAACGTGGTTTAATCGCTGTTATTTTGGTAAATGGACGCATAAAAAGAAAAAAGGGGAACCTTACCCCCCAACGGATGTTGGTTATTGCCTGGCTCATAATGATTATACGGTCGCGTTACTGAACTGTGCCGCGAATGTGGCGCTTGAAGACCGTAAATATGCCTCAAAAAATACTCATTCCTATGCTATTCAGTCATTAAATGACGGTTTGGGACGTAAGTTACAACTGAATATGAATTTATCCGGATTTGATCGAAATAAAAGTGATTATAAAGGGCAACTGCTGATCACCGACCGACAGGATTTAAATAAGACAGTGTTATTGCAGTTTTATCGTCAAAAGAAGCATGTGGATGTTATTGAAATTCAATCAACGGTACCCGCTTGGCATATGCGTGCTATGGCGGGGATTGAAATAAGTGAATTAGAATATATGTTATTAGATGAAAAGGGGCAGAATATATTTATTTCAGAACAATTAGTTGCATCAGAGGAACCTAAGCATAATGAACAAATAAGTGATGAACTACAACAAAGTAAAATTTATTTTCTCAGAGTAAATCAAGTGTTAGGTATCTTTGCTGATTCAGGGGTTGTGTCACCTTACCATTATCGACTAGTTATGCATTACTGGCGTGATAAAGTACAAGACCCGACACCGCTAGTAATCAGTTATGAATATCAAGCGTCATAATATTAAGGAATACATCATGTCAAAATGGCAAAAAATAATAATGCTCTTCACGCTATTTTTATTGGTTGGTTGTGAAAATGCCGAGATCAAAAAAATGTTGCAGTCAGGGTTTGATCATGCGAATCCGACAGGTAATCGGGGAGTTTGCTTTATGTTAGGGAGTATCTATTATCCCTATACTACTAAAGAAGTTGTGGGAGAGGTTAATGAAAGAGGGTATAACCTACAGACCGATATTAATAATGATTTAAATCAACGATTAGCGATGTTTGCCCGTTTAGGACTATTAAGTGAAACTGCTGCTGTCGATGGTCATGGTCAACCTACGGGATTTTATCAATATGATTTTACGGATGAAGGGAAACAATATGGGGGAATGTATCCTAAAAATGACCAGTTTTTTTGTTTTGGTCGGGTCGTCGTTGATTCGGTTGGCGGTATGCGTTGGGCTGATATGGATAAAACGTGGGG
>NZ_RBWY01000008.1 GCF_003634275.1 Orbus hercynius
CATATTTAATAGTCTGGCGGTGACCTACTCTCACATGGGGGAACCCCCACACTACCATCGGCTCCACGGCGTTTCACTTCTGAGTTCGGCATGGGTCAGGTGGGACCACCGCAACATCGCCGCCAGACATAACTCTGTCTCGCTTTTAACAATCTTCGAACAAGCTAAAATTTATCAAGATATTCCAAAACAACTCTAAGTTGTAAGGTTAAGACTCTCGGTTCATTAGTATCAGTTAGCTCAACGTATCGCTACGCTTACACACCTGACCTATCTACGTCCTAGTCTCGAACGAACCTTACAAACATATAGTCTGGGAAAACTCATCTCAAGGCTAGTTTCGTGCTTAGATGCTTTCAGCACTTATCTATTCCGCACGTAGCTACCGGGCAATGCAATTGGCATCACAACCCGAACACCAGCGGTGCGTTCACTTCGGTCCTCTCGTACTAGAAGCAAACCCTCTCAATTTTCCTACGCCCATGGCAGATAGGGACCGAACTGTCTCACGACGTTCTAAACCCAGCTCGCGTACCACTTTAAACGGCGAACAGCCGTACCCTTGGGACCTACTTCAGCCCCAGGATGTGATGAGCCGACATCGAGGTGCCAAACACCGCCGTCGATATGAACTCTTGGGCGGTATCAGCCTGTTATCCCCGGAGTACCTTTTATCCGTTGAGCGATGGCCCTTCCATTCAGAACCACCGGATCACTATGACCTACTTTCGTACCTGCTCGAGCCGTCACTCTCGCAGTCAAGCTAGCTTATGCCATTGCACTAACCTCCTGATGTCCGACCAGGATTAGCTAACCTTCGTGCTCCTCCGTTACTCTTTGGGAGGAGACCGCCCCAGTCAAACTACCCACCAGACAGTGTCCGCAAGCCCGATTCAGGGCCCTACGTTAGAACATCAAACATTAAAGGGTGGTATTTCAAGGTCGACTCCATGCAAACTAGCGTCCACACTTCATTGTCTCCCACCTATCCTACACATTAAGGCTCAATGTTCACTGTCAAGCTATAGTAAAGGTTCACGGGGTCTTTCCGTCTTGCCACGGGTACACCGCATCTTCACGGCAAATTCAATTTCACTGAGTCTCGGGTGGAGACAGCCTGGCCATCATTACGCCATTCGTGCAGGTCGGAACTTACCCGACAAGGAATTTCGCTACCTTAGGACCGTTATAGTTACGGCCGCCGTTTACTGGGGCTTCGATCAAGAGCTTCTCCTTACGGATAACCCCATCAATTAACCTTCCAGCACCGGGCAGGCGTCACACCGTATACGTCCACTTTCGTGTTTGCACAGTGCTGTGTTTTTATTAAACAGTTGCAGCCAGCTGGTATCTTCGACTGAGTTCACCTACGTCCGCGTGGGATTTCAATTACCATCAGCGTGCCTTCTCCCGAAGTTACGGCACCATTTTGCCTAGTTCCTTCACCCGAGTTCTCTCAAGCGCCTGAGTATTCTCTACCTGACCACCTGTGTCGGTTTCGGGTACGATTACATATGACCTGAAGCTTAGAGGCTTTTCCTGGAAGCTTGGCATCAATTACTTCAGCACCTTAGTGCCTCGTCATCACACCTCAGAGTTTTAGTGACCGGATTTGCCTAATCACACCCCTACATGCTTAACCCGGGCTCCTTGCGGACCTATCCCGGTAAACCTAGCCTTCTCCGTCACCCCATCGCAGTCATATACAGTACGGGAATATTAACCCGTTTCCCATCAGCTACGCATCTCTGCCTCGCCTTAGGGGTCGACTCACCCTGCCCCGATTAACGTTGGACAGGAACCCTTGGTCTTCCGGCGTGCGGGCTTTTCACCCGCATTATCGTTACTTATGTCAGCATTCGCACTTCTGATACCTCCAGCAAACCTCACAGTTCACCTTCGCAGGCTTACAGAACGCTCCCCTACCCAATATGTTATTCACACACTGCCGCAGCTTCGGTGCATAGTTTTAGCCCCGTTACATCTTCCGCGCAGGCCGACTCGACTAGTGAGCTATTACGCTTTCTTTAAATGATGGCTGCTTCTAAGCCAACATCCTAGCTGTCTAAGCCTTCCCACTTCGTTTCCCACTTAACTATGACTTTGGGACCTTAGCTGGCGGTCTGGGTTGTTTCCCTCTTCACGACGAACGTTAGCACCCGCCGTGTGTCTCCCATGCTCAACTTGTCAGTATTCGGAGTTTGCATCGGGTTGGTAAGCCGGGATGGCCCCCTAGCCGAAACAGTGCTCTACCCCCAACAGTTATACATGAGGCGCTACCTAAATAGCTTTCGGGGAGAACCAGCTATCTCCCGGTTTGATTGGCCTTTCACCCCCAGCCACAGGTCATCCGCTAATTTTTCAACATTAGTCGGTTCGGTCCTCCAGTTAGTGTTAACCAACCTTCAACCTGCCCATGGCTAGATCACCGGGTTTCGGGTCTATACCCTGCAACTTAACGCCCAGTTAAGACTCGGTTTCCCTTCGGCTCCCCTATTCGGTTAACCTTGCTACAGAATATAAGTCGCTGACCCATTATACAAAAGGTACGCAGTCACACCATTAAGATGCTCCCACTGATTGTACGTACACGGTTTCAGGTTCTATTTCACTCCCCTCGCCGGGGTTCTTTTCGCCTTTCCCTCACGGTACTAGTTCACTATCGGTCAATCAGGAGTATTTAGCCTTGGAGGATGGTCCCCCCATCTTCAAACAGGATACCACGTGTCCCGCCCTACTCTTCAAGCTTCCACTTAATGCATATTCATGTACGGGACTATCACCCTCTGTCGTGCGACTTTCCAGACGCTTCCATTTACACACTAAGCTACCCGCTTTGGGCTCCTCCCATTTCGCTCGCCGCTACTCTGGGAATCTCGGTTGATTTCTTTTCCTCGGGGTACTGAGATGTTTCAGTTCTCCCGGTTCGCCTCATTAACCTATTTTATTCAGTTAATGATAGTGCATTATTGCACTGGGTTTCCCCATTCGGATATCGACGGCTATTACGCTCTTTACCAGCTTACCGTCGCTTTTCGCAGATTAACACGTCCTTCTTCGCCTCTGATTGCCTAGGCATCCACCGTGTACGCTTAATTTCTTAACCTTACAACTTACAGTCGTCTCGGTTTTCTCAATTTCGCTTTTTCTCAATTCCATTTCCATATCAAAGTCGATTACTCCACTTCAATACTTCCATAAAACGAGAACTCGTTTCTTTTCAGCTTGTTCCATATTGTTAAAGAGCTATATTAATCAGCATACTTTAAAGTACACTTATCAATATATTAATTCGAAATTGTTTACCCTATTTAATGGCGTCCCCTAGGGGATTCGAACCCCTGTTACCGCCGTGAAAGGGCGATGTCCTAGGCCTCTAGACGAAGGGGACTAAACAATTTCTTTTATTTCAAACAAACAATCTATGTGAACACTGTCAGGCTTTCGTAAGGAGGTGATCCAACCGCAGGTTCCCCTACGGTTACCTTGTTACGACTTCACCCCAGTCATGAATCACACCGTGGTAAACGCCCCCCTTGCGGTTAAGCTATCTACTTCTGGTGCAACCCACTCCCATGGTGTGACGGGCGGTGTGTACAAGGCCCGGGAACGTATTCACCGTGACATTCTGATTCACGATTACTAGCGATTCCGACTTCATGGAGTCGAGTTGCAGACTCCAATCCGGACTTAGACGTACTTTGTGAGGTCCGCTCCAGTTCGCACCTTCGCATCCCTTTGTATACGCCATTGTAGCACGTGTGTAGCCCTGGTCGTAAGGGCCATGATGACTTGACGTCATCCCCACCTTCCTCCGCTTTATCAACGGCAGTCTCCTTTGAGTTCCCACCATTACGTGCTGGCAACAAAGGATAGGGGTTGCGCTCGTTGCGGGACTTAACCCAACATTTCACAACACGAGCTGACGACAGCCATGCAGCACCTGTCTCATAGCTCCCGAAGGCACTCTCGCATCTCTGCAAGATTCTATGGATGTCAAGACCAGGTAAGGTTCTTCGCGTTGCATCGAATTAAACCACATGCTCCACCGCTTGTGCGGGCCCCCGTCAATTCATTTGAGTTTTAACCTTGCGGCCGTACTCCCCAGGCGGTCGATTTAACGCGTTAGCTCCGGAGCCCAAGGGTCATGCCCCCAAACTCCAAATCGACATCGTTTACAGCGTGGACTACCAGGGTATCTAATCCTGTTTGCTCCCCACGCTTTCGCATCTCAGCGTCAGTATTTGTCCAGAAGGCCGCCTTCGCCACCGGTATTCCTCCACATCTCTACGCATTTCACCGCTACACGTGGAATTCTACCTTCCTCTACAATACTCTAGACGACCAGTTTTAAGTGCAATTCCCAAGTTGAGCTCGGGGCTTTCACACCTAACTTAATCATCCACCTACATGCCCTTTACGCCCAGTCATTCCGATTAACGCTCGCACCCTCCGTATTACCGCGGCTGCTGGCACGGAGTTAGCCGGTGCTTCTTCTGTAATTAACGTCAATTATTAGGCCTATTAGACCCAATACCTTCCTCATCACCGAAAGTACTTTACAACCCGAAGGCCTTCTTCATACACGCGGCATGGCTGCATCAGGGTTTCCCCCATTGTGCAATATTCCCCACTGCTGCCTCCCGTAGGAGTCTGGACCGTGTCTCAGTTCCAGTGTGGCTGGTCATCCTCTCAGACCAGCTAGAGATCGTCGCCTAGGTGCGCCTTTACCACACCTACTAGCTAATCCCATATGGGTTCATCAAATGGCAAGTGGCCCGAAGGTCCCACTCTTTGGTCTTGCGACATTATACGGTATTAGCAGTCGTTTCCAACTGTTGTCCCCTTCCATTCGGCAGATCCCCATACATTACTCACCCGTCCGCCACTCGTCATCAGGTGCAAGCACCCATGTTACCGTTCGACTTGCATGTGTTAAGCCTGCCGCCAGCGTTCAATCTGAGCCATGATCAAACTCTTCAATTTTAAGTTTGATGCTCAATAACTGTCTCTGACATATTCAAATGAATCTTCAGTGTCACTTATTAAGACTTGATTTTTTTAAGTCCGTAGACTTGAATCTTTCGTCCTAACAGTGCCCACACAGATTGTCTGTTCTTAATTTTTAAAGAGCTGACAGCACGTTTATTTTGCTGTCTCAAGGGCTGCGTATACTACGCTTTCCCATTTCGACTGTCAATAACTTTTTTTATCTTTTTTTCAAATTCTAAAAATCGTTTTGACCGTCTCACCAATATAACCGCCTTCTCAGAAGGTCTTGCGTTACGTCAGTGGATGCGCATTATAGACATCTTATTTTTTTCTTCAAGC
>NZ_RBWY01000009.1 GCF_003634275.1 Orbus hercynius
TAAAACCAATAGTACCTCCAGGAGTACATATTATAGGAACTTAGCATAAATGGTTTGCGAGCATGAACTATTATTCTTTATTGGCGTGATAAAGCTCAATATCCGACACCGCTAGTAATCAGTTATGAATATCAAGCATCATAATATTAAGGAATACATCATGTCAAAATGGCAAAAAATAATAATGCTCTTTTCACTATTTTTATTGGTTGGCTGTGAAAATGCCGATTTTAAAAAAACCTTACAGATGGGATTTGATAAGTCTAATCCTACAGGTACCCGGGGAGTTTGCTTTGGTGTTGGAAAAATTGCTTACCCTTATACTACAAAAGAAGTTGTGGGAGAGGTCAATGAAAGAGGATACAACTTACTTGCTGATATCAATAATGATTTAAATCAACGACTGGCGATGTTTGCCCGTTTAGGACTGCTCAGTGAAACTGCTGCTTTAGATGATAACGGTCAACCTACGGGGTTTTATCAATATGACTTTACAGATGAAGGCTTAAAATATAAAGCCTATTATCTACAAGAGTGGCAAGTTTTTTGTTTTGGCCGAGTGGTGGTCGATTCCATTGGGAATAAACTCTGGGAGCCAAATAAAACCATGGCGACAGTTGGTTATAATTATCATGTTGAAGGTTATGTTCCCGAATGGGCAATATCCCCTGAATTAAATATTATTACTCAGTTATCTAAAAATAGAGAACAGATAGATTGGAGTGATCAACAAGATTCGTGGATGTTTAAAAAAACCAAAGATGGATTAAAACCGGTCGTTACTCCAGGAGTATCGGCTTTTGGAATTTGACAACATTTTCTCATTAAATTTTTGTCAAATTAACTTTTTTATTCCTTACTGGCGTGATAAAGCACAAGATCCTACACCACTAGTAATCAGTTATGAATATCAAGCGTCATAATATTAAGGAATACATCATGTCAAAATGGCAAAAAATAATAATGCTCTTCACACTATTTTTATTGCTTGGCTGTGAAAATGCCGAGATTAAAAAAACCTTGCAGGCGGGATTTGATAATGGTAATCCTAGCGGCAATCAAGGCGTCTGTTTTGGTGTAGGAAGAATTGATTATCCTTATACGAGCAAATATGTCGAAGGTAAGTTAGATGATTTTGGTTTTGGTCTTAATCGAGAAAAAAAACGTAATGAGAATTTAAATCAACGACTAGCGATGTATGCCCGTTTAGGGCTATTAAGTGAAACCGCTGCTGTCGATGATAACGGTCAACCTACTGGGTTTTATCGATATAACTTTACAGATGAAGGCTTAAAATATAAAGCCTATTATCTACAAGAGTGGCAAGTTTTTTGTTTTGGCCGAGTGGTAGTCGATTCCATTGGGAATAAACTCTGGGAGCCAAATAAAACCATGGCGACAGTTGGTTATAATTATCATGTTGAAGGCTATATTCCCAAATGGGCAGAATCACCAGAGCTAAATATTATAAGAAGAATATCTAAAGATAATGAACCAATTAACTGGAGTGCTAGACATGCCGCATGGATGTTCAAAAAAACTAAAGAGGGTTTAAAACCTTATATTACAACAAGTATAATGATTTTTGGTGTTCCTTGACTCGATAGTTAACTTAATGATTATTATTTTAGGGATAAAACAATATCGTTTTATGTTTAATATTGAAAATAGCAACTCTTGAATCGTTTTCATATTAGGGAATAGACGATGTTTAAGTGTTACACAATAGTGATGGTATTGACGCTCTTTTTACTCGTTGGCTGTGAAAATGCTGAGCTCAAAAAAACCTTACAGACGGGATTTGATAATGCGAATCCGACAGGTACTAGGGGAGTCTGTTTTACTGTGGGACGTATTGATTATCCTTATACTACCAAGGAAGTAACCGGCAAGTTAGATGAGTATGGTTATAATCGTTTTATTGATGGAAATAATATATTGAATAAACGATTAGCGATGTTTGCCCGTTTAGGACTGCTCAGTGAAACTGCTGCTTTAGATGATAACGGTCAGCCTACGGGTTTTTATCAATATGATTTTACGGATGAAGGGAAACAATATGGGGGAATGTATCCTAAAAATGACCAGTTTTTTTGTTTTGGTCGGGTCGTCGTTGATTCGGTTGGCGGTATGCGTTGGGCTGATATGGATAAAACGTGGGG
>NZ_RBWY01000010.1 GCF_003634275.1 Orbus hercynius
TCTTCCACGTTAGTCACCTTCTCAAGCTGGATGAGGCCATAACAGAAGGCATTGTTGTAAATGATACCATTACTATATTGCTTAGGAAATTCATGCTGATACTCACGGCCTAATTCGGTCAGATCGTAATGGTAGATCCCCGGCTGACTGGCAACTGGCTCGCGAGTCAGTAAGCCAATATCGGCAAACAGTGGCAGGGTTTTTTCTAAATCCTCTTTATTCCACCCCTCCCATCGACTATCATCGGGATGACGGGGCTCGTCGGTATAAGGGAATTTGACACTGCCCAAATAATAACAAAAATCGCCCTTAGCTTGGGTATTGGCCCGCGCGTTATCATACCCTTGCTGAATGATATTTTTTAGCTCGCCTTTATCGTAACACCCCATCAACAGGCTGGTTAGCAGGCCAAGGGATAAGATTTTTGTCAATTTGACCATGTGCTTATTCACTCTCAAGTAACTTACCTGCTGGCTGAATCACCCAATAAGACAGCGAGTCTTGATATAAATTGCCGTCTTTGCCTTTATAAAAGGTCTTGGTATCGGGGTAGCTTCTATCACTTAATCGCACGTCCATCTGCGGGTATAATGCATTGAGCTTATCTTGTGCATTGGTCGCCCAGGCTGGAATATCGAGCACATGGTAATTATAGCCGACATACACTTCAGTGCGTCGGATATTGGCATTCCCCATGCCCTCGCCGACCTTTCTCTCTTCCACGTTAGTCACCTTCTCAAGCTGGATGAGGCCATAACAGAAGGCATTGTTGTAAATAGTCCCTATTCCCGACTGCTCTGGAAAAAGGTGTTGATATTTGTGGCCTAATTCGGTCAGATCATAATAGTATATCCCCAGCTGACCGGCAACGGGCTCGCGAGTCAGTAAACCAATTTCAGTAAACAATGGCAATGTTTTAGCCAACTTACCTTTATTCCATCCCTCCCATCGATTATCATCGGGATGACGGGGCTCATCAATATAAGGGAATTTGACACTGCCCAAATAATAACAAAAATCACCCTTAGCTTGGGTATTGGCCCGCGCGTTATCATACCCTTGCTGAATGATATTTTTTAGCTCACCTTTATCGTAACACCCTATCAACAGGCTGGTTAGCAGGCCAAGGGATAAGATTTTTGTCAATTTTACCATGTGCTTATTCACTCTCGAGTAACTTGCCAGATGGTTGAATCACCCAATAAGACAATGAGTCTTGATATAAATTGCCGTCTTTACCTTTATAAAAGGTCTTAGTATCAGGGTAACTCACATCCTCTTGCAAGACCTTAAACTGAGGATATAGGGCATCCAATTTCTTTTGTGAATGGGTTACCCAAGCAGGAATATCGAGCACATGGTAATTATAGCCGACATACACTTCAGTGCGTCGGATATTGGCATTACCCATGCCCTCGCCGACCTTTCTCTCTTCCACATCAGTCACCTTCTCAAGCTGGATGAGACCATAACAGAAGGCATTGTTGTAAATAATCCCTATTCCCGACTGCTCTGGAAAAAGGTGTTGATATTTGTGGCCTAATTCGGTCAGATCGTAATGGTATATCCCCAGCTGACCGGCAACTGGCTCGCGAGTCAGTAAACCAATTTCAGTAAACAGTGGCAACGTTTTAGCCAACTTACCTTTATTCCATCCCTCCCATCGATTATCATCGGGATGACGGGGCTCGTCGGTATAAGGGAATTTGACACTGCCCAAATAATAACAAAAATCGCCCTTAGCTTGGGTATTGGCCCGCGCG
>NZ_RBWY01000011.1 GCF_003634275.1 Orbus hercynius
TAAAACCAATAGTACCTCCAGGAGTACATATTATAGGAACTTAGCATAAATGGTTTGCGAGCATGAACTATTATTCTTTATTGGCGTGATAAAGCACAAGACCCGACACCGCTAGTCATCAGTTATGAATATCAAGCGTCATAATATTAAGGAATACATCATGTCAAAGTGGCAAAAAATAACGATGATTTTCACACTATTTTTATTGGTAGGTTGTGAAAATGCTGAGCTCAAAAAAACCTTACAGACGGGATTTGATAATACGAATCCGACAGGCACTCGAGGAGTCTGTTTTACCGTAGGGCGTATTGATTATCCTTATACGAGCAAATATGTTGAAGGTAAGTTAGATGATTTTGGTTTTGGTCTTAATCGAGAAAAAAAACGTAATGAAAATTTAAATCAACGACTGGCGATGTTTGCCCGTTTAGGACTGCTCAGTGAAACTGCTGCTTTAGATGATAACGGTCAACCTACGGGGTTTTATCAATATAACTTTACAGATGAAGGCTTAAAATATAAAGCCTATTATTTAGGGGGAACAAGTCAGGTATTTTGTTTTGGCCGAGTGGTGGTCGATTCCATTGGGAATAAACTCTGGGAGCCAAATAAAACCATGGCAACAATTCGATATTATTATCATGTTGAAGGTGAGATCCCAGAGTGGGCTAAATCACCTGAGTTAAATATGATTTTTGGATTATCTAATAATAACGAGAAAATCGATTGGAATAATCGACATACTATTGAATCTTTCAAAAAAACTAAAGAAGGTTTAAAGCCGTTTGTTTTCCCTGGAATACTGGTCTTTGGCACTTAACTTGATGATTCTTTCTTATAAGAACGGTAATATTCAAGATCCGATACCGCTAGTAATCAGTCATGAATATCAAGCGTCATAATATTAAGGAATACATCATGTCAAAATGGCAAAAAATAATGATGGTCTTCACGCTATTTTTATTGGTTGGTTGTGAAAATGCCGAGATTAAAAAAACCTTGCAGGACGGGTTTGATAATACGAATCCTACAGGCACCCGGGGAGTCTGTTTTACCGTAGGGCGTATTGATTATCCTTATACGAGCAAATATGTTGAAGGTAAGTTAGATGATTTTGGTTTTGGTCTTAATCGAGAAAAAAAACGTAATGAAAATTTAAATCAACGACTGGCGATGTTTGCCCGTTTAGGACTGCTCAGTGAAACTGCTGCTTTAGATGATAATGGTCAACCTACGGGGTTTTATCAATATGATTTTACGGATGAAGGTAAACAATATGGGGGGATGTATCCTAAAAATGACCAGTTTTTTTGTTTTGGTCGGGTCGTCGTTGATTCGGTTGGCGGTATGCGTTGGGCTGATATGGATAAAACGTGGGG
>NZ_RBWY01000012.1 GCF_003634275.1 Orbus hercynius
AATTTGACACTGCCCAAATAATAACAAAAATCGCCCTTAGCTTGGGTATTGGCCCGCGCGTTATCATACCCTTGCTGAATAATATTTTTTAGCTCGCCTTTATCGTAACACCCCATCAACAGGCTGGCCAGCAGGCCTAAAGTAAATAATTTTGTTAACGTTATCGTCTTCATATGATTTATGGCTGCAGTAAAAAATAAGACAGTGAGTTTTGATATAAATTGCCGTCTTTACCTTTATAAAAGGTCTTGGTATCGGGGTAACTTCGATCGCTTAATCGCACCTTCAATTGGGTATATAATGCATTGAGCTTATCTTGTGCATTAGTCGCCCAGGCTGGAATATCGAGCACATGATAATTATAACTGACATAGACTTTAGTCTGTTTAGCATTAGCATTACCGATTCCCCCTCCTACTTCTTTTTCTTCCACGTTAGTCACCTTATCAAGTTGGATGAGACCATAACAGAAAGCATTGTTGTAAATGATACGACCGCTACCAGATTGTTCGGGGAACAGATGTTGATATTCGCGGCCTAATTCGGTCAGATCGTAATGGTATATGCCGGGCTGACCGGCAACCGGCTCGCGAGTCAGTAAGCCAATATCGGCAAACAGCGGTAAGCTTCTCGACAACTTACCTTTATTCCAGACCACCCATTGAATATCATCCGCCAATACCGGTTCGTCGGTATAAGGGAATTTGACACTGCCCAAATAATAACAGAAATCGCCCTTAGCTTGGGTATTGACCCGCGCGTTATCATACCCTTGCTGAATGATATTTTTCAGCTCGCCTTTATCATAACACCCAACCAACAAGCTGGTTAGCACAGTAATCGATAGGATTTGGATGAGTTTTATCATATACTTATTCACTCTCAAGTAACTTGCCTGCAGGCTTAATCACCCAATAAGATAGCGAGTCTTGATATAAATTGCCGTCTTTGCCTTTATAAAAGGTCTTGGTATCGGGGTAGCTTCTATCACTTAATCGCACGTCCATCTGCGGATATAATGCATTGAGCTTATCTTGTGCATTAGTCGCCCAGGCTGGAATATCCAGCACATGGTAATTATAGCCAACATACACTTCAGTGCGTCGGATATTGGCATTCCCCATGCCCTCACCGACCTTTCTCTCTTCCACGTTAGTCACCTTCTCAAGCTGGATGAGGCCATAACAGAAGGCATTGTTGTAAATGATACCATTACTATATTGCTTAGGAAATTCATG
>NZ_RBWY01000013.1 GCF_003634275.1 Orbus hercynius
GCGGTGACTGGCGAATTAGATGAGTTTGGCTATAATCGATTTATTGATGGTAATGATACTTTAAATAAGCGGCTGTCTACCTTTGCCCAACTGGGCTTATTAACGGAGCAGCCAGTGATCGGTGAGGATGGCAAGCCAAGCGGTTTTTATCATTATGATATTACAGAGTTAGGTAAAGCTTATCGCTATTATACAGGTAAGCAGCAACTATTTTGTTTTGGCAGGGTGGTGGTGGATAGCATCAAAAGCAAGGATGAAGGCCTAACCTCATTAAATAAAATATTGGTTAATGTGGTGTATAAACGGCATGTGGAAGGCGAGATCCCCGTCTGGGCAACTTCACCGTTATTAAGAGATGCAGGTTATCCATTGTCATTAAAAAGTGGTGAACCGATTGACTGGCAAGAGGGCTATTTTGTGCAGTTCTTTTTTCGGCAGAAGGATAACTCATTAAAGCCTTGGCCGTTTATTGTCCCAAATACTTATGGTAATTAAGGGTTATCGCTAATCGAGACTAAGCATGTTTAAACTTAATCATCGTATCTGGCTGCTGGCAATCTTGTTATTGACCGGCTGTGAAGATGGCAAAATTAAAACCATGTTGCAAACTGGGCTGGATAAACTTAATCCAACCGGCAAAGTCGGTATCTGCTTTACAGTGGGGGAAGTAAGCTACCCTTATACTTCTAAAGATGTGATTGAAGCGCCCGATAAATGGGGGGAAACCTATCCGGTTGCCGCGAATAAAAAGCTAAATCAACGTTTATCCATCTTTGCCCAGTTAGGCTTATTAACGGAGCAGCCAGTGATTGGTGAGGATGGCAAGTCAACTGGTTTTTACCATTACGATATCACTGATGTAGGTAAAGGCTACCGTTATTATTGGAATCAGTCGCAGCTATTTTGTTTTGGCCGGGTGGTGGTGGATAGCATCAAAAGCAAGAATGAAGGCCTGACCTCATTAAATAAAATATTGGTTAATGTGGTGTATAAAAGGCATGTGGAAGGCGAGATCCCGGTCTGGGCGACTTCACCGTTATTAAATGATGTGGCTTCAATACAGCTATCAAAAAACGGGGAGCCAATTGAC